>NZ_LAVL01000022.1 GCF_001083785.1 Nonomuraea sp. SBT364
TCCTTCATCGCCGCGTCGGCCATCTTCAGGGCGCCGTCGTCCAGGCCGGTGCGCTCTCGGCCGACGCCGCCCTGAAGATGGCCGACGCGGCGATGAAGGAGGCGGCGAAGCTGAAGCAGCGCGTCACGGTGGTGATCGTCGACCGGTCCGGCGTGACCCGGCTGGTGCTGAAGGGCGACGGCGCGGGCCCGCAGACCGAGGAGTCCGCCCGGCGCAAGGCCTTCACCGCGGTCTCCTTCGGCAGGGCGACCAGCGAACTCGCCAAGGGCGTGACCGGCTCGGGCCCGACCATCGCCGACATCCCGGGCACCCTGTTCCTCGCCGGCGGCGTGCCCGTCGCCTCCGGCGGCGCTCCCGTCGCGGGCATCGGCATCGGCGGCGCGCCCAGCGGCGACCTCGACGAGGCCATCGCCCGGGCCGGCGTCAAGGCGGTCGCCGGGCAGCTCGGCTGAGGCCGCCGTGCGACGGCAGGATGATGGAATGAAGCGCCGCACGCTGCTGACCTCAGGGCTGACCCTGCTGCTGGCGGCCTGCGGTGCCGATTCGGAAGGAGACAAGGTGCGCAACGAGGAACTCCTGGCCGCGGCGGCGCGCGGTGACACCGCCGCCGTGCGCGACGCGCTGGCGTCCGGGGCCGACGTCGACGCCCGTGACGGGCAGCGCCGGACCGCTCTGCTGCTCGCCGCCGCGGCCGACCACGTCGAGACGGCGAAGCTGCTCGTCGCCGCCGGCGCCGACCCCGACGCGCGGGACTCCAGGCAGGACACCCCCTGGCTGGTCACCGGCGTCACCGGGAGCGTCGCGATGCTCCGGGCGCTTCTCCCGGCGGGACCGGACCTGACCGTCCGCAACCGCTACGGGGGCGTCTCCCTCATCCCCGCCTGCGAGCGCGGGCACGTCGACTACGTACGCGAGGTGCTCAAGACCGGCATCGACGTCAACCACGTCAACGACCTCGGCTGGACGGGTCTCCTGGAAGCGGTCATCCTGGGCGACGGCGGCCCCGCCCACCAGGAGATCGTCCGCCTGCTGATCGCCGCCGGAGCCGACGTCGACCTGGCCGACCGCGACGGCGTCACCCCGCTCGCGCACGCCGTCGCCAAGCATCAGGCCGAGGTGGCCGCCCTGCTCCGGGCCGCCGGTGCACACTGACGGGGTGACTAGGCCGCGGAGCGCCCCGCCGAAGCGAGCGTGCGGAGAACCTCCCCGGTCAGGTCGGTGTTCGACGGGAGTTCGAGCACGCTCTGCCGGCAGTCGCCGGGGTCGCGGACGTGCGGATCGGGCGTCAGCCACGCGTCGGGGGACTCCCCGGCGCAATCCAGGACGATGATGTCGTAGCCGGGGCCAAGTGTGCGCCCGGGCGCGGGGGCCGTCACCGTGACGGTCGGTCCGGCGACGACGGCGGGCGGATCGCCCGTCACGGCCCCGACCATGCCGGTGATCGTCGAGCACGTGGCCGCCAGGGCGCTGACGAGGGCGAGCGCCGCGAGTTGCTCGGTGGTGAGCCGGATGCCGCCGCGAGCCGGCCGGCGGTGACGTCCTCGGACCATACCCCCATGCTACGCGTGGTGCTGGGTCGACTGCAGTGAGTATCAGGTCACCGGCAGCGCCGTGGCCAGGAGGACCACGCCCATCGAGCCGATCAGCGACGACACCGCCAGGGCGCGGGCCGGGCCGCGCCGTCCCGAGCCGCTCGCCCAGCCGTGCAGCGCGGCGGCCACCATGACCGCGCAGAACAGGACCAGCTTCGCCGCCAGGATCCGCCCGTACCCCGGCTCGGCCAGGGAGGCCCAGGTGACGCCCTTGTGCCGGGCGATCGCCACGCCGGTGGCGAGCTGCACGGGCAGGAACACCGCGACGGTGATCAGCCCGAACCGGCGGCCGACGGCGGTGAGCAGCTGGGCGCGCCGCTGGTCGTCGAGCAGGCGGCGGGCCGACGGCAGCACCACGAGCGAGACCGTGAGCTGCCCGCCGACCCACAACGCCGCCGCCAGCACGTGCAGGAACCGCACCACCGCCCACCAGGTCATACGGGTACGTCCTTTCCGATCGTGCCGAACGGCGCCCTGACCGGCTCGTCCTGCACCAGAACCTACTCCCGGGCCAGGAGTGAGGGCTGAGCGCCATGGCTTGATCAACTTTGCGGTGACTCGCTAGGGTTGGGCGCCTTTGACCGCTCCGCCTCCAGGGGATGGCCATGCGCCGCTACCGTTTCGGCAGGATCGCCGCCGTGATCGCGCTCGGGTACTTGGCCGCGATCGGCGTGCTGGGCGCCGTCGCGCCGGCCACCGACCGGGACGACCTCCTCTGGAGGATCGTCACCCGATCCCCCGGCACGGACTGGTACTTCGGCCCCGAAGACGCGTTGACCGTCCCGTGGTGGCTGGCGCTCGTCCTGGTCCTCATCGGGGCAGTGCAGGCGTGGGCCCTGTGGCAGGTGCTGCGCGGGCGCACCCGTGGCGAGCTGACACCCCGGGGCAGGAAGGTCGGCCTGCTGCGGTCCGCCCTGTATCTCGACGTCGGCTACAGCCTGATCGCCATCGTCAGCATCCCGCTGATCAGTGCGTTGGAGATCTACTGGCTCTGGACGGTGACGGGGATCGCCTCCCTTCTCGTGCAGCAGGCCGTCGTCTGGCTGTTCTTCCTGGTGCTCCGGGACGTCGTCTCCCGCAGGCTGCGGCTGTTCTCCCTCGTCACCGGCACCATCGCCGCCCTGAGCGGCATCGGTGAGGAGATCGCGGATGCCGCCGGCCTGCTCTTCGCCGGTGAAATCTGCAGCCTTGCCGGCGGGTACGGCCATGTCTGGCTGGCGTGGGCCGGGTCGATCATGATCGCCCAGGTCAGGGACCCTCGCTGGAGCGCGGCGACCGTCCGGATCGGCGTCGTCTCGCTGGTGGTGTTCGTTCTCCAGCCCAGCGGGATGGTCTCCTTCGGCGGCAACGGGTTCCCGTACATCCTCATGGTCTACACACTCCTCGGCGCCGTCAGCGTCTTCGGCCTGGTGTGGAACGCCAGGACCGCCCACGAGCTGGCGAACCCCCTCCCGCGGCCGGTCCCACGGCCGGTCCCACGGCCGGCGCCGGCCCGTGCGGCAGCCAGGTGGTGGCCGGTGGCCGCCGTGGCGGTCGCGCTCCCGCTGATCCCCGCCGCCGTCAACCTCGCCCAGGGCAGGTATCACTGGATCGGCCCCAGAGGCGTGATCGAGTACTACGTCCGGGTGGACGGGGGCAGCGGGCACGCGCTGACCTGGCTCGCCCTGGACGTCCTCGTCGGCGTCGGCGGCCCCGCGCTGCTCGTCCTGGCCGCCGTCCTGCGCCGCACCCGCCGCGTCGTCCGGTTGACGACGCTGACGCTGACCGTCGCCTCGGCCGTGGGCCTCGTCAGCGCGTTCACGGCGACGCCGGTGACGGACGGCTTCTACGAGGGCATGCAGATCTATCCGGAGGGGCTGTTCACGAAGGGGGACGACGGTGAGATCTTCCTGGGCATCTCACCGTCGTGGTACGCCGCGGCCCTGCTCGCCTCCGCCCTGCTCCTGGCGGCGCTGTACCCGGCGGCGCCGGCCCCGCGCGTACGCCGTCGCGTGCTGCCGGCCGCGCTCGCCACGCTGCTCGCGCTCGGGTTCGTGCCCGTGGCGGACCAGTCCCTCGGCCCGGCCACCGCGGCCGCGGACTGCCACCCGCGTGAGTCGTGGAGGGGTGAGCCCGAGGAGCCCGAGCTCACCCGGGACCAGCGCTTCGTGTGCTCCTTCCGGCAGGGAAAACTGATCGAGTTCCCCGACTCGACGCCCGACGCCGTGATCCTCGCCCACGCCCGGCGGCTGTGCGGCGTCTACACCCGCGACGATCCCCAGGAGGTCGCCCGCCTTCAGGCGCTGGAGGGGCTGACGCGCGACGCCCTGGTCCATCCGCTCGCGGAGATCTGCCCCGGCGCCGCCGCCGTGGTCCAGGCCGCGGCCGCCGAGCAGGACCGGGAGATGCGGGAGTGGCAGGACGACTCGCAGCGCCTGTGCGACTCGGCCACGAGCCATCGCCCGCTCATCGATCCGGCCAAGGCGATCCGCCTGAAGGAACCCCAGAGGACGGACTACGGTGTCCTGGACGCGTTCGAGCCGACGGAGGAGCACGCGGACCCGTTCGAGGACGGGCTGCTGGATCAGGCCCTGGACGACGGCCTGGTCGCCGCCCTGCCGGGCCACCTGATGATCGTCACGCACTCCGACTTCGACCTGTGCGTCACCCTGGAGACCTACACGCGCCGACCGCCGGTGGAGACCAAGGGCTGGGACCACGTCGCCGAGGTCGGCTACCTGAGCCCCACCGGTGACATCGTGCTCAGGGACGACCTGAGCGGCACCGAGTTCCCCGACCTCTCACTGAACGGCCGCGCGGGGCACTACCGCATCCGCGTGCACTACGACTGGTTCGCGTGGAAGGGCCTGCACGAAGGGGGCCAACGCCTGCTGATCATGGCGTACCCCGGCAAGGGGGACGAACCGGTGACCTACCGCAAGCCGCCCAAGCGGTGAGCCGGCCCCTCGCCGGGGTTGTCAGGAGTCGCGCCCATCGGCGTTGCCCGAGGTGATGCCGAACATCTCGTGGGTCAGGCGGCGCTTCCAGGGCCGCCGAAGGATGGCGTGAGTGAGGCGGCGGGTGGCCCGCGGTCAGGCGAGCCGGCGGGCCAGCACCTGTCCCGGCCAGGTCCCGTACAGGAACGGCTCAGTGGGAGTGAAACCGTTGCGTTCGTAGAACGCGACCAGTTGGCCCCCGCCGCCGGCCCAGCAGTCGACCCGCAGCAGCTCCACGCCGGCCCGCCGGGTCTCGTCCGCGGCGTGGGCCAGGAGCGTCGCCCCGATGCCCCGGCCGGCGTGGCGCCGGTCGGAGATCAGCAGCCGGACGTACCGCTCCGGCTCCCCGGCAGGCGCGATGGGCATCTCGGGGCTGGGGCCGGGGTGCAGCACCATCGCTCCGACCGGCGCCCCGGCCAGCTCGGCGATGTAGGGGGCGCTGTCGGCCATGAGCGCTTCGATCTTCGCCTTCGCGCCGGGCTTCTGCGAGTACGGTGTCGTGCCCCACTGCTCGGTGTTGCCCCGGGCGTTCATCCAGACCACCGCGGCGTCGAGCATGTCCAGCACGGCAGGCGCGTCGGCCAGGCTGCCCGGTCTGATCCGTATGCCATGTTCTGTGTCGTTCACGTGCGGAAGCTTAGACAGTGACCGACGGCGCAGGGGCCGGGCGCACCACCCGGCGCCGCCGCTCTTGATCATGTGAGGTCCGGCGCATACGCTGCCCGTACGGATCACTCCCTTGTCCAGCACCCCTCATGGACGGAGCCGGACCCTCGTGAAGCTCAGGACGAAGGCGGCGATCGCCGCATCGCTCACCATGACCACCTGCGTGACCACCTCCATGGCCGCCTCACCGGCTGCCCACGCGCTCGCCTGCCCGCCGGTCTTCGGGCACGGCGGCTACCCCTCGGGCCCGAACCCGTGGGACCGCGACCAGGTCCGCCAGCCCAACAACGTCCGAGCCCTGAACGACCAGAAGGCCTGGGGCGCCGACGGCGTGGAAGGCGACGTCCAGCTCACCCGGCAGGGCACCAAGGCCGTCATGTGGCACAACACCACCACCAACGGGCTGACGGGCACCCGGAAGAACATCACCGCCCTCTGGTGGACGGCCGGGAGCGACAACCTGCGCGATCGCCGCATCGCGCGCGGCCCGTACCAGGGAGAGCAGGTCTACACGCTGCGGCAGTGGCTCGACCACGTACGCTCACGCGGTCTGATCGCCCTGCTGGAGGTCAAGCCCGAGGCCAGGGCCGTGCTGTCCGACCCCGCGTACGCGACGGCCGCCTGGAAGGAGATCTCCGACCCGATCAGGGAACGCCAGGCTGCGCAGCGCATCCTCGTCTACTCCCAGGACTCCTGGATCCAGGCCGAGCTCGGCAGGCGGCACCCGGGGCTGCTCAAGGGAGCCGAGGCCCGCTGGACCGACGGCGTGGGCTGGGAGGAGCCGCCGCCCGCCTGGAGCGGCAACGCGAGCCGCTGGCAGGAGGTGCTGAACCAGGCGCCGAAGAGCGTGATGACCAACTACCCCAAGGAGTACCGCGCCTGGCTCACCGGCAAGTGCGGCTGACCGGGCGCGGGGACGCACCCGCCCGGAAGGGGCAGGCGATGCGCTGGATCATCGTGTTGCTGATCTGGTAGCGGTAGCCGGCGTCCCTGACGGCCGCGTCCTGGTCCGGGCTGGTGCCGTGCGGCGTGCCGTACAGCCAGACGAAGGCGGCGGCCTCGCGGCCGGTGACGCGTTCCACGTCCCTGCGGGGCTTGAGGATCTCCCGCTCGACGTCCTCGGCGGTCCGGACCTTGGCGATCTGCTCGTGGGACCCGGTGTGCGGGATCACCACGTGCCGCTCGGCGATCGCCGCGACCTCGTCCCAGGTCATCGCCAGCCGATCGGCGGCGAGCTCCTCCTCCACCAGGTCGATGTGGTGGGCCTCCGCGAAGGCGCGCTGGTCGGGGACCGGGCAGTCGATGAACCGGGTGATCACCGGGAACCAGGCCACGATACCCAGCTCGTCGCAGATGGGGGCGGCGACGGTGGCGTTGTTCAGGTAGCCCTCGTAGAAGACGGGGATGAAGCCGGGCCGGTCCAGCCGCCACTCCCCCGTGGCATAGAAGTGGTCCAGGTCCTCCAGGGTCACGCACGCGAAGGAGGCGGCGTAGGCGGCCAGTTCCTCGCGCAGTTGCCCTGCCATGGAGTGCGGGGTGTTGTGGTAGTTGACCACGCGGAGGTACCTGCCCTCGCGCAGTGCCGTCCTGTGCTGCTCGAAGCCGTGGTCGGTCACGACCGGCCCTCCTCGTCGAAGTGTGCCCTGGCCAGGACGGTGATCACCGAGGCCAGGGATTTCAGGTCGCTGTCGCCCGCCTCGGGGCGCAGCAGTTCCCGGTAGTGGCCGGTCAGCCGGCTCAGCTCCGGGCCTTCGGCCAGCGCCCGCCCGTCGCGCACCGCCGGCAACGCGCCGGTCGGGTCCTCCAGGGCGAGGAACATCGGAATGCCCTCGCGTTCGAGTGCCCGCTGTTCGCAGTCGGCCAGGACCCCCGCCGCGTCCGGGTGGGGGGTGTAGCTCGGATTCATCTGTCCTCTCCTTCGTCCGCCGGGTCGAGCACCCGGAGCAGGTGGGCGACCTGTGTGGCCACCGCCTCACGTGCCGCGCCCAGGTATCCACGTGGGTCCACGCTCCCCTGCCGCGCGGCCAGGTGGTCACGCGCCGCGGCCGTGAAGGCCCGGTTGAGGTGGGTGGCGATGTTGATCTTCGTCATGCCGTGGCGTACGGCCTCGGCGAGGCCGCCGTCCGGCACGCCCGAGGAGCCGTGCAGCACCAGCGGCACGGGCACCGCGGCGCGCAGGCGGGCGATCAGCTCGACGTCGAGCACCGCCTCGCGCGTCAGCATGGCGTGCGAGGAGCCGACCGCCACGGCCAGGGCGTCGACAGCCGTCGCGGCGACGAACTCGGCGGCCTCGCCGGGATCGGTGCGCGCGTCCGGCGCGTGCACGCCGTCCTTGCCTCCGACCTCCCCGAGCTCGGCCTCCACGTACCCGCCGCCCGCGTGCACGCGGGCCGCCACCCGTGCCGTGGCCGCCAGGTTCTCCCTGTACGGCAGCGCGGATGCGTCGAACATCACCGAGCCGAAGCCGAGCTCCATCGCCTGGTCGACGAGCGCCGGGCTGGTGGCGTGGTCCAGGTGGACGGCCACGGGCACCTCGGACTCCTCCGCGACGGTGAGCAGCGCCCGGCCGAGCGGCGCGAGCGATCCGTGATAGCCGACGGTGTTCTCGCTGAGCTGCAGGATCACCGGCCGGTTCACCCGGCGGGCGCCTGCCACGATGCCCTCGGCGTGCTCAAGCTGGATCACGTTGAAGGCGCCGGCGCCGCATCCCCGGGATCTGGCCCGGGCGACGATCTCGGCGGTCGAGGTCAGCGGCACTGCGGCTCCTTCTCCTGTGCGGCGTGCAGCTCGACACGCGTCAGGTTGTCCCGGTAGGCGGCGAGGTCGACGTCCCCGGCCAGCGGGGCCGATACGGCCGCCGCGGACAGGGCGGCGGCGTGGATGAGCGTGCGGGGCCAGTCCCATCCCCGGGTCAGGCCGAGGGCGATGGCGGCCACGGCCGCGTCACCTGCGCCGGTGGGGTTGCCTTCCGCGGCCGGCGGCACCGCCCGCCATCGCCCGCCGGGCGTGTCGGCGTGGAGGCCGCCGGGCCCGTCGGAGGCGACGACGGCGACCGCTCCCAGCCGGCGCAGGTGCGCGGAGCCGTCGGCCAGGTCCGGCAGGCCGGTGGCCCTGCCCAGCTCGGCGGCGTTGGGTTTGACGACCTCGGGGCGTGCCGCGACGGCCAGCTGCAGCACCTGCCCGTCGGCGTCCACGACGACCGGGACACCGTGCCTGCGGGCCTCCGTCGTCAGGACGGCGTAGGCGTCGGCGGGCAGGCCGGGTGGCAGGCTGCCGGACAGCACCAGGACGGTGGCCGCCGGCAGCCGCGCCGCCACCTGTTCGCGCAGCTCCGCCCAGGCGCGCCCGTCCACCGGCGCGCCGGGTTCGCTGATCAGCGTGACGGTTCCCGTGCGGGAGTCGACGACGGTCACCGTGCGGCGGGTCTCCGCATCCACCCGGACCAGGTCGTGGGCGATCCCGGCGGTGTCCAGGTCGGCGCGCAGCACCTCGCCGCACGGCCCGCCCGCCAGGCCGAGCGCGATCACCGGAACGCCTGGGGCACCCAGGCGGCGCAGCACCCGTGCGACGTTCAGGCCCTTCCCGCCGGCCCGCGAGGCCACGGCACGCACCCGGTTGACCGAATCGACGCGCAGTTCGTCGACGCGGTAGGTGATGTCGAGCGCGGGATTGGCCGTAACGGTGACGATCACTGCCGTCCTCCTGACCGCGTCACGATCCATCTCCGGTGGCGACGACGCCCGGATCGGGCCAGCAGACGAGCACCAGGTCCGGATCGAGCGCGAGTTCGCGGGTGAGCAGCGAGGCCGCCCCGGTCACCGCCGCACGCATGAGGCCGGGCGGCCGAAGCCGCCCCCGGATCACGGCCACGGCCCCCGCGTCGTCCGGCGAAGGGCCGGGGGCGCCGGTCCGCTGGACGATCACGGCGCCGCCGGGCAGGCCGAGGGCCTGGGCGACCTCCTCCGCCAGCCGCGCCGCGAGTTCACGGGACACCGGCGCCGTGGTGGTGAGCTGGACGAACGGCACGGCTACTCCACCACGACGGAGCGGGACAGGTGCTCGGGCGAGTCGCAGTCCAGCCCCCGGTGCCTGGCGTACGCGACGGCCAGGCGATGCACGCGTACCAGCTCGGCCTGCGGGTCGGCGGTGGCCACGCGCAGGGTCGCCCCCGTGGCGTGGACCGCGTCCACGACATCCTCGGGCAGCGGCGACAGGGACCAGACGAGGCTGCGCGGGCCCGCGCACGCGATCGGGCCGTGACGGTACTCCAGCGTCGCGTAGGACTCCGTCCACAGACGGGCCGCCTCGCGACACTTGAGCGCCGCCTCCTCGGCCAGGCCCCGGGCCCAACCCGAGCCCAGGAACACCAGGTGGTCGTAGTCGGCGGGATCGGCCACCAGCGGTTCGGCCAGGGCCGCCCTTGCCTGGCCGGGCAGGCCCCGCAGGTCTTCGCCGATCGAGGCGCGCAGGAGGGTGAGCGCCGAGGTCGCGTACCGCGTCTGGACGACCGACCGCTCGTCGGCGAAGTCCAGCAGCACCTGGTGGTGGGTGGCCTCGACGATCGGGGACGCGGGCGTTCCGGTGATCGCGATCGTGGTGGTGTGCCGCGACAGTTCTCGCGCCAGCCGTACCAGGTCACTGGTGGTGCCCGAGCGCGACAGCAGCACCACCGCGTCGTAGCGGTCGGGGTCGTCCAGCTCGGTGGCGATGGCGGCCCTGGCCTTGCCCTGGCCCAGCGCCTGCCGGCGGCGGGCGTAGGCGTCCAGGACGTAGTAGGAGGTCCCGCAGCCGACCGCCAGCACGGCGGCGCCGCTGGACGGCAGGGCCCCGCGGAGATCGCCGGCGGAGTCGAGCACCCGCTGCCAGATCTCGGGCTGGCTCCGTACCTCACTCTCCGTGCGGTTGGCGAGGCCGTGGTCGGTCGTGGTGGTCACTGATGCGTCTCTCTTTCTGATGGGGTAGGACCTGGCTGCGGGGGGTGGGCGGTGACCGTGAGCGTTCCCGCGAGCGCGCCGGCCTGCTCCGCCGTCGCCTGTGCGGCGGTGCCGCCGATGCCCTGGGTGGACAGCGCGCCGCAGGCCGAGGCCGTGCGCAGCGCCGCCGGCACGTCGCCGCCGGCCAGCAGGGTGGCGAGCAGGCCCGCGTCGAAGGAGTCACCCGCACCGGTCGTCTCGATGGGGCTGACGTGGGGGGCGGTGACGGTGAGGACGGTGCCGTCGGGGTGATGGAGGAGCGCGCCGTCCGCTCCGCGCTTGACCACGGCGCAGGCGCCGCGGGCGGCCAGCGCGGCGGCCGCGGACGCGACGGTGGCCTCGCCGCTGATGCGGAGGGCCTCCGCCTCGTTGGGCAGCAGGTAGTCGACCAGCGGCAGCAGCTCCGGCAGGCCGTGCGCGAAGGAGCGGGAAGGGTCCCAGTTGGGGTCGACGGACGTGGTCGCGCCCCGCCGCCGGGCCTCGCCGAACAGCGCGGGCAGGCCCTCCCACAGGTCGTACTGGAGGAAGTAGGAGCTGACATGGACGTGCCTGGCCGCCGACAGCGCCGCCTCGGGCACGTCGGCGGCGGACAGGCGGCCGATCTCACCGGGGAAGGTGAGGATCGACCGGTCGCCCCGCGCGCCGAGCACGATGCTCATGCCGGTGCGCCGTCCCGGCCTGCGCACGCAGTACGTGGTGTCCACGCCGCGATCGCGCAGGTTCTCCAGCACGAAGGCGCCCAGCCAGTCGTCGCCCACGACGCCCGCCATGGCGACGCGCGCGCCGAGACGCGCCGCGCCGCAGGCGGTGATCGCCCCCGAGCTGCCGAGCACGATGTCGGCGTCCTCCACAATGTCCTCGACCTGTCCGAAGGACGGACGCACATCACCGCACTCGACGATGACGTCCGCGTTCAGCTCGCCCAAGACGAGGAGATCGATGTCAGCCATGCCACCTCACGTTCTGGTCATCGGGGGTACAGGCATCCTCGCGCCCGCCGTCGGAACCCTGGCGAAGCGCGGGGCGGTCGTGTCCGTCGTGTCCCGCTCGGCCGCCCGGGTGGCGGCTCTGCGGGACGACGTGGCCTCGGCCGGCGGCACGCGGGTCAACGGCGTGATCGCCGACGTCACGCAGCCGCGCGCGCTGGCCGCCGCCCTCGACGGGGCGGCGGAGGTGTTCGGCCCGATCGGCCTCGCGCTGGCCTACCAGCCGTCCGCGCCCGCCGGGTCGTGGGACGCCCTCGTCCCGCGGGTCACCGAGCTGCTGGTGACGGTCCTGGTCAGCGCCTACGCCGCCGAGGACGCTCCCCCGCACCCGCTGCGCGACGGCCGTCACGGCCGGCTGCTCGTGCGGCACCTGCTGCTCGGCTGGCACCGCGACGACTGCGGTGTGCGCTGGCACACCCCCGGGGAGGTGTCCGTCGCGGCTGTCGGCGTGGCCGACCGCCGTGCCAGCGCGGTGCTGGGTGCGGTACGCCCCTGGGCCGAGCGCCCGGGGGCCTGAGACCGCGCGCGCCTTCCGCATGCTTATCCCCTCACCCGAATCCAGCAGATTCTTTCAAAACGCTCAAATCTTTCAGATCGAAACGGTACGAAGGGGACGTGAAGCTGTCAAGCGCCATTGCTCTCAATAGAACAGCCAAGAGCGTCACGATCGATGAAAGGTATTGACGCTTTCTGGAGGAAGTTGATAGGACGGGCCCTACCTGGTTGTGCAGCCGAGGAGGCCCCCATGCAACTCAACCGTCGCCAGTTCCTGCGAACCGCCATCGGTACGGCCGCGGCGAGCTCCCTTGCCGCCTGCGGAGGATCACCGTCGACGGGAGGAGCCTCCGCCGACACCCTGACCTTCTCCGTCTGGGGCTCCGACGCCGAGCTCGGCTCCTTCAACGCCGTCGCCAGGGCGTTCGAGAAGCAGAACGCCGGCATCACCGTCAAGGTGGAGCAACTGCCCTACCAGCAGATGCGCTCCACCCTGGACGCCCGCCTCCAGTCCGGCCAGGGCCCCGACCTGTTCAGGGTGACCTACAACGACATCGGCATCTACAGCTCCCAGGGCGTGCTGCAAGACCTCAGCTCCGCGATCGGCAGCCAGAGCTCCGCCTTCGACGACGCCCTCTGGGCGGGCGTCCAGTTCGAGGGCAAGCCGTACGGCGTCCCGCACCACACCGACACCACCGCCGTGCTCTACAACAAGGAGCACTTCGCCAAGGCCGGCATCAAGGAGGTGCCCGCCACCCTTGAGGAGGCGTGGACCTGGGAGCAGTTCCTGGAGGTCGCCGAGAAGCTCAAGGCCGCCAACCCCGGCGGCGCGGCGTTCGGCGTCAACTGGCAGCAGTTCGGCGCGTTCCGCTGGTTCAACTGGCTCTGGCAGGCGGGGGGCACGGCGCTGGGCGCGGACGGCAAGACACCGGCCCTGGACTCCCCGCAGGCGCGAGAGGCGCTGGCCCTCACCAAGTCGTTCTACGACAAGGGTCTGATGCCCAAGAACATGCTGGTGAAGACCAACAACAGCCCTGACCTGGTCTTCCCCTCCGGGAAGATCTCGATGGCGTTCGTCGGCGACTTCCTGCTGCCCGACCTGTCCACCAGGGTCACCGACTTCGAGTTCGGCGCCACGTTCCTGCCGCGTGGCGCCGGCGGGGCCGCGACCGACCTCGGCGGCAACGCGGTGGCGGTCACGACGCAGAGCAAGAACCCCGACGCGGCCGCCGCCTTCGCGGTCTTCCTCGCCTCGGCCGACAACATGAAGCAGTTCTGCGAGAAGACCACCGTGCTGCCCGCCCGCAAGGACCTCGCCGACCGGCACCTGGACTACGCCGTTCGGCCCGACCTGATGCCGGTCTTCCAGCAGCAGGCCACCACGATGCCGCCCGACCTGGTGAAGCTCGTCACACTGCCCGGCTTCGCGGGGGTCAACGACGCCCTCGTCCAGCATCTGGAGGCCTACTTCGCCGGAGGCCAGTCCCCCGACGACACCATCGCGGGGCTGACGACGGCGCTCAAGAAGGCCGTCGCGGCCTAGCCGCGGAAGGGAGAACACGGGCAGATGGCATCAGCGACCAGCTCCGCGAGCAAGGCTCCGCCGGGACCACCCCCCAAGAGCGCGCGATCGTGGGCAGCCGCGCTGCGCACGCGCAGAGGACGTGAAGCGGCGGCGGGCCTCATGTTCGCCGCTCCCGCCGTCGCGGTGTTCGCGGTCTTCATGTTCTGGCCGCTGATCAAGGTCGTGTGGATCAGCTTCCAGAAGACCAGCGGCTTCGGCATCGCCCGATGGATCGGGGCGCAGAACTACCAGGACATCATGGCCGACCCGATCTTCTGGACGGCCCTGGCCAACACGGCCCTCTACACGTTGCTGTCCGTGCCGCTGTGCCTGTTCGCCGGGCTGGCGGCGGCGCTGCTGCTCAACAAGAAGATGCCGGCACGCGGGCTGATCCGGGCGATCTTCTACATGCCCGCCGTCATCTCCGGCGTCAGCAGCGCGCTGATCGCCGCGTGGATGTTCAACGAGGACCTCGGCATCGTCAACAGGATCCTCGGCCTGCTGGGTCTCGACGGCGTCGCGTGGCAGTCGGAGGGGCTGCCGGCGATGCTCTCCCTGGTCGCCGTCAGCCTGTGGATCGGGCTCGGCTTCAACATGGTCGTCTACCTGGCGGCGCTGCAGGGCATCCCGCGCCAGGTGTACGAGGCGGCCCGCTGCGACGGCGCCTCCTGGTGGCAGACGCTGCGCTCCATCACGATCCCCTCGCTGGCCCCCACCACCTTCTTCCTGGTCGTGATCGGGATCATCAACAGCTTCCAGGTCTTCGACATCGTCTACGTCATGACCGGCGGCGGACCGGGCAACTCCACGACGATGCTCGTGACCTACGCCTACTCCACCGGTTTCGAGCAGCGCCAGCAGGGCTACGCCTCGGCGATCGGCGTGCTGCTCTACCTGATCGTTCTGGTGCTGACGGTGGTCCAGTGGCGGATCGGCCGTCGCAGGGACACCGCATGAGGAGGGGGGCGGCGATGACGGCCGCGAACATCCACGAGCGGCGTGCCGTACGGCTGCGCCTGGCCTTCGCGGCGGCCGGAGCGGTGGCCGTGCTGTTCCCGATCTACTGGATGATCGTGACGGCGCTCTCCACCCCCGCCGAGTTGCGCGGCTCGCGGTTCAGCCTGTGGCCCGCCGCCGCGAACTGGGAGAACTTCATCGGCCCGTGGAGCAAGTTCCCCTACCCGACGTGGATCCTCAACTCCGCGGTCATCGCGGTGAGCGCCGTCGCGCTGACCGTCGTCATCAACCTGATGGCGGGCTACGCCTTCGCCAAGCTCCGCTTCCCCGGCAGGGACGTGCTGTTCCTCCTGGTCCTGAGCACGCTGATGGTGCCCGTCCAGGTCGTCATGGTGCCGCAGTTCCACCTCGTGGTGGACTTCGGGCTGCTCGGCTCGAACTGGGGCGTCGTCCTGCCCCGGCTGGCCGAGGCGTTCGGCCTGTTCATGGCGCGCCAGTTCATGATGGCGGTCCCCGACGAGCTGCTGGAGGCAGCCCAGGTCGACGGCTCGGGACAGTGGCGGACGTTCTTCAAGGTGGTGCTGCCGCTGTGCAAGCCGCTGATCGCCGTCCTGGTGATCTTCACGTTCATGTGGCGGTGGAACGAGTTCGCCTGGCCGCTGATCGTGCTGAAGGACCCCGAGAGCTACACGCTCCAGGTAGGGCTGCTGTTCCTGAAGAACCAGTACGGCCAGGACTACGGGGCGCTCATGGCGATGTCGCTCGTGTCGATGATCCCCATGCTGATCGTCTTCGCGCTCTTCCAGCGGCACTTCGTCGAGGGCATGGCCCGCTCGGGCATCAAGTGATGGGAAACAGATGATCAACGTCTGCGTGACACTCGACTTCGACGACGCCTGGCTGGCCGACGTGGCAGCCGTCTCCCCCGAGGTGCGCGTACGCAAACACCTGGCCACCGCCGCCGAGCAGATCCCGGCGGACGTGCTGGCGGACGCCGACGTCCTCTACACCAACTCGGCCTTCCCCGCGCGCGGCCAGGCGCCGCGCCTGGGCTGGGTCCAGCTCGACACCTCCGGGTGCGACCACGTCACCGGCACGGACCTGTGGGAGGCGGGGACGCCGATCACCACGATCGGCGGCGTGTCGCCCAAGCCGCTGGCCGAGTACGTGCTGATGATGATCCTCGCGCGGGCCCACCACCTGCCCCAGATCATCGACCTGCAGCGCGGCGCGAACTGGCCCGATCTGGACCACCGGTGGAACCAGCTCATGCCGCGCATGCTGCCCGGCTCCACGGTGGGCATCATCGGCTACGGCCGCATCGGCAGGGAGATCGGCAGGCTCGCGCACGCCTTCGGGATGAACGTGCTCGGCATGCGCAGCGGTTCGGCCCGCGACGGCCTGCGCTTCGGCGAGCCGTCCGAGGAGGCCGCGGACCCCGCCGAGGTGGTCGGCCCGGAGGGTCTGGCCGGCCTGCTGGCCCGCTCCGACTACGTGGTGCTCACCGTGCCGCACACCGAGCGGACCCACCACCTGATCGACGAAGCCGCCTTCGCGGCGATGCGCCCGGGCACCACTCTGATCAACGCGGCCCGCGGTGGAGTGGTGGACGAGACGGCGCTGCTGGCCGCGCTGCGGTCGGGCAGGGTCGGCTTCGCCGCGCTCGACGTCTTCGCCGCGGAGCCCCTTCCCGCCACCAGTCCTTTCTGGCGCGAAAGCAATGTACTGATCACTCCGCACGTGGCAGGATTCGCGCCCGGCTATCGCGATCAAGTACGTGCTCTTTTCACCGAGAACCTGCGCAGATTCGTCGATGGCCGCCCCCTGTTGAATCTGGTGGACAGAAAGGCCGGCTACTGATGCTGAGTGAGAAGCGCAGGAACCAGCTCCTGGACTACGTGCGGCGCAGGCGTTCCGTGGGTGTGGAGGACCTCGCCGAACTGCTCGGCGTCAGCGTCTCCACCGTCCGGCGCGACCTCGACGAGATGGACGAGCGCGGCCTGCTGCGGCGCGTGCACGGAGGCGCGGTGGCGATCGACGACAGCGCTCCGCACGAGAACTCCGTCGACGAGCGTGCCGTACGCAACCTGGAGGAGAAGAAGCGGATCGCCGCGCGCGCCGTCGAGCTCATCACCCCCGGCAGCACCATCCTGCTGACCGGCGGATCGACGACGGCGCAGATGGTGCCGCACCTGAGCGCCGTGCCCGACATCACCGTGGTCACCAACTCCGTGGCCATCGCGCACGCCATCGGCACCACGTCGGAGACCCTGCAGGTCCTGGTGCTCGGCGGACTGCTCCGCAACCTGGAGCTCTCGCTGCTCGGGCACCTCACCTCCCAAGCACTCGCCGACATCCACATCGACCTGGCCTTCTTCAGCGCCTACGGCATCGACCCCGGCTACGGCATCCTCGGCGCCAACCTCGCCGAGGCGGAGACGGACCGCAACATGATCAAGGCCGCCAGGCACCTGACGGTCCTCGCCGACCACAGCAAGTTCGACCAGCGCAGCGCCGTCCGCATCGCCCCCATCTCGGCGGTCGGCACCGTCGTCACCGACAACCGCGCGCCGGACGAGGCGGTGGCCGCGCTGCGGGCGCGCGACATCACCGTGATCCAGGCCTAGACAGGAGAGTCGTTCTCAGCATGTCCGACACCCGAGTACTCGTTCTCATCGGCGCGGGCAGCGCCGTCTTCACCCGAGGGCTCCTCGCCGATCTCATCTCCGCCGACGACCTCGGCGCGTGGGAGATCCGGCTGGTCGACGTGAACCCCGAGGCGCTGGCGGTCGCCACCCGCCTGGCCGAGCTCATGGTGCGGGCGAGGAAGGCGGGCGGCACGATCGCCGTCAGGTCCTCCACCGACAGGAGGGAGATGCTGCCGGGCGCCGACTTCGTGGTCACCTGCGTCGGAGTGGGCGGCAGGCCCGCCTGGCAGGCCGACCACGAGATCTGCATGAAGCACGGCGTCTTCCAGCCGGTGGGCGACTCCGTCATGCCCGGTGGCATCTCGCGGCTGCTGCGCACCGTGCCGGTCATGGTGGAGATCGCGAAGGATGTGGCCGCCCTCGCCCCCGACGCGTTCTTCTTCAACTACAGCAACCCGATGACCGCCAACGTGGCGGCGATGACGGCGCACGCGGGCGTGGACGTGGTCGGGCTGTGCCACGGCATGCACCACGTGCAGCGGGAACTGGCCGCGTTCGCCGGGCTGCCGTTCGAGGAGACCTCGACGCTCTACGCCGGGATCAACCACCTGACCTTCATCTACGACTTCCGGCACCACGGCCGCGACGCCTGGCCCATCGTGCGCGAACGCATGGAACGCGAGCTGGCGCAGCCGGCCGATCCCGCCGACATCGGGTCGATCTGGGAGAACGGCAAGGCCTGGCACAACCCGTTCTCCTGGGAGATCTTCCGCCGCTACGGCGCCTACCCCGCCGCCAACGACCGGCACGTGGTGGAGTTCTTCCCCGAGCGCTGGCCGTCGGGCGCCTACTACGGCAAGACACTGGGCGTCGACGCGTTCTCCGTGCCCGAGATCCTCGAATGGGGCGAGCAGCGCTACCAGGGCATGCGCGCCCAGGCCGAGGGCCGGGCCCCGCTCGACGAATCGATCTTCGAACGGTCCACGGGCGAGCAGGAGCAGCTCATCGCGATCATCCGGTCGATCACCTTCGACCGCCGCGAGATGTTCTCGGTCAACGTGCCCAACCGCGGCGCCGTACCCGGCCTGCCCGGCGACGCGGCCCTGGAGATCCCCGGCGTCGCCACCGCCCGCGGCCTGCGCCCCGTCAGCGTGCCTGACCTGTCGGCCCCGCTCACCTCCATCCTGGCGCGCAGGCTCACCTCCGTCTCCCTGGCCGTGGAGGCCGCCATGACCGGCAGCCGTGACCTCGCCGTCGAGGCGGTCATCGCCGACGGCGCGCTCACCGACCCGGACGCCGCGGCCCGGCTCGTGGACGAGCTCATCACCGAGCAGAAGCGCTTCCTGCCCAACTTCGCCTGACCCCTCCCGGAGAACCCTTCATGAGAATCACCCGTGTCAGACACACGGACGGCACCGTCACCGTCGCCAGGATCGAGGACGGCACCGCCGTCCCCGTGGCCCGGGAGAAGGCCGCGTACCTGGCCGACGGCCTGCGCGACCTCATCGCCGCCGGCGCCGACCTGTCCGCGCTGCCCGCGACGGGTCCGGCGGTCCCGCTGAGCGAGGTGACCGTCCTCAGCCCGCTGGCCGCGCCACAGAAGATCATCTGCATCGGCCTCAACTACGCCGACCACATCCGGGAGACCGGACTCGACACGCCGCCGCGTCCGCTGGCCTTCGTCAAGACGGCGCACACCCTCGCCGGGCCGTACGACGACGTGGTGGTGCCGGCGGGAGCCACCGAGCAGCTCGACTGGGAGGCGGAACTGGCCGTCGTCATCGGCCGGCCGGCCCGCGACGTGCCCGCCGACCGCGCGATGGAGCACGTCTTCGGCTACACCGCCGCCAACGACCTCTCGGCGAGGGACGCCCAGTTCGCCGACGGGCAGTGGTTCCGCGGCAAGAACTTCGACGGGTTCTGCCCGCTCGGCCCGTGGATCGTCACCCCGGACGAACTCGGCGACCCGCACACCCTGGCCGTCCGGGCCCGCGTCGGCGGCGAGATCGTCCAGGACGGCTCGACCAAGGACATGATCTTCGACGTGCCCGCGATCATCTCCTATCTCTCCCGGTACATGACGCTGAACCCCGGCGACGTCATCGCCACCGGCACGCCGCACGGCGTCGGCATGGGCCGCTCGCCCCAGCTGTGGCTGAAGGACGGCGACGTGGTCGAGATCGAGGTCGAGGGCATCGGCACCCTGCGCAACACCGTGAGGTTCGCATGAGCCGCTGGGGGACGCCGGTCATCGACTTCCACTGCCACTTCCCCGGCGCCGAGCCCACGCAGGACCGGCTGGACGCCGAGTACGAGCACGTCTGCGGCCCCGCGAAGCTGGAACGCCTCCGGCGGAACGCCGGCGCCTACCACGAACGCGTACGACGGGCCCGCACCCTGCCGCCCACGCGGCCCGAGACGAGAACGGCCGAGGAGGTCGCGGCGGCGTGGCGGCACGAGGCCGACGAGGTGGGCCTCACCAGGGTCGTGTTCATGAGCGGCGGAGGCAACGACCGGCTGGCCCAGGTGGTCGCCGCGCACCCCGGCCGGTTCGTCGGCTTCGCCAACCACCAGCCCTGCGCGCCGGGCGCCGCGGCCGAGCTCCGCAGATCCGCGACGGAGCTCGGCCTGTCCGGCTACAAGGTCATCGCCCCCTGGGTGAGCGTGCCGCTCGCCGACCGCGCCCTGTGGCCGGTCTGGGAGGTGTGCGAGGAGTACGGGCTGCCCGTCATGCTCCACTTCGGCCCCGTCAACGGCGGCGGTGGGCTCGGCCACGCCCCCAACATGGACCCGCTCGCCCTGCACGACGTGGCCAAGGCCTTCCCCGGGGTGGACTTCGTGGTCGCCCACTTCGGCTGCGGTTACCCCGGCGAGCTGCTCCGCCTGGGCTGGGCGAACGCCAACGTCCACGTGGACTCCTCCAGCAACCACGAGTGGACGCGGTGGATGCCGTACGAGCTCACCCTCAAGGATCTGTTCCGCCGCTTCCACGAGACGTTCGGCCCCGAGCGGATCCTGTTCGGCACCGACTCGTGCGACTTCCCGTGGGGATACATCCGGCAGTATGCCGACGAGCAGATCCGCATCCTCGACGAGCTCAACCTGTCGCCGGGCGACCGTGAGCTGATCCTCGCGGGGAACGCGGTCAGGCTGCTCGGGCTCGACCTTCCAGAAATTTCCACGACCAGGCAGGAGGCGGCATGACCATCGCCGACGACCCCGACCGCGCACCGGCCCGCTCCCATCTGTACGCCATGGGCCTGACCCGGGAGGACATGCGGCTGCCGACCGTCGGCATCGCCTCCACCTGGACGGGCACCATGCCGTGCAACCTCACGCACCGTGAGCTGGCCGCGCAGGTCGCCGAGGGCGTGCGACGCGCCGGCGGCCTGCCGATGGAGTTCAACACCATCGCCGTCTCCGACAACCTGACCATGGGCACGCCCGGCATGCGGGCCTCGCTGGTGAGCAGGGAGGTGATCGCCGACTCCATCGAGCTCATGGGGCGTGCCCACCAGTTCGACGCCCTCGTCTGCATCGTCGGCTGCGACAAGACCGTCCCGGCGGGGATCATGGCACTGGCGCGGCTCGACGTGCCCTCGGTGATCCTCTACAGCGGCAGCATGATGCCGGGCCGCTGGCGCGACCGCGACGTCACCATCCAGGACATGTGGGAGTCGCTGGGCGAGCGTGCGGTCGGCAGGCTCTCCCAGGACGACGTCGACGACCTCGCCCGTCACGCTTGTCCCGGCCCCGGCACCTGCGCCGCGCAGTACACCGCCAACACCATGGGCGCGGTGGCGGACTTCCTCGGACTGGCGCCCTTCGGCATCGGCGACATCCCGGCGGTCGCCGACACCAAGCCGGAGGCAGCCACGCGCGTCGGCGAGATCGTCATGGACGCCCTCGCCAGGGACGCCAGGCCCTCCCGCATCCTCACCCCGGACGCCCTGCACAACGCCATCGTCTCCGTGGCGGCCATGGGCGGCTCCACCAACGCGGTGCTGCACCTGCTCGCCATCGCCCGTGAGGCGGGGGTGCCGCTGCGGATCGACGAGATCGGCCAGGTGTGCCGCGAGGTGCCGATCATCACCGGGCTCAAGCCCGGCGGCCCGCACACCGCCGCCGACCTGTGGCGGGCCGGAGGTACGGCGCTGGTCGCCAAACGGCTCCTGGAGGCGGGACTACTGCGGGAGGACGTGACGCTCGTCGAGGGCCGCACGCTGGCAGAGGTGGCCGCCGCGGCGTCGGAGAAGCCGGGCCAGACCACGGTGAAGACGGTGGCCGCCCCGGCGAAGCCGCCGGGCGCCCTGGCCATCCTGCGCGGGACGCTGGCGCCCGAGGGGTGCGTGCTGAAGCTCGGCGGACGCGCGGACTTCCGCCGTGAAGGGCCGGCCAGGGTGTTCGACTCCGAGGAGGAGTGCTTCGCCGCCATCCAGAGCGGCACGATCGTGCCAGGGGACGTCGTGATCGTCCGATACGAGGGCCCGGCCGGCGGGCCGGGCATGCGGGAGATGCTCTCCATCACCGGCGCCCTGGTCGGGCAGGGACTGGGTGACTCCGTGGCGCTGGTGACCGATGGGCGCTTCAGCGGCGTGTCCCACGGGCTCGTCATCGGCCACGTCGCCCCCGAGGCGGCCAAGGGCGGGCCCATCGCGCTGGTGCGCGATGGCGACACGGTCGTCGTCGACACCGCGAAGGCCGGCCTGGACCTCCTCGTGGACGAGGACGAACTCGCCGCGCGCCGCGCCGCCTGGCGTGCTCCGGAGCGGCCGGTGGAGCGAGGCGTGCTCGCCAAGTACGTGGCGTCCGTCGGCTCCGCCTCCGACGGCGCCACCACCGTCTGACCTAGCCGGTGGGGGCGCGCAGGGCCGGGCGGCGCCCCCAGGTGGCCCAGCGCCAGAGCCACTCCACCGGGCCCTGGCGGCAGCGGCGCAGCCAGAGGGCGCAGAACAGCCACTGGGCCGCCAGGATGCCCCCCGCGACCACGTACGCCGTCGTCGGCGACTGGCCGATCGGCAGGCCGAGGAGGTGTGTGGCCGCCAGGACCAGGAGGGTCGCCGTCAGGTAGTTGGTCAGCGCCATCCGGCCCATCGGCGCGAAGACGAACCGCAACACCGGCCGCAGCGGCGTTGCGAGCAGGACCAGCAGGCCGCACACGTACACGCCGACGACCAGCAGATCGGCCAGGCTGGAGGTGAACGACGGCTGCGCCGGGCCCGCCCCGGCCTGCGCCCACCGGGCGGCGGCCGTTCCCGCCGCGAAGAGCAGGCCCAGCAGGAGCGGCCCCCGGGCCGCCCCCTCGATCCGCTCGACGACCCCGTACCGGACCAGCGCCGAGCCCAGCAGGAACAGCCCGGCGACCAGCAGGGGCCCGCCCCCGCCGAAGATCAGCGCAGCCGGGACGAGCGCGGCGGCGAACCCGGCCACGGCCCACCGCGGCAGCCAGGCCGAGGGCAGCAGCACCAGCAGGCCGACGACCGCGTAGGTGGCCAGGATCTCGCCCGGCCACAGCAGCCCGTGCAGCAGGCCGATCACGAGCAGCGCCGCAAGCCGGCGCAGCAGGGCGAGCCAGGGGCGGGTGGCGCGGCGCCCCGCGGAGTCGAGCAGCAGCGCGAACCCGATGCCGAACAGCAGTGAGAAGATCGGCATCCCCAGCCACGGGTCCCACTCGCCCATGGGCTGCTCTGCGACGGCGGACCTGCCGGTGGCCATGAGCTGGACGTTGGCGAACAGGATCTCGCACAGCGCGAACCCGCGCAGGACGTCGAGCGCGGCGATGCGCGATCGGCCGGGAGCGGTCTTCGCCGTGGAGGGGGCGCCGCCCGGGGTGTGATCTTCATGAGGCATGGCCCTCATCCTGCGGCGCGCCCCCCGCGCCCGCACCGGTCACAAGACGGGTCTCGCCGTCCGCGACCGGTACTTCCGGCCGATTCAGCGCCGGGGCGCGGGGGCCGCTAGGTTGGGCCGAAATGGTCATCGGAGGGCGAGGTCAAGGGTGCCGATCGGGCGAAGTCTCCATAAGCCGGGCGCGCGGCTCTACGGATGGATGCTGGCTCTCGCGGCGGTGGTCCTCGTCGCCGACCAGCTCTCCAAGTTCTGGGCGGTCTCGGCGCTCTCCGGCGGGGAGCGCGTCACGGTGATCCCGGAGCTGATCCAGCTGCGGCTGCTGTTCAACCCCGGCGCCGCGTTCTCGATCGGGGAGGGGATGACGTGGGTGTTCACCCTGACGGCGGCCGCGGCCGTGGCCGGCATCCTCTACGCCGGGCGGCGGCTGCGCTCGTCCGCCTGGACCGTCGTGCTGGGCGCGCTGCTGGGCGGCGCCACCTCCCACCTGCTCGACCGCCTGTTCCGTCCGCCCGGCTTCGCCCGGGGCCACGTGGTCGACTTCATCGACTACGGCGGCCTGTTCGTCGGCAACGTGGCCGACATCGCCCTCACCGTCAGCTGTGCCGTGCTCGTCCTGCTGACCGCCCGCGGCATCCCCCTGGCCGGCGCGGACGCCGAGGAGCGGACGCCCGCGTAGATCCGCCGGATCACCGCCGCGGGGCCGGACGCCGGGCGGCACCGCCCGTCACCGGTGCGGCGCCTGCCACCGGGCGGCGAGCCGGCCGTGCCGCAGGCGGCCCACCAAGCGGACGCGCAGCGTCTCCGGCGTGTCGGCGCCCGCGTCGCTGCCGATCGCCAGCATGCTGTGGCGCACCGACAGTTCGTTGGCGTCCACCACCATGCCCGGCGCGAGGACCAGCTCCACGTTGCCGCCGCTCACCCGCAGCTCGATGACCAGCTCGGGCGCGCTGCGCACCGCGCCGGTCAGGTCCAGCAGCACGTCGCACCACGAGGTGCGCAGCGCCAGCCGGTGCGGCAGTGTCCACCGGCCGTCACGGCGCACCGTGCCGTGCCGCTCCTTGATGGTGAGCAGCTCGGCGGCCGGTTCGGCCGGGATCCCGCCGCCGGGCACCGCGACCAGATCGGTGGTGAGCGGGACCAGCGCGTCCATGGTGCGGGCGGCCAGCGCCGCGTCCAGCCGCTCGTTGAACTCGGCCGGGTCGAGCCGGCCGTCGGCGACGGCCGTGCGCAGCAGGTCGATGGCCCGGTCGCGATCCGCGTCGGACGCGCGCAGCGCGGGTGAGCTGGGCAGATCTGCCGGCATCCGGCTTCCTCCGTGGGTAGGTGGTGGCAGCGCGCCACCGAAAGTGCTGACGGGTCGATCCTAGGAGACGGCTTCCTAGGCGATCCTGCGGCGGTAGGCGTTCATGGCGAGGACGTACGCGAGGGCGAGGATGCCGGCGCACCAGGCGAGGGCGATCCAGAGCTGGGTGCCGACCGGTTGCTGGGTGAACAGGGCGCGGATGGCGTTGACGATGGAGGTCACCGGCTGGTGTTCGGCGAAGGCGCGTACCGGGCCGGGCATGGTGGCGGTGGGGACGAAGGCCGAGCTGAGGAACGGCAGGAAGATGAGCGGGTAGGAGAAGGCGCTCGCGCCGTCCACGCTCTTGGCGGTGAGACCGGGGATGACGGCGATCCAGGTCAGGGCCAGGGTGAAGAGCATCAGGATGCCGGTGACCGCGAGCCAGGCCGGCACCCCCGCGCTGGTGCGGAAGCCCAGGAGCAGGGCGACGAGCACGACGACCAGGAGTGAGATCAGGTTGGCGGCCAGCGAGGTCAGCACGTGGGCCCACAGCACGGACGAGCGGGCGATCGGCATGGACTGGAAGCGTTCGAAGATGCCGCTGGTCATGTCGGTGAAGAGCCGGACCGCTGTGTAGGCGATGCCCGAGGCGACGGTGATGAGCAGGATGCCGGGCAGCAGGTAGTTCACGTAGGGGCCCGATCCGGTGTCGATCGCGCCGCCGAACACGTACACGAACATCAGCATCATCGCGATCGGCATGATCGCGGTGGTGATGATGGTGTCCATGCTGCGGGTGATGTGGCGCAGGGATCGTCCCAGCAGGGTGGTCGTGTCTGCGAGGAAGTGCGTGGTCATGGAGGGCCCCTCTACGCGTTCGTGCCGACGAGGGCGAGGAAGACGTCCTCCAGGGTGGGCTGCTTTTCGACGTATTCGGCCTTCGCGGGCGGCAGGAGCCGCTTCAGCTCGGCCAGGGTGCCGTTGACCAGGATGCGGCCCTGGTGCAGGATCGCGATCCGGTCGGCGAGCTGTTCGGCCTCGTCCAGGTATTGGGTGGTGAGCAGCACCGTCGTCCCTCGGCCGGTGAGCTCCTTGACGGCCTGCCACACCTCGACGCGTCCCTGCGGGTCGAGCCCGGTCGTCGGCTCGTCCAGGAAGATCACCGGCGGGTCGCCGATGAGGCTCATCGCGATGTCCAGGCGGCGGCGCATGCCGCCGGAGTAGGCCGACACCTTCCGCGTGCCCGCGTCGGTGAGCGAGAAGCGCTCCAGCAGGTCGTCGGCGATCCTGCCCGGATCCTTGAGGTGACGCAGCCGGGCGACCAGCACCAGGTTCTCCCGCCCGGTGAGGATCGCGTCGACCGCCGCGAACTGCCCCGTCAGGCTGATCGACTCGCGCACGTCCGCCGGTTGCGTGGCGACGTCGAAGCCGTCGACCCGGGCCGTGCCCGCGTCGGCCTTGAGCAGCGTGGCCAGGATCTTCACCACCGTGGTCTTGCCCGCCCCGTTCGAGCCGAGCAGGGCGAAGATGCTGCCGCGCGCCACTTCGAAGTCCACGCCACGCAGCACCCGCACTTCCTTGTACGACTTCTCCAGGCCCCGCACGTGGATCGCGGGCTCCGGAACCTTGTTGGCTGTCATGCAGAGATCCGTTCTCGGTTTCGTCACGGATGGTCGCGCATGGCGCGATCGACGGTGGACGGCGCCTACTCGCAGTAGACCCGTATCTTGGCGTCGGGCTGGTCGACCTCCAGGGTCACCTCGTCGAGGTGCTCCACGAGCGCTTCGAGGTGCTCGGGCTTGAGCTGCGTCAGGTCGAACGGCACCCCCGACCTGTCCAGCTCGGCGTTGGCCCGTTCCAGGGCCCGCGGCGGGATCAGGGCCGCCAGTTGGACGCCGGCCCGCAGCAGTTGCAGCGGCACCCTTACGTCGATCCGCCCCGGTTCGCCCTCGTCAAAGGTGTGCGCGATCAGCCGCAGGTACTTCGCCTTGCCCTTCGGCCGGGCGTCGGGGCTCGACGTCGCCGGATACGGGTCACGTTCGAGCGCGGCGATGAGCCGCTCCGCCTCCTCTGCGGTGATCTTGCCCTCGACCAGCATGTCGAGGACGTCCTTGCGCTGTTCGTTCATCGGACTTCTCCTATCTGACGGCCACGAGCACGGCCGTACGGCTGTACTCGATGTCGAATCGGGTGCCGGGCAGCGCGAAGACGATGCGCCAGCCGGTGCGCAGTGCCTTCACCACGTCGACGCGAAATATGACGCACGCCACGACCGCCCCCAGGACGGCCAGGACCACGATCGGTGAGAGCACGAGCACGACCGGGAGTATCGGGACCCAGATCCGGATGCGGCGACGGTCGGGGCGTTTGACCCGTACGGTCACCAACTGCGGCATCATGTACGGCCCTCCAGATCGGACAAGGCCTGTTGCGCGGTGATCTCGCCACGGCGCAACCGATCGATGACGTCGGCCCGCGACGGCGCCGGATCGGTCTCGACGAAGTCGAGCATCTGCGTGATCCGGTTCAGCCGCGCCTTGATCGTCGGGTAGCTGACCCCGAAGATCCGCTCCATCTGCTTGATGGAACCGTGGCACCGCACGAACGCCGTGACGAAGATCTGATCCTCGACGCTGAGCTGCGCCAGCTGCGGCAGCTCGAACTCGCCCTCGATCGCCACGCCGCTGCCCGTCAGGCGCACCCGCTCGACGACGAACGGCTGGCCCCGGGTCAGGTTCGTGAGTTCCTGCCAGTCCATCGCCTGATCTGTCATATCTCAAGTTATAACGGGCCGATCTTCAATTTTCAAGAAGTAGATCTTGAATTTCTTGAACAACGGCGGAGCGTGGGCCCGCGGCGTCGTCCCGCGCAGCATCCCGGCATACTGCAACCAATCACCACGGGAGACACCAACGCATGAACACGCCACCATCGCCATCCGCAGTGGAGCGGGCTGAGGGATCATCGATCCGGATCGGCGCCCTCGTCCCGCTGACCCGGCCCGGCTGGGTCGAGGCGGGCCGGCACTTGCTCGCCGGGCTCGACCTGGGCGTCCGCGAAGTCAATGACGCCGGTGGGATCGCCGGAAGACCACTCGAACTGGTGGTCCGAGACACCGCCGCCGATCCGCAGCGGGCCGCGGCGGCCGTGGACGAACTGGCCGGCCTGGGCGTGGCGGCCCTGGCCGGGGAGTATCACAGCGTCGTCGCCCGCGCCGCCGCCGCCAGGGCCGACGCCCTCGGCCTGCCGTTCCTCTGCTCGTCAGCGGTTCTCGACGCGCTCACCGAACAGCCGACGGACTGGGTCGCGCGGCTCGCCCCGGCGCAGTCCCACGGCTGGCGGATCTACGCGGACTTCCTGCTGGCCTCGGGCCACAGGCGAATCGCGGTAGCCGCCCAGCCGAGCGTCTACTGGGCGGCCGGGACGCGCATCCTGCGCGACCACCTGACTCCACGCGGCGGCACCGTCATCGAACTCGACGCGCAGGCACTCGCCCCCGAGGCCGTGTGCGACGAGCTCGCCGGCAATGGCGCGACAGCCCTCCTCCTGCTGGTCGGCCACCCTGAGCCGGCGGTGCCGATCGTCAAGTCCGTCCGCGCCGACCGGCGCCTCGCCGGCATCATGATCGGCGCTCCGGCCGGGCAGCCGGAGTTCGCCGAATGGGCGGCGCTGCTGGGCGGCGACGGGGCCGCGATCCCGTTCCTGCGCTACCTGCCCGAGCGCCTCGGCCCGCTCGGTGCCCGGGTCGAGGCCGCCCTCCGTGAACGCCTGGGCGAAACACCGTCCTTCGTGGCCTTCGAGGGCTATGACACGATCGCCGTCCTCGCCGAGGTGCTGCGTTCTCACGGCACCGACCGGGCGCGCGTCGCCGCATCCTGGCCGCGTGTCGCGGTCGAGGGCACCCGCGGCCGGATCCGGTTCTCCCGCACGCCGGGCATCAGCGTCCGGCAATGGACCTGGACGCCCGTCCAGGTCGTCGACCGGGATCCGGCGGAACCCGATCGCTTCCGCATCCTTCACACCGGTGGCGGGCAACCGCCGGCAGCCGGATAGGCGAGCTCGCTCCGTACGACAGGCGGCCCCGGTTCGGCCGTGCTCCAGGACCGCCGGACCGTTCGCGCATCGAAGGGGTCGTGGATGGGTGCGTTACCTTCGGGCGCGCGTGCCCGTCATATGAGCAACGGCCGCGTACGCCTGCGGCCGTCGGACCGACCAACGACATAGGAGCCCAGGATGCTGACGAACATCATGTATGTGACGGTTCACGTGACCGATCAGGACCGCGCGCTGAAGTTCTACACCGAAGGGCTCGGCCTGGAGAAGCGCGTCGACTACCCGGGACCGGAGGGACGCTTCCTCACCGTGGGCGTCGGCGACAGTCCGGTCGAGATCATCCTCTGGTCGCAAGGGCCGGGCGGCGCCGGTTCGCTCGTCCTCGAGTCGGATGATCTGAGGAAGGACTTCGAGGTGTTCCGCCGGCGGGGGGTAACCTTCGATCGCCCCGAACCGGAGGACTACCCGTTCGGCGTCCGCATCGAGGCGGTGGATCCGGACGGCAACCAGATCTCGCTGCGCCAGCAGCGCCGCCGCAACCGTGCCGACGGCTGACCAGCGAGCAGATTCGAGGAAGACCGCAGGATGACTGACACCAGCCGGACAGATGTGCTGGCCGAGGCGTTCGAGGCCCAGCGCGACCGGCTGAGCGCCGTAGCCCACCGGGTCCTCGGATCGCACGCCGACGCCGAGGACGTGGTCCAGGAGGCCTGGATGCGGCTCGCCCGCCAGGACCCGACCACCATCGGGAATCTGGCGGGCTGGCTGACCACGGTCGTCGGCCGGATCAGCCTGGACGTCCTGCGGTCACGCCAGACCCGCCCCGAGTCGACCTACGGAGTCGGGCTGCCCGAGCTGGTGATAACCGCCGACGACAGCGCCGAGCCCGAAGAGACCGTGGCGCTCGCCGACTCGGTGGGGCTCGCGCTGCTCGTCGTCCTGGACGCGCTCGGGCCCAGCGAGCGGCTGACGTTCGTGCTGCACGACCTGTTCGCGGTGCCGTTCGCCGAAATCGGCCAGATCCTCGGCAAGTCCGCCGACGCCACCAAGATGATCGCCAGCCGCGCCCGCAAGAAGGTGCGGGCGTCCGAGCGGCCGGCGGCCGTCAGGCGAGAGCAACGACGGGTCATCAGAGCCTTCAGCGCGGCCGCGACGGGCGGCGATTTCGAGGCGCTGCTGCGCGTGCTGGACCCGGACGTGAAGCTGACGGTCGACACCCCGGGCGGGGTCGTCGTCACCCTCGGCGCCACCGCGGTCGCCGCCGGCGCGCGGATGTTCTCCGGTGCCGGAGCACGCCATCGAGCGGTGCTCGTCAACGGGCTGCCCGGCCACGTGTCGTGGCGCGAGGACGGAACTCCGCTCTCCGTCCTCTCGTTCACGGTCACCGGCGGCCGGATCGCCGCCATCGCGATCGTGATCGATCCCGCCAAGCTCGCATCGGCGCGCCTGCCGGCCCCCGCGTGACCCCGGGGCCCCTGTCAGTCGTCGATGGCCTGGTAGAGCGTGGTCCAGAAGTCGTGGATGAGCCGCATCACGTCCGGGGTGGACATCCCGGTCTGGGTGAGCAGGACTCCGGTGAGCCGGTTGTCCCTGTCGGCGTAGACGCTGGTGCCGGTACCACCGTCCCAGCCGAACTGACCGATGGGCGCGTAGTCGCCGCGGTGGGTGCGTACCGCCATCCCGAAGCCCCAGCCGCCGTGCAACCCCTGGCCGGACGACAGATGGACGAGGTTCCTGTACATGGCTTCCCGGGCGGCGAGCTGCCCGGGTGTGAGGCGGTTGGTGGTCATCAGCTCGACGGCGGGCCCGGACAGGATCCGCTCGCTCCCGTGCATGCCGCCGTTCAGCAGCATCCGGAAGTAGGCGTGGTAGTCGTCGGCCGTGGAGACCAGCCCACCGCCGCCGCCCTGGAACGCCGGGGGCTCGCCGTACCGCCCGCCTGCCGCCTCGTCCCACACGGCGAACTCGCCGGTCTGCGGGTCGGGCCCGTGAAGCGGCGGCAGCCGGTCGATCTTGCCGGCGGGCACGTGGAATCCGGTGTCCTTCATGCCCAGCGGATCGAGGACGCGCTCACGCAGGAACGTCTCCAGCGACTGGCCCGCGACCCTGGCGACGAGCACGCCGACCACCTCGTTGCTGAGGTCGTACTGCCACCGCTCCCCGGGCTGGTACGACAGCGGCAGCTCGCCGAGGCGGCGCATCCACTCGTCCGGCTCGGGCGCCGGCCCGGACGCGACGCTGTAGTCGGTCCGCTCGAAGGTCGCGGCCCTGATCGGGGAGTCCATCAGCTCGAAGTCCACGCCGAGCCCGAACGTGGAGGTCAGCAGGTCCCGCACGGTGATCGGCCGCAGCGCCGGCACGGTGTCGTCCAGCGGGCCGTCGGGGCGCTTCAGCACCCGGCGGCCGGCGAGTTCGGGAAGCCACGGATCCACCGGGTCGTCCAGCCGCAGCCGGCACTCGTCCAGCAGCACCATCGCCGCCGCCATCGTCACCGGCTTGGACGTGGACGCCATCCGGAAGATCGTGTCCCGGCGCATCGAATCGCCACCGTCGGGCCGCATCGTCCCGAGCGCTTCGACGTGCGTCTCGTCGCCCCGGCTGACCAGGGCGACCAGCCCGGGGATCTTCTTGGACTCGACATGCCGCGCCAGCACCCCGCGCAGTTTGCGCAGCCCCGACTGCGAGAAGCCGCTGTTGCTTTTACCCATCATGAATACTCATTCCTCAGGTCGCGATGATGGCTACCGGCCCCTTCGAGGCGGCCATGTGATGAGGGTGCACCCTGACCCAAGGTCAAGGTCAACTCGCCCGGCGCGCTATCCTCGTCCCCGTGATCGCCCGCACCCCGTACCGCGAGACCGCCGGCCACCTCCCGCGGGTCCGCTGAGCCGATGACGGACGGACTCACGATCGGTCAGGCGGCGGCGTTCGTCGGCGTCACGATCAAGACGGTGAGGCACTACCACCGGCTCGGCCTGGTCGCCGAGCCGGGACGCGACAGTTCCGGCTACCGCCGCTACCGGTCGGCCGATCTGCTCCGGCTGGTTCAGGTCCGCACCCTGGCCGAGGCCGGCGTGCCGCTGGCCGAGGTCGGTGACCTGCTCGACGCCGATCCCGAGCCGTTCGCCGCCGCCCTGGACGACGTCCACCGCCGGCTCACCGATCGGATCGAGGACCTGATCGCGCGCCGCGACACGCTGCACCGGCTCGCCCACGGCGACCGGGTCCTGCTGCCCGAGCGGGCCTGCGCGACCCTGGACCGACTCGCCGACCTCGGCTTCGAGCCCGAATACGTGGCCACGCAGCGGGAGGCCCTCGTGCTGGCCCGGGCGCTGATCCCGGAGATCTTCGACAGCTTCCTGACCCAGCTCGAACACTCCATCGCCGATCCCCTGATCGTCGAGCTGACCAAGCGCGGCCTGGCGGCGAGGTCCTGGGATCCGGACGACCCCCGGATCGAGGAGCTGGCCTCCGCGCTGGCCGACCGGCTGCTCGCCAACCGCACGGCGCTGACGATGCCGGCCGGGCTCGGGAAGCAGTCCGACGCCGCCGCCCGCTACGAACTCGTCAACCACCACCGAGAGGACCAGGAGCCGTCCATCGCCAGGCTGAACGCGCTGGTCGAAGCGAACCTGCGAGCGGCCGGCATCGACATCCCGCACCAGTGACGGCCGCGCGTACCGGCCACTGACCACACGGCTTCTCCGCGATGTCACGTTCGCGGGTGCCCGGCTCGTCTGGACGTCAGCACGTACACGACGAGGAGGCAGCGATGAGGGTACTGGTCGCGGGTGCGACGGGGGCGATCGGCCGGCCGCTGGTCGCGAGATTGCTGGAGGCGGGGCACGAGGTGCTGGCGCTGACGCGCGACCCGCGCGCGTCCGTTCCCGGCGCCAGTACGGTGGTGGCCGACGTGCTGGACCGCGACGGCCTGCTGCGGGCGGTGGAAGGGCTGCGCGCCGACGCGCTGATCCACGAGCTGACCGCTCTCGGCAAGGCCCCGGCCAGGTACGCGGACATGGCGTTGACCAACACCCTGCGCACCACCGGCACCCGGCACCTGCTGGAGGCCGCCCGCGCGGTGGGCGCGCGCCGGTTCGTCACCCAGTCGATGGTGCCCGGCTACGGGTTCCTCGACCACGGCGCACGTCCACTGACGGAGGAGGACCCGTTCGGCAGGGCGCGCGGCGTGCGGGCCGACCCGATCGTGGCGGCCAGGCGTTCCACGGAGCGGCAGGCGTTCGGCGCCGACGGGATCGACGGCATCGCCCTGCGCTACGGCGCGTTCTACGGCCTGTCCGCGTCGCGGAGCTTCGTCACCGCGCTGCGGGCCGGCAAGCTGCCCGTCCCCCGCGACGGCGGACGGACCATGTCGTGGATCCACCTCGCCGACGCAGCGGCGGCCACGGGTGGCGGCGCTGGAGAAGGGCAGGGCCGGGCAGGCGTACAACATCGTCGACGACACCCCGGTCACCTGGGGCGAGATGTTCGGTGAGCACGCGCGCGCCGCCGGCACGAAGCCGCCCCGCGCACTCCCCGACCGCCTCATCCGCTTGGCCGCGCCGTACTTCGCCGCGCTGATGGTCGACACCTCCATGCGGGTGTCGAACGCGAAGGCGAAGGCCGAGCTCGGCTGGACGCCCGGCCGCCCCGCGATCAGCCTTGATGATCGAGCGCTGTCCGGATCTGGCTGAGCCATTCGGCGCCCAGCCGGCGCCCGTCGGGGAGTTGGTCGTCCCGGTCCCAGCGCCACGTCGTGATTATCGCCAGCATGAGGATCCGGCACTGGCGCAGCAGCTCCCGATCGACATCCGGATAGTGCTCGCCGACTTCTTCGGGCGCGTGGGCCAGGTCGAACTCGACAGGCCCACGGCAGCACGTCTCGAAGTCTATGAACAGCAGCCCGTTCTTCGTGGTGAGCAGGTTGCCCGGGTGCGGCTCGCCGTGCAGCACCTGCTCGGCGCCGCCGCGCTCGCCGATCACGCGTCTCAGGTTTCCCAGCGTGTCGCCGAGCAGCTCCCGGTCCGCGCCGGCGAGCTCCGGAGTACGGTCGCGGTCCGCCACGAGTCGTTGAGCCTGCTCGACCCGTTCCGTGAAGTGCGGCACCGGGAGGTCGAGCGGTCGCATGCCGGCGTGCAACCGCTGGAGCGCGCCGGCGTAGTCAGCCGGTGGGACCACTTGACGTGACACGGGTTCGTAATAGGTCCAGAGCGTGATCTCGAAGCCGTCACGCGCATAGACCCTCGGCTCCACCCGAGGGTCAAGAGCGGCCACCGGGCACCCGGACTCGGCGAACCGCTGGGCGAGCTCCACTTCGAAGAGAGCGACCTGATGCGCCGCGGGCGCCACCCGGGCCAGCACGTCACAGGGCAGCAGGCGCAGCGTGAGCTTGTTCGAGTCATGCAGGACGATGGCGTCGTCGGCCGTCAGGCCGAGTGCCGAGGCGGTCGCCCTGGCCGCGGCCACCGCACGCGAGATCTCTGACGCCTGCATCGTCAACCGGCCCCTCTCCCTCGGAATGCTGCCGCCAGGGCACCGTACCAAGCCGCCCCGACAACTCCGGGTCACGATCAGGAACGCTGGCCGGGCCGGTTCACGATCCTGGCGTCGAGCCGGGCGGTCAGGCCCACCGTGCCCGCCTTGAACGTCTCCTTGCTGCCGTCGGCCCACTCGAAGGTCCGGTCCCGCAACCGCGTCGAGTTGGTCCCCAGGTAGTGGAAGGTCTCCGGGTCCAGGATGAGGTAGCTGCGCGCCTCGGCGTGGGTGAGGCTGAACGCCACGCCCCGCCGTCCGTCGGCGACGGGCACGTCCTGGGTCACCGTGATGCCCTTGATCGTGGGCAACGCGCGGTAGAGCGCGGCCCGTACGCCGGGGGCGAGCCACTGCTCGGAGATGAGCTGGTTGATCTCCATGAACAGCGTCTCCGGCGGGACCTGGCCGTTCAGCTCCCCCGGCCCCCGCCCGTCTTCGTCGAGGACGGCCGCCTTGATCCTGGCGATCACCCCGGCCGGCGTGACGGGCGGCCGGGCGAGCCCGGCCGGGTTCAGCACCGCGCTGCCCTGGAACATCAGCTTCCCGTCCTGATACCAGGCCGACCGCTTGCCGTCCACGCTGGTCCACCGTTCCCAGGTGTCGCGCCGATCCCGGTCGGGGTCCCCTTCGACGCCGGTCAGCTGCAGGTCCTTGGTGTAGAGCCACTGGGTGGGGGCCGGGGCGGGCGTGGGGTCGTTCTCGGCCGCGCGGGCGGCGCGTTCGCCCAGTTCGGCCACGCCGGCCACCGGCGCCATGTCCGGCCGGTCGCTGAGCGCCACGAAGGTCCCGCCGACGACCAGGGCCAGCGCCGCCGCCACCGCGACCCGCCGGCCGAGCCGCGTCGCGCGGTTCACGGGCCGCTTCGGTGCGGCCCCCGGCTCGCGGATCGCCGTCATCAGGCGCGCCCTGGCGGCGTCCGCGGCCTCGTCGGTCATCGCCGGGGTGTCCCGGCGGAACTCCTTGATCGCGTTCATCACAGCTCCTCGTCCCCGAGTACGTTCCTGGCCTTCTTCCGCGCGCGATGCAGCCGTGACCGTACGGTTCCCACCGGGATGTCCAGCGCCCGCGCCACCTCCTCGTACGACAGGTCCTCCCACGCCACCAGCAGCAGCACGTCCCGGTCCCCGCGCGGCAACGACGCCAGCGCCCCCGCCAGCTCGCGATCCCTGCCCTGCGCCGTCACCCGGCGCGTCACGGTGTCGGCCAGCGCCTCTGGCAGCGGGTCCACCCCGGTACGGCCCAGCGCCCGCAGCAGCCGCTCCTCCTGGCACCTGTGTCTGGCGATCAACGTGGTGGCGATGCCGTACAGCCAGGGCCTGGCCAGCGCGAACGACGTGTCGTAGGTCCCGCGCCTGCGGAAGGCGGCCAGGAACGTCTCTGCCACGATGTCGTCGGCCGCCTGCGTGCCCAGCCGTCGCGCCGCGTAGAGATGGATCTGCCTGGCGTAGCGGTCGAACAGCGCGGCGAACAGCTCAGGGTCGTGCGTCGATCGCCGGATCAGTTCTCCGTCGTCGATCTCGACCAGCTCAGCACTCAACGCCTCTCCCTCGTGAGTAGGTACTTCACCGTGCTGTCTCCCGAAGGGCGTCACCGGGTTCCCCGGAGCCGTGACGGGCCGCCGCTGATCGGCCTCCGGCTCAGGACGACGCGGTGTAGCGGGTGACGATCGCGGCGGCGCGGTCGCGCAGGGAGTCGCGCAGCCACTGCGGGGCCAGGGCTTCCGCGTTCGTGGAGAGCTGCCACAGCGCCCATTCGGCGTGTCTCGAATCTTGGAAGGACAGCTCCAGCCGCAGCCGGCCGTCCGGTTCTGCTTCCTCGGCGCGGACGGCCAGCGCGGTGCCCACCAGGTCCTCCCGCCGCGCCGGGTTCACCCGGACCAGCACGGTGACCTGGTCGCCGCCGGTCCGGAACCGCGTGCTGCGTTCCTGCCAGGCCCGGTCCAGATCGACCCGGTCCGGTCGCTGTGCGGGTTCTGCCAGTTTTTCGGCGGCCGAGATCCGCGAGAGCCGGTAGGTGCGGTCCGCGCCCGACCTCGTGGCCAGCAGGTAGCCCCGGTCGCGGACGGTGACCAGGCCGATGGGGTCCACGGTGCGCCATTCCGGGGACTGGTCCGCGGCCGCGTAGTGGATGCGTAGTTTGTGCCCGGCGAACACCGCGCGCAGGACCTCGGCGACTATGGCGTCAGGCACCTCCTCGTCGACCAGCCGACGCGAGAGGAGGTCGGTCTCCGGGTCGATGAGCAATCGCTCGGCCGCGCCGGCCGCGGTGTCCCGATAGCTCTCGGGCAGCGCGTCGACCACCTTGAGCATCGCCGAGGCCAGCGCGGAGCCTAGGCCGAACGCCTGCGCGCCGCGCCGCGACCCGGCGATCAGCAGGGCCAGGGCCTCGTCATGGTTCAGTCCGGTGAGCTCGGTCCGGAAACCGGGCAACAACGCGAAGCCGCCGTGCCGGCCGCGTTCGGCGTAGACCGGGACGCCGGCCGCCGACAGCGCCTCGATGTCGCGCAGCACGGTGCGGGTGGACACCTCCAGCTCGCGGGCCAGCGCGGGCGCGGACAGGCGGCCGTGCCGCCGCAGCAACAGCACCAGCGAGACCAACCGGTCGGCACGCATACGACAACATTACCGAGATACACGACACAAGATGTCGTGATTTGCCGGGAGGCTGATCACCACGACGTCAGACGTACGTCATATCGACGAATCGAACGGAGCTGATATGGCAATCGAGCGAACGGTGGTCAACCCATGGCCGTGGTCGGTGCAGCTGGGGTACAACCAGGGTGAGATCGTCTCCGGGCACACCCGGACCCTTTACTGCTCCGGGCAGACCGCGATGAGCGGCGACGGCAAGCCCCAGCACGGCGATGACATGGCGGCGCAGCTGGCGCTGAGCCTCGACAACCTGGAGGCCGTGCTCGGCGAGGCCGGTATGTCCCTCGCGAACCTCGTCCGGCTCAACGTCTACACCACCGACGTCGACCGGCTCTTCGAGCACTACGGCGTGCTGGCGTCGCGGCTGGGCGCCGCCGGGGTGGCGCCGTCCACCACGATGCTCGGGGTGACGCGGCTGGCGATCCCCGACCTGATGGTCGAGCTCGAGGGCACCGCCGTCGCGTGACGCGACCCCGCCGCCTCCGGCTGGACCGCCGAAGGCGGCGACGCGGCGCCCGCGAGACTTCAAGTCAGGCCGGACCTTCAAGTCAGGCCGGACCAAGGACGCAGAACTCGTTGCCCTCCGGGTCGGCGAGGACGACCCATGGGACGTCGCCCTGACCGATGTCGGTGAGCGTCGCGCCGAGCGCCCGCAGCCGGGCCACCTCCCCAGCTTGCTCGTCACCGCGGTTCGGCAGCAGGTCGAGATGGAAGCGGTTCCACACGCTCTCGCTGCCGGGCATGCGGAGGAACTCAAGAAACGGCCCGTCACCGGTGGCCGAGCGCAGCCGCGCATGATCTTCGGTCACCTCGTGCGGGGTCCAGCCGATCGCCTCGCCCCAGAACCGGGCCATGGCCCCCGGGTCCGCGCAGTCGACGACCACCGCGGCGATCGGCCCGGTGTCGCGGTAGATCTCCCGAGGCTCCAGGACGCAGAACACGTTGCCCTCCGGGTCGGCCAGCACCGTCCACGGCACATCGCCCTGGCCCACGTCGGCGGGCTTCGCGCCGAGCTCGGTCAGGCGCGCGACCAACTCCGCCTGATGGACCGCGGAGGTGGTGGCGAGATCGAGGTGCGCGCGGTACTTCACCGTTTCGGGGTCCGGGACCGCGATGACATCGACGCATACGCCGACGGGATCCTGCCAGACGAAACCCGCGGGCTGAACGCCGGTCGCGCCGGATCCCCCGCTGGAAACAGTCCAGCCCAGCGCCTCGGCCCAGAACCGGCCCAGCGCCGCGTCATCCCGGGCCTTGAGATTCACCTGAAGCAGTCGCAGCGCCATGCCGTCCAACCTAGTGCCCGACGCCGGCCCGCCCGTGGCCCGGGTTGACGCGGCGCCGGGCCGGATCGAGTTGGGGATCGGGGGCTCGGCCCCGTACAGCAGATAGGCGCCCAGAAGCCCGCGAGACCGATCACGATCATGATGACGATCACCGGCCACCGCCACGGCTCGGGCACGGGACATTGCCGCGCCGGAATCAGCGCACAGGGGTCAAGGCGCTAGCGTCGATCCAACCCGTTCGATCTTTGGCGTCATCAGTTGTGACCGGAATGTACGCATTACCGTCCCGTGGATTCTTCCACCCGTCGCAGTACGGACCGACCGTGGCATCCTTCTGCTCGGTCTTGATACGGATCTTCGCACCTACCCATTTCAAGCCCCCGGCCGTCCGGGCCGCTCTACTTCCAGCTCCTGATCACCCAGGAACCACTGACCCGTGACTACGTCGACCGGGCTCTCGACGCCCTTTCACCGGAATGAGGCCACGCTAGCCGCGATTCAGAACCTCATCGTCCGCGTGCGTGCCGAACTCGGCGACGCGCACCTCCGCGATCCGCTCGTACCGGCTGATCCGGTCAGTCCACTCCGCGTCGACACCGAACGCCACCTGTGCGAAGCCCACCCGGCCGACGGCCTCGGCCAGGCCCGGATCACCAGGGGCCAGCAGCCGCACCGGCGCGTCAAGCGCCACGGTGTTCGGCGGCACGAAGTACTCGTCCGGCAGAACAGTGCGCGCATGGACGAGCGCACCGACGGCGACGACCGAACCGGCCCCCAGCCGTGCGCGCTGCAGAACCGTCGCCGTGGTCGCCACGTAGACGCACCTGCCGACCTCGCAGCCCAGCAGCGTGGCATGCGGCCCCACGAAGACGTGGTCACCGACGAGCACCGGCTGATCACCGGCGACCGCGGACGCGCGCAGCACCGCGTTCTCGCAGATCACCGCCGCCTCCCCGACCTCGATCCGAGACCCCTCGGCATCGAGCACCGCACCGTACATCACCCGCGCCCTCGGCCCCACGCGGACATCACCGACCAGCGTGGCCGTCGGGGCGACGTAGGCGGTGGGATGGACCTGCGGTTCATGCCCGCGATGCCGGATGCGCATCCCCTGCGTTTCAGCGATCACGAGCGGATTGTCACCCGGCCGACCGCGCACACGCTGGCAGTTTTCAGACATCGCGTTCGTCGAGACCCGTGCCATCACAGGGCGAACGCCGGCTGCCCCGTCACCCGCGCGCGGAGCGCAAGCGCCTTCGCGGCGGTCAGGCGGTGCCTGCGCCTGGGCAGGCCGAAGGTCAGGTGCGAGGTGGCCCACAGGGCCATCTTGAGGATGCCCGCCTTTGGTCCGCGCGGGCTTCGAGCCGCCCTGGTACTTCGGCTTCGCTCGCCCTGCGGCGTCGACCGGCTGCAGGATGCCGTCCCGCCGCCCGAGACTGATGTGGTTGTACGTGTAGACCAGCTTGGAGTTCGCGATCCTGCGGCCGGTCAGGCGGCCCGCGATTGCCTCGATGGCCTTCCGGCCGGTGGAGCCGGCCGTTGTCGCCGATGGCGTGGGCGCTGTCGCCTGCTGCGTAGATGTTCGGGTGGGAGACCGAGCGCATGGTGTCATCGACGATGATCTGCCCGTTGGGGGTGACTTCCAGTCCGGCGATGGCGGCGATGGGGGTGACCTCGAATCCTGCTGTCCAGGCGCTCGCGCAGGCGCAGCGCCGCGGGCCGGGCGGTGACGTGGAAGGCATGCTCGGCCACACCGGGAACGCCATGGCCGGCGACGTGGCTGCCGAGCGCGTACACCAGCGTGTCATAGCCGAGCTCCCCGACAACGGCGTCGGCGTCGCCGCCACCGGCCACGGCGACGACCTGACGCTCGGGATCGACGGCGGTGACACGGGCCAGGCACAGCCGGATCCCCGTGCCCGCGAAGACGTCAGCGAGCATGTGAGTCCCGATCTCGTGACCGGCCGCCAACTGGTGCAGCCGCAACCGCTGGACGAAGACCGGCACGGCATTGACGACGATGCGGTGCTTCATGTGTCACTCCTGCCGGTTCACGTGCTGCCGGTAAACTGACCGGTCCTGCGTCACCACGCGTAGTCGTGTGCCGCGCGGATCGTGCGCACGGCGTCCTGACGCCCCTGAGGCGCCGGCGTCCCGAACTCCGTGACGGCGGAGTCATGTGACGCGTGTCACTGACCACGGGTGTCACACAGCGGCGGGGGCCGGCGCCTTATGCGTGGAGCAGAAGTTGAGGCAACAGGGCAGGAGCCAGCCATGAGCGAGCGCAGCGAGCCGACGGTGGACACAGCCGGGCCATCCGCTCGGGCCGACGGCATGGACCCGGCCACCGAGGCGTTCGTCGCCCACCGCAACCTGCTGTTCACCGTCGCCTACGAGATGCTCGGCTCGGCCGCCGACGCCGAGGACGTCCTGCAGGAGACCTGGCTGCGATGGATGAAGATCGACCTGGGGCAGGTGCGCGATCAGCGTGCTTACCTGGTGCGGATCACGACCCGGCGGTCGCTGGACCGGCTGCGTACCATGAAACGTCGCAAGGAGGCCTACGTCGGCCCCTGGCTGCCCGAGCCGCTGCTCACCACGCCGGACGTGGCCGAGGACGTCGAGCTGGCCGAGAGCGTGTCGATGGCGCTGATGCTCGTCCTGGAGACGCTGTCGCCGACCGAGCGCGCCGTCTTCGTCCTGCGCGAGGTCTTCGACGTCGGCTACCAGGAGATCGCGGCCGCCGTGAGCAAGAGCCCGGCCACGGTCCGCCAGATCGCACACCGCGCCCGTCGGCACGTCGATGCCCGCCGCCCGCGCGAGACGGTCTCCCCCGGCGAGGCCCAGGCGGTACTGGAGTCCTTCCAGCGAGCCCTCGACTCCAGAAACCTGCAGGACCTGCTCGACGTGCTCGCCCCCGACGTCGTCCTGATCAGCGACGGCGGCGGCGTCAAGCAGGCCGCCCCCCGGCCGATCACGGGCGCCGGCAAGGTGGCCCGCATGATCATCGACGGCCTCGGCAAGGCCCAGATCACGCTCACCGGCGAGCCCACCGTCGTCAACGGCAACCCGGCACTCCTCCTCCGCCTGGACGGCGACCTCGACGGCGTCATCGCCGTCCGGATCGAGAACGCCCGCATCACCGGCCTCTACTACGTCCGCAACCCGCGCAAGCTGACCCGCATCGCCTCCGAGACCCCGCTCACGCTGAAGTGATCGGTCAGCCGCCGCGCCACTGCGCCGTATCCATCAACGGGACCCTGATGACGAAGAGCGTTGCCGACGACCTCGCCGGCCTGGAGCTGCCGGTCGAGCGTAGCTGCCCGCCCGACCCGTACGAGTGGTTGCGCGAGCAGGCGCCCTATCGATCCTGCGGGAGAAAGCGCGCACGCCGTACGGGCATGGTCGTATCGCTCGTCGTCGGCGGCGGTCAGCCGCTTACGTGCAGCCCGAAGCCCGAGCGGCCCGCGGGCTCCAGCCCCTCCTTCAGATGCAGCGAGGGGATCTCGTAGTCGCCGAAGTTCTGCCGCCGGAACGCGATCGGCTCGGTCGACTCCAGGGTGAGCAGGCGCTGCTCCCACGCCTTGGCGACGTCCGGGTAGTCATCGCCGGTCATCCGGTCGGTGCTGTACAGCACGAACGGCGGCAGCACCGCCATGCCCGGGAAGTAGAGGATGCCGTGGTGGATCGGGAACAGCAGATCGTCGATGGGGCCGTTGATCCCGCGAGCGGCGTAATGCGACTCCGGGCCGCCGACGGTCACCGACAGCAGAGCCCTCCTGCCGGTGAGGGTGCCTTCGCCGAAGCGCTCGCCGTACTTGACGTCGCTGTGCTCGCCGACGCCGTACGCGAAACGGTGGGTGAACACCCGGTCCACCCAGCCTTTGAGGATCGCGGGCATCGTGTACCACCACAACGGGAACTGAAAGATGATCGTGTCGGCCCACAGCAGCTTCTCCTGCTCGGCGAGGACGTCCGGGGTGAGCGTCCCGGCGTCGAAGGCCCGGCCCGAGTCCCGGACGACACTCAGCGGGTTCGAGGCTTGGGCGCCGTAGTCCGTGGCGTCCACGACCGTCTTCCAGTTCATCGCGTACAGGTCGCTCACCCGCACCTCGTGCCCGGCGGTCTCCAAGGTGGACACCGCGAGGTCCTTCAGCGAGCCGTTGAGCGACTTCGGCTCCGGGTGGGCGTGCACGATCAGCGTCTTCATCGGAACTCCTTCGGATCGGATGGCTTCGATCCTGGGCTCCGCGACGCCCGGCGTTCAGGGGCGCCTCTTCCGTCGGACGGGACTTCCTGGTAATGGCAGGGCCACCTTCACGGGCACCGTACAGGCCATACTGGAGCCATGGACGACCTCGCGGGATTCCTGCGGACCCGGCGTTCCCGGGTCGACCCGGCCGCCGCCGGCATCCCCGCCGACAGCCGCCGCCGGGTCGAAGGGCTGCGCCGCGAAGAGGTCGCGCACCTGTCCGGAGTGAGCGTCGACTATTACGTACGCCTGGAGCAAGGCCGCGCGACCCAGCCCTCCGAGCAGGTCCTCGACGCGCTCGCCCGCGTCCTGGGCCTCGACGAGACCGAGCGCGGGCACCTCTACAGGCTCGCCCGGCAGCGCCGCCGCCGCGCTAAGGCGCCGGGCGGACGCCTGCGGCCGGAGCTGCTGCGCGTTCTCGACCTGGTCACCGACGCCCCCGCGCTGATCATGGATCACCGTCTGGACGTGCTCGCCGGCAACCGCCTCGCCGGGCTCCTCTACGGCCGGCCGATCCCGGGCCTGAACACCGCCCGGCACATCTTCCTCGACGAGGCCGAGCGCGGCCTCTACTCGGACTGGGAGACGTGCACGCTCGACGTGGTCGGGCACCTGCGCCTGGCCGCCGGCAAATACCCCGACGACCCCCGTCTGGCCTCGCTCATCGGCGAGCTGGCCATGGGGAGTGAGCGCTTCCGCCGCCTCTGGGCCCGTGCGGACGTGCGCGCCCGCACGCATGGACGCAAGGCGTACCTGCACCCGCTGGTCGGACTGCTGGAACTGCACCAGGAGAACTTCGCACTGCCGGACGAGCCGGGCATGGAGCTGCTGGTGCTGTCCGCGGTCCCCGGCAGCCGCGCCGCGGACGGGCTGCGCCTGCTGGCGAGCCTGGGCGCGGACAGCGGTGACGCGCATCCGGCAGTGAACGCCCAGGTCCGCGACTGACCCCGCCCGGGCACGGGCTCAGGCGGGCGGCGACCACATGCCGAACCACTGCTCGGCGCCGTAGGCCTCGAACCGCTCCACCTCGACGAACCCCAGCTTCGCCGCGAGGCGCATCGAGCCGACGTTGGCGGTCTGGGTCGCGAGCACCACCGGTTCGCCGGGAAGCGCGCCGGCGAACCAGTCGAGTGCCGCCGCGCACGCCTCGGTGGCGTAGCCGCATCCCCAGGCCCGCGGCAGGAACAGGTAACCGAGCTCGACCCTGCCGGCGGCCTGACGAAGGTGCCCCGTGTCTCTGGTGAGCATGATCTGACCGATCATCGTTCCGTCGAGATCGACCACGAAAAGGCCGGGGCGCCGGTCGGGTGCCTCCGGTATGGCGCGTTCGAGTTCGTCACGCGGCTGCGCTCCCCCGAGGTAGGCGCCTACCTCGGGCGAGGCCAGCAGCTCGATGACCGCCGCACGGTCGCGGGCCTCGGGCTCGCGGAGCACGAGCCTTTCGGTCCGCATCGGGGCAGGTGGCCAGGCTACTGGTCCAAGCTGGGGCATGGCGGGCAACCTATCGCACACCTCTCATGTGGGCGACACAGCAGTCGGCGCCGGGGACGCGGTTTTCCCCCGGCCAAGGCGCACGACCACGTCGCAGGCGGCTGGACCACCGGAGAGGTCGTCCTCGCCGTTGGTGAGCCGGAGCGAGAGGAGACGGGGGTCAGAGAGATTCGGAACGGAGTCCAGCGGCGGCGGTGGCCGCTTGAGCGGCGCTACCCCTGGCGCGACAGTTTTCGTACGTGTCGCATGGCGATGAGCGGCACGGTCACGCCGATCAGGTTGCAGTACGCCACCGCGGCGTAGAAGCCGTCCGCGCTGCCGACGGCGTGCGCCGCCACCGCGCTGACCGCGACGATCAAACCGAAGTAGATGGCGTTGAGCACGATGGCCCGGAAGCCGCCGCCGGTTTCCTCCATGACGGCCAGCGAGGCGAGCACGGGTCCCTGGACGGCGTAGGTGAGCGCCACGGCGCCCAGGTAACTGCCCGCGGCCTCGGCCACGCCGGCGTCGCCGCCGATCAGCCACGCCAGCGGGTCATGCAGTGACCAGACCAGCGCCGCGATCACCACGTAGGTCACGACGGTGACCTCGATGCCACCGCGCATCGATTCACGTATGCGCCGCCATTCGCCCGCGCCGCGTTGCTGGTTGATGGTGATCGCTGTGGCTGTCCCCAGGACCATGCCCGGCAGCAGCACGACGTTCTGCAGGGTGGAAGCGACCGTGAACCCGGCCACGGCGTTCTCCCCGTAGTTCCCGAGGACGCCGATGACCGCGAGGTTGTACGTGGAGAGCACGAGAAAGGTCAGGGCGATGGGCACACCGATGCGGCGCAGGTCGGTGAACACCCCACGCCGCCAGATCCGAACGGCCGGCGGATGCCACAGCTCGGTGCGGCGAAGCAGCACCAGGCCCATGGTCAGGCCGGTCAACCCCGCGGTCGCCTCGGCGATGGGCACCGCCGCGATCCCGATGCCGGCACCGAGCCCGAGGCCGGCCACGAGGCCGATCCTCACGCTCGCCGTACAGATGACCAGGACTGTGGCCTGCCGCACATACCCATAGCCGCGCAGGCTGGACGCGCACAGCTCCTCCCCGACGACCAGCAGGCCGGCGGCGCTGGTCCAGCGCAGGAAGGAGGTGAACGTGTCCCGCAGGCCGGCGGCGTCCACCTGGAGGAGACCGGTCAGGGAGGGAGCCGCGACCGCGAGGACCAGGTACAGGACCGCGCCGAGCCCGAGCCATACCCGGGCCAGGCTGGCGGCGTTCGACATGACGTCCCGGGGGCGCCCGGCCCCCTTGCTGATCGCGGCGGCGACCTGGTTACAGACCGCGAAGCCCACACTCAGGGCAAGGACGATGAGGCTGACAGGCTGATACAGGGAACGCACATAAATGGCCTCTCCCCCCATACGTCCCAGAATGGCGATAATGCCGAGCTGGGCGGCGAAATTGACGGACCCGGCCACGAAAAGAGGAACAGCGAGGCCGGAAATGGTTCGCCACACCTGTTTTCTTCCATGAGTGGCCAGGGGAAACATGCGGACCTCCGGGAACGCGACACCTCGCAAGCGAATGGGAACCTGCGGACGATAGCGACATTCCTCAACGAATGTCCACGCTGGCCTGGCCGGTTCAGGGCACGCCCAGGAGCATCCCGCCGCACACCGGAAGTAGCGGGTGGCGGTTTCGCTGGAAACCGGACCAGGAGAACTTGGACGGCGCCGGCCGGCCCTCCCCCCACACGGCAGGATCAGTGATAGTGGCCGAGTGACCGGGCGCCACACACGCTGACGATCAGGTGGACTCTCCTGGCGTACCAATGTGGAGCTCCGACCCCGATGAGCAGATGGCCTGTCCAGTAGGCGCCGTAGTAGGACGGCACGTCCAGCCCGTCCCCGTCATGCCCCTCCGCGCCGACCATGGCGACCACCAGCGCCGTCGGGGTCGAGTATCAGGGCCCAGCCGCCGGTGCCGGCGCCCGTCGCGCCGGGCGAGTTACGAGATGTGCCGGGTGATTCCGTCGGCCGCGGACCGTTCGATGGCGGCAAGGAGCCGGTGGTGGCGCAGGGCGGTCGCGAAACTGGGGTGCGGTTGCCGGTCTTCGGCGATGGCCTGGGCGACCTCCTGATAAAGGGCCGCGATGTTGGCCGGCGGGCCGGACCGGACGCCGGCCGGGACGGTGCGATAGGCGCCGGGCACGGCCAGGAGGTCGTCTCCGATCCTGATGTCCCAGTCGCCCCAGTGGATGAACGTCCCGCGCTGGGCGGGGGTGGCGGTCAATGTCCCGTCGCTGCCTACGAGCTTGAGCAGGAACCCGTCCTGGCTGGGTCCGTTGCCGCCGTGCACGACGACGGAGGCGGTGGCGCCGCTCGTCAGCAGTCCGTGCAGCAGCACGTGACTGGGCGTGGCGTTGGGCACGGTCCGTTCCGTCCCGGAGACCAGCACGCGGTCGTGCGTGTGGGGCAGTCGTGCCGAGACCTCGGCCAGCGGGCCCGTGACCCGTTCGAGTGCGGCCAGGAAGTGGCCGGCCATGATGGTCAGGATGTTGGTTCCCTCCGAGGGGTCGAGGCCGAACACCAGATCGGGCCAGATTCGACTGCCGCCCCACGGCGCGCCCTCCCCCACCAGCGCGACCGATTCGAGCGTGCCGATCCGGCCTTCGGCCAGGAGGTCGGCGGCGAAGCGGGCGCTCGGGGAATGGTGACCCTGGAGAACGACCGCGTGGACGACGCCTGCGGCGGCGGCCGCCTCGGTCAGCTCGCTCGCTTCGTCGGCGTCGACACCCAGCGGCCACTCGGACACGACGTGCTTGCCGGCATTGAGCGCGGCCCTGATCACGGCGGCATGCCCAGAGGCCTTCACCGAGACGACAACCAGGTCGACGTCGGGGTGCTCCGCGAGTTCGCCCGCGTTGGCGAAGGCGTGCCGCACGCCATGGGTGGCGGCCGCCCGCTCCGCGCTGGCCTGATTGGTGGTCGCGACCGCGGTCACCTCGAACGCCTCAAGCGCAGCGAGTGCGGGCAGGTGTGATCCGTTCGCCCAACCGCTGGCCCCGACAACTCCGACTCGGATCATGCGCCGCTCCTTAGTTGTGTACCTATCGGTATGAAACTAGAACATCGCGACCCCCGCCCACAAGAGGTAATGTACCGAGAGGTATAAATCTCGACAGAGAAGCCGGAGGACGGCATGCCCGGCGGACGCCCACGCTCGTTCGACGCAGACTCCGCACTCGATCGCGCGCTGGAGGTGTTCTGGCGGCACGGCTACGAGGGCACCTCGCTGACCGATCTCACCACCGCGATGGGCATCAACAAGCCCAGCCTCTACGCCGCCTTCGGCAACAAGGAGGAACTGTTCGCCAAGGTCCTCGCCCGCTACCTCGACGGCCCGGGCGGCTACACCGCCGACGCGCTGGACGCGCCCACCGGCCGGGAGGTCGTCGAGCAACTGATCCACGGAGCCGTGGACCTCACCGCGGGCGAGAACACGCCCCCCGGCTGTCTGTGCGTCAACAGCGTGCACGCCTGCGGACCTGACGCGCACACCGTACGCCAGGACGCCATCACGGTGCGCAGAGCCGGCGAGGCGGCGCTGCGCAGACGGCTGGAGCAGGCCACCGATCTGCCCTCCCACTACGACCCGGCCGCTCTGGCCGCACTCGTCCACACGATTTCCGACGGCATCGCCGTCCAGGCGGCAGCCGGCCGCAGCCACGACGAGTTGCGGCAGATCGGCGACTTGGCGCTGCGCGCCCTGCTGGGCTGAAAACGTGGGCGGGATCGCCCAGGTCAGAGGCGCAACCGTCCCTTTCTCCCGTACATGATCTGCGGTCCGCAGGCCGGTGATGCCGTTGTCTCGCGCCACAACTGGAAGACGCCGGTGCGGCCCCTGAATAGCAGGCGCCGAAAAGCCTGGCCGTGCCGGCCCCACCTCGGCATCGAGGGCGTGCTCGCTGCCCGGAGCACGTCTCCTGGATTGATCCGGCCCATCCGGCCTGGCGAACGGCCCGGTGTCAGCGGCTTCACCGATCAGTAATCCTCCGCCACGTCGTCAGTTCTGTTAGCACTCTCGCACCGGTGGAAGGATTGATGACCATGAGCGACTCCAGACTGCTGGGCGCCGACGAGGCCACGTTCATCGCGGCGGCCCGCTCAGGCGACACGGAGCGGTTCGCTCGCATCACGGAGCGCCACCGGCGTGAGCTGCAGGTGCACTGCTACCGGATGCTCGCGAACTACGAGGACGCCCAGGACATGACGCAGGAGACGTTCCTGCGAGCCTGGAACGGGCGAGAGTCGTTCAAGGGCCGCGCGGCCCTGCGGACCTGGCTGTACCGGATCGCGACGAACGCCTGCCTCGACTTCCTGGAGAAGCGCAACGACCGCACACCCGTACAGGCCGAGCTTCCGGACTCCGGCTCCGAGGTGCTGTACCTGCAGCCGTACCCCGACCGGATGCTCCCCGAGGACCCGCAGGAATCGGTGGTGGCGCGGGAAACGATCGAGCTGGCGTTCATCGTCGCCGTCCAGCACCTGCCGCCGCGGCAGCGGGCGGCGTTCATCCTGCGTGACGTCCTCGGCTGGCCGGCGGCGAAGGCCGCCGACGTCCTCGATCTGACCGTCGCCTCGGTGACCAGCGCGCTGCAGCGGGCGCGCGTGACGATGCGCGAGCAGCTTCCCGACCGCCGCCTCGACTGGCGGAGCCCCGCCACCCACGAGCTGTCGAATGACGAGCGCGGCGTGGTGAGGTCGTACATCGACGCCCATGAGCGCAACGACCTCGACGGGCTGACGTCCCTGCTGCGCGACGACCTGCGCTTCGCGATGCTGCCCGAGCCGGGCACCTCGGTCATCACGGCCAAGGACGCGGTGGACGGCTGGGTGTCCGGCGGGCTCTTCCAGCGCGGCTGCGACGACTGGCGCTGTATCACCACGGCGGTCAACCGCATGCCTGCCGCCGCGCTGTACCTCCGCACCCCCGACGACCCGGCGTACCGGCTGTTCACCCTCGCGGTCCTGCACATCGTCGACGGGAAGATCGCCGAGCTCACCGGATTCGACGCCACCGACAAACCATGGCTGGGCCTGCCCCCGGCACTGCCAGCAGGCGAAAGCCCTGTCGTCGGCGAGTCCGGCGCACGGGCCGCCGTCACCGAAGTCACCGCGGAATGAGCACCCCGACCAGCTGAACACCGACGCGGCCACGCGAACCCCACTGCCCCGCCGGTGTTGCCGGCGGGGCAGCTCACCCGGAACGCAAGGAAGGGCCCTGGGAAGGTTCACTCATAGCCGAGCGTCACGGTGAGCACGCCAGGAAGGATTTCGACCTGGTCTCACGGGCCGAGCATCTGTCCCGTGCTCATCGCCTCGTCTCGTATCGGGTCAGCACCACGCCGCCGGGAAACGTCCGCGTCTCCACCAGGTTCAGCTTCACCCAGCTGTCCAGGGCCGTGAAGAACGGCGTGCCGCCGCCCACCAGGGCCGGTGCGGTGACCAGCACGTACTCGTCGATCAGCCCGGCCCGCATGGCCGCCCCGGCGAGCGTGGCGCCGCCGATGTCCATCGGGCCGCCGTCCCCGGCCTTGAGCCGGGTGATCTCGGTGACCGCGTCACCGGTGAACAGGCGGGTGTTCCAGTCGACCGTGCTGGTCGTCGAGGAGAACACCACCTTCGGCATGTCCCGCCAGCGGCGGGCGTACTCGATCTCCGCCGCTGTGGCGCCGGGCTGCTGGTCGGCGGTCGGCCAGTGGGAGCTCATCGTCTCCCACAGTTTGCGCCCGTACAGCGCCAGGCCGGTCGCCCCCACCCGGTCGGACCACCACTGGAACAGCTCGTCGCTCGGTACGCCCCAGCCGAGGTCGTCGCCGGGCGCGGCGATGTAGCCGTCCAGGCTCAGGTTCATGCCGAATATCAGTTTCCGCATCGTGCCAGCCTTCCGTGAGTCGATCTCACAGGTACAGACGGACACGGCGCGGAAACCTAATCGGTGCGCGATCCGCGTCAGCAGGTAGTCCTCGTGTTCCGGACTCGGCATGCGTACTCGGCCGGGCTCTGGCACTACCCACCGGATCTCTCGTACGGGCAGCGGCGCAACCATCACCGGCTCTCCCCGGCCGTCGGATGGGAGCCGCGTGAGCCGGGGCGATCTTTGACTGCAGTCAGCGGCGATCTCGTCGCGAGCAGCGCGTACGGCCGGATGGTCTCGGTGGAGGCGTGAACGAGGCGGCGGCGGACGACCGACCTCCGTCGAGCTGCCAGCAAACTGGGGAACGAAGCATCGGCGCCGGAAACAGCCGCCGCCCAGCTCGCGCTCGTCAGGCGCCGTCAGGTGATCGCGGTCGATGAGGCCGGTCGGCTCGGCCGGGATGGCCGCATGCGCAGGCCGTCGATACGACCGGTAAGGATGTCGTGAGCGGGCACGGCGGGGCGGTGTCCGAGCAGGGCAAGCGAAGTCAGCCCTTCGACCAGCGGCAGAAGGGTCTCGGCCTCGAGATCGGCGTCGAGGTCGTCGCGGAACTCGCCGGTTCGCTGGCCGTAGCGGATCAGCCAGGCCAGCAGGTCGCGCGTTCTGGCATGGGCTTCGCGCAGGATTTCCGCCAGGGACGGAATGGCCGTGGCGTGGGCGGTGAAGGCCGCCAGGATCCTGGCGTCGCGTCGCTGGTGCGGCTCGATCAGGGCGAGCGTACGCAGGGTGGCGGTGAGCAGGGTCACCGCCGACTCCTTGGCGGCGGAGGCGCCGATCTCCTCCTGGCCCTGAGCGGTGATGCGTTCGGTGATGCGCTGCAGGGCGAAGGCGAGCATCTCGTCCTTGGTGGCGAAGCAGCGCTGCACCACCCCCATGGACACGCCGGCCTGCTGCGCCACGTCCCGGAGGGTCGCGCCTTCGGGGCCGTGCCGGTCGATCAGGTCGCAGACCGCTTCGGCGATGTGGCGGCGTCGGGACTCGTAGTCGACCTGCTTGGGCATGCGGCTCCTTCCGCTCACTTTTCGATGCGGTTGCATCATATCAGCTTTTGCGGTTTATTTGATGCGTACGCATCGAAACAAGGAGGGTCCATGGATAGTCGTCCGAAGACACGCAACCGCACAGCCGACAAGGCGCTGTGGCTGGCCGGGGTTCTGTTCGCCGTTCAGGGGTTCGGCTCGGCGATCACCGAGGCGCAGTGGGGCACCAGCTTCGGAGTCGCCGGCATCCTGCGCGCCCTCAGCGCCCCCGGCTGGACCGATCTCGCCCTGGGAGCCTTCGGGGCCATGTGCTTGCTCATCGCGGCGTATCGGGTGGTGCGCCGGTGAGACTTCCAGGAATGGCGCGCACACCTCGTCCCGGACGTGCAGCGGTTCAATGCCTTCCCTATGCCGCACCGCCGATCGGAGCGCTGCGCCGGCAGCCGCCGCGGCCCGTCCAGGCGTGGAAAGGCGCCAAGGACGGCACCCGGACGGCCCCGCGCTGCCCGCAGAACGCCAGTCCCGCCGACTCCAACCCGGCCAGCACCGCCGAGGACTGCCTCCACCTGAACGCCACCGCCCCCGTGCCGTGTCCGCCGGGCGGCGGCTGCCGGTGATGGTCTGGCTGCACGGCGGCGGCTTCACCCAGGACGCCGGTGGCGACTACGACGCCGCAGCAGGCCGGGCTGCGCCGGATACGGCACAGGGCGGCGGCCTTCGGCGGTGACCCGCGCAACGTCACCCTGTTCGGCGAGCCCGGGGGCGCGTTCGGTACCTGCGCCCAGCTGACGTCCCCCACGGCAGGAGCGGCGGCGGCGCCGGTCTCCGCCGCGATGACCATGGTGATGACCACCGCCGAGCGGTCCTGCTGCAGAACCCCGAAGGAATTCAAAAGGGTTGTCAGTCACCGGGGACGGAAGACGGCAAGGCGTCCGATCAGCGGGGGTGGAGACCGTCGAGTGCGATCTCCACATACCGCTGCCAATCGCCTGCGGCGTTGCGAGTGACCGCCGCCAGGCCGCAGATGACGATGTTGACGTCCCCGGCCGTCACGTCCTGCCCGACCGTGCCACGCGCCCGTGCCCGGCCGAGCAGCTCGGCCACGACGGTGAGCAGCGCCTCGCGGGTCTCTCCCCGCGGCTCGGCCGAGCCCATGGCCTTCTCGATCACCTCGGACATGCCGCGGTCTTCGGCGAGCACCTGGCCCACGTGGTACAGAAACCCGGCCAAGCCTTGAGCCGGATCACCGGTGTCGGCGAGCCGGCGTGCCTCGGCGACGAGGTCGGCGGTCCGGCGCTCGGCAATGGCCTCGATCAGGGCCTCCCGGGTCGGGAATTTGCGGTAGAGGGTCCCGATGCCCACGCTCGCCGCCCGTGCGACCTCCGCCATCTGCACGTCGTGACCGGACTCGGCGAACAACGCGCGAGCCGCCTCCAGGACGCGATCTCGATTGCGCTCGGCGTCGGTACGTGTCCTGCGGGGGGTTCGCGGAGTTGGCATGCGAAACGATCCTCTGTCTAGACTTCAATACGGAATCCGGAGTCCATATTCCGTATTATGCATGATGGGGTAATTGCATGTCGAAGAGGCGTTTCATCTCGTTCTCGCCGGCTCCACGGCGGTCGGCGGGGCATTCCGGCCGGGCGCTGCTGGTGTGGGGGCTGCTGGTGGTGGCCGCGAACCTCCGGCCGAGCCTGACCGGTGTGGGGCCGCTGCTGGATCGCGTGCAGGCCGATCTGGAGTTGGCTCCGGCCGTGGTCGGCCTGCTGACCACGCTGCCCTTGCTGGCGTTCGCGGCCATATCTCCGATGGTTCCGCGACTGGCGGCGCGCTGGGGACCTGAGCGGCTCCTCTGGGCCGCGCTCGTGGTGCTGACGCTCGGGATCGCGGTCCGGTGGATACCGACGGCAACCGGGCTGTTCGCGGGAACCGTCCTGATCGGTGCCGGAATCGCCGTGGGCAACGTGCTGCTGCCGAGCCTGATCAAGCGCGATTTTCCCACCCAGGTGGGGCTGCTGACCAGTGCGTACGTCACGGTGATGGGGGCTGTCGCCGCGGTGGCTTCCGGGGTGGCGGTGCCGATCAGCCAGGTCGCCCCCGGCGGCTGGTACACCGCGCTGGGGTGCTGGATCGTCCTCGCGCTGGTGGCCGTCGTGCTCTGGCTCCCGCAGGTGCGGACGCCGCGGCCGGTCTCGGGGGCGATCCGCAGGCACAGGTTGCCCTGGGGATCGGCGCTGGCGTGGGCGGTCACGGCGTTCATGGGATTGCAGTCGATGGGCTTCTACGTCGTCGTCACGTGGCTGCCTCAGGTGTTCCAGGACAGTGGGGTGAGCGCGGCCGCGGCGGGGTGGCTACTGTTCGCGTTCCAGGCGGTCGCGGTGGTGACCAGCCTGGCCGCGCCCGCCGCGCTGCGGTGGGCGCGTGACCAGCGCGCGGTGGCGGCGGTGAGCTCCGCCGTCTCGCTCACCGGCTACCTGGGGCTTCTGGTCATGCCGGAATGGCCGTTGTTGTGGACTGTCGTCCTCGGGCTGGGCGGCGGAGCGTGCCTGGTGCTCGCCCTGGCCTTCCTCGGCCTGCGCGCCCAGGACGCGACCGCGGCGGGCGCGTTGTCAGCCATGGCGCAGTCGATCGGATACCTGGTGGCCGCCGCAGGACCGGTGGTCTTCGGGCTGCTGCACACCGTCAGCTCCGGCTGGCAGGCGCCCATCACGCTGATGTGCGTCGCCGCGACCGGTCAGGCGATCGTCGCGATGGTGGCCGGCAGGGGCACGGTGCCGCCGGCCGGCGGCCGGGCACCCGGGAGCGCCCCTTCGCCGGAACAGGATCGCACGCCTTCGCCCGGCCACTAGGTGACGGGCACACCCATGGGGCCGCCCGTATAGCGGCGGGGAAGGATCAGGAGCGGATTGTCGTCGAGGAGCACGTCCGGTGGGCCGAACCCCTCGGCCACCTCACGAATGCCGGGGTCGTCGAGGAGGAGCAGGCGGCCTCGGTCGACGAACAGCTCCCCGTCGAGGTGAACGGTCGGCCGGTCGATCTGACAGTCGCAGTGCGCGAAGCCCGGCGCGGCGGTTTCGGGGACGCCGTCGGTGAGGGCGTCGAGGCCGCAGTAGAAGGCCCCGGCATGCTTCTCGCGTTCGAACTGGGGGCCGCCGGCGATCCGGACCTTCGGGTTGAGGCCGATCAGGGCGTGCCGCATGTAGTAGCCGCCGGGCGCGCGGCGGCGGATCTGATCGGCCGCCGCGCCGCCTTCGATGGCGCGGACCCGGTTGTCCCGCAGGGTGACGCGGATGGGCTGGTCCGGCACTCCGGTGAAGGTCGAGTCCTCGATGACGAGGACGCCTTCGCTGTGGGTCGGCCAGAAGTTGGCTCCGCCGTACGGGAAGGGCTGCCAGGTGCCTGTCCGCACGGGGCCGCCGTCGGGGGCGAAGGTGAGCCCGGACATGGTGAGGTCGGTGCCCGAGCCGGAGGTCACGCGGATCGTCTCGGCCTGGGTGAGCCGGCTCAGGGCCCGCTGCTTGAGGGCGTAGAAGAGCTCGTTGGGGAACCTGGCGCCGGTGAGCAGCGCGCCGGCGGTGGCGGCCATGTGCAGGGAGGCGAAGCGCACGGGCATGGCCATGACCTGGTCGAAGAAGAGCGGGGCGGTGTGCACCTCGGCCCACCAGGTGGCACTGATGACGACGTCGGCCTTGCTGACCGCTGCCACCTCGACCTGCAGGGCGGGCTCGCTGTCCCATCCTCCGGGGCTGAAGGGCGGCACCGAAAGGATGCGTACATCAGCGTCGAGGCAGGCCGCCCCGGCGGCGACGGCCTGGATGACGACCGGGTCGACGGTGTGCTCGGCCAGGAGCAGGACACGTTCTCCGGCCGCGAGCTGAACGTGACGCAACAGGTTGCGGATCCCTGGCATCAGCTCGCTGATCGCGTAGGGGGCGACGGGCGGTTCGGAGGCGTAGCTGAAGGGCGACGAAGCGTACGGATTGGTGGTCACCCGGGTTTCCCCTCTGTTGTGGCGGCCTGGTCCCGCCCACCCGAAAACTACTTAGTGTAGTCAATACGTTACAATATGAGTTGTATGTCCCGCTGTACGCAGCGCGGGGCATCCACCTGCGGCACACGGCGGGTAACCCACGACAACGGAGGGCACACCGATGGACACGTCACCACAGCCGGCTCCGGAGGTGACACCACCCGCCCCGGTGGTCATCGACATCCGGATGCGTGACCTGCACGGGCAGAACGAACGCCTGCGCGAGAGCGCGCCGCTCCTCGAAGTCGAACTGCCCGGCGGGGTGCGCGCCTGGGCGGTGACCCGCCACGACGCCCTGCAGCAGGTGCTCACCCACCAGGATCTGTCCAAGGAACTGCGTCACTGGTCGGCCTGGGCGCGGGGCGAGGTGCCGGCCGACTGGCCGCTCAACAACATCATCACCGCCCGCTCCATGGTCACCGCCGAAGGCGAGGAGCACCAGCGCCTGCGGCGGCTGGTGAGCAGGGCTTTCACCGCCCGGCACGTGCAGGAGCTGCGCCCGCGCATCGAGACGCTCACCGGCGAGCTCCTCTCCCACCTGGCCGGCCTGCCGCCCGGCCCCGTGAACCTGCGCCGCGAGTACGCCTATCCGCTGCCCAGGAACGTCATCTGCGAGCTGGTCGGCATTCCCCGCTCCTGGCACGCCGACCTGCACAAGCTCACGGACCGGCTGGTACGCGTCACCGACGCCCCCGACTACGCCGACACCCGGATGCGGACGCTGCGCGAGCTGTTCGGCGAGGTGATCGCACTGCGCCGGCGCGAACCCGGCGACGACCTGACCAGCGCCCTGATCGCGGTGCGCGGCGAACAGGGCGACCGGCTCACCGAGCCCGAACTGCACGACATGGTCATGACGATGTTCATCGCCGGGCACGAGACCACCATCAACCTCATCACCAACGCTGTACGCGCCCTGCTGTCGCATCCCGGCCAGCTCGCCCTGCTGCGCAGCGGCGCGATGCCCTGGAGTGCGGCGGTGGAGGAGACCCTGCGCTGGGACTCCCCCGTGGCCTACTTCCCGATGCGCTACGCGATCCGCGACACCGAGATCGACGGCGTACGGTTGCGGGCCGGCGATGCCGTCCTGGCCTGCTACGCCGCCGTCGGCCGCGACCCCGGCCACTACGGCGAGCGGGCCGCGCGCTTCGAACTGTCCGACCCGCCGGCCGACCACCTGTCCTTCGGCCACGGCGAGCACTTCTGTGTGGGCGCCGCCCTGGCCCGGCTGGAGGCCGAGGTCGCCCTGAGCAAACTGTTCGAGGCCTTTCCCGGCCTCACCCTGGCCGCCGCACCACACCAGCTGGAGCCGCTGGCCACCTCACTGAGCAACAGCAGCCAGACCCTGCCGGTCCTGCTCTCCCCGCGGGAGAACGGGAACCGCGCGGGTCAGGCCCGCTTTCCGTGAGCCTTCGTCAATTCATGAACAGCGAGCCGTCCCAGCGGATGATGAGCTCCTTGATGGTTCGTCACAATGACTAATGCTGTCACGATCATGATGTGATCAGCTGTCTCCCGCACGGGAATTGCGCGGCGTGGAGAATGAAGAGGTCTGTTCCGGCCACTGATCGTACGATCACCGCCATAGGTGCCGCCGCCCGTTACGGATCGTCCTGAGTTTGGCCTGGTGAGCCTGACGTGCGGCCGAATTTCTCGCCGCCCCTTGACAGCGGACGCCCCTGACTGCCGTTCCGCGCCCGTAGGGGCCTGCCACCCAGTGGCAGCGATATGGCGGTATTCGGCAAAATACCGCCTGCCGCCGAATTTACCCAGGAGGTAGTCTCGCCTTCGAGATGGGCCTCTCCGCAATGACGCTCTATTTCGATGAGGGCCTTGACCGTCACAGGCATATGCCAGCCAATCAGGAGGCGCCGATGCACAAAGTCGACATCCGCTGGATTCTCGCATTCGATGCTTCGTGCGGCCAGTGTCAGCACATTTCCGGGATCATCGGAGACGCTGCCGCGCAGCGTCTCGAAGTGCTGCCGCTGCAGAACAAGGAAATACAGCAGTTACGGGAACAGCAGCTCGGGCCTGAGGCTCCATGGGCTCCCACGGTCATCGCGACAGATGGCACCTCCATCAGGATCTGGACCGGCCGGGCGATCATGCTTCCCCTCCTGCGCCAATTGGGGATCCGTCCCGCGATGCGCGTCATCGCCGCACTGGGCGACATGCGGCATGGAGCACGGGCCGCGGCGAAGAATGACGGCACGTTCATCAACAGAAGCCACTTCCTGCGCCTCGGAGCGGGTACGGCGGTCGCGGTCGGCCTCGCGCTCACGGGCAGGACACCTGCCTTCGCCACAGCCCCGGACTCCTCCGCCGCGTACAAGTGGGTCGAGGCCAACAGGGCCAACCTGCCGCAGGCCTACAACGACGTCGCCGCCCATCCCATGACGTATCGCAAGGCGATCTGGCAGGCTTCCTCTCCCGAGGTCAGAAGCCGTCTGTGGGTAGAGCAACTCCAGCGGTACCGGACGACGCATCCCGATCTCACCAAGGCGCAGCAGCAGGTTCTCGACGACGCGATGGCAATTGTGTCGGATCCGGGCGCGTTCGCCTTCGGCACGCCTGAAGCGGCCGCCGCTCGCGCCAGAAGCGAGGGTTTTGAGGAGTCCGCCACTGCGGCTTTCGGCCACCACGAGGCACTTGGCCTGTTCGCGACTCTGGGCCCCGCCGACTCGGCGATCTCCGCCGACGCCGGTTGCGGCTGCTCCGTGACAAGTGATTGGTGCAGTAACGACGGCTCACGCTACTGCTGTGGATACGTGTTCAGCGGCTGCGGCTGCGAGCGGTCTGATTCAGGCTGCGGCAGATTCTGGTCGTACCCATGCGATGGGGTGTGCAGAAGCTGACAACGTAGTGAGTGGCCGCGTCCCCGTCGAGTGGTGGAGCTCCAGCCCTCAACGAAGGTGAGCCATCGCGTGAGCTGAGAGGCCATGGAGATTCCGGACAGCCCGTCTTATGGGCGTATCTTATGCGGCCGTTTGGGTCGAATGGGACTCGTTGAGTACCTTCAGGGGTGTCCGGTAGCCGAGCGACGAGTGCAGGCGCCGGTGGTTGCAGAAGCCGTCGATGTAGCGGATGGCCTGCCGTGGTGCCGGGGTCCTGGTGGTGAAGATGAAGCGGTGCAGCCATTCGTTCTTGAGCGCGGAGAAAAACGACTCGGCCATCGCATTGTCGTAGCAGACGCCGGTGCGGCCGACCGAGCGGTGGATGCCCTGGCCGGTAAGGAAGCGGCCGAACTCGTCACTGGTGTAGTTCCTGGGTTCAACCTGTCGTTGCAACACCGGCTCGTTGGATCGAGCGTAGCTGCTCGTCGAACACCTCGGCGGGGGTGCGCCGGCCGAGGATCTTGCGGGGCCGGTTGTCGAGCGCAAGGGCGACGGCTTCGAGGTCGTCCGGTGTAGCGGGCGAGCTTGGCTGAGCTGGTGAAACGGGTGATGTCCCCGATCTCGGAGATCAGGACCGCCGCAGGGTTGTGGCTGATGCCGGTGATCTCCATGGACATCCTCCCGGGGACGAGACACCGCGTCCATGTTCATCACGGCCGCTTGCCCCATTCCGCGTCCTTCCCGGGGCCGGAGGCCGGGCGAGTGAGGCAGCCGCTCCCCCGCTGCCGGGATCGGCAACGTCCTCCAACATCCTCCTCTCCACCCGTTCGCCTCCTCCGGCACCCACGTTTCTGACCCGCGATAAGGAAGGTTATCAGGAGTCAGATCATTTGGTCTGACCGTTTGCGAACGTACGAAAAACTCCGTTCGCACGATACGAACGCTGCTCTGCCGCTTGTGGGCCTGCCGTTAAGGACGCTGTCACCAAGTACACGCGAGCGTGTTGAGGCTGGTCAGTGAGGTCCTCGTCGCCTTCTATCGGATCTTTCGCGAAATCCGAGACGTACGCGGTCGCGTACGGTCAGTATTGATCCGATCTCGGGGGGTTTGGTTCTGCGGCGGTCAGGTGGCCGTCAGCCCGCGAGAAGGCCGGATGCGACGTGGCGCGTGTCGTCGATGAAGACGAGTTGGTCGGGAACTGGACTCTCCTCGATGAGGAGATGGCGCTGCTGGCGGGGCGGCGAGGGCCGACGAAGCTGGCCTTCGCGTTGATGCTGAAGTTTCATCAGCTCCATGGCCGGTTCCCTCGTGGCCGGACTGAATTGGCCGATGACTGATATCCGGAAGTTCACCGGTTTCCGCGAGTGCGGGGTGGACGATGCCGAGAAGGCAGCCGAGTGGCTGGCCGGCAACATCTGCAAGGCCGAGCGGCGCCCTGATCGGGTCTGTGTTGCACTCTTGAACCATCTGGAGGAAGAGCAGATCGAGCCGCCGTCCAAGCTTCGGCTGCTGCGGATCGTCGGCTCGGGGCTTGATCAGGCCGAGAAGACCCTGACGTTACGGATCGCCTCGCGGATCCCGGCGGAGGTGGTCGAGCGAATGCTCACGTTGATCGCGCGGCGCGAGGGTCAAAGCGACGACGATGACGGTGACGTCGACGACCCCGATGAGGCCTCCTCGGGCCAGTCTAAGGCGGCCCGGGAACAAGAAGACCAGAGCGAAGCGGAGCCCGAGGAGGCAAGCCCCGAGGGCGCGGACGTGTTCGCGGCGATCCGGGAGGAGCTCGGCAACGTCAGCGTCAAGACCATGGAACGGGAGGCATTCAAGCTCGGAGCGATCGAGGCCGTCGGGCTACCTGAGAGTCTGATCAACGATGTCGCGCCGGGCGTGCTGCTGGCCTGGCGAGCCCGGGTCGCGGCCGAGGCGCCCAGCCATCTGCGGGCGCATCCCGACGAGATCAAGGTGACGTTGCTGGCCGCGTACCTGTATTGCCGCCGACGGGAGACCATCGATGCGCTGGTCGATCTGCTGATCACCACGGTGCAGCGGATCAACGCCCGAGCCGACACCAAGGTGACCGAGGAGTTCGTCGCCGAGCTCAAGCGCGTCTCGGGCAAGGAGAACATCTTGTTCAAGTTGACCCAGGCCGCGCTCGAAGCTCCGGACGAGACGGTCAGCGAGGTGATCTACCCGGTGGTGCCCGGCGGGGTGGACACCCTGGTAGCGCTGTGGCACGAGTACCAGGCCAAGGGCAGCACCCACCGCCAGCATCGGCAACGGGTGTTCAAGGCCTCCTACACCAACCACTACCGGACCGGCCTCATCCAGATCCTGGAGGCGCTGGAATTCGGGTCCACCAACACCGTGCACGCCCCGATGATGACCGCCCTGGCCCTGATCAAGCGGTACAAGAGCGAGCGCACCAACCACACCAAGTACTACGCCACCGGCGAGACCGTCCCCGTTGAGCAGATCAACCCCGCGGAGCTGGCCGAGCTGATGTACCGCACCGACAAGGCGGGCCGTCGGCGGATCCTGCGCAGCGTGTACGAGTGCGGGGTGTTCCAGACCCTGCGCGACAAGCTGCGCTGCAAGGAGATCTGGGTTCACGGAGCGCTCAAGTGGCGCAACCCCGACGACGACCTGCCCCAGGACTACGAGGAGCGCCGCGTCGAGAACTACGCCAAGCTCCGCAAGCCCCTGGACGCCAGGCGGTTCACCGGCGATCTGCCGTGGCTGCGGATCGTCGAGCGCAATAAGGGCGGCGCTATCCTGCTCACCCCGCTGGAGCCGCTCCCCGAACCCCGCAACCTGCGCAAGCTCAAGGCCGCGGTCCGCCAGCGGTGGGGCGTGGTGCCGTTGCTGGACATGTTCACCGAGACGGCGCTGCGGACCGGCTGCCTGGACGGCCTGATCCCGGCCGGGACCCGCATCGGCATGGAGCCGCGCGAGTTCTTCGAGCGGATGCTGTTGGTGATCTACGCCTACGGCACCGGCGCCGGGATCCGCTCGGTCGCCTCCGGCGAGCACCCCTATTCGGAGGAGGACCTGCGCTACTCCCGGCACCGCTTTCTGTCGGTCGCCGGGGCGCGGCAGGTGGCCAAGGTGATCGCCAACGCCACCTTCGCCGCCCGCCAGAGCTGGCTGTGGGGTGAAGGAACCACTGCGGTAGCCTCCGACTCCACACACTTTTCCGCCTTCGATCAGAACATCTTCACTGAGTACCACTCGCGGTACAAGCGGGCCAAGCGGGGCGTGCTGATCTACTGGACGGTCGAGACGTGCGGCTCGATGGCCATCTACAGCCAGCATCTGACCTGCTCGGCGTCGGAGGTGCACGCCATGGTCGAGGGCGCGATGCGGCACGAGACGAACATGGCCGTGGAGACCAACTATGTCGATTCCCACGGCGCTTCGATTATCGGGTTCGGCGTGACCAGATTGCTGAACTTCGACCTGGTCGCCCGGTTCAAGCAGATCAACATCATGAAGCTGTACCTGCCCGGCAAGGGTGACCGCTTCGCCTACCCGATGCTCGGGCCGGCCCTGACTCGGCCGATCAGGCCCGAACTCATCGAGAACGACTACGACCTGATGATCAAGTATGCGACGGCGATCCGGCAGGGCACCGCCTCCACTGAGGCCCTGCTGCGCCGCTTCACCGGGGAGACCACTCATCCGGCCTACTCGGCGATGTATGAGGTCGGCTGCGCTCAGCGCACCATTTTCCTGTCTCGTTGGCTGCGAGATCGCGATCTTCAGCACGAGACCGAGTCCGGGCTGAACGTGGTGGAGAACTACAACGGAGTCAACGACTACATCAGATTCGGCAAGCGAGGCGAGCTGGCCTCCAACCGGCGCGAGGAGCAGGAACTCGGCATGCTCTGCTTGATGATCTCGCAAGGCTGCCTCGCCTACATAAATACCCTCATGATTCAAGACACCGTGGCCGAACCCGCGTGGGCCGACGTGCTGACCGATGTCGATCGGCGTGGCCTCACCCCGCTCTTCCATACCAACATGACTCCGTACGGGACAGTACAACTGCGGCCCGATCAGCGACTGGACTTGACCGGATTTCCTGTCGTTGAGAGCTGAAGTGGCAGGGAAGTGAAGCTTCGTCGACTTCACGCAGAGGACATGGCTTCGACGTCTCAGGGAATAAGTATCCCCCTGAGACGGATTTCACTCATCCGAATTACAGCACAGCCCCATCTAGAATGGTGACGAGGTGAACAATATGACAGAAGCGTCTTCAGGACCAGGCTACCGCCGACATGGTCTGTACTATCCGTATTTCCACATCGATAATGAACGGTGGCTGAAGGTCGCCGCGTTGTACTGGCCGAAGCTGATTCGAGTCATCCCCGATGGCTATCCGATGCGAGACAGCGATGCCGTACAGGCCCTTTCTGATGACTTCATACTGCGCCAGTCGCCGGGTCCGTCAGTGGAAGCGGTAGCACCGCTGTTTCTGGATCTTGTTGAACGATATGCCACCCAGCTGCGCCACTACACCAAGCACGAGATCTGGCCCCAATCGGACATGCATGTCGGCGCTTCACCGTTCCAGCGGCCTCCTTATCGTTGTGGGCCACCTGGGACAGTAGAGATTCTTCCCGCGCGTGACCTGCGCGAGCTAAGACCAACGGTGGCTCCTCGGATGGCTGCAGTGCATGTTGCCGAGATGGCCCCCGCAGTTCAGGAAGCGCTGCAGAGCGCCGGATTGGCTACTGTTCACACAAGCCACACCCCAGTGGAAGCCACCTGGGTGGTGATGAATCCCATGCTCGTCGGGGTTTACAAGAGCGTGTTGGCCGAAGATTTTGCCGGAGCCAACACGCTGCAACCTACCACCGACCAGAATATCGCCTATGCGGTGGCGAATCATTGGACTGCCGACCGTATCGCGGCTGTGTTATGTGGAGAGCCCGCTGAGCGAAGTCGTCCGGGATCGGACGAACTGGCTGAGACGTTGGCTTTTCTCGCCCTGGACCTGGTGGTACCCGCTGACCTCCATAAAGTCCCCATCCAGAAGATTATCGATCTCCGCGAGCATTATGGCGCGGAATTCTTGGCCTTTGGCCAGGCAGTCGACCAAACAGCAGAAGAGATCACCTCTCTATCAAGCATCAGAGACCGAGGCGTGATCGATGACTATCTCCGTGACGTCGTCAACTGGCGCTTTGCCGAGCCCCTCAAGGACTTACGGCAAATGATAAAAGCATTGACCGGTGACGCAATAACGATGGCCATCAACGTCAAGACCGAAATTCCAGCCGCCGCCGTCTTGGCCGGCGGAGCATGGATGGCCGGGCACCCCGTCCTAGCCGGAGCAGGCGCCGCCGCCATCGGACTGCTATCCATGCGCCGCAGCATCCGCCAACAACGCGACACCCTGCTTCGATCGGCACCCGTGCCCAGTTTCCTGCTTCACACTGAGGCCCGTCTCCGACCACGTGAACTGTTGGGCCAAGTCGTCCATCAAGTGGCACGGCTGGCCGGGACCAGCGTCGGGTGAGCGAGTCGATGTGACAGGGAAGTGACGATTCCCTGTCACATCGAGAGTTCTTGAGGAGTTCCCACCAGGGACGCGCCTGTGCACCTCTAGCCTCGATCTTTCTCGACCTTGAGTTGGTCGGCTGAGATCTTCGGCTGGAGGTCGATTGCGTCGCTGTGGCCAGCGTGGGTGCCCGGCTGTCGCGCCGGGTGGGCGGGGCTCCACGGGCCCGAGGGTCCCTTCCTGGTTCGTGGGGATGGTTTCGTGCTGGTCAGGTCGGCGCTGGCAGGGCTTGGAGCCGAGCCAGGGCGGTCAGGAGTGTGCCGGCCCAGGGCCATCGCGTGGCAATGGGCAGGCGCAGGCGACGGCTACCGCGCACCAGGCGTCCGGCGACGGCGAGCAGGCGTAACCGCCCACTATGGCCGGATCTTCAAGACGCTGCATCTGCTGCAGTTCATCGCCGACGTCACCTCCTGGCTCACCTGGTGCCAGACCAAGAAGCACTGGACCGCCCCGGCGGTCCCGGCCGACGCTGAACGCCGCAAGAAGAGCGCCGACGAGACCCGCGCTGTGGAGGATGCTCTATGAAACGGCGGCCAGAGCGGCGGAAATTCTCGCGCTGAACGTCGAGGACCTCGACCTGGAGCACCGCCGCGCCCCCGTCCGCTCCAAGGGCGGCGCCATCGAATGGGTGTACTGGGACAGTGGCACCGCTCACCTGCTGCCCCGGCTGCTCCGCCTCCCGGACGGCAGCACCCGTACGCACGGTCCGCTGTTCCTGTCCGAACGCCGCCCCGTCCCCGCCCGCCGACCGGCCGCCGCCGACATCTGCCCGCACACCGGCCGCGCCCGCCTCGGCTACGACCGCGCCCGCGTCCTGCTCGACAAGCACGCCAGCCTCGACCTGCATCAGCTACGCCACTCCGCGGCCACCCACCTCGGCGACGCCGAGGTACCGCTGCAGCTCATCATGGGCAAGACCCGGCACAAGAACCCCCGCACCACCATGCGCTATGTCAAACCCGGAGCCGAAGCCATCGCCAAGGTCACCGAAGTCCTCGCGCCCCGCCGCCGTACCCACTGATCAGGAACTTCTCCGCGCGAGTACGGTGTGAGCTGTGATCCGGGTGCTGCTGGCCGACGACGAGGCGATGATCCGCGCCGGGGTACGGGCGATCCTGAGCGCGGCCCCGGACGTGGAGGTGGTCGCCGAGGCGGCGGACGGCCACCAGGCCGTCGAGCAGGCCCGCGCATACCGTCCGGACGTCGTCCTGCTGGATATCCGCATGCCGGTCCTGGACGGGTTGAGCGCTGCGGCGGAACTTCGGCGGGTGGTGCCGGAGACGGCGGTGGTGATGCTGACGACGTTCGGCGAGGACGAGTACGTGGCCACCGCCCTGGAGGCAGGGGTGTCGGGGTTTCTGCTCAAGTCCGGCGACCCGTACGAGCTGATGGCGGCGGTGCGCGCGACCCACGAGGGGGCGGCGTTCCTGTCGCCGCGGGTCGCCCGCCAGGTCATCGCCCAGTTGTCTGGTGAACTGATCGCTCGCCGGCAGGCCGCTCGCGCGAAGGTCGCGGTGCTCACCCCTCGGGAGCGGGACGTGCTGGCGCTGCTGGGTGTGGGGCTGAGCAATGTCGAGATCGGGCGCCGCCTCTTCCTGGTGGAGGGCACCGTCAAGGCGCACGTCTCGGCGCTGATGACACGCATGGGAGTACGCAACCGGGTGCAGGCCGCCGTCGTCGCACACGAGGCGGGCCTCGTCGCTGAAGAGGACGGCTGAGCGGCAAAGTCACGGGTGCCCCGGCAGCATGGACGTTTCCTGCCGGGGCGAAGTGTCAGGCGTCGCGGCTACGCAGCACCCCGATGCCCGCGACCACCGCCGCGACCGCCCAGGCGAGCAGGACCAGGACGTACTCCCAATGGCCGCTCATCAGCTGCCAGCCGGCCGGTGCGGGGGTCCAGCCGGCGAACGTGTCCAGAAACGGCGTGTTGAACCGCTCGGCGGCGAGGTGCAGCACCTCAGGCGCGACCAGCAGCAGCAGGACCATGCAGGTGAGCGCTCCGGCGGAGCGACGTGCCAGGGCTCCGACGCCCAGGGAGACGACCGCCAGCAGGCCGAGGTAGACCCCGGTGGCGGCCGCCTGCTCGGCCGCGTCGCCGAGGACGCGGGGCAGCTCGCCGTGGCGGGCCGCGGCAGTACCGATGCCCAGGGCGGCGGCGGCCGCTCCGAGTGCCAGACTCGCGATGCCGGTGACGACGGCCTTGGCGACCATCACCCGCCCGCGGAACGGTGTGGCGGCGAACGTGATTGTGATGGAGCGGGTAGCCAGCTCGCTCGTGATCACCAGGAGGCCGAACGCGGCCACGATGTACTGCCCGAAGTAGCTCACCGCCGTCAGCCCCACCGTAAGGGACCGCGACGCCGGGCCGCCGTCGCCGCCGTCCAGGACGGCCATGAGAAGGAGCAGGGCTGGCAGGCCGCCGGCGAACCACCACGTGGAACGCACGGTGAGCAGCTTGATCCGTTCGGCGGCGACGGCGTCGCGCAGGCCGAGCGGCCGGTGATCCTGGCGTACGGGGCGGGCGGGTGCGGTGGTCGCGGTCATCGGCCGGACTCCTTCGAGGCAGAGGGGAACTGGACCTCGTCGTCGGTCAACCGCATGTAGGTGTCCTCCAGCGAGGGGCCGAGGGCCTCGAGGCCGTGGATCTCGAGCCCGAGCGCGAAGGCTCTGGCCCCTACTTCCTGCGGCGGCGCGCCGAATACGAGCAGGGCGCCGTCGTCGTCGAGCCGGGCGCCCTCGAAGACGTCGGCGAGAGGATGGAGAACGGGACCACGCACGCGGCTGCCCGCCCTCGATGCGGCGAGCAGGTCACGCATGGATTCCTCGGCGATCAGGCGGCCACGGCCGAGCACGACCACGCGATCGGCGGTCTGCTCCATCTCGCTCATTAGGTGCGAAGAGACGAATATGGTGCGGCCCTCGGCGGCCAGCGACCGCAGCAGGGTGCGAATCCACCGCACCCCGTCGGGATCCAGGCCGTTGACGGGTTCGTCGAGCATGAGGATCTGCGGGTCGCCGAGCAGCGCGGCCGCGATGCCCAGGCGCTGGCTCATGCCCAGGGAGTACGTGCCCGCCCGCCGGTCAGCGGCGGTCGTCATGCCGACCAGCTCCAGGACCTCCCCCACCCGGGCGGCGGGGATGCGCTGAGAGCGGGCCAGCGCGCGCAGGTGGTCGCGGCCGGTGCGACCGGGATGCACAGCGTTGGCGTCCAGCAGGGCGCCGATCGTGCGCAGCGGGTGGCTCAGCCGGGCATACGGCTTGCCGTCGATCAGAGCGGTACCGCTGGTGGGCGCGTCGAGGCCGAGGATCACGCGCATCGTGGTGGACTTGCCGGCGCCGTTGGGGCCGAGGAACCCGGTCACGTGGCCCGGCTGCAGCTCGAGGTTCAGGCCGTCCACGGCCGTCACAGGGCCGTAGCGTTTTGTCATGTCGATCAGGCGGATCATGCGTTGGACGCTATGGATCGGTCCTGCCCGCACGAATGAGTCCATCGGCAGGGGCCACCCCTGACTTTCGTCAGGAGTCCGTGAGGGGGCCTGCCCGTAGCGTATACATTGTGAACGTTCTGACGTCGTCGCGTGGCCGCCAGGCCGGCATGGACCTGCTGCTGGGGCTCATGACCGTCGCCTCGCTGTGGCTGTCGGACGACCCGCTGCCTGAACACGCGTGGACCGGCATGACGACGCTGCGGGTGTCCGGCACCGTGCTCCTGTGCGTCGCGGCGGCGACCTGGCGCAGGTGGCCGCTGCTGGCTGCCGCGCTCCCCCTGGTGCTGGGCACGGTCGTCGCCGGGGACGTCTACGTGTCGCAGCTCATGCCGGCCGTCATCCTGTTCTCCTTCCTGCTGGGGCGGCGCACCGCTGGCCGTTCCGCCGGGACGCAGGTCGCCGCACTGGTCGCGGTCGCCGCCATCGCGCTGGCTTTCGCGTCCGGGCACGGGACCGGCGGGGATTGGTTCTCCGCCGCTTCCACTTTGCTGGTCATGGTCGTGGTCCCGTGGGCGGTGGGCCAGTACTTGCGCCTGCAGGCCGACCTGGCGACCGCCGGATTCGAGCTCGCCGCCCGCCTTGAGCACGAGCAGGCGCGGGCCACCAGGCGGGAACGGCTGCGCGAGCGGGCCCGCATCGCCTCGGACATGCACGATTCCCTGGGCCATGAGCTCAGCCTCCTGGCCGTGCGCGCCGCTGCCCTGCAGGTCGCCGCCGACACCGCCCCGGCGTTGCGGCAGTCTGCCGCTGAACTGCGCGAGTCCGCCGCCACGGCCACCGACCGGCTGCGACAGATCATCCGGGTGCTGCGTCAGGACGATGAGCACGCCCCGGTCGACCCGCTCGGCGGTTCCGTGGCCGCACTGGTGGAGCGGGCCTCGGCCTCCGGCGTGGACGTGCGCCTGGAGACCGGCCAGGAGGCGGAGGCCGGGCTGCCTGACCCGACCGCCCGGGCCGCCATCCGCGTCGTGCAGGAGGGGCTGACCAACGCGACCAAGTACGCCCCCGGATCTGTCGTCCGCGTGAGCTTGCACCGCACCAGCGACATGCTGGAGGTGACCGTCGCCAACGGGCGGGCGCACGGCATGCAGCAGATGCCGGCCGACCCGGCCGGATCTGGGTACGGGCTGGTCGGCCTGGACGAACGCATCCGCCTGGCCGGCGGCACGTTGCGTGCAGGTCCCGACGGCGACGGGTTCACGCTTACCGCCTGTCTGCCCGTGGACGCTCAGCAGGCCGCCGCGCCGTCGCCGGTTACTCGCCCGGAGCTGGCCCTGACCGGGGCGCGTCAGACGCTGCACCGCAGCCTGGTTACCACGTTCTGGGCGCCCACCGTTCTGGGCGTCGTCCTCGTTGCGGTGTTCCTGCTCCGGGGCGGAACGTTGTAATGGCTGCTTTGCCTCGAGTGGATGTCATTGATCTCCATCGTGTCGCTGCGAGGGAGGGCAGGCCCCCGGTCCGCTGGCCCTCGCCGTGAAGCCCGGCAACCCAGTAGTTCGGGGGCAGGAGTGCGTAGCGCCAGAATCCGGTCCGCTCCTCCCCGAAGGCCGACCCGAGCGACCCCGATCACTCCGAAGCGGCATGATCATCAAGCATTGATCTCGGACGGAAGATGACGACCGAGTCACCCGAGCAGGACGAGCGGACGCTGTGCCGTTACAGGGGTTGAGGAACCCAGGAACAGCAGTTGGCGGTGATAATGATCTTGATGTGGCAGGCAGTCCTGGTGGATTCGCGCTGGTCGAAGACCTCCGGCGGCGGACCTGACGCACTGGCCGCCGCCCATGCACCTGTCCCTGGTCGATGATGTTGTCCATGGTGCTTACCAGGTCACCGGGAGGGAGAGCACGCCGTTGACGGGTGCCAGCTCGCGGTAGCGCAGCTCCTCATGCGGCACGGCGAGCCGTAGCGTGGGAAATCGGCGCAGGAGGGCCGGCAGGGCGAGGCGGAGCTCCATGCGTGCCAGCTGCTGGCCGAGGCATTGGTGGATGCCGTGCCCGAAGGCGACGTGAGCGCTGGGGCGGCGGGTGACGTCGAAGGTGTCGGGCTCGGCCATCAGTGCCGGGTCACGGTTGGCCGAGGGCAGGGACACCGCCACCCGCTCGCCCTCGTGGATCACCTGGCCGGCCAGGGCGAACTCCTCGATCGCGGTGCGGATGGCGCCGTTGTTGACGATCGACAGGTAGCGGAGCATTTCCTCGATCGCGCCGTTGACCACCTCGGGATCCTCCCGCACCAGCGCGAGCTGGTCGGGGTGACGCAGCAGGAGCAGGGTGCCGAGGGCGAGCATGTTGGCCGTGGTTTCATGCCCGGCGATCAGCAGGAGATTGCCGATGCCGATCAGGTCGTCATCGCTGAGCTCGTCGCCGTGCTCCCGGACCAGCATGCCGAGGATGTCCGCGCCGGGGTTCTCGCGCTGAGCGGCCACCAGATCGCCCATGTAGGTGTGCATCTCCATGGCGTTGGCGAACTGCTCCTCCATGGTGAGGCTGAGGTCGAGCATGGTATCGCTGTGCCGTTGGAAGTCCGCGCGGTCCTCATACGGGACACCGAGCAGCTCGCAGATCACCAGTGACGGCAGCGGCAACGCGAAGGCGGTCATCAGGTCCACCGGCCCCCCGGCCTGTTCCATCCGGTCCAGGGCTTCGTCGACAAGCTCAACGAAGCGGGGGCGGAAAGCATTGATCCGCCGGACGGTGAACTCGCCGGTCAACAGTCGCCTGACGCGGGTGTGGTCGGGCGGGTCCATGGCCACCAGGAAGCCGGCCTGCTCGCCGATCAACTGCCTCAGCTTGGCGTCCGGGCGGCTGCTCAGGTGCGGGCAGGCGAGCGCTTCGCGGGCGGCGCCGTACCCGATGACCAGCCGGACGTCGACGAGGTCACCGGTCGGCAGGAGCGACTGGGAGGTCGAGACGGGATCGGTTTCACGCAGCCGGGCCAGCTCCGGGTCGGGGCTGAAGGGGCTGGCCGCGTCCCTGCGGATCGGCAACGGAACGTTCTCGGGCATAACAAAGACGCCTTTCTGCGGGAAGGTGGAGGAATTACGCCTTTTCGAGCCGGCTGGTGAGCGGAAGCAGCACCAGCGGGATCACGACAGCCGCCGTGAGTGCGGCCAGCAACGGCACGCGTTCGCCGGGCGTGAGATGGTGCAGCAGCTGGATGTGGATCACTAGGTGCGGCGCGGCGAACACCAGGTACACGGCGAGCGCCGTACGGACCATGCTCCGCCGTACGATGAAGAAGCTCACGCCCAGCACCACCGACGTAGCCAGGCTCATCGCGCCGTAGTCCATCATCAGATGCGCGTTGTACGGCATGCGCATCCCCACCCACGGAATATCGAAGAACGAGCGGGGCAACAACAGCGCCCAACTCCCCACGGCGAACTGCGCCACGGCGAGGAAGGCCAGGCCCGCCCGCAGCCAGGTGCGGGCGCTCATGCGGCGAGGAACTGCTCGAAGGTGATGCGTCCGTCGGCGTGCTCAGGGGTCAGATGTCCCCCTTCGCGGTAGCCGCGGATGCCGGCCCCCTGCATCGGCACCGACACCACCGGCCGGCGGCGGCTGGAGCGCGCGCGAGCGTAGGCGCGGGCCAGATCGGCGGCAGGGCGCACCTCGGGCCCGCCCATGTCCGGCACCCGGCCGGCCGGCGGCGCGCCGGCCAGCATGGCCAGGCGGGCGGCCACCTCACCGGCGTCGACGGGCTGGAAGCTGACCCCGCTGGGCATCACGATCGCCGGTAGCCACCACTGGCTCTTGCACATCCAGACGATGAGCTCGTGGAACTGGGTCGTACGCTGGATCGTCCACGGCAGGCCAGAGCGTTCCACGAGCTGCTCGCAGGCCAGCTTCGCCCGGTAGTAAGCCATGTCCACCCGGCCGACACCGACAATGGACACGTACACTAGATGCGGGCGCCCGGCACGCACCGCCATCTGGATGAGGTTGCGCGTGCCATCGATGTCCGCACGGCCATTACCGGTCGCGCAGTGGACGATCACACCGACGCCGTCGACCGCCTCCTCCAGGCCCTCACCGGTGAGTAGGTCACCGCCCCACGTCTGCTCATCCGATGGCGGCCTGCGGCTCAGCACGCGGACGGTATGACCGTCCGACAGAAGCTGTGGCACGAGCGCGCGGCCGAGCCGGCCGGTACCGCCCGTCACCAGGATCGGGTTCGTCACGGGTAGGAATCCTCCGTGGAGAGCGCGATACCGGTGTTCCGGCCTCGCGCGGCTGTCAGGTCACCGCCCACGCCGGGTCCGGCGTGGGCGGTCACCCGTTACGAACCGGATAGGGCTCCGGAATGTGACAACCGGAGCTTGTCGGGGTTGGCGATGATGCGGATCCTGCTGATCTGGCCGTTCGACATCTCCGGTACCAGCACGCCGACCAGTTCCTCGCCGGCCCGGGCCAGCAGCCCCAGTGCGCCGTTCACCTCCGCAGCCGACAGTCTCACCCCCTCACCGGCGATGCTCAGCGATCCCACCAAGTAGCGCGCCACCTGGGAGACGCCGGAGATGGGCCGCCGGGCAGCGCCGACCCTGCCGCCACCGTCCACCCACACGGTCACGTCCTCGGCCAGCACCTTCACCAACCCCGGCAGGTCCCCCTGCTGCGCGGCTGCCAGGAAGCTCTCCACCAGGTCGCGGCGGCGAGCCTGGTCCAATCGGCGATCGGAGCGACCACGCGCCTCGATCAGGCGCCGGCGAGCTCGGGTGTACAGCTGCCGGGAGTTCGCCTCGGAGGAGTTGATGACCTCGGCCGTCTCCCGATGGCTGTAGCCGAAGGCTTCGCGCAGGACGAACACCGCGCGCTCCACCGGGTTGAGCCTTTCCAGCAGCACCAGGAAGGCCATCGAGACGAACTCCCGCTGCTCGGCGCTGTCCAGCGGGCCCAAAGCACCGCCCGCGGTCAGCACCGGCTCCGGCAGCCAGAAACCGACACAGCTCTCCCTACGCGCACGCGCGGACGTCAACCGGTTCACGCACAGGTTGGTGGCGACCTTGGCCAGCCACGCCCACGGCGACGCGACAGCGCTCGCCTGATGCCAACGCAGGAAGGCGTCCTGGACGACGTCCTCGGCCTCCTCCGCCGAACCCAGCATGCGATAGGCCAACCCGAACAGCTTCGAGCGATGCCGCTCGAACTCCTCGACCGCATCAACTGTCACGCCCACCAGCCTCTCAGCCCCCTACGGGCCCGGTCGCCTGGAGGCCACGACCGGTCCGCTCGCCCTGCCGCAGCGATCGGGGACCGCGGAGCGAGTCGGGCCGGACCGCTTCCAGGTCGGTTCACGCTCCCCGGCCAGCCAGCTCAGCAGTCAATTCGCTCATTCGGAACGTGTTCGGAACACCTGTTGATCTTGCTTGTTCTGGACAGGGTTGGTGACATGGGTATGCGGGCATCGATGGTGCCCGCTGCCTCCGCATCAGGCCCGTCATGTCTTTCTCCTGAGCACGGCGTGGATCGGTTCGAGGCAAAGAAGGGCTCCCGTTACCGGCGGGAGCCCTTCTCCATGTTCGGTCCCGGCCGCCACCCCGTTCGGGACGCCGAGTCGAAACCTCACGGACGGCATTCCGGAAGGCCTGGCTCTCACCGGAATCCACTTCCGGACAGACCAGCACACCAAGCGAGCGTTCGGTAGTGCCGCTCCGAAAGAGCGATAACGAATCCCGGCCGTCCCGATATGCCGTGGCCTCTTGAACCCTCCGCACCACAAGACTGAGTCTGGCCTGAATCAGTTGCGCCCACTGGCCGGTAACCGGGGGCGCAAACAAAGAATCGCCGCGCTCACGAGAAGGGCGAAACACATCAAAATGGATACTCAGTCACTTATTCCGCACCGCCCGCAGGAAAGCGCCGGCCACAGCCGCCGCCGGCCCTCGGGACGCTACGTCCCGCCCACCGCATCGCCGTGCTGGTGATCGTGCTCGGCATCGTCATCACCTTGCTGGCACTGGGACACAGCACCACCGAGGCCCTCGGCCTGGTCCTGGCCACCGGTGCGGTCGCAGCCCAACTCATCGCCTGGCTGAGCGGCCAGAACCCCCCGCAGCAGCAGAGCCGGATCGAAGGGCGAGAATAATGCCCGGCCCCGATCCGACCCAATTCACCACCGCGGCCGAATTCCAGGAGGGTCTGCGCCCCCTGGTCGACCAGGCGATTTGACGGACCGTCAAATCGCCGAGCGGTCGAACGGCGAAATCGGCCCGACAACCGTCTGGACCAATCGTAGGAAACAAGACGGGCTGGCGTCACAGCACGCCGTGAAGCACATCGTCAGGGCATGCACCCCCGAGGGCGAGGCGGAGGGGGCAGAGACGCTGTGGCTCGCGGCCCACGAACGCATTCAGCGCAGCCCTGTCATCACCGGAGAAGACCCGGCGTCGTCACCGGCGGTGCCGAGCCCACCACCCCCACGGCCCACCCAACGGCCGGTCATCGCGAGCTTTGGGAACGCTCTGCGCAGCCATCCCAGGCGGAGGCTGGCGATCATGACCATGCTTGGGGTGGCCTTAGCCGCGATCGTGTCGGCCACCATCTCCTACAACAGCCACTGCAGCACCTTCGATACGGCCCTGAAGCGCACTTCGGACGGGCAGGAGTGTGTGGGAGCGATAGACCCGCAAGGCCGCCCCGAGGTGTTCGGCCCCAAGCTCGAACCCGTCATGAAGCTGATAGCCGAACAGGACGCCGAGGCGATGAAGGCCGGCCCTGGCAGCTACGTGACGGTCGCGTTCATGGGGCCGCTCACCTCTGACGAACCGCGGGTCGTCCACCAACTGGAGGGTGCCTACACCGCCCAGGCCAAGGAGAACGCTTCCGGGGACTACCCGAAGATCAGGCTCGTGGTAGCCAACCAGGGCGACAATGAGACGCATTGGGACGACGCCGTCTCGGCATTGCTGACCATGGTCGATGATCCCGATCGTCTGCTGGCGGTGGCCGGACTGGGACTGAGCCAAGAGGAGAGCGTGCTGGCGACCCGGAAGCTGGCCGCCAGCGGTATCCCCGTGATCGGGGACATCATCACCGCCGACGGATTCAACGCCACCGGGACGATCGACGGCAAAGACCCGATCCGCGGCCTGGTCCAGACGAGTCCCAACAACACCAGCCAGCTGAACGCAGAGGTGACCGACGTCGGCAGCGAGGACTACTACACCAAGTCCCTGGCCGAAGCATTCGAGAACCACCCCGACCTCAAGACCTACTTGCCGGCCAGCGGCCTGACCTTCCCCTTGGACCCCGAGGACGGGCGCAAAGCACTGAAAACCATCTCCAACACCCTGTGCGGGAAAGTCCTACCCGACATGGTGTTCTATGCCGCGCGCCAGAGCTCCCTGCCCACCTTCCTGGACCTGCTGCGACATCGCCCCTGCAGCCGCGAGCCCATCATCGTGATAACCGGCTCGGACGGCGCCGGGCTTCGCGGTCAGGACATCCCCGCGCTGAACGACCCGAACGCTCCCATCAGCGTCGTCTACGTCCCCTTGGCTGACCCGGCCCAGCTGGAAAGCGCCGGAAACCCCTACCGCCTCGGGTTTCAGACCCTTCAAGGAGTTCTTCACCCACCGCTTCCCGGCCGAGCACCTGGACACGGGGTGGGCCATCAAGTCTTACGACGCGGTGATCACCGCGGTCACCGCCATCCGTGAGGCCACCGAGAAGGGCGGAACACCCAATCCCGCGCTTTCCACCCTCTCCAACGTCCGCAACCAGCTCCAACTGTTCAGCGCCACCAACATCGTCCACGGCGCCAGCGGGGACTTCAACATCCACCCCGAGACCGGCGACAGAGTCCACGACGACGCCTACCCCCTCCAACCCAACCGCCTCCCTTCGCCCATCCCCACCTCGCAAGAACCCACACCGCACTCAACGCCCTAAAGAAGCCGCCAGGTAACGCAGCGTAAGTTCCGCAACGCCACGGCAGGTCCAGCCCGTAGCCGGGGCTTGAGCCATCCCCGGCTACAGCAGCATGACCACAGGCTCTTCGGCGGTGCTCGGCAACCACCCGCTGGGTGAGAGGGGCCCATCGGCGGGGAACGACCGGTTCGGGACGGATTCGATCAAGGGCGTCGCCGGCCGCCACGACGTGCCGACCGGGCAGGTTTAGGGCCTGCCGTCTTCGACCGCCAGGTCTTTCTCGGCCATTCCCAGCCTCAAGGTCATCGTCGGCGGGGCAGCCCGTCTTACGGTCCAGCGCGTCGTGGCGCCTATTCGGCCCTCAAGAACGGGCACCCGCTGATGGCCGGAGAACGCTCGCCTGTGGTGAGTGGCCCATCCTGGGCGCCGATCACCAGGCGATCCGTGACCTTGATCAGCTTCGGGAATAGGTATTCTCGGAAGTCAGTATTCGGTGGCGTTGGCCGACCGTTCAGAGCGCGGGTCATCGACGCGTGCAGGCGCGAAATCGGCTACACCCTGCACCAGCTGCGCCACTCCCGACTGACCCGACCTGGCGAGGACGGCTGTTCGTCGTCCATGCTCATGGCCCTGTCCGGCCACCGGAACCTGCGCACCCTGAGCATCTACGTCCAGCCCAGCACCGAAGCCGTCGCCGCCGCGCTCGCCGAGCACGACCCCGGCCGCCGACACCACTGACCCGCGCTACCCCGAAGGCAGAATCCCCCCATGACCCGACGGACACCGCACAACCCCTGGGACCGCTTCTTCGACCCCGCCAAGAAGCCACATGGACCGATATTGGTTGCCGCGGCTTCGGCACTGGACGACCTCACCGACCAGGACGATCTGGACCGGGTCGTCGCCGCGGTGCTCAGCAACGGCGTATCGCCCAACTCGCTGAACGTCGCATCACGGTCAAGTCCAGCATCTGCCCTTGCTGTCTGCGCGACTCCCGCGGCAACCTGCACCGCCGTCGGCACCGCGAGGAGCACCCGGGACTGTGCTACGTCGAAGAGCCCCACCAGGGTTCGGGCATGGTGGACCACTTGCGAGGCTGGTATCGCGACAAGAAGCTCATCGCCTTCACCCTGGAGCCCTACCACGAGGTCGACGCCGACGCCTTCCGCGCGGCCGGCCACGCTCTGGCCGAAGACGACCTCGTCATGTCCGTCTGCTCCTGCTGCGCGCTGCATTACCCAGGACAAACGCTCGCCATCATCATGCGCAAAGAAGACGGTCAGCCCATCCACCTGATCAACCACCTTTAGTCCTGGCAGCGCCAGCCGGCCGCACTGGCTATCAAGCGCGCTCCGACGTCACTACTCAGGCACCTCCTACCTGGGCTAACACCGCTCACGTGTACTTGGTGACAGCTTCCTTAACGGCAGCGACGTCTGCTGGGCGGCCGCTCGCCGGGCGCGCACCACGGCGCACGCCTCCCCCGTGGCCAACGCGCTGCTACGCGCCCAAGATCTGATAGCGCCTTCGCCGGCGGCCGGCGAGCAGCATCGGGGTCGCCCAGGAAAGCGCTGCGCGCTCAGCTCGCCGAGCTGAGCAGCGGCGCGCCGGCCCAGGTCGAGGTGGCCGAACAGGCCGCCGAGGAAGCCCGCATCACCGAACTGCAACGCCAGGCCGAGGACGGGCAGCGCGGGCTCACCGACCTCCGCCGCCAACTGCAGGAACAGCAAGCCCGGACAATCCCGATACCCGGGGGCAGGGATCTCGTCACGTGCAAGACCCGTCACCATCTCTGCTCCGGAGCCGGGACGTGTCAGGTCCGGTCCCCGGTCCAGGCCGCTTCGAGGATCGCGGTCAGGCTGGCGGTGTCGGTCGGGCCTGGATGGTTCTGGATCAAGCGGGTGACGCCACTGGCCATCTCCGCGAAGCGCGGGAGATCGGCGCGTGCCACACCGATGTCCGCCAAGGTGGTAGGGATGCCGATGTCGGCAAGGAGCCCGTCGAGCCAGGTGAGGAAGGTATCTGCGGCCTCGGCATCCGAGGCGTCGGTCACGTCGAGCCCGCACACCCCGGCGAGGATGGCCAACCGGTCGCCGATGGCGTCCCTGGCCGCGTCCAGCGCGTAGGGCAGCAGCAGCCCGACGCCCAGGCCGTGCGGCGTGTGGGTGGCTGCGCCGATGGGGTACTGGAGGGCGTGCGGAGCCGCGTTGCCTGCGTGCGAGAATGCGAGCCCGGCCAGCATGGACCCATAGGACATGTCCGCGCGCGCGTCCTTGTCGCCTCCGTCCCTGACGACATGGGGCAAGCTGCGGGCGATCCGCTCCGCGGCCAGGAGCGCGTAGTGATCGGTGATCGGGTTGCGGCCGAGGAAGACCTGCTCCACCGGGTCGCGCGGTCCGTGGGCCCGGGGTTGCGCGGTGTAGCTCTCCACCGCGTGACAAAACGCGTCGATGCCGGAGTGGGCAGTGACGGTCGCGGGGCAGGTGTAGGTGAGCTCTGGGTCGACGATGGCGAAGTCGGGCACGATGTGGACGCTGGAGACCCCCACCTTCAGCTCGCGGTCCGGGTCGGTCAGCACCGAGACGGGCGTGAGCTCGGAGCCGGTGCCTGATGTCGTCGGGACCGCGACGAGAGGAATCGTCGGCCCCGGCACCTTCGACTCGCCGTAGAAGTCGCGCGGCGTCCCGCCGTGGCGCCGGATGACGCCGACGATCTTGGCGAGGTCGATCACCGTGCCACCCCCGATGGCGAGGATTACGTCGGCGTCCACCTCTGCGGCGACCGAGACGGCCAGGGCGACATCGGCGAGTGGCACGTCCGGAGTCGCGTCGGCGAACACCCCGGCGACCGCGACCTTCTCCCGCACGGCGGCCACGATCTCCGCCACGGCCGGCTGCCCCAGAACAACCCGGTCGGTCACGATGAGTACTCGCGAGCCGCACTCGGCCACCACTCGTGGGATGTTCTGCGCGACCCCTTCGCCCACTATCAGCTGGCGTGGCCCGCGGACGGTCTCAAGCATGTCGGTGCCTCTCTGGAACGTCGGCGGTGATTTGCTGGGTGGACGTCCAGGTCACCGGCGAGACCGGGACCGGGTCGGCAAGGTCGGCTGCCGGGTGGCGCAGGCGCGCGCCGGGCTCCCAGGCTCGGTCGTGCCCGGACGCCCTCGGGTCCACCTCGATGAAGACGGCGCCCTTGGTGGGCAGGTCAGGCGGGTCGTTGCCTTTGGGACCGCCGACTGGGCTGATCACTCCATCCACCGCCGCGGCCGCTTCCGTGGCGCGCACACCGGCGGATTCGTGCCGACCATGGCCCTGGTCCCGCCCCACGGGTGGAGGCCGGTCATGGTAGGTCGATGGCCGCGTAGGTGACGTCGAGGTACTCAAGGATGCCCTCGTGCGACCCCTCCTTGCCGATCCCGGACTGCTTCACGCCTCCGAACGGAGCTGACGGGTCCGAGATCAGACCGCGGTTGATGCCGACCATCCCCGTCTCCAGCCCCTCGGCGAACCGGAGCGCCCGCTGGAGGTCACGGGTGAAGACGTATCCGACCAGGCCGTGCTCGGTGTCGTTGGCCTTCGCCAGCACCTCGTCGTCGGACGTGAACGAGATGATCGGCGCCACCGGGCCGAAGATCTCCGCCTCCAGCATCCGCGCGTCTTCGGGCACGTCGACGAGGACCGTAGGCGGGTAGAAGTGGCCCGGCCCATCCGGACGCTCGCCGCCCACCAAGACACGGGCGCCGCGATCGACCGCGTCGGCGACGAGCTCGTCGATCTTGGTGACCGAGGCCTCGTCGATCAACGCCCCGACGTCCACGCCGTCGTCGAGGCCATGGCCCACCGAGAGCGCGCCCATCCGCTTGGCGAAGCGCGCCGTGAACTCCTCGCGCACCGGTTCCTCGACGTAGATCCGGTTGGCCGCGATGCAGGACTCCCCGATGTTGCGCATCTTGGCCACCATGGCACCGTCGAGCGCGACGTCCAGGTCCGCGTCGGCGCACACGATCAAGGCCGCGTTGCCGCCCAGTTCCATGGAGGTGCGCAGCACGTTGTCCGCCGCCTGTCGTAGCAGCACGCGCCCGACCTCGGTCGACCCGGTGAACGAGAGCTTGCGGGTCCGACGGTCGGCCAGCAGTGCTGAGACCACCTCGCCGGCACGCGTGGTTGTCACGACGTTGACGACGCCCGGGGGAACGCCGACCTCCTCCATGAGGCGGGCCAGGAACAGCATGGTGAGTGGCGTCTGGGCTGCCGGTTTGGTGATCGTCGTGCAGCCCGCCGCGAGCGCAGGAGCGATCTTGCGGGCACCCATGGCCAACGGAAAGTTCCAGGGCGTCACGAAGACGCACGGTCCGACCGGCTTCGGCACGGTGAGGATGCGATATCCACCGGCGGGTGCGGTGTTGTAGCGCCCCCCGACGCGCACCGCCTCCTCGGCGAACCAACGGAAGAACTCGGCGCCGTAAGCCACCTCTCCCCGAGCCTCGGCGAGCGGCTTGCCCATCTCCAGCGTTATCAGCCGGGCGACCTCCTCGGATCGCTCGGTCAGTGCCCGGTACGTCGCGGTCAGCAACTCTGATCGTTTTCGCGGCGGGGTCGCCGCCCAGTCCGCCATTGCCTTGCTCGCCACGTCCAGAGCGGCGAGCCCGTCAACGACGCCGGCGTCCGCCACCTCGGCGATGGTCTCGCCGGTGGCCGGGTCCTCGACGACGAAGGTGGCTCCGCCGGCGGCGTCGCGCCAGGCGTCGCCGATCCGGAGCCGCCGGTGCTCGGGGGCCAGGACGTTCATCGGGTCACTCATGGCGTCGCCTCCTGTGATGTTCATGGTGATGTCCAGCGTGACCTCAGCGATCGGGCGCGTGTTGACGTAGCCGCCCTGCGCTGTTACCTCCCGGCCTCGGACAGCGCCAGCCCGGTGCCCGCATCGAACAGGTGCGCACGATCCAGGTCGACCGTGACATGCAGCCGCTCACCAGGTGTACCGGTGACGGTGGGTCGTGCCTTGACCTTGAGGATCTCCGTCCCCACTCGGACGTCGACCACCGTTCGGTCACCGAGCGGCTCAAGGCCGTAGAGCTCACCCGACAACGACGCGTCCCCACGCTGCTCGACGGACAGGTCCTCCGAGCGCAGGCCCAGCAGCAGCGGACGGCCGTCCTCGGCCGTGGTCCAACGGGGCCGCGGCAGCGTCCAGCCTTCCGCCCCGATCAGACGATCTCCCTCTGCGTGGCAGGCGAGCAGGCTGATCGGCGGGCTCCCGACGAAGCCCGCGACCCACTGGTTGGCCGGACGCTCGTACACCTCGGTCGGCGTACCGACCTGTTGCACCTTCCCCTCCTTGAGGACCGCGACCTGGTCGGCCATGGACAAGGCCTCGACCTGGTCGTTGGTCACGTAGACGAAGGTTCCCCCGAGGCTTCGGTGGATGCGGGTGAGCTCGGTGCGCATCTCGACGCGGAGCTTGAGGTCGAGGTTCGTCAGCGGCTCGTCCATGAGAAACGCGCGCGGGCTACGGACCAGCGCCCGTGCCAGGGCGACACGCTGCATCTCGCCGCCCGACAACTGCGCGGGACGGCGCTGCAGCAGACGTTCGATGTGCAGCAGGCTCGACATCCGCTCGACGGCAGCGGCGATCTCGCTCGAAGAGCAGCGGCGTGCCCGCAGCGGCGAAGCGATGTTCTCGTACGCCGTGCGTCGCGGGTAGAGGGCGTAGCTCTGGAAGACCATGGCCAGGTCGCGTGCGGCGGGGGTGTCACCGGTCGCGTCCCTCCCGTCCAGATGCACCGATCCGGCGTCGAGCTTGTCAAGGCCGGCGATGGCTCGCAGGGTCGTCGTCTTGCCTGCCCCGGAGGGCCCGAGCACGACGAAGAACGAGCCGTCCGGCACGTCCAGCGTCACCCCGTCCAGGGCCTGGACTTTGCCGAAGGACTTGCGCAGCCCGTGCACTGCCACGGTTCCCATCAGGCCACCAGTTCTTCCGTGCTCACGTCGTAGACCGCCGGGGTCCCACCGGCGTGCCGCAGCCCGACCGGTGCGTCAGCGGTGAAACGGACAGTCGGTGGCATCCGGACCCGTACGTCGCGCCGGCCGCCGTGGTCGACCACGTAGATGATCTCGTCGCCCAGCCACTCCGCCGAGATCACGCGGGCCGGGACCGAGCGTTCCGCCCCTGGTTCTGTGACTTCGAGTGCCTCCGGCCGGACGCCTGCCACCAGGCGACGGTCGCGCGGCAGGTTCGGCGGTGGCGTGAGGACCAGTCCGCTGTGACTGCGCAGCTGCCCGTCGGCCACCTCCACCTCGATCAGGTTCATCGGCGGGGAGCCGATGAACGCGGCGCAGAAAAGACTCGCCGGACGGTCGTAGACTTCCAGCGGCGTGCCGATCTGCTCGACGCGGCCCTTGTTGAGGATGGCGATTCTGTGACCGAGCGACATCGCCTCGACCTGGTCGTGGGTGACGTAGACCATCGTCGTCCCCAGCTCCCCCTGCAGGTGCTTGATCTCCGTGCGCATGTCCGCCCGCAGCTCCGCGTCCAGATTGGTGAGAGGTTCGTCCATGAGGAACGCGCGCGGTCGACGCACCAGGGCGCGGGCGAGCGCGACGCGCTGCTGCTCCCCGCCGGACAGCCGGTGCGGTCGCCGGTCCAGGAGCGGGCCGAGCCGCATCAGCCGGGCGGCCTCGTCGACCCGCTCGTGCACCTCCGGCTTGGGCAGTCCCTCGGCCCGCAGCGGGAACGCCAGGTTGTCGCGGGTTTTCAGATGCGGGTAGAGAGCGTAGAACTGGAACACCATGGCGATGTCGCGCTCGGCGGGCGGCAGGTCGTTGACCAGCGTGTCGCCGATGCGGATGTCGCCCGTCGTCTGTCTCTCCAGGCCGGCTATGGCCCGCAGCGTGGTCGTCTTGCCGCAACCCGAAGGGCCGAGCATCACGAACAGCTCGCCGTCGCCGATGGACAGGTCCACGTGATCAACTGCGACCGTGCCGTCCGGGTAGCGCTTGTGCAGGGCGGTCACCTCGATGCCCGCCATCAGCGTCGCACCGCCCCGAGCGTCACACCGGCGACGAGGTGCCTGCGCACCAGGTAGGCGAAGGCGAGCACCGGTAGGGCGAACACCACGGAGGCGGCGGCCACGAGACCCCAGTCCACGGTGGTTCCACCGATGAGGCCGGCGATGGCGGGTGGGGCCGTACGCACGTTGTCGCTGGAGGTGAGGAAGATGGCGAACACGAACTCGTTCCACGAGAAGATGAGTGCGAAGACCGCCGTCGCGGCGATGCCGGGCAGGAGCAGGGGAAGGGTGAATTTCCAGAACGCCTGCAAGCGGGTGTAGCCGTCGAGCATGGCGGCATCCTCGTACTCGGCGGGCACCTCGTCGACGAACCCCTTCATCATCCAGATCGTGAACGGGACGTTGAACGCGGCATAGATGAGGATCAGGCCGAGCTTGGTGTCGATGAGTCCGACTTGGCGGTACATGAGGAAGATCGGGATCACGACCACCACGGGCGGCATGAAGCGGGTGGACAGGATGAAGAACAGCTGGTCCTTCTTGGCCTTCATGGCGAAGCGTGAGTAGGCCCAGGCCGCCGGGACCCCCAGCACCGTGGCCAGCACCGTGGAGACCCCGGCGACCACGACGGAGTTGAGGAACGAGACGGACAAAGCCGAGCGACCGCCGCCGGAGGCGGCGAACACGTCCCTGAAATGGTCCATGGTGACCTTGAAGTCGAAGAACTTGGCCGGGATGGCGTAGACGTCCCGGTTCTCCTTGATGGACGTCTCGATCATCCACAGCGCGGGGAAGAGCATCACGACGGCCAGCACGGCCAGCAGCGCGACCTCCAGCACGGCGCGGCCCCGGCCGCCACCGCGGCGTGCGGGGCGCGTGTGATCCCGGGCAGGACCTGTGGACACGGCCTCGTCGATGGAGCCGGCCATCAGTCCTCCTTCAGCTTGTTCAGGTAGCGCAGGTAAAGCTGCGTGAGGACGATGACTACGAGGACCATGAGGATCCCGTACGCCGAGGCGGTTCCGGTGTTGAAGCCCAGGAACGCGACCTTGTAGACGTGGAACGACAACGTCTCGGTGGAGACGCCCGGACCTCCGCTGGTGAGGATGTAGACGAGGTCGAACAGCCGGAATGCCTCGATGGCCCTGAACAACACGGCGATGAGGAGCAGCGGCCACACCAGCGGAAGAGTGATGGTGCGGAACCGGAACCACTCGGACGCCCGGTCGATCGAGGCGGCCTCGTACAAGTACTTCGGGACCGCGGTGAGGCCCGCGAGTGCGATGAGCATGATGAACGGCGTCCATTGCCAGGTGTCGACCACGATCAGGGAAATCAATGCCGTTCGCTGCTGGGTGAGCCACTCCACCTGCCCCAGGCCGAGCGAGCCGAGCATGCTGTTGATCACGCCGAATTGCGCGTCGAGCATGAATCGCCAGAACAGCCCGACCACGACCGGCGACAGCATCATCGGAACCAGGAACAGAGTGGTCAGCAGGCCGCGTCCGTGCGTGCGCCGTGAGATCAGGTAGGCGATGGTGAAACCGAGCACGGTCTGCAGGGTGACCGCGCCGATCACGTAGAGCAACGTCGTATAGGTCCTCAGGTGGACCTGCGGCGAAGCCAGGATGGCGGTGTAGTTCCCGAACCCGATGAAATGGGCGGGCCCCCCGCGGGTGGCCGAGTAGTCGGTGAACGACAGGTACAACGCCCACAGCAACGGGAACACCGACATCGCGAGCAACAGCAGCAATGCTGGGGAGATGAAGGCCACGGTGAGCCAGCGGTCGCTCAAGCGGTGGGACCGGCCCGGTGCAGGCGGCGTCGCAGCCGCCACCTGCCCGGGATGGTCGGTCGTCAGAGGGGCGGAGTTGCTCACAGTCCGCCGCCGCCCTTGCGGCTGCCGGAGTTGAGCACGCCCTGCTGCTCCTTGGCGATGTCGTCGAGCGCATCCTTCGGCTTCTTCGCGCCGTTGAGAGCCGCGTTCACGTTGGTGTTCTCAATGTCGACGAGGCGCGCGTACTCGGGCACGTTCCACATGTCCCGCATCCGCGGAACCGAGTCGGTGTACACCTGGTTGAACGGCTGGGCATCGAGGAACTCGGGCGACTCCAGGGCGTCCGTACGCGATGGCACGCCACCAGCGGCGGCCCACTTCTTCTGGATGTCAGCCTGCTCGAACCACTTCATGAAGTTCAGGGCCTCCGCCTGGTTCGGCTTGGCGGAGTAGGCCGACACGTGCATCCCCATGCCGCCGAGAGGCACCAGGTTCGTCTTCTGGCTCGGCAGGGTGGCGAAACCCAGCTTGTCGAGAATCTGCTCCCGCGAGGTGCCGAGCGTCGACTGCTTCGGGTCAAGCAGGCCGCCGCTCGCGGCGATCCAGTTGAACGCGATGCATGCCTTGCCCTGGGCGACCGCCGCGTTCACCTCGTCGATGAACCAGTTGCCGGAGCCCTTGGCGGTCAGCGGCTTCATCTTGTTGACCAGGACGTCCATCGCCTCCTGGCCCGCAGCGTCGTTGAGGACGCCCTCGATCTTGCGTGTCTTGGGGTCCCAGAGGTTGCCGCCGTAGACGCCGTTGACCGTGTTGTAGGTTACGGCCGCGGCGTCGGAGCCGTTGGCCTGGTGGAAAGCCAGCCCGCTGACGCCGGGGTGGTCCGCCTGGCACTTCTCGGCGACTGAGATCATCTCGTCCCAGGTCCGCGGCGGCTTGTCGCCGATCAGGTCCTTGCGGTAGATCATCGTCCACGTGTCGCCGAGCAGCGGCAGTCCGTACAGGCTGGCGTTTTCGTCGCGCTTCCCGGTCTCCGCCTGGGGGAACTGGCCGTAGGCCGCCAGGAGGTACGGGTCGTAGGCCTTGACGTCGATGTTCTTCTTGACGAAGTCGGTGAGGTCGAGGATGTTGCCGTTCGTCACGGCCTCGCCGATGTGTTGCGAGTCCAGGATCGGGATGTCGAAGTCGGTCTTGTGCGCTGCGAACTGGGTGAACATCGCGTCGTGCCAGTTCGCGTTCGGCACGGTGTTGACCTTGACGGTCACGTTCGGCCGCTCCTTGGCGTACTCCGCGTTCGCGAAGGCTTCCAGCGCGTGGGCGGGGGGCCAGTCGAACCAGATGAAGCTGAGGGTCAGCGGGTCCTTGGTGAGCTCCGGGATGGTCGCCGGCGCCTTGGGGGCGCTCGCGTTCGCGCCGTCGTCCTGGCCGCAAGCCGCCATGGTCGTGGCCACCAACATGGCCGCCGTCGCCAGTCGCACCTTTCGACGGGGAACGGGCAGTCGTCCTGTTCGCTTTGGATACCGCATCTTCTTGCCTGCTTTCTGGGTGGGGACCTCTGGAGCCTTGCTGCGTGCTTCGCCGAGCAGTTGCTGGGGCTTCAAGCAGTCGAGAAGTTCTTCGGTCCTTCGCGGCCCGGTGGCGAACCGGGCAGGACGTCGAGCATGCTCATAGGAGCTCCAACTGATCGAAGCGGAGCGATGATGGGCGGTTCCCCCCGAGGAGTGAAGGATGGCCAGCATCCGCCACCTTTCCTATATGATCCGGGTGGGAGCGTCAACATCCCGCAGCATTGCGACCGATGTCAACCGATTCCCGAAGACCCAAGAAAGGACCTCACCTCCCGATGGACGACGAAGCGATGATCGCGCCGCGCCGTGGGGCCATGACGGACGGAGTGCCGCCGGGAAGATCTCGCGGCCGGCTGGCCGACGAGGTGTACGACACGCTGCTCGGACAGCTGATGTCGCTACGGATCGAGCCTGGCTCCCGCGTCACGATCGACGCCCTGGCGCGAGAGCTGGGGGTCTCGCAGACGCCGATCCGAGACGCTCTGAACCGCATGGAGGCCGAGGGCCTGGTCGTGCGGGTGCCCCATGCCGGCTATCACATCCCCCCTCAAATCACCCGTCAGCGATTCGAGGACATGCTTGAGCTGCGCCTGCTCCTTGAGCCGGCGGCGGCGCGCAGATCCGCCGAACGCGCATCCTTGCAGCAGGTGGCGGGCCTGCGACGAATGCTGGAGGAGATGGCGGAGCTGGAGGGGGGCGGCGGGCTCATGGCCTATGGCGCCTTCGGGCTGCGCGACGCCGCCTTTCACGATCTCGTCGCCCTGAGCGCGGAGAACCAGGTCATCCGCGAAGCGCTCGCTCGCCTGCACACGCACGTGCACCTGTTCCGGCTTGCCCACGACACCCAGGTCACTCACTTGGCCATGGCCGAGCACGAAGAAATCCTGGCCGCGATCGCCGCGCGTGACCCCGACGCCGCCGCCTATGCCATGCGCCGGCACATCCTGCGGTCCGGCGAGCGGTTCCGGCGATTGTTCGACGAGCGCAGGGGCGCGGACGAAATGGCGGCGGAGGCTTGACGGGCGGGGCCGGGCCGGGGAATGCTCTGAATCGTATTGGATCGGATCGGATCGTATCCACCTCACCCGCCTCAGATGCGAGGAGAAGCAGGTGCCCAGAGCGCTGCTCCTGACCGGCGACGCCGCCGAGGAGCTCGACACCATGTATCCCTACTATCGCGTACAGGAGGGCGGCTGGGACGTCGACGTCTCGTCACGGACGATGCGTGACATTCAGCTGGTCATCCACGAGTTCGACCCCAACTCCGACGCCTATGTGGAGAAGAACGGCCGCAAGCTGCCGGTCGACGTGCCCTGGGCCGAGGTCGACGTCGAGCGCTATGACGCCCTCATCATCCCTGGTGGACGTGCCCCCGAGTGGATCCGGGTCGACGCCGACGTCAGGCGCATCACCGAGCACTTCTTCGCGCGCAACCTCCCGATCGCGCTGGTGTGCCACGGCGCGCAGGTGCCGGCGGTGTACGGGCTGCTGAAGGGTCGCAAGACGGCGTGCTTCCCTCCCATCACCGGTGACATGGAGAACGCGGGCGCGACGGTCATCGACGCTCCCGACGTCGTGGACGGCAACCTCGTCTCCTGCCGGGGGTGGCCCGACATGCCGCAATTCGGCAGGGCGATGATGGAGGTCTTCTCGAAGTCCGTCAACTCCGCATCGGCATGAGCGCACCCGGCCTGACCCGGTGACGGCTTTTCGGACCGTCACAGTCGACGGCTCCCCCGTCCACGTCCTGGAGAGCGGCACCGGGCCCGCGGTGCTGATGCTGCACGGCTCCGGACCCGGTACGACCGGATCCGGCGCCTGGGCGACGACGGCCCGGGCGCTGGGCACGTCCTGGCGCCTGGTGGCTCCTGACCAGGCGGGGTTCGGCCGTACACCGATCCCGGCGGGCTCCAGGGGTGGGCTCCGGCTGTGGACGGAGCAGGCCGCGGGCCTGATGGACGCTCTCGGCGTCGAGCACTACGCCGTGGCGGGCCACTCCATGGGCGGTGCCGTGGCGCTGGCGTTGGCGGCCGCGCGTCCCCGGCAGGTCACCCGTGTCGTGGCGGTCTCCACGATGGGCGCACCCGGGGCGCCGCTGTCCGCGGAGCTCGACGCGATCTGGGCCGCTCCCGCCGGCCTGCCCGGGGCACGGGACATGTTGAGTCGCCTCGTCCTCGATCAAGCCCTCGTGACCGAGTCGGCCGTCGCCGCCCGTGCAGCCGCGATGCGAGCGGGGGCGGCCGCATTCGCGTCGTTGTTCCCTCCGCCCAGGGCGCGCTGGGCCGACGATCTCACCCTCTCTGCGCAGACGCTGGCAAGGGTCCGCGCACCCGTGCTGCTCGTCCATGGCGCCGAGGACCGAGTCACCCCGCTCGGGACGGCAGCCCTGCCCCTGCTCGAACACCTGGCCGATGTCCGTCTGCACGTGCTCGGCCGATGCGGGCACGTGCCGGCGCTCGAGCACCCGCACGACTTCGGGCGCCTCCTGTCGTGCTTCCTCGGCCGGGAACGAGGTCACTGATGGTGAAGCCGGCTTGATCCGCGCAGAAGCGGGCCATGGGCGCCGTCGGAGCCGGCATGGACGGTGTGGATCTCCTCGGCCAGTGCCTGGTCGGCCGCCTCACACGCGGCACGGGCCCCGGCGCCCTCTGCACAGGATGAAACGGACCGTCGCCCGTGACGACGGGCCACGGTCCGCGCCTCGGCCAGGATCAGGTACGGGTCGGGGGGGCGAGGTGCAGCGGAACGAATACGTACGCCAAGCCTGTTCTCGCAGGTCACCTGTGGCGGTTGAAGGCGGGATCTACCGAACATGACGATCACCCGCTCGGAGGCGCGTGGCTGGGCGGCCAGGGTCACTGTCTGCGCGGCCGCCTGGTCGTGGCCGTGGCGCAGCTCGTGGTAGATCGCCTGGATCATCAGCAGCTCGGCCGGCCCAGGTCCGCGTCACCAGCGGGTCTTTCCCCTTGAACGTGGACACCTCGGAGACTGGATCTTGAGGTCCAGGGGAAGAGATGTCCCTGATGGTGATGAAGAACTACCCGCCCGAGTTTAAGGCCGACGCGGTGGCGTTGGTGCTGTCGAGGCCGGACCGGACGATCACGTCGATCGCGCGTGATCTCGGGGTCAGCCGCGAGACGCTGCGGGTCTGGGTACGCGCAGCACAGGCCCGGAGCGAGGGCGGGCACGTGGCCGGCGGAGCCACGGCTGGCAAGGACACCTCGGCCGGGCCCGTACCCTCGGACGACGTGCTGGAAGAGGAGAACAAGCAGCTCAAGGCGCGAATCCGGGAGCTGGAGCAAGAGCGGGACATTCTGCGCAAGGCGGCCAAGCTTTTCGCGGGCGAGACAAACTGGTGAACCGCTTCCAGTTTGTTGAGGATCACAAGGCGCTCTACGGGGTGAAGCGGTTGTGCCGGGTGCTGCAGGTGTCACGCTCGGGCTTCTACCGATGGCTGAAGGGCGCGGCGGCGCGGCTGGCCCGCCGCCAGGCCGACGCGCAGTTGGCCGAGCGGGTGCGGCGGATCCATGCCGAGCATGACGGCACCTACGGCTCGCCCCGGGTGACGGCCGAGCTGCGCGCGGCCGGGATGATGGTCAACCACAAGCGGGTGGAGCGGGTGATGCGCGAGCACTGCATCGCCGGCTTGCGGCTGCGCAAGAAGGTCCGCACCACGGTCCCGGAACCGGACGCGGCGCCGGTGCCGGACCTGATCCAGCGTGACTTCACCGCCGGGCGGCCGAACACCCGCTACGCCGGCGACATCACCTACCTGCCCATCGGCGGTGGCCGGTTCCTCTACCTGGCCACCGTGGTGGACCTGTGCTCGCGGCGGCTGGCCGGTTGGTCGATCGCCGATCATATGCGCGCCGAGCTCGTCGTCGATGCGCTGCAGGCCGCGGCGCAGACCCGGGGCGGCCGTCTGGACGGCGCGGTGTTTCACAGCGACAACGGGGCGCAGTACTGCTCGCGGGAGTTCGCGCGGACCTGCCGCCGGCTCGGCGTCACCCGCTCGCGCGGTGCGGTCGGCACCAGCGCCGACAACGCCGCGGCCGAGTCCTTCAACGCGAGTCTGAAACGCGAGACACTGCAGGGTGCGCGCCACTGGCCCGACGCCCGCACCGCCCGCCTGGCCGTCTTCCGCTGGATCACCCGCTACAACACGATCCGGCGGCACTCCCGGCTCGGCCAGCTCAGCCCGATCGACTATGAGAAGACGACAGATAGCCTGAGGTCTGCCGCCTGAAATCGGTGTCCTCGTTCGAGGGGGAAGCCCC
>NZ_LAVL01000230.1 GCF_001083785.1 Nonomuraea sp. SBT364
GGGGGAAGGCGGGCCCGGTGGAGGGGCCGGGCCCGCGAGGCCATCAGTGTTCGGTGGCCTTCTCCGCCCCCACCCCGGTGAGGGAGCGGACTTCGATCTCGGCGTACTTGGCCGCGTTGTACTCCTTGCTCAGGATGGTGCCGAGCCAGCCGCACAGGAAGCCGAGCGGGATCGAGACGATGCCCGGGTTGCTGAGCGGGAACCAGGCGAAGTCGGCGTCCTTGAACAGGGCCGTCTTGCCGCCGGAGACCACCGGCGAGAAGATGACCAGCACCAGGGCGGACACCAGGCCGCCGTAGATGGCGCTGACCGCGCCGGCCGTGTTGAACCTCTTCCAGAACAGGCTGTAGAGGATCGCCGGCAGGTTGCCCGAGGCGGCCACGGCGAAGGCCAGGGCGACCAGGAAGGCGACGTTCTGGCTCTGCGCGAGGATGCTGAGGCCGATGGCGACGGCGCCGATCACCAGGGCGGAGATCCGGGCCACGACGACCTCCTGCCGCTCGCTGGCCTGGCCGCGCCGGAAGACGTGCGCGTACAGGTCGTGGGCGAAGCTGGAGGAGGAGGCGAGCGTGAGGCCGGCCACCACGGCCAGGATGGTGGCGAAGGCGACGGCGCCGATGAAGGCGAGCAGCAGCGTGCCGCCCACCGAGCCGAAGATCTCCTCGCCGATCCGCAGCGCGAGCAGTGGCGCCGCGGTGTTGCCTCCGGGGTCCTGGGCGACGATGGCCTCCCTGCCGACCAGGGCGGCGGCGCCGAAGCCGAGGACCAGCGTGAGCAGGTAGAACACGCCGATGATGCCGATGCCCCACAGGACGGACTTGCGGGCGTCCTTGGCTGTGGGCACGGTGTAGAAGCGGATCAGGATGTGCGGCAGGCCGGCGGTGCCGAGCACGAGGGCGAGGCCGAGGCTGATCAGGTCGATCTTGCCGGCGAGGCCCTGCGCCTCGGTGCCGTACTTGAGGCCGGGGATGAGGAAGCTGTCGGGGTTGGCCTTGGGGCCGCTGGTCGCGGCGGCCTGGCCGAGCAGCGCCGACAGGTTGAAGCCGAACTTGCCCAGCACCAGCACCGTCACCAGGGCGGCGCCGGTCATCAGCAGCACGGCCTTGACGATCTGGACCCAGGTGGTGCCCTTCATGCCGCCGAAGACCACGTACACGATCATGAGGGCGCCGACGGCGATGATCGTCCAGATCTTGCCGGCGTCGGAGGTGATGCCGAGCAGCAGGCCGACCAGCGCGCCCGCGCCGACCATCTGGGCGAGCAGGTAGAAGATGCTGACCACGATGGTCGAGACGCCGGCGGCGGTGCGGACGGGCCGCGGGCTCATCCGGAAGGCCAGCACGTCGGCCATGGTGAACTTGCCGGAGTTGCGCATGAGCTCGGCGACCAGCAGCAGCGCGACCAGCCACGCCACCAGGAAGCCGATGGAGTACAGGAAGCCGTCGTAGCCCGACAGCGCGATGATGCCGGCGATGCCGAGGAACGACGCGGCCGACATGTAGTCGCCGCCGATGGCCAGGCCGTTCTGCACGCCGCTGAACGAGCGGCCGCCGGCGTAGTAGTCGGCGGCCGTCTTGGTCTGGCGGCTGGCCCAGAACGTGATGCCGAGCGTGGCCGCGACGAAGACGAGGAAGAGGATCGTGGCAAGGGTGGTCGAGCTCACTTGGTCTTCTCCTCGACCTCGTGCCGGAGCTTGTCGGCGATCGGGTCCAGCTTCTTCTCGGCGTGCCTGGAGTAGGCCCACGCGATGAGGAACGTCGTCACGAACTGCAGCAGCCCGAAGACGAGCCCGACGTTGATGTCACCGAGCAGCTTGATGCCCATGAAGTCGCGGGCCCACCCGGACAGCACCACGTACAGCAGGTACCACACCAGGAAGGCCACCGTCATGGGGAACGTCCACCGCCTGAAGCGGCTCTTCAGCTCCTGGAACTCGCTGCTCCTCTGCACCTGTTCATAGACCGACGCGTCATGTTCTCTGGTTGTCACGAGACCTCCACTGTGATGCGGATCACGCACAAGGTAAGAGCGCAACCTACCCGCGGTGGAGGGGTCTCGCAGCGCTGTTCGGCGAGCCGCCGCCGACCGGCGTTCAGCTGGTCAGGGGTTGCGGTGAGTGGTCCCTTATGTACGACGAACGGTCGGCGGGGCGGGGGCCGGTCAGCCGATGCCGTCGAGCGCGCCGCCGAGGTCCTTGATCAGGGTGTCGGCCGGTTCGAGCCCGACCGACAGGCGCACCAGGCCCACCGGGATGCCCATGGTGGCCCGGACGCTCTCCTCGGTGGTCAGCGCCGGCGCGTTCACCAAGCTCTCAAATCCACCCCAGGACACCCCAATCCTGAAATGTCGCAACCCGTCCAGGAATGTGGAGACTTCGTCTCGCGACTCCGTGGCCAACTCAAAGCTGAAAAGACTCGAAAATCCCGACATTTGACCAAGCGCAATGTCATGACCGGGATGCGAGGGAAGGCCGGGATGGTTGACCCGGCGGACCGCCGGATGCCCCGCCAGGAACCCGGCCACCGCCAGCCCGCGCTCCTGGTGCGCCGCCATCCGTACGGGCAGCGTGCGCAACCCCTTGATCACCTTGGCCGCGTCGTGCGGCGACATCGCCGCGCCGTACAGCTGGTACTCGGTCAGCGCCAGCGGCCGGATCAGCCGAGACGGCCCCGCCACCACGCCGCCGACCACGTCGCTGTGCCCGCCCGCGTACTTCGACAGCGAGTGCACGACCAGGTCCACGCCCAGCGTCAGCGGCTTCTGGAAGATCGGCGTCGACCAGGTGTTGTCCATCACGGTCACCAGCCCGCGCTCGCGCGCCCACCCGGTGACGACGGCGAGGTCGAAGATCTCGTACCGCATGTAGGAGGGCGACTCGAAGTAGAGTAGGCGGGTGTTCGGCCTGATAGCGCTATCACACGCGTCGAGATCGACGGCATGGTCATGCGTGACGCCGAACTTCTCCAGATAACGCAGGAACTGGGTGGTCGGCCCGTAGACGGCGCCCAGCACCAGCACGTGGTCACCGGCCGACACCAGCGAGGAGATCGTCGCCGAGATCGCCCCCATCCCGGAGCCGAAACACTTCGCCCGCTCGGCCCGCTCCAGCGCGGCCAGCTTGCGCTGCAGCAGGTCGACCGTGGGATTGGTGCCACGCCAGTAGACGTAGCGCTCGTCCTCGTTCCTGATCGCCTCACCGAGCTCGACCGCCGAGCCGAAGGTGAACACGCTGTTGTCGAACACCGGCGGGTTGACCGCGCCGAGCGTCCACGGCTCGTCCTCGCCGAAGCGGCCGCAGATCCAGTCATCGTCCATGGAGGCACACCCTATGGCAGCGCGTAAACCGACCATGCTGGACGTCGCCCGGCATGCCGGGGTGAGCCTGAAGACGGTCTCGCGCGTGGTCAACCAGGAGCCCCACGTCAGCGCCGAGCTGCGGCGACGCGTGCAGGCGGCCATCGGCGCGCTCGGCTTCCGCCGCAACGAGGCCGCCGCGCGGCTGGCTCGCGGCGCCACCATGCTCACGCTCGGCCTGGTCATGGAGAACATTTCCAACGAGTTCTCCTCCCGGCTCGCCAAGGCCGTCGAGGCGGCCGCCGCCGAGCACGACGCGCTGGTCGTCTTCGGCTCCTACGAGGAGCGGCCCGAGCGCGAGCGGATGCTGGTCGAGGCCATGTACGCGCGGGGCGTCGACGCGCTCATCGTGGTCCCGTCCGCCGCCGGGCACGGCTGGCTGACCGCGCATCCCGGGCTGACGGCCGTCTTCGTGGACCGGGTGCCGTCCGGCCTGGAGCACGCCGACGCGGTCGTGCTGGACGACGCCCGGGGCGGGCTGGCGGCCACCGAGCACCTGCTGGCGCACGGCCACCGCCGCATCGCGCTGATCTCCGACGACGACGGCCTCAGCTCGGTCCGCGACCGCGCCGCCGGCTACCGCGCGGCGCTGCGCGCGGCGGGCGTCCCGGTGGACGAGTCGCTGGTCGTGCGCGGCCTGTTCGACCCGTGGCGGGTCGCCCCCGAGGTGAGCCGCCTGCTGGACCTGCCCGCGCCGCCGACGGCCTTCTTCGCCACCAACAACCGCGCCGCGACGGGCATCCTGCAGGCACTGCGCGAACGCCCCCCGGAGCTGGCGCGGCCCGCGTACGTGGGGTTCGACGACTTCTCCCTGTCCGCCGTCTTCGACCCGGGCGTCACGGTCGTCCGCTACGACACCGAACTGCTCGCCCGGACCGCCGTCGACCTGCTGTTCACCCCCTCCCCGCAGGCCCGCCGCGTCACCATCCCGGTGCGCCTGATCCCCCGCGGCTCCGGCGAGCTCCCACCCCCCTGAGCACGGTTGAGCACGGTCACGAGGAGCGGGGGCGCCAGTCGCCGCGGTCGAGGTCGAGGTTCTCCGGGGTGTGGAGGCGGACCATGGTCCTGGCGACGCCCAGCGGGACGCGGTCGGGCGTCAGGAACGACACCGAGACCATCACCGCGAACGCGATCGGCACCGTCCAGGCCGCCGGCTGGGCCAGCAGCGCCCCCGCCGGGCCCTCGTACGGGCCGCCGGTGATGGTGGCGAGCACGGCCGCGCAGGCCAGGCCGCCGCCGACGAACAGCCCGGCCAGCGCGCCCGTGGTGGACAGGCGGCGCCACCAGATGCCGAGCACGAGCAGCGGGCAGAACGACGAGGCGGCGACCGCGAACGCCAGGCCCACCACGTCGGCGACCGGCAGCGCCCGCGCCCACAGCGCCAGCCCGAGCGGCACCGCGACGGCCATCAGCGTGGCGATCCTGAACGAGCGCACGCCGCCTTTGAGCAGGTCCTGGGCGATCACGCCGGCGACCGACACGGTCAGCCCCGACGAGGTCGACAGGAACGCCGCGAACGCCCCGGCGGTGATCAGCGCGGTCAGCAGGTCGCCGAGCGTCCCGCCGATCATGCGCGCGGGCAGCGTCAGCACGACCGCGTCGGTGCGGACCAGGTCGGGCGCGTAGATGCGGCCGAGCCAGCCGTACAGCGCGGGCAACAGGTAGAAGGCGCCGAGCAGCGACAGCACCACCAGCGTGGTGCGGCGGGCGGCCCGCCCGTCGGGGTTGGTGTAGAAGCGGACGAGCACGTGCGGCAGCCCCATCGTGCCCAGGAACGTCGCCAGAATCAGCGAGTACGTCGAATACAGGGCGTAGTCCTTGGCCCCGGCCAGCGGCACCTGCCAGACGGCGGCGTCCTGCGCGTTCAGCGCCGGGGCGCCGTCGGCCTTCCACGCCATCAGCAGGAACACCAGCGGCACGGCCAGCGCCGTCAGCTTCAGCCAGTACTGGAACGCCTGCACGAACGTGATCGACCGCATGCCGCCCGACAGCACGTTGACCGCGACCACGACGGCCACCAGCAGCCCGCCGGCCCACACCGGCGCCCCGGTGATCGTGCGCAGCACCAGGCCGGCGCTCTGGAACTGCGGCATCAGGTAGAGCCAGCCGATGAGCACCACGAGCACGCTGGCCGTGCGCCGCACCACCATGGACTCCAGCCGGGCCTCGGCGAAGTCGGGCAGCGTGTAGGCGCCGGAGCGGCGCAGCGGCGCGGACACCAGCACGAGCAGCACCAGGTAGCCGCCGGTCCAGCCGACGGGCAGCCAGAGCATGTCGACGCCGTAGCTGAGGATGAGCCCGGCCACGCCGAGGAAGGAGGCCGCCGACAGATACTCGCCGCCGATGGCCGAGGCGTTCCACAGCGGGGTGACGGTGCGGGAGGCGACGTAGAAGTCGGAGGTGGTGCGCGAGAAGCGCATGCCGAACGCGCCGATGAGGATGGCCGCCACCATGACCGTGACGACGGCGGCCAGGCTCATGAACGGTCGACCAGGTCGGCGAAGTGCCGCTCGTTGCGCTCGGCCTGCCGGACGTAGAGCCAGGCGCCGATGACGAAGGCGGGGTAGATGAGCCCGGCGAGCACCGCCCACGGCAGCGGGACGCCGAGCAGGTGCGTGCCCCGCAGCTCGGGGATGAGCAGGAACAGCAGCGGCAGCCCGCCCACCACGCAGGCCAGCACGGTGCAGACGAACAGCGCCAGCCGGAACTGGGTGCGCAGCAGCGAGCGCATGTAGACCTCACCGAGGTGCGTCTGCTCGTCGATCTCCCGGGTGGCCGGGCGGCGCGGCCGGCGGGCGGCGGCGGTGCGCGGGCTGGTGACCGCGGTGCGCCGCCCCGGCCGGGACTCGGGGCTCAATCGGGGCGTCCCTTCCTGGCGCGGCGGACGAGCAGGTCACGCAGCTCGCGGGTGTGGCGGCGGCTGACCGGGAGCTCGATGTCGCGGACGCGGACCGTGCAGCGGCCGGAGTCGATGTGCAGTTCCTCGATGTGCTTGACGGCGACCAGGTGGCTGCGGTGCACCCGGACGAATCCGGCCGCCGACCAGCGTTCCTCCAGCGTGGCCAGCGGGATGCGCACCAGGTGGCTGCCGGTGGCGGTGTGCAGGCGGGCGTAGTCGCCGTGCGCCTCCACGTAGATCACGTCGGCGCTGGAGACGAACCGGGTCACGCCGCCCAGCTCGACCGGGATGGTGTCGGTCTCACCGCCGTCGGCGGGCACGTCGGCCGACACCGCCACCCGGCGGATCGCCTCGGCCAGCCGCTCCGGCCGCACCGGTTTGAGCAGGTAGTCCTCGGCCTTGATCTCGAACGCGTCGACGGCGTGCTCCTCGTAGGCGGTGACGAACACGACCCGCGGCGGGTTGGCGAACTGCGACAGCAGCCGCCCGAGCACCACGCCGTCGAGGCCGCGCATCCGGATGTCGAGGAAGACCGCGTCGATGGGCCTGCCTTCGGCCATGGCCCGGTCGAGCAGCCGCAGCGCCGCCGCGCCGTCCCTGGCGGTCGCCACCTCGCCGATCCGCGGGTCGGCACGCAGCAGGTACGACAGATCTTCCAGGGCTGGAAGTTCGTCGTCGACCGCGAGGACCCGAAGTTGTGCCACAGAAAGTGATAAAACAGGCAACGAAGATCGAGGTCAACGGGCTGAGACGCCCGGGTGATACTTCGGCAACCGGACGTTGACCTTCGTGCCCGCTCCGCGCCCCGTCTCGACCACCAGCCCGTACTCGTCGCCGTAGACCTGGCGCAGTCGCTCGTCCACGTTCGCCAGGCCGATCCCGCCGTCGGAGGTGGCCTCACCGGCGAGGATGCGGCGCAACCGGTCGGGGTCCATGCCGAGCCCGTCGTCCTCGACGCTGATGCCGCACTCGGCCCCGGCGTCCTCGGCGATGATCGTGATGCGGCCGACGCCGTCCTTGCTCTCCAGGCCATGCCGTACGGCGTTCTCGACGAGCGGCTGCAGGCACAGGAACGGCACCGCCACCGGCAGCACCTCGGGCGCGATGCGCAGTGTGACCTGGAGCTGGTCGCCGAAGCGGGCGCGCTCCAGGATGAGGTAGCGGTCGATGGAGCGCAGCTCCTCGGCGAGCGTGGTGAACTCGCCGTGCCTGCGGAAGGAGTAGCGGGTGAAGTCGGCGAACTCCAGCAGCAGCTCGCGGGCGCGCTCCGGGTCGGTGCGGACGAAGGAGGCGATCGTGGTCAGCGAGTTGTAGATGAAGTGCGGCGAGATCTGCGCGCGCAGCGCCCGCACCTCGGCCTCCATGAGCAGCGTGCGGGAGCGGTCGAGCTCGGCCAGCTCCAGCTGCGAGTCGACCCAGCCGGCCACCTCCTGGGCGGCCCGCACGAGCCCGGCGGAGGCGTGCGTGCCGTAGGCGGTCAGCGCGCCGACGACCCGCTCGTCGGTGGTGAGCGGCACCACGACCGCGTTCCGGACCGGGCATTCGAGCAGGTCGCAGCCGATGGTCAGGACCTGGGTGCGGCCGTCCTGGAGGGTGGCCCCGGCGTGCTCGAAGGCGTGCTCGGCATGGTGGTCGCCGGCGCCGTCGTAGACCAGCAGGCGCTCGCCGTCGGTGATGGCGAGGGCGGCGGAGCCGAGCAGCTCGCGCAGGTGGCGCGAGGCGCGCTGGGCGCCGTCGGCGGTGAGCCCGGCGCGCAGCGGCGGCCCGGCCAGCGACGCCGTGTGCAGCGTCTCGAACGTGGCCCGCTCCGCCGGGCTGGTGCCCAGGTCGCGGCGGCCGCGCATGACGCGCCAGAGCACGATCGCGGGCACGCCGACGAGCACGGCCACCACGGCGACGCCGACGAGGTATTCCACGGCTCAGCCCAGCGCCTTGGCGATCCGCTCGGCGTAGGAGGCGGCCTCCTCGGCCGAGGCGTAGGTGGTGCGCGGCCAGAAGAAGCCGCGCAGGCCGTCCTTCTTGACGCGGGGCACGACGTGCACGTGCAGGTGGGCGACGCTCTGGCTGACGCGGTTGTTCATCGCCACGAACGTGCCGCCGGCCTCCAGGCCCTGCTCGACGGCGCGCGCCATGCGCTGGACGCGCTCGAAGAACGGGCCCACCCCGGTCAGGTCGGAGAGCGTCTCGGCGTGCGCGCGCGGCACGACGAGCACGTGCCCCTTGAAGACGGGCCGGGTGTCGAGGAAGGAGACGGACACCTCGTCGGAGTCGACGATCGTCGCCGGGCGCTCCCCCGAGACGATCTCGCAGAACAGGTCGGTGCTCACCGCCCGACCTTATCCGCGAAGGCGGTCCAGCTCGTCATGCTCGGGGCCGACCACTCCTCCGGCGCGTGCAGGAACCGCTCGCCGGCGCGCTCGCGCAGCCGTTCGGGCACCTCGGCGCTCTTGCCGCCCCGGCAGTGGTAGACGAGCCCGCCCGGCCGCTGCGCCATCGCCATCCACGGCAGCCACGGCGAGACCCGGCACCAGGAGAACACGCACGGCACGCCGGGCAGCTCCGTGGCGAGGTCGTCGGCCCTGGCGAAGAACTGGAACAGCTCCATCGCCCGGTAGGTGTCGCTCGCGGAGTTGTCCGGGTAGTCGGCGACCTTGAGCGGCGACGGGTAGGCCAGGCGCACGTCCACGTTGAAGACCACCTGGTCGCCCAGCGGGGTCCGCGGCACCTTGTGGTCGCCGAGCCGCTGGTTGGCCGGGTCGTTGAGGACGTGCTGGACCTCGACCTGACGGCCGGTCAGCGGGTTGTCCCACACGTCGAGCACGTCGCGGGTGCCCGGGTCGAGGTAGAGGGCGGCCTCCCTGGTCAGCAGCCGCCAGCCGCCGTCGTCGTCGCGGACCGCCCTGGCCACGTTGACGCCCTCGAACCCGAACAGGTGGTGCGGCCCGCCGTCGGGCTCCCAGCCGTAGACGTCGCCGGTCCAGGACGAGATCGTCTCGGCGCCGTCGATGGAGGCGCGCACGCGGATGAAGTCCATGCGCGAAGCCTCTCATCTTCAGCCCGGCAGATCATCCGGCTTCGGCGGGTCACGCGGCACCGCGTACGGCTCCCGCCCGTCGGGGTTGCCCTCGGCCACGGCGCGTTCCCGGATCAGCTCGGCGTCGAGCTCGGCGCCGAACAGCAGCGCCATGTTCGACAGCCACAGCCAGATCAGGAACACCACGACCGCCGCGAGCGTGCCGTACGTCTTGTTGTAGGAGCCGAAGCCGGCCACGTACAGCGCGAAGCCCGCGGAGACGAGCACCCAGAGCAGGACGGCGAGCACGCCGCCGGGCGTGATCCAGCGCACGCCGGGCTGGCGCACGTTCGGCGCCGCCCAGTAGAGCACCATGATCAGGCCGGCCGCGATCAGCGCCAGCACCGGCCACTTGAGCACGTTCCACGCGGTCACGGCGGTGTCGCCGAGTCCGAGCACGTCACCCGCCAGGGCGGCCAGCCGGCCGGTCAGCGTGACCGCGATCGCGCCCGCGGCCAGCAGGATCATCAGCATGACCGTGAGGCCCAGCCGCAGCGGGGTCAGCTTCCAGAACGGACGGCCTTCCTGGATGTCGTAGATCTCGTTGCACGCCCGGATGAACGCGGCGATGTAGCCGGAGGCGGACCAGAGCGCGACCAGGAGGCCGACGATCGCCACCAGGCCCGCGCTGCCGGTGCCGCGCACGCCGCGCACGCTCTGCACGATCAGGTCGCGCACCTCCTCCGGCGCCAGCACCACGAGGGAGCCCACGACCGTGCCGAGGTCGTCGCGCCTGAGCAGCCCGAACAGCGACACCAGCACGATCAGCGCCGGGAAGACGGACAGCACCGCGTAGTACGTGAGCGCCGCCGCCAGATCCTGGACGCGGTCGTTCCTGAACTCGGCGAACGTGCGCCTGATCACCCGCCACCATGACCGGCGGGGCAGCTCCGCGGGGCCGCTGGGAGCTTCCACGCGTCACTTGGCCCTGTTGCGCCTCATCACGCGGCGCACCAGGAGGGCGACCACCGTCCCGACCGCGGCGATCATGAGCACCGGGCGCTTCTTCACCGGCTCCGGCGTGGCGTCGCCGACCTTGCCGGCTACTTCCTGCGCCTTGCCGGTCATCTCGTGCGCCTTGCCCTTGGCCGCGCCGGTCATCTCGGCCGTCTTGCCCTTGGCCGTCTCCGCCATCTCCGTGGCTTTGTCCTTGGCCGTCTCCGCCATCTCCGTGGCCTTGTCCTTGGCCGTGCCTGCCATCCTGCCCGCCTTTCCTCTGGCCGTGGCCGCCGTCGCGGCGGCCCGGCTCTTGACGTCCGCCTTGTGCGCCAGGGCGCTGACCGTCTCGCCCAGCTCCTGGCGGGTCTGCCTGATGTCCGCCCGTACCTCGTCGGCGTCGTCACCGTGTGCCTGGTGCTCCCGGTGACCGCCGTGGTGCTCGCGGCGGGCCGTGCCGGTGCCCTTCGCAGGGCGGCCCCCGCTCAGGGACTCCTCCTCCACGGCGCGCGACTCGACCGCGTCGGTGCGGTCGTCGACCTGGGGCGCTTCGGGGATGAAGGTCTCGTGCTCCTCGCGGGCCAGCTCGGCCTCGTGCGCGTTCTCGGCCGCGCCCGGCCTGGTGGGCGGCACGTTGATGGACTCGTGGTCCGTGGGCGTGCCGACCGTCGCCCGGCGCGCGCCCACGGTGCCGGCGTGCTGGTCGCTGCGTCCCGGATCGGTCTCGCTCATCGCCGCGCCCCTTCCTTGACCGCGTCGACGTCGGCCCTGACGCTGGCGATGGTCTCGCTCGGGACCGGCGGCGCCGCCTGCTTCACCTTGCTCTTGCCGGCCAGCCCCAGCAGGGCGGCGACGATCAGCAGGACCACCCCGACGATCGCGGCCGCGACCCACGCGGGCATGACCAGCGCGAGAAGCAGCACGACGGCGGCCACGAGCACCGCGCCGCCGAAGAACGCGACCAGACCGGCCGCGCCGAACATGCCCGCGCCGAACCCGGCGCGCTTGCCCTTCTCCGTGAGTTCGAGCCTGGCCAGCCGCAACTCGTCCTTGACGAGCCGGGAGACCTGCTCGGAAAGGTCGGTGACCAGTTTGTGGGTGTCGTTCACGACGTCGCCTCCTCCGTCGCGAACCCGCCTACCCGAGGAGTCCGGCTTCTATCACCTCGCGGAATTTCGCCGGTCGGGAAGGCCGGAGGCCGCTACCGCCTGGCGGCTCGCAGGAGGAAGCCGACCAGCGACTCGACCGGCGACTTCGGCGCCTCGCACCAGTCGGCGGGCTTCTTGGGCGCGCTCCACGGGGACGGGAGCTCGCACGAGGGAGCCGGCGGCTTGGGCCGCTCGCACCACGATCCCGGAGTATTCATACTTTCATTCTACGGCTTGCGTCGATATTTCCCCATGATTCGCCCAGTGCGCCGTGGGCGGACGCGGGCCACCCCGGCCGCCGCGTCCGGGTAACCTGCCGGGATGCTGGTCGTGCATGGGGTCTGGGCTGGGGACGGGGTGGCCTTCTGGGCGGAGGACACCGCCGCCGTGCCCCTGTCCTCCCGCGGCTCCGCGCCCCGTTTCCATCCCCGGGCCGCCCCGGTGGCGAGCCTGCCCGGCGGCGAGGCGCGCACGCTGGAGCTCCTGCTGCCGGGGTCGGCCAAGGAGCCGCTCCCGTCCCCCGAGACCGGCCAGCTCGCCGAGCTCACCCGCCCTTCCCTCCGCC
>NZ_LAVL01000231.1 GCF_001083785.1 Nonomuraea sp. SBT364
CGCGCGGCAGCAGGTCGGGCTCCATGTGCAGGGCCGTGTTAGGCATCTCGCTGGTGAGCGGCCTGGACGGGGCGGAGGCGGCCCGCTCAGCCCGGTCGGCCCGGTCGGCCCGCTCGGCCCGGTCGGCGGCGAACCCGGCGTCCGCCCGGCCACCCGTCTCGCTCATGCCGCCCATGCCGCTCAGGTCGTCCGCGTCGCTCAGGTCGCCCGCGATGCCGCCGCCGTGCACGACGCCGCCGGAGAAGCCGACGGCCGGGTGCGGGGCGCGGGCGCCGGGCAGGCTGAGCTCGATCCGCTCGACGGGGCCGGCGATCAGCCGGTCGGACCAGGTGAGCGAGTCGCTGCCGGCCAGGCGGGTCTCGCCCGCGGCGGTGATGACGGTGGCCGAGGCCGAGCCGCTGACCAGGACGGCCACGCCGCCGCCGACCGGCCCCGCGACCGCGCAGGTGGCCGGGTCGCCCGCCATGTTGGCGGCGAGCACCTGGGCGGCGCGCCGGGCCAGGGCCCTGCCGTCGCCGCCGGAGGCCGCCGTCTCGCGCAGCGCCTCGATCAGGCCGGCGCCGGCGGCCTCGTCCGCGTCGCACACCAGCAGCAGGCCGCCCAGATAGGCGACCAGGCCGTCGCCGGGAAGCGGGCGCACGGTCCCGAAGCCGTGGTCCGTCATGAGTCCTCCCTCATGACCGTGCTGCGCTCGGTCACTCAACTCTCCTTACCGAAGGCCGGCGGTATGACGGCACCCATACGCATCCCCCACGCGAGGCCGCCGCGCCGCCCCCCGACTGTGCAAGCTCGGGCAAACAGCACACTATCGGCCAGACGTCGCATCATCGAATCTCCGGCATCCCGATCACTGACACTATCCGGGGGCAGTCGCTTAGACGAGTGGGACAAATCAGACGCCGATGAAGACGCGGTTGACGTCGGCGGTGGCGAGCACCCCGTAGATCTCGCCGCCCCGCTCCACGAGCAGGTATTCGCCCGCCGGCGCCTCGCGCATGGCGTCGATGAGCGCCTCGCCCTCCAGGTCGGCGGCCAGCACCACGGACGGCTCCAGCGACTTGGCCATGGAGCCCACGTTGACCCAGGGCCGGCGGTGCTCGGGGGTGGCCTGGACGGCCGACTCGTTGACGATCGCCAGCGGCCGGCCGTCGTGGTCGACCACGACGAGCGCGCCCGCCCGGCTCTCGGACGCCTGGCGCAGCGCCTCGGCCAGCGGCGTCTCGGCCGTCACCGGGATCGCCCGGCGGGCCAGCCCGCGGGCGTTGAGCTGCGGGATGCGCGCCCGGAAGCGGGCCGCCTTGAGCGACTGACCGGCGGCGACCCAGATGAAGGAGGCCAGCACCAGCGGCCAGATCAGGTCACGCGGGTCGAGCTCCTGGCCGGTCATCGTGGCCATCGCGAACGGGATGGCCACCAGCGCCACGGCCAGGACGCGGCCGCCCCACGCGGCGGCGACGGTGCCGGTGCCGGGGTTGCTGGTCAGCTTCCACACGCCCGCGCGCAGCAGCCGGCCGCCGTCCAGCGGCAGGCCGGGCAGCAGGTTGAACACGCCCACGATGAGGTTGGCCACCCACAGCTGCCAGATGAGCACCTGCGGGATGCCGCCGCCGGTGATGAGGAACTCGTCGGCGACGTAGCCGATCCCCGCCAGGCCGAGCGACAGCACCGGGCCCGCCGCGGCGACCATGAACTCCTTGCCGGGCGTGGGCGGCTCCTTCTCGATCTCCGAGACGCCGCCCAGGAGATAGAGGGTGATGCGGCGCACCGGCAGCCCGTAGGCCTTGGCCAGGACGCTGTGGGCCAGCTCGTGCAGCAGGACCGACACGTACAGGAGCACGGCGAAGACGAAGGCGACCGCGTAGGCGGCGGTGGTGGACAGCTCGGGCAGCATGGCGCGCACGGTGTCGCCGAACAGCCAGGTGATGAAGGCCGCGACGATGAACCACGTCCACGACACGTAGACCGGGATGCCGAAGGGCTTCCCCATCCGGATACCGGAGAACTCCTGTCGCGGGCTCTGCTCGCTCACCGCACTCCTTGCCGTCCGCACCGCCACCGGCCGCATCGTGGGATGCCGCCGCTGCCCTTGATGCTACGCGCCGGGCCACGTGATCCAGGACTCGCCGCCGTATTATGTCGGGCCGGTGACCTAGAGTGCGGTGCATGACGCTGACCGAGCCGGTGATCATCGGAGCCCTCTCCCCGTCCCGGGCGGGCGACTTCATGACCTGCCCGCTGCTCTACCGGTTCCGGGTGATCGACCAGCTGCCGGAGAAGCCGTCACAGGCGGCGGTGCGCGGCACGGTGGTGCACGCGGTGCTGGAGCGGCTCTACGACCTGCCGGCGCCGAGCCGTTCGGTGCGGGCGGCGCTGGAGCTGCTGGAGCCGCAGTGGGAGCGGCTGCTGGCCGAGGAGCCGCTCTACGGCGAGATGTTCGCCGACGACGCCGAGCGGGCCGAGTGGCTGGCGCAGGCGCGCGCGATGCTGGAGCGCTACTTCACGCTCGAGGACCCGACCCGGCTGGAGCCGGCCGAGCGCGAGCTCTACGTGCAGGCGGTGCTCGACGGCGGGCTGATGCTGCGGGGCTACGTCGACCGGCTCGACGTGGCGCCGACCGGCGAGGTGCGGGTCGTCGACTACAAGACGGGCAGCGCGCCGGGGCCCGACTGGGAGGCCAAGGCGCTGTTCCAGATGAAGTTCTACGCGCTGGTGCTGTGGCGGCTGCGCGGCGAGGTGCCCCGGCTGCTGCAGCTGGTCTACCTGGGCGGCCGGGGCGAGGTGCTGCGCTACGCGCCCGACGAGGCCGACCTGCTGGCCACCGAGCGCAAGGTGCGGGCGCTGTGGGCGGCGATCGAGCGGGCGCTGGAGACCGGCGAGTGGCGCTCGCGGCCGAGCCGGCTGTGCGACTGGTGCGACCATCAGGCGCTGTGCCCGGAGTTCGGCGGCACTCCCCCGCCGGTGCCCGACCGGCAGCCGGGCGACACGGTCAGGAGCAACCGGCGCGCGGCGAGCGACGAGCTGTAGGAGCCTAATCCTTCTTGGGGAGGAGGTTACGGGCTCTCACCCGGGCCTACAGTGAAGCGGTGCGCACCGGCCGAACAACGTTCCATGACTCGGTCCTCGCCCTGTTCGTGGCCGTGGTCTCGGTGCCGCTGTTCCTCCTCCAGGGCGTCGCCCGCGCCGAGTGGGCCCGCCCTGCCGACGCGTTCGGCGTGTTGCTCGTGCTGCTGATGTCGGTGCCCGTGGCGGCGCGCCGGCGGTGGCCGCTGGCGGGGCTGTGCGCGAGCCTGGTGCCCCAGACGCTGCTGGCCGCGCTCGGCTACGGGTTCGGGCCCGCGGCGCCCGCGGGGCTGGTGCTGCTCTATTCCGTGGCGGCGCACCGGGGGCTGGCGGCGGCGCTGTGCGGGCTGCTGCTGTCGCTGGCCGTCTACACGGTGGGGGCTACGGCCGGGCCGGTGACGACGGCCCGCTGGAGCGACCACCTCGTGGTGCTCGTGGTGCTGGTCGCGCTGTGGGGGGCCGGGCGGAGCCTGCGGCTGCGCCGCGCCTACCTGGCCGAGCTGAAGGACCGGGCGGCCCGGCTGGAGCGCGCGCACGCGGCCGACACGCGGGCGGCCCGGGCCGAGGAGCGCTCGCGGATCGCCCGCGAGTTGCACGACGTGGTCGCCCACCACGTGAGCGTGATGACGGTGCAGGCGGCCGCCGCCCGCAAGGTGCTGGCGGCCGATCCGGAGCTGGCCCGCGAGGCGCTGTCGGCGATCGAGAACACCGGCCGCCTCGCGATGGCGGAGATGCGCGACCTGGTGGGCGTGCTGCGCGCCGGCACGCGCGCCGAGCTGGGGCCGCAGCCGGGCCTGTGCGACCTGCCCGCGCTGGTGGAGCAGATGCGCGAGGCCGGCCTCGACACCGGCCTGTCGGTGGAGGGCGAGGCGGGGCGGCCGCTCCCGGCGGGAGTCGGCCTGGCCGCCTACCGGCTGGTCCAGGAGGGGCTGACCAACAGCCTGCGGCACGCGGGGGCGGGCGCGCGGGCCGAGGTGACGGTCCGGCACGGTCCGGGCGAGCTCGACGTACGAGTCGAGGACGACGGCCTGGGCACGGCGGCGGCGGCGCGGCCGCCCGGCCATGGGCTGGTGGGCATTCGCGAACGGGTCGCCCTCTATGGTGGGATCATTGACGTGGGTCCGAAGTCGGGGGGCGGTTTCGAGGTGCGGGCAAGGTTCCCGTTGAAGGACGAGCGATGACGATCAGAGTCCTGCTGGTCGACGACCAGCCGCTGCTGCGCACCGGGTTCCGCCTGATCCTCGAGGCCGAGCCCGACATCACGGTCGTGGGCCAGGCGGGTGACGGCGCCGGCGCCCAGGAGCAGACGCGGGCGCTGCTGCCCGACGTCGTGCTGATGGACATCCGCATGCCGGGGGTCGACGGGATCGAGGCGACCCGCCGGATCGTCCGTGAGGCGGCGCCGGCCGCGCACGTGCCGAAGGTGCTCGTGCTGACCACCTTCGACCTCGACGAGTACATCGTGGAGGCGCTGCGGTCGGGCGCCTCCGGGTTCCTGCTGAAGGACGTGCCGCCGGACGAGCTGGTGCAGGCCATCCGGGTGGTGGCGGCGGGCGACGCGATCGTGGCGCCGAGCGTGACCCGGCGGCTGCTGGACCGCTTCGCCGCCCGGCTGCCCGCGGCCTACGAGGAGGCCACGCCGGCCCGGCTCGACCGGCTGACCGAGCGTGAGCTGGAGGTGCTGCGGCTGATCGCCAAGGGCATGTCCAACGCGGAGATCGCCGCCAAGCTCGTGGTGAGCGAGACCACGGTCAAGACGCACGTCGGCAACGTGCTGACGAAGCTGGGGCTGCGCGACCGCGTGCAGGCGGTGGTGCTCGCCTACGAGACGGGCCTGATCACGCCGGGCGCCCTGTCCTGACCCGAGGGCCGGGACAGGGCGGCGGTTGTCAGTCCTTGCCCGCCGTGTCGGCCGTGGCGGCGACGGGGGCGTTCTCCGGGAAGTGGCAGGCGACGCTGTGCCCGCTCGCCAGGCTCTCCAGCGGCGGCTCCACGGTCTTGCAGATCTCCTGGGCCTTCCAGCACCGGGTGTGGAAGCGGCACGCGGGCGGCGGGTTGAGCGGGCTGGGCACGTCTCCCTTGAGGCGGATCCGCTCGCGTTCCTTGCGCGCCTTGGGGTCGGGCACCGGCACCGCCGACAGCAACGCGTTGGTGTAGGGGTGCATGGGCGAGCTGTAGAGGCGCTTGCGCTCGGCGATCTCCACGATCTTGCCGAGGTACATGACAGCGACCCGGTCGCTGATGTGCCGCACCACCGACAGGTCGTGCGCGATCACCACGTAGGTGAGGTCGAGCTCCTTCTGCAGGTCCTCCAGCAGGTTGACGACCTGGGCCTGGATCGACACGTCCAGCGCCGAGACGGGCTCGTCGGCGATGATCAGCTTCGGCTTGAGCGCGAGCGTGCGGGCGATGCCGATGCGCTGGCGCTGGCCGCCGGAGAACTCGTGCGGGTAGCGGTTGTAGTGCTCCGGGTTGAGCCCGACCAGCTCCAGGATCTCCTGGACGGCCTTCTTGACGCCGTTGTCCGTCTTGACGCCCTGGATGCGGAACGGGGCGCCGACGATGGCGCCGACCGTGTGGCGGGGGTTCAGCGACGAGTAGGGATCCTGGAAGATCATCTGCATGTCGCGACGGAGCGGGCGCAGCTTGCCCTGGCTCAGGTGGGTGATGTCGCGGCCTTCGAAGTCGATCGCGCCGCCGGTGGGCTCCAACAGCCGGGTGACCAGCCTGCCGGTGGTCGACTTGCCGCAGCCGGACTCCCCCACCAGGCCGAGCGTCTCGCCCTTGAACACGTCGAAGCTGATGCCGTCGACCGCCTTGACCGCGCCGACCTGCCTCTTGAACAGGCCCGCGGTGACGGGGAAGTGCTTCTCCACGTTCCGTACGGACAGAAGCGGCTCGTTCTCGCTCACTGGGTCTCCAGCACTGGCTTGATCTCGTTCTCCCACAGCGTCCGCCGCTCCGTCCTGGGCATGTGACAGCGCACCAGGTGGCCGCGCTCGGTCGGCGCCAGGTCCGGCACCTCGGTGGACGCCCGCCCCTCGGTGCGGTCGGCGTACGGGCAGCGCGGGTGGAAGGCGCAGCCGGGCGGCACGTTGATGAGGGACGGCGGCGAGCCCTTGATGGGCAGCAGCCGTTCGGTGGGCTCGCGGTCGAGGCGGGGCATCGAGCCCAGCAGCCCCCACGTGTAGGGGTGCTCGGGGCTGTAGAAGATCTCGTCGGTCGAGCCGTACTCGACGCACTTGCCGCCGTACATGACGAGGATGTCGTCGGCCAGCTCCGCCACGACGCCGAGGTCGTGGGTGATGATGATGAGCGCGGAGTTGAACTCGCGCTGCAGGTCACGCATCAGGTCGAGGATCTGGGCCTGCACGGTGACGTCGAGCGCGGTGGTCGGCTCGTCGGCGATGAGCAGCTCGGGGTCGCACGACAGCGCCATGGCGATCATGGCGCGCTGGCGCATGCCGCCGGAGAACTCGTGCGGGTAGCTGTCGACGCGGTTGGCCGGCTCCGGGATGCCGACGCGCCCGAGCAGGTCGACGGCGTGCTTGCGGGCCACCTGCTTGCTGACGTCGTGGTGGATCCGGTACGCCTCGATGATCTGGTGGCCGACCGTGTAGTAGGGGTGCATGGACGACAGCGGATCCTGGAAGATCATCGCCATCTTCTTGCCACGCAGCCCGCGCACCTGTTCGGCGGGGGCGGAGACGAGCTCCTCGCCGTCGAGCCAGATCTCGCCTGAGATCTTGGCCCGGCCGCCCTTGTGCAGACCGAGGATGCCGAGGCTGGTCACGCTCTTGCCGGAGCCGGACTCGCCCACGATGCCGAGCGTCTTGCCGCGCTCCAGGCCGAAGGTGAGCCCGTCGACGGACCTGACGAGGCCGTCGTCGGTCGGGAAATGGATCTTGAGATCCTTGACGTCCAGGAAACTCACGACAACCTCACCCTCGGGTCGACCCAGGCGTAGAGCAGGTCGACGATCAGACTCGCGACCACGACGAAGCAGGCGGCGAACAACACCACGCCCATCACCTGCGGCAGGTCCTGGTTGCGGATGGCCAGGATGGCGAACTGGCCGAGCCCGGGCAGAGTATAGGTGGTCTCGGTGAGGACGGCGCCGCCGATGAGCAGGCCGAAGTCGATGCCGAAGAGGGTGAGGATCGGCGTCAGCGCGGCACGCAGGCCGTGTTTGACGACGACGTCACGCTCGGTCAGGCCCTTGGCCCGGGCGGTGCGCACGTAGTCCTCGCCCATGGTCTCCAGCATGCCCGCGCGGGTGAGCCGGGCATAGGTGGCGGCGAACAGGAACGCCAGCGTGATCCACGGCAGCAGCAGGTTGTAGGCCCATTGCGCCGGATTCTCGGTGAAGTCCGTCCACGAGCCGCCCGGTGGTGTCCAGCCCAGTCCGTAGCTGAAGACGACCAGGGAGAGCATGCCGGTGAAGAAGATAGGCAGCGACACCCCGGCCAGCGCGGTGCCCATCGACAGCCGGTCGAAGAAGGTGCCGCGGCGCAACGCGGACAGCACGCCAACCGACACCCCGCCCAGCACCCAGAGCAGGGCCGCGCCGATGGCCAGCGAGAACGTCACCGGCATGCGGTCCAGCAGGTCCGGCCACACGGGCTGGCCGGAGATGAAGGAGTAGCCGAAACAGGGCGCGGGGCACTGCTCGACCCCGGCGCCGTAGTCGTACTCGGCACCGGCGACTATGCCCTTGGCGAACCGGCCGTACTGGACGATCACCGGGTCGTAGAAGCCGAGCTTCTGGGCGACCAGGTGCACCGTCTCCGGCGTGGCGGCGCGGCCGACGTACCGGGAGGCCATCGCCTCGGGAGTGGAACCGGCCCACTGCGGCACCACGAAGAAGATGCCGAAGGTGACCATGCTGATGACGATCAGCATGGCGATCGCGCCGATGAATCGTCTGATGATGTATGTGAGCACCGCTGCCGGCCGGATGGCCTGCCCGTCGCCGGGCAGGCCATCCCTGCCTTCACCTGCCTTCGCTAGTTCCCCGAAGCCCGCCTGGTCACTCCACGCCGAGCAGGGCGTAGTCGTACTGGCTCTGGCCCTCGTTGTAAGCGACGTTCGTCACGCCCTGACCGCGCAGGAGCAGCGACTTGGCCCACACCACCGGCAGGATGGAGGCGTCCTCCATGACGGCCTTGTCGACGTCGACCCACAGCTTGTTGCGCTTGGTCTCGTCGAGCTCGACCTTGGCCTGGTCGATCAGGCCGTCGACCTTGTCGCTCTTGACGCTGAGGTTGTAGTTGCCCGCGGGGCGGATGGTGCGGCTGTCGACGATGGCCTGCAGGAAGCCGTAGCCGTCAGGCCAGTCGGAGCCCCAGCCGTGGGCGGCGAGGCCGACACCGTTCTTCTTGACGTAGTTGACGTTGCCGGCGTAGTCCGAGAAGTAGCTGGAGCCGGGGAAGCCCTTGAGCGTCAGCTTGATGCCGACCCGGGCCAGCGCCTGCTGCATCGACTCGGCCAGCGCCTTCTCACGCGGGCGGTCGGCGCGGAACGTCATCGTGGTGGAGAAGCCGTTCGGCTGGCCGCAGGCGGTGAGGGCGGCCTTGGCCTTCGCCACGTCGCCCTTGTTGTCCGGGCTCGCGTACAGGTCGAACTTCTCCTGGCCGACGATGGGCGGCGGCATCACGTTCGTGGCGATCTCGCCACCGGCGACCTCGCCGCCGAAGGCGGTCTGGTTGGCGACGCGGTCGGCGGCCCACATGACGGCCTTGCGGCACTCGATGTTGTCCAGCGGGGGGGTGTCCGGGATGACCGAGACGAACCAGAGCCGCGGGATGGTCGGGTTGTCCGTGCGCGCCTTCAGCGCGGGGTCGGGCAGCACCTTGCCGAGCGCGGCCGGCTGGAGGCCGGTGCCCTGGACGTCGAGGTGGACGTCGCCGGAGATGAGCTGGTTGTCCACGTCGTCGGCGTTGACGTTGAGCTGGACCTCGATCTTGTCCGGCAGGGCCGGGCGGTTCGGGTCGGTCGCGGCGTCCCAGTTCTCGTTACGCACCAGGCTGAAACGCTTGCCGGCCTCGTTCGTCTCGAACTTGTAGGGGCCGGAGGAGATCACGTGGTCCTTGTACTTCGCGCCGGTGTCCTTGTCCTTGGGCACCGGGGCGGTCATCGGCATCTGCACGATGTAGTCGAAGGAGGCGAACGGCTCCTTCAGGTGGAAGACGACGGTGGTGTCGTCGGTCGCCTCGACGGCGGAGCTGTAGTCGACGTCAGGGGTCTTGTAGACGCCCTTGAAGTCCTTCGGCCAGGCCAGCAGCTCGTTGAGGTAGGACGGGCCGTGCGTGAACGTCTCCTTGTCGAACGACCTGGCCACCGCGTAGGCGACGTCCTTGGCCGCGATCGGGGAGCCGTCCTCGAACTTCAGGCCACTCTTGATCTTGTACGTCCAGGTCTTGCCCTCGTCGCTCGGCTCGCCCAGCGCCTCGGCCAGGTCCGGGACGACCGTGTTGCCACCGGGACCGGGCCCCGTCTTGTACGTCGTCAGCGTCCGCCAGTAGTACCGGCCGAAGTTGAACGAGTAGCCGTAGTACGTGTCAGCGGGGTCGAGGCTGTCCCAGTCTGCGTAGTTGGCAACCTTCAGAGTGCCGCCCTTCTTGGTCGAAGGGTTGAACACCTCGGTGAGCCCGGCGTTGAACGCGGGTTGCGCGGCTGCGCCGGACGCCGACTGGGCGGGCTGCTGGGAATTGCCGCCCCCTCCGCCGCCACAGGCGGAGAGCACCATGGCGAGCGCCGCTGTCGCGGCCGCCGCCAGTGCGGATTTCCTTCTCATTGACTACCCCTTGTTAGTGGAGATGGGGATGGAGCAGGGCGAAGAGATCAGTGCGCCCGCGGGTCGAAGGCGTCCCGAAGGCCGTCGCCGAACAGGTTGAACGCCAGGACAGTGATGAAGATCGCCAAGCCGGGGAACAGCACGAAGTGCGGCAGCGTGTAGAAGCGCACCGCTTCCGAGAGCATGCCGCCCCACGTGGGGGTCGGCGGGTTGATGCCGACGCCCAGGAACGACAGCGCGGCCTCGAAGAGGATGTTGGTCGGGATCAGCAGCGTCGCGTAGACCAGGATCGGCGCCATCAGATTGGGCAGGATCTCCCGGAACAGGATGTAGCCGTTGCGCGCTCCCAGGCTCCGGGCGGCGTCGACGAACTCGCGCTCGCGCAGCGACAGCGTCTGCCCCCGGACGATGCGGCCGATGCTCGGCCAGCTGAAGAAGCCGATGATGAAGACGAGCATCGCGATCCGCAGCCCGTTGCCCTCCAGCCCGAACCCCTTGTCGGGGATGACGCCGGCCAGCGCGATGGCGAACACGAGCAGCGGGAAGGCGAGGAACACGTCCATCAGACGGCCGATGATCTGGTCGGCCCAGCCGCCGTAGTAGCCGGCGATCACGCCCATGACCGTGCCGATGACGACCGACACCAGCGTGGCCAGGATGCCGATGAGCAGCGAGATCCAGGCGCCGGCGACGATGCGGCTGAAGATGTCGCGGCCGTTGACCGGCTCGACGCCCAGCAGGTACTCGCCGCTCATGCCGCCGAAGTCGCCCTTGGGCAGCAGCGTGCTCTGGTCGATCTGGTCCTGGTGGAACTCCAGGGGCGGATGGCCGATCAGGTTGATGATGGGCGTGGAGAAGATCGCGATCAGCACGAGCAGGATCACGGTGATCCCGCCCGCCAGTGCCACCTTGTCCCGGCGCAGCCGCATCCAGGCGATCCGGCTCAGGGAACGGCCCTGAACCGCCTTGCCCGCTCCCGTGAGCACGGACTCCGGACGCGCCTCCTGGGCGGAACCGGAAACGTCAAGCGGTGCGGTCATGCCGGATAGCCCCCTGGATTTCAGACGACGTTGTCTGCTCGTTCGCGATACAGACCGCTCGTCGCGACCTCAGGAGGCAGGATCTATGCCCTGAGCTGCGCTGACTAGTCCCTCGGACCGCAGTGTGGCTCAACTGTGATTCACGCGAAACTCATTCGTATTGATCTTGACGAGAATGTCAAGACCCCGTCCCGGTTGCGTCTCGGAACTGTGACACGACACCCGCTCAGCTGATGCCGCGGCGTCGCAACAGGTCCTCGATGTCGGAGAAGTCCTCGTCGCCCTTGCCCGCCTTCTTCGGCTCCACCGCCGGCTTCGTGGGTGCCGCCTGCGGCGCCTTCCCGGCCTTGGCAGGCTCCTGACCTGCGGCGGCCTTCGCCTCCTTGGTGCGCCCGCCGGCCCTGAGCTTGCGTCCGCGCATCACACCGGACGCCACGAACAGCACCGCCGACAACCCGGCCACCGCCACCCCCGCCCACACCAGCGGGTTGAACACCAGGCTCGTCACGAAGCCCACCACGGTCGAGCCGATCGTCCACAACGCCTGAAGCGCCCCGGTCAGGTAGGCGGCCATCGGCAGCAGCGCCCACGCCGCCGTCCGCATGCCCGACGCCGCACCGCGCCGCCGGAACGCCATGAAGCTCAGCACCAGGCCGGCGATGGTCAGCCCGGTGCACAGCGGGAACCACGCGATCGTTTCGAAAGGCATTCGGGGCCACCTCCGTCGTCGGTTACCTCTCCATCCTGGCACGCGATATGGCGCGTGCCCCTCCTCCCGGAGAACCACCCGTCCCCTAGGGGACGAAGATCCCCCACCCGTACGGGATCCCCTGCCCCATCGTCGCCTCTCCGCCGGAGGTTCGCCACCACCCGGCCGCCCGGGCGCCACCCCGGCCGGCGCGCCCCGGGCCCGCCGCGACGCGCCGCCCGTATGAGCTCCCCACCAC
>NZ_LAVL01000232.1 GCF_001083785.1 Nonomuraea sp. SBT364
CGCCGCCGCCTGCCCCGTCTGCAGCACCGACGTCAGGTGCGAGCGGAACGCCGCCCGCCGCGACACGTCCACCAGCAGCGGGAACGAACGGCCCACCAGGTAGCCGTCGGGGCTGCCCAGCACCCTGGAGGTCTCCGGGTTGATCCGCCGGACCACGCCGCCGCCGTCGAGCACCACCACCGGCACCGGGAAGGCCCGGAACACCTGGCGCAGCAGCTTCAGCTCCCGCTGTGAGCCGTCCTTCTTGCCGGCCGCCCGCTTCGGCGCCCTGCGCAACTGCTCGCGCGCCTCCGCCAGCAGCTCGGCGGCCGTGTCGAGCTCCGCCAGCGCGGCGTCGAGCGTCGGTGCGAGGTCGGCGGGGTAGGCCGCGCGCGCCTCCCGCAACGACGAGACACGCCCTGCCAGTGCGTCCAGAGCGTGTTCGAGGTCCGGCATGGTCATCCTCCGACGCTACGCCACAGGGGATAATGGCAGCCATAAGGGGTAGGGGCAGAATAGCTATGGAATCAACCGCGATGATCACTCCCGGGCTCGCACGCAACCTGGCGACGCTGGGCCGGCTCGGTGAAGACACCTCGACGGAGAGCGTGCTGCGCGGCCTGACCGCGGCGCTGGCGGCGGGCGTCCCCGGCTGCTCCGGCGGCTCCGCCGAGCACTGGCACGAGCACCGCGTCCTGGTCTCCGGCTCGCACAGCGAGCTGATCACCCTCGTCGAGGGCGAACGCCTGCTCGGCGAGGGCCCGTCGGCCGAGGCCAGGAAGACCGGCGCCCGGATCGCCGTCGCCGACGTGCTCGCCGACACCCGCTGGCCCCGCTACGCCGCCCTCGCCACCCGCTGCGGTGTCCGATCGGTGCTCACCGTGCCCATCCGGATCCCCCCGGCGCTGCTGATCGTGGGCCTCTACTCGGTACGGCGCGGCGCCTTCTCCCCGCAGGGCGCCCATGCCCTGGCCGACATGCTGACCGAGCAGGTCGGCGTGGCCCTGGCCAACATGTGGGACTTCGAGGAGGTGCGCACCGACGCCGCCCAGCTCCAGGAGGCCCTCGCCGGCCGGGCGCTCATCGACCAGGCCAAGGGCATCATCATGCAGACCAGCGGCTGCACCGCCGAGGCCGCGTTCGAGGAGCTGCGCCGGATCTCCCAGCACCACCAGGTCAAGGTGGCCGACCTCGCCCGGCTCCTGGTCGAGGAGCACCAGCGCAAGAACCGCCGCTAGGCGATCGCCGCCAGAGCGTCGTCGAGCGTGTCGTAGATGGGCAGCCGCTGCGCGAGGCCGGTGATCCACATCACTTTGGACTTGGAGTACTCCACGCCGATGAGCGCGAACTTGGCGCCCGCGCTGAGGCTCGTCTGCCAGTGGTGCACGATCAGCCCGAGCGCGCGCGAGTCCATGAACGTCACTCCGCCCAGGTCCAGGATGAGGTCCGAACCGGCCAGCGCCAGGTAGTCGGCGAACTGCTCGCGAGTGGTGGCGTCGAGGACACCGTCGACCTTGATGACCGCGATGCCGTCCACGGTCGACGATGTCAGGCTGAGGGCCGCGACGGACCCGCTGCCGTTTTCGGGCATTGTCACGGGGCAACTTTACTGTCACTCAAGTGGGGAGGAATACTTCCGCGAGAGTGGGGGATACTGGAGTCCGAAGTCCAGCAGAGGGCTTCCGTCTCGAACGAGCGAGGCGTGCCTCTGCATGGGCTTTTTCTCATTGCGGAGGGCGCCTGCAACCCATATGAGGAGCAGCCATGGCTGTGCAGGAACTCGTCCTCGAAGACATGACCGCCGAAGACCTCCTGGCCGAGATGGTCCGCGAAGGCACCCCCGACGGTCTCCGGGAACGGCTGCGCGAGCGGATCGTGGAGATGCACCGGCCGCTCGCCATGGAAATCGCCCGACGCTACCGCTATCGGGGCGAACCGCTGGAGGACCTGCTCCAGGCCGCGTACGTTGGCCTCATGAAGGCGGTCAACGGTTTCGACCCGACCCTCGGCCACGCCTTCAGGGGCTACGCGGTCGTCACCATGACCGGCGAGGTCAAGCGTCACTTCCGCGACCGCACCTGGGCCATCCGGGTGCCGCGCCTCTACCAGGAGCGCCGCTCCGAGCTGAACCGGCTCGTCGCCGACCTCAGCCAGGACCTCGGCCGCTCGCCGACCGTGGCCGAGCTGGCGGCCAAGATGAACATCTCGGAGGAGGACGTGCTGCTCACGCTCGACGCCTCCGCCGCCTACAGCACCTTGTCGCTGGACGCGCCGCTGGGCACCGACGACGACGCCGCCTCGCTGGGCGACGTCATCCCGGAGGACGACGACACGCTGAGCACGATGGTCGACCGCGAGGCGGTCAAGCCGCTCATCGACGCGCTGCCCTCGCGTGAGAAGCACATCCTCCTGCTGCGGTTCTTCGGCAACATGACGCAGGCCGAGATCGCGGCGGAGTTCGGCATATCGCAGATGCACGTTTCCAGGATCCTGCGTAAGGTGCTCGACCAGCTGCGCGCAGAGCTGCTGGTCGGTTGAGAAGGCGGTCACCGGGTGATGACGGAGGACACTGATCCTCGGGCGGGCTCCACGAGCCCGCCACCCGGTGCGCCCGTGCGGAAACTGCCCTTCCGGCTCCCGGACCTGCCGCGGGTCCGGGAGTTCGCCGAGTCCGAGGCCCGTGGCTTCGGCATGCCGGAAGAAGCCGTCAACGACTTCGTCATCGCCGTCAACGAGGTCGCCACCAACGCGGTGACCCACGGCTACGACCACGCGCGCCTGCGCACCTGGACCGACAGCGGTGATCTGGTCGTCGAGGTGCACGACGACGGCGTGTGGAAGCCCGGCCCGCTGCCCGGCGCGGTGGGCGGCATGGGCCTGTGGGTGGCGCGGCTGCTCTCCTCCGACCTCACCTTGCGGATCGGGAGCGGGGGAAGCACGGTCATCATGCGCTTCCCCGGCAAAGGCTGACCCCCGGCTTCGTTCTCCTCCTGAAGCGCTTGTCCCGAAGTGCCGCACGCGACGTGCCCGGCACCGGAGTGCGAGCACGCCGCGCGCGGCCTCACCGGCGGTCAGCGGCGGGTACGGCCGCCGCGCCAGCCCCCGTAGCTCTTGACGCTCGCGGTGCCGATGCCGGCCTGGTGCAGCGCCAGCAGCGTCAGGCCGAGCAGCATGAACGTGGTGCCGGAGATGCCCCCGGCGATCTGCGTGTCGAGCAGGTCGAGCAGGAATCCCAGCCCGAAGACGATGGCCGCGACGATGGCGAGCATGTCACCTCACCTCGATTCCGGACCGGACAGGGCGAGCAGGCGCTCCAGCACGCCCCGGTACTCGCGCAGCGCCAGCCGCAGTTGCTCGGTGTCGCTGTCGCCGGCGTCCTTCCAGCGCTCCCGCAGCTCGCCGGTGCGCGCGTTGAGCGTGCTGGTCAGCGTCTCGACGACCTCGCCGACCAGCCCGTCGGCCCGCTGGACCGCCTCTCCCGGGTCATCCACGAACGCGGCCTGCAGGTCACGCCAGCGCGCCTGCACCTCGGCCGGGTCCTGGTCGAACAGGGCCCGCTCCTGCGGCGCCGCGTGCGCGGGCGGCTCGCCGGCCACGGCGGTCGCGGGGATCGGCTCGGGCTCCCGCTCGTGCCCGGGCGCCGTCTCGGGGACGGGCCCGGCCACGTGCACGCCCTCGGGCACGTGCGCGGGATCCGGCTCGACGACCATGTCGTCGCCGGTCCTGGCGTACGGGTCGCGGTACGACTCCTCGCCGAGCCCGTCCGCCCCGCGGTCGTCGAACTTGTTGTCGTTGTTGTTGTCGTACTGGCCGCCGTGCTTGTCGTTGTCGTTGTCGTTGTCGAGGTGATGGTCGCGGTCGTTGTCGTCGCCGGGCCGGTCGGCCCGCTGCGACGGCACCTTCAGCTCATCGCCGTTCATGTGTCGTCACCGTCCTCGCGATGTCTCGTGAAGCAACTCCTCGAAGAGCGCGCGGTAGTGCACCATCGCCTGCCGGAGCTCCTCGGTGGACGCCTCCTTGCGGGCCGCGCGCCCGCTGATCTCATGCGCCTTGCGGTAGTGGTCCAGCGTCGCCGCGTGCCCCACCGACAGGTCGGACAGCCGCTGCTCGAAGTTCTCCGTCGGATAGCCGCGCTCGGCCATGACGGAGGAGACCAGCTGGTCGGCCTCGGTGACGGCGAAGCCCGGGGCGTCGACGAAGCGCTCCTGCACCTCGGTCCAGCGGGTCGCGTAGGCGTCGCGGGTCTCCTCCGGCAGCGGCCGGATGTCGAGCTCGGCGTGCCGCTGCTCGCGGGCGCGCAGTTCCTGCTCGACGTCCCGTTTGCTGTCGTGCTCGGCCATCATGCGCTCGTACTCGGGGCCGAAGCGTTCGCGGAGCCGGCCGCGGCGCTGCTGCTGCAGCGCGACATAGGCCACCGCGGCGAGCGCCACGATCGCGAGCACGACGACGGCCACCCAAATCCAGGTGGACATAGTGTTCGCCTCCGGTCTGTGTGTCAGGACCGGCGACTGCCCCCGAACGGGCTCGCGAAACCCGTATGTCAGTGCTGTTCGAGCCCCTCCAGGGCCGCTGCCAGCACCGATGCGACGTGTGAGCCCTCCGGGGCGGCGGGGATCTCCGCGAACCCGGAGGCGGGGTCGTAGGTCACGTCCAGCCCGGCGTCGACCAGCCGCCGCGCCCAGCGCAGCGCCGTGTTGAGCCGCTCGGCCGCCGGCGGCCTGCCCTGCGCGGCGGCGGACAGGTTGCGCAGGTTGGTGGCGGGGCCGGACTGGGTGTGCGCGCGGGCCAGCTTCCACGGCAGCGCGGCGCCGTGGTCGAGCATCGGCTTGGCCAGCCCGGCGGCCCGCTTGGCCTGCAGAACCCCGGACTCGCTGACCCCGAAGCGCGCGGCCAGCTCCTGGACGCTCAGCCCGTCGGCGACGAGCCTGGCCAGCTCCGCCCGGTCGATCGTCGGTTTGCGCCCCACCCGGTCACCTCCCCGGACACGAAATCACCCGATCATCGCCAGGCGATGATCGGGTGAGAAAGCGTCGGGACGACAGGATTTGAACCTGCGACCCCCTGACCCCCAGTCAGGTGCGCTACCAAGCTGCGCTACGTCCCGCCAGGCCGCTGAGCTGAACCTTTTGTGCCGGTCCTGCGCGGCCTTGCGGGGAAAACACTACCACGGGCGGCGCACCTCCTCGCGCCACCTTTCCCGTGCCCGCCGGGGTGCGCGGGCCAGGGATTTCCCGGGTGCGTCCCCCGGTCCGGGCGCCGCCGGGCCGCCGTAGTGTCGGTGCGGAGGCGGCCATGGCGCGGCCCGGCATCCCCCCGCGAGTTCCCCCGTACGGAGCGGCGGGATCGGGCGGAACCCGTGGCCGCCTCGCTGACCTCTAGGCTTGCCCCATGGGCATGGTCGGGACGGTCGGGCTGGTGCTGCACCCCAGGCGCGACTCCAAGCAGGCGATCGACACCATTCTGCGCTGGGCGGGGTCGCGTGACGCCACCGTGCTCGGGCTGCCCGACGAGGTGGGGCGGATCGACTGCAGCGCGGTCGCCGTCGACGCGACGACGCTGGCCCGGCGGGCCGACCTGCTGGTGAGCCTCGGCGGCGACGGCACGATGCTGCGCACCATGCGGCTCATCGCCGGGCGCGAGACCCCCGTTCTCGGCGTGAACCTGGGGCGGCTGGGGTTCCTCGCCGAGATCGACGTGGCCGAGCTGGCCGCCACGCTGTCGGCCATCGACGGCCACCACTACACGGTCGAGCCGCGCATGGCGGTCCGCACCCGGCTGGCGGGGGAGGCGGAGCTGATCGCGTTCAACGACATCGCGCTGGCCCGCATCCCGGGGGAGGGGATGGCGGCGGTGACCGTCAAGCCGTCGGGGCACCCGTTCGTCAGCTACTCCGCCGACGCGGTGATCGTGGCCACCTCCACCGGCTCGACCGCCTACAGCTTCTCCGCGGGCGGGCCGGTCGTCTCGCCCCGGGTGGAGGCCGTGCTGGTGGTGCCGGCGGCGGCGCACTCGTCGTTCAACCGGGCGCTGGTGCTGCCGGCCGACGAGGAGGTCACGCTGGAGGTGATGCCGTCCAGCGGCCGGCTGGCCGTCGAGCTCGACGGCGCCGTCGTCGGGCACCTGTCCCCCGGCGACAGCCTCACGGTGACGGCGCTGCCCGGAGCGGCCAAGGTGGTGCGGCTCGGCACCACCTTCTACGAGCGCGCCCGGCGCAAGCTGCGCGTCGGCGGCAGCGCCGAGGTGTCCTGAGCCGAGGTGTCCTGAGCGGCCGCCCGGCGGTGCCGTGCCCGTGAGGGCGGCGTGGGGCCGCCGTACGGCCCCTCGTCCGGCCCGTCGTGCGGCCGCACGGGCTCGTCGTGGCCCTGCGGGTCGCGGCGGGTGGAGACCAGGGCCGCCAGCGCCGTGGTGATCGGCACGGCCGCGATCAGGCCGATCGTGCCGACCACGCTGCGGGCGATCTCCTGCGTGATGACGGGCGTCGTCAGCACCTCGCCGAGCGGCTGCTCGCCGACGCTGAACAGCAGCAGCAACGGCAGCGACGCGCCCGCGTACGCCAGGATGATCGTGTTGATCACCGAGGCGATGTGCGCGCGGCCCACCCGGCTGCCGGCCCGGTAGAGGCGGCGGAAGCCGTAGGACGGGTTGGCCGCGGCCAGCTCCGCGACGGTGACCGCCTGGGTGACGGTCACGTCGTCGAGCACGCCGAGCGCGCCGATGATGATGCTGGCCAGCAGCAGCCCCTGCGTGTCGATCGACAGGCTCATGCCCAGGGTGAATGCGCTGTCGTCGGTGACCCCGTTGAGCCTGGCGAACCCGATCACCCCGTAGGACAGCACGCCGGTCAGGGTCAGGCTGGCCAGCGTGCCGAGCACCGCCATGGACGTGGCCGCGGTGAAGCCGTGCGTCAGGTAGAGGACCGTCAGCATGATCGCGGCCGCGCCGGCGATCGCCACCAGCATCGGCGGCTTGCCCTCCAGGATGCCCGGGATCACGAACGTCAGCAGCAGCACGAACGTGATCCCGAGCCCGGCCAGCGCCGTCACCCCGCGCCACCGGCCGAAGGCGATCACCGCCAGCGCGAACGCCACGCCCAGCAGCCACAGCGGGCTCGTCCGGTCATGGTCGGACAGCTGGTAGGCGGGCGTGCCCGGCTCCGCCTCGGCGTGGTGCAGCAGGACGACCTCGTCGCCCGCCGCGAAACGCTGCGAGCCCGGCGCGCTGGGCAGGGGCATCGTCACCGTCTTGCCGTCGTCGAGCAGCACGCTGGCCCTGCCGCAGGTGGCGGGGTCGGGGCGAGGCGACTCGGGCGGCTCCTCGGGGCACGGCTCCAGCGCGACGGCGGTGATCGTGCCGGTGAGCCGATCGAAGCCCGCGTGCTGCTGGGCCGCCTCCTGCCGCCCCTCCGGCCACAGCCACACCAGCGCCACGAGCGTGGCCAGCGCCAGCGGCAGCAGCACCGCCAGCGTGGCCACGACGGCCCGCCGCGACGTGCGCACCCGTGTGCCGTGCGCATGGCTGTGCGTATGGCTGTGCGCGTGGTCTGCGCCCATCCCCCCAGGCCCTCCTCAGGACTACGAAGTGCGACAGTACTGCACCCGCGCGTGTGGGGTAGTCCGTGCGCATGGGCACGCTGGTGGGCACCTCCGGATGGCAGTACCGCGACTGGCGCGGCGTGCTCTACCCGGAGGGCGTCCCGCAGCGGCTGTGGCTGGAGACGTACGCGGCCGAGTTCGCCACCGTCGAGAGCAACAACGCCTTCTACCGGCTGCCGCCGCCGCGGACGTTCGCCGCCTGGCGCGAGCGCACCCCGGACGGGTTCGTGATGGCGGTCAAGGCCAGCCGGTTCCTCACCCACATCAAACGGCTGGCCGAGCCGGAGGAGCCGGTGGCCCGGCTGATGGCGGCCGTGGCCGGGCTCGGCGGCAAGCTCGGCCCGATCCTGCTCCAGCTCCCGCCCACGCTGCGGGCCGACCTCGGCAGGCTCGACCGGTGCCTGAGCTGCTTCCCGGCGGGGGTGCGGGTGGCGGTGGAGTTCCGGCACCCGTCCTGGTGGACGGACGGGACGCGCGGCGTCCTGGAGGCACGCGGGGCCGCGCTGTGCTGGGCCGACCGGCTCGGCCGGCCGCGCAGCCCGTTCTGGGACACCGCCGGCTGGGGCTACGTGCGGCTGCACGAGGGCCGGGCCGGTTTCGCCTACGGCGACACGTCGCTGCGGACGTGGGCCCGGCGGATCAGGGAGACCGGCTGGCGTGACGCGTACGTGTACTTCAACAACGACCCGGGCGGCGCGGCGGTGCGGAACGCCACGCGTTTTGCCACACTCCTTTGAATGCGTACCCGTCTGTACAGGAACGGCCGCCTGCGGAAGGAGGGCTTCCCGATCGCGGAGGTCTCCGACCACGTGGCCGACGAGGGCAACGTCGTCTGGTTCGACCTCTGCGCGCCGTCCGAGCAGGAGATCGCGGCGATCGGCGAGGAGCTCGGGCTGCACGAGCTGGCCGTCGAGGACGTGCTCCACGAATACCAGCGTCCCAAGCTGGACGTCTACGACAACCACCTGTTCATCACCGTGCACGCGGTGCACTTCGACGAGGGCCGCTTCGCGCCGGTCGAGATCGACCTGTTCGTCACCCGCAACGCCCTGGTGACGGTCAGGCAGAACGCCGCGTTCGACATCGGCGAGGTGGTCAGGCGCTGGGACGCGGCCGGGCATCTCGCCGTCCACGGCGTGGCGTTCCTGCTGCACGGGCTGCTCGACACCGTGGTCGACGGGCACTTCTCGCTCGTCCAGGACCTGGACCAGCAGGCCGAGGACCTGGAGGCCGAGCTGTTCGAGGAGCGGCCCGCCGACGGCCGCGAGCTCCAGCGCAGGATGTACGAGCTGCGCAAGACCACCGTGAGGTTCCGCAAGATCGCGGTGCCGATGCGGGAGATCGTCGCCACCCTGCTCCGCCGCGACCAGGCGCTGATCGCCGGCACCGGCATGGCCCCCTACTACGAGGACGTCTACGACCACGTGCTGCGCACGGCCGAATGGGTGGAGTCGCTGCGCGACCTGGTGGCCAACATGCGGGAGACGCGCCTGGCCCAGCAGGGCTTCCGGCTGAACGAGATCATGAAGCGGCTCACCGGCTGGGCGGCCATCATCGCCGTCCCCACCATGATCACCGGCTTCTACGGCCAGAACGTGCCCTATCCGGGCGAGGGCCAGGCGTGGGGCTTCTGGATGTCGGTGATGCTGGTGGCGCTGGCCTCGGTGGGGCTGTACGCGGCGTTCAAGAAGAGGGACTGGTTGTAGGGCGGCGGGCACGAGCCGCCCCGGCCGGCGGCGGCGAGCCGCACCGTCACGCGCACCTCCCGCGCGCCGCGCGCGGGGTGCAGCGGCAGGCAGCGCCCGCCGGCCAGCAGCGTCCGGCGGCCGATCGGGGTGGCCAGCAGCCTCAGCTCGTCGTACGCGGCGGGCTCGGCCAGCACCAGCAGCCAGCCGCCGCCCGGCAGGCGGCGGCGCTCGCCCTCCAGGGCGTAGTAGTCCAGCACGCCGCCGCTGGCCGAGACGACGGCCCGCATGGTGAACCGGCGGCCGTCGGCCGTGAACACCTCGGCCGACGGCGCCCGGTAGATGCTGTGCACGTAACCGATCGCGAACACGCCGGAGGCCGGCAGCGCCAGCCCGTTCACGGCGGGGCGCCCGGCGCCGCCGCCGGAGCCGAGCGCCAGCACCGCCGCGAGCGCCAGGACGAGCCTGGTCAGCCGTTCTCCTTGAAGTAGCGGGCCGCGCCCGGGTGCAGCGCGACCGGCTCCACCTGCTGGGCGAGCGCCCGGTCGAGCTTCTCGGCCTCCGGGTGCACCTTGGCCAGCTCGGCCTTCTTCTCGAACAGGGTCCGGGTGATGTCGTAGGCGAGCTGCTCGTTCATCGAGTCGGGCACCAGCAGCACGTTGGCGATGCCGACCGTCTTGACCGAGCCGGTCAGCTTGTAGACGTCCATGTCGATGTCGAGCCCGACGTACTGCTTGCCGTACTTGGCCTGCATGCCGGCGAGCACGTCGCTGGTGTCGAGCATCTTCATGTCCGGCTTGCTCGTCGCCAGGTCCACCACGCCGGCGGTGGGCAGGCCGCCGACCCACACGAACGCGTCGATGGTGCCGTCCTTGACCGCCTGCACCGACTCGTTGATCGACAGCTGCTGCTTGGAGATGTCGCTGTCGGGGTTGAGCCCGGCGGCCTCCAGCATGCGCCGGGCCACGACCTGGGTGCCGGAGTTCGGCGGGCCGAGCGAGACCGTCTTGCCCTTCAGGTCGGCGACCTTCTCCGCCGTGACGCCGGGCGCCACCACCACGTGCGCGTAGTTGTCGTAGATCCGGGCCAGCGCCTTGACCGGCTGCTTCTCGGTGAACGAGCCGGTGCCGTTGACCGCGTCGGCGGCCGTGTCGGACTGCGAGAAGCCGATGTCGGCCTTGCCCGTGGCCAGCAGCTTGATGTTCTCGATCGAGGCCGAGGTGACCGACGCGGTGGCCTGGGTGTTGGCGATGTTGTTCGACAGCTGCGAGGCCAGGCCGCCGCCGTAGACGTAGTAGACGCCCGTGGTGCCGCCGGTGGCGATGGACAGCCGGTTCCCCGGACCGCCGCCGCAGCCCGCGATCAGGGCGGCCACGGCGACCACCGTAAGAATCCGCTTCACGCTGGGGTTCTCCTTCTCCTGATGAGATGTACGGCTGCCGCGAGCGCCAGGACGGCCAGGCCGGCGGCGATCGGGACGGGTTCGAGGAACAGCAGCAGCACGCCGGCGCAGGCGGCCAGCAGCCGTTCCGGCGCGCCGCTCAGCCCGCCGGTGGCCATCGCCAGCGCCGCCACCGCGACCGCTGAGACGGCCGTCATCAGCAGCACGGTGCCGATCGGCCCCTGGCCGAGCAGCGCCTGCCCGTTCGGCGTCAGCACGAACGCGAACGGCACCAGGAACGCCGGCAGCGTGTAGCGCCAGGTCATCATCATCGTCCGGTACGTGTTGCCGCCCGTGATCGCGGACGCGGCCACCGCCGACAGCGCCGTCGGCGGGCTAACCTCCGACAGGACGGCGTAGTAGAAGACGAACATGTACGCCTCGGGCTCGGTCACGCCGAGCGTCATGAGCGCCGGGCTGATGATGACCGCCGCGATGATGAAGCTCGCGGTCACCGGCACCGCCAGGCCGAGCAGCATGACCGCCGCGGCGGCCAGCAGCGTGGTGAGGACGAGGTTGCCGGCGGCGAAGTCCACGATGATCTTGCTCAGGTTGAGGCCGAGCCCGGTCTGCGTGATGACGCCGACGATGATGCCCGCCGCCGCGCACACCGCCGTGACCGGCAGCACCTCCAGCGTGCCCTTGGCCAGTGCCTGCCAGACCCGCCGCGGGCCCATCCGGTGCGCCGGGTCGAGGAACGACAGCGCGAACGCGATGGCCGTGGCGATCACCACGGACATGAAGGCCGAGTAGTCCAGCGCCATCAGCACCACGATGATCAGCAGCGAGCTGAAGTGGTAGCCGAAGCGCAGCAGCAGCGCGCTCGCCTTCGGCGCGTCCACCGCCACGGCGTGCGTGCCGAAGCGGCGCGAGTCGATCTCGATGGCCAGGAAGATGCCCAGGTAGTAGAGGATCGTCGGGATCGTCGCGTAGATCAGCACTTCCAGGTAGCTGACGTGCAGCCGCTCGGCGATGATGAACGCGGCCGCGCCCAGCGTCGGCGGCGACAGGATCGCGCCGATGCCGCTGGCCGCCAGGATGCCGCC
>NZ_LAVL01000233.1 GCF_001083785.1 Nonomuraea sp. SBT364
GAGCGGGGGTCGGTTCTTTCCGCGCGGGTTACGGGGCGGGGTAGGCGGTGACGTGGCCGACGGTGAGCGTGCCGGCGCCCGGGCCGCCGCCGACGTAGAACGAGAGCTGTTCGAAGCGGGTCAGGTCGAGCGGGCCCGCGCCCGCCCAGCTCGGGTGGTCGAAGTCGGCGAACGGGATACGGACGGTGCCGTCGGGGGCCGCGTCGAGGGTGTGCTCGAAGTAGACGCCGCCGGTGACGAACTGGACGGTGACCTTCGCGGCCGTCCCGGTCTGGCTGAGCCGCAGTTCCAGGCCGTGCTGACCCCACAGGTCCAGCGCGGGCGAGAGGGTGCGGGTCACGCCGGCGTATCCGGCGGACCCGAGCGTGTAGTCCAGCCGCATGGCCGGGCCCGGCGCGAGCCGCGGGTCGATCGGGTCGCCGCCGGGGTTGCGCGCGTAGGTCCGGGCGAGCTGCGCGGTGTCGGCGTAGGACGCGAAGTCGTCCACGACGGCGGGAGCGGTCGGCAGCGGGCGGGTGGTGAAGGAGACGACCTCGCTGCGGGTCCGGCCGGCCGCGTTGACCGCGGTGACCTGCCAGTAGTACGTCGTGCCGGGGTCGAGCGCTCCCGCGGGGCTGTGACTCGTCCCGGTGATCGCGGTGGCCGACAGCACGGGGTCGCTCAGGTCCGCGTGCTCGGAGACGGCGAGCGAGTAGAAGCCCGCGCCCGGGGCCGGGCCCCAGGTGAACTCCGGCGTGCCCAGCACGTCAGGGGTGCCCGCGGCGGGGGTGAGCGGGCCGGGAGCGGCCGGCGGCGTGGTGACCGGGGCGGGGTCGGCCGACCACAGGGTGGCGCGGGTCAGCCCGGTGCCGGCACTCCAGAGCACCCGGACGTGGTCCGCGCCCTTGGCGTCGGCTGTGACCTGCCCGCCGCGGCTCTCGTGCCGCACGGTCCGCCAGGCGGCGCCGTCCTCCGAGACCTGCACCTGGACACGGGCCCTGCCCACCACCCCGAAGCGCACCCGCTCGATGCCGGGGCGGCTCCACGACATCCAGGCGTCGCCGCGCGCGCGGGCCACGGCGGTGCCGTTCCCGGGGGTGATGACGACGTTCGCGGAGGCGTCGGCCAGGTCTGTCGTCTCCAGCGGGTCGGCGAGCACGGCCTGGGAGCGGGTGACGCGGATCGGCTCGGAGGCGGTGCCCCGGCGGCCGTGCCGGTCCACCGGGACGACCCGGTAGGAGACGTCGCCCGGGACGGGGTCGATCCACGGCGTCCGGTTGTCGGTCAGCAGCCCTTCGTGGGCGGCGCTCCAGCGCCCGCGCGCCGAACGCTCGACGACGTAGCCGCTCGCCCCGGCCGCGCCGCGCCAGCGCAGCTCGTTGAGCCCGCCGCGCTTGTCCACCTGGGTGATCAGCGGCGGGCCGACGCGGACCCGGCGCCGCTCGCGGCCGGAGACCTGCTCGGCGAAGGCGATCTGCGCCTCTACCGAGGTCCGCATCCGCTCGTCGTCACCGGGGTAGTGCAGGGTGAAACCGTCGTCGTGCTGGACGAACCCGTTGCGGTCGGAGTGGCCGAACAGCGACCAGGACATCAGGCCGGTGACGTTCCGGTCCTCGGCCAGCGGGGTCAGCAGGTCCGCGGTGGCGGCGGTGGAGGCGTACTCGCCGGCGATGTAGACCTTGCCCGCGCCGGTCACCGTGGCCGCGTCGGCGCTGACCCGCTCGGCGGTCGGCGGGTAGTAGTGCACGTCCACGATGTCCACGCCGGGCGCGGCGAGCGTGTCGGGGTCGATGTCGAAGCGGCGGCCGGCCGCGACGAGCTGGCGTGGCGCCCACTGCCGGAACTTGGCGGCGTTGGTGTTGATCCAGTCGAGCGTCATCCCTTCCAGCTCGTTGCCGAACTCCCAGGCCATGATCGTGGGGTCGGCGTTGTAGGCGCGGCCGGTGAGCGGGTTGACCCGGTGCATGACGTGCCGGACGTACGCCTGGTAGTCGGCGATCACGCGCTCGTCGGTGTAGAAGGCCGGGGACGGCAGGCCGTACGGGTCGGTGAAGTCGCGGTGGCCGCCGTGGTAGTAGGACCACTCGTCGGTGAGGGGCAGGATCAGGCGCAGGCCGATCGAGCCGGCGTAGGCGATGGCGTAGTCGACGGTGGCGAACGCCTCGTCGTTGAAGCCCTTGTCCTTGGCGGGCAGGATCGACAGCTCGTTGCCGGTGGAGGCCATCATGTGCGAGCGCACCACGGTCAGGCCCATGGCCTTGGCCGTGTCGAGGGCGTCGCGGATGCGGAAGAACGTGGGGTAGTCGACGCCGCCGACGTTCTCGTCCAGGCCGAGCCAGTAGACGTTGGTGCCGGCGAAGCGGAACGGCTTGCCGTCGAGGCTGAGCCGGGTGTCGGCCCTGGTCACGAAGCGGGTGTTGAGGGAGCGCAGGTCGGCGCCGGATTCCGGGCCGGGGGAGGCGTGCGCGGGCGGGGCCAGGGAGAGTGCGAGGACGACCGCGGCGAGACTCGCCCATCTGATGGACGGCATGGTGACACCTAACGTGGGAAGTCCGGGTGCTGCTTTACCGGATAAGTAACCGTGACACTAAGACCGCCGTGAGAACCGTGTCAACGGTCGGTTGCACCGGCGCAGTTTAGGTCTGGTTTAGCGATTCCCAGCGGTTTCCGGCATCATGCTCTAAACCGCTCAAGGTAATCTGTGGATGAGGAGCAGCGCTTGACGAAGCAGAGTAAGCCGCTGGACACCGGATGGACGCTCCGCCTGACCGGCGGCGACGCCCCGGCCGGGCTGCCGGACGAGGCCATTCCCGCCCGGGTGCCCGGCTGCGTCCACACGGACCTCCTGGCGGCCGGGCTGATCCCCGACCCGTACCGGGACCTGAACGAGCTCGACGTGGCGTGGGCGGGCCGGGCCGACTGGCGCTACGACACCACCGTGGACCAGGTCCCCGACGGGTTCGAGCGCACGGACCTGGTCTTCGACGGCCTCGACACCGTCGCGCGCGTGCTCCTGGACGGCGAGGAGCTGGGGAGCACCCGGAACATGCACCGCTCCTACCGCTTCGACGTGACCGGGAAGGCGCGGGCGGGCTCGGCCCTGTCGGTGCGCTTCACCTCGGCCTACACCGAGGCGGAGGCCCTGAAGGAACGCCTGGGCGCCCGGCCGAACGAGTACCCCGAGCCGTTCAACTACGTCAGGAAGATGGCCGCCGCCTTCGGCTGGGACTGGGGCCCCACCCTGGTCACCGCCGGGATCTGGCGGCCGGCCAGGCTGGAGAGCTGGAGCACCGCCCGGCTGGCGACGGTCCGGCCGCTGGTCACCGTCGCGGACGGCGACGGGCGGATCGAGGCCCACGTCGAGCTGGAGCGCACCGGGCAGGGCGCGGACCGGGAGCTCACGCTGACCGTCGAGACGGCCGGGCGGAGCGCCACTCTGGCCGTCCCCCCGGGAACGGACGGCGCGGTGGCCGTGCTGGACGTGCCCGCGCCTGCCCTCTGGTGGCCGCGCGGCTACGGCGACCAGCCGCTGTACGACTGCGTCGTCGTGCTGTCCGACCCCGCCACCGGCCGGGTCCTCGACCGCTGGCAGCGGCGCGTGGGCTTCCGGACGGTGGAGCTGGACGACGCGCGCGACGAGCACGGCACCGCGTTCACCCTGCGGGTCAACGGGCAGCCGATCTTCGCCCGCGGGGTCAACTGGATCCCCGACGACGCCCTGCCCGCCCGGATCACCCCCGAGCGCTACCGCCACCGGCTGCGCCAGGCCGCGGACGCCGGCGTCGACCTGGTCCGCGTCTGGGGCGGCGGCATCTACGAGGACCACGCCTTCTACGACGCCTGCGACGAGCTGGGGCTGATGGTCTGGCAGGACTTCCTGTTCGCCTGCGCCGCCTACCCCGAGGAGCAGCCGCTGCGCGGCGAGGTGGAGGCCGAGGCCCGCGAGAACGTCACCCGGCTCAGCTCGCACGCCAGCCTCGTGCTGTGGAACGGCAACAACGAGAACCTGTGGGGCTTCCGGGCCTGGGGCTGGGAGCCGAAGCTGGCCGGCGACAGCTGGGGCGAGGGCTACTACCTCGGCCTGCTGCCGCGCGTGGTCGCCGAGCTGGACCCGACGCGGCCCTACCAGGCGGGCAGTCCCTGGTCGGGCTCCTGGGACCACCATCCCAACGACCCGGCGCACGGCCCGTCGCACTTCTGGGAGGCGTGGAACCGCCGCGACTACACCGACTACCTCAACGACGTGCCGCGCTTCGCCGCCGAGTTCGGCTGGCAGGCGCCGCCCGCGTACGCCACCCTGCGCGAGTGGCTGGGCGACGACCCGCTCACGCCCGGCTCGCCCGGCATGCTGCACCACCAGAAGGCCGAGGACGGCAACGGCAAGCTCGACCGGGGCCTGGCCCACCACTTCGACGTCCCGCGGGACTTCGACCGCTGGCACTTCCTCACCCAGGTCAACCAGGCGCGCGCCGTCGCGACCGGGATCGCCCACTGGCGCTCCCACTGGCCGGTGTGCGGCGGGACCGTCGTCTGGCAGCTCAACGACTGCTGGCCGGTCACCTCGTGGGCGGCGATCGACGGGGCCGCCCGGCCGAAGCCGCTCTACCACGAGCTGCGCCGGCTCTACGCGGACCGGCTGCTGACCTTCCAGAACAGGGACGGCGCGCGCGTGCTCGCGGTGGACAACCAATCGCCCGAGCCGTGGCGGGGCGGCGCGGTGGTCCGCAGGCTGCGCGCCGACGGCACGAGCCTGGCCGAGGAGCGGGTGCCGTTCGAGGTGCCGCCGCGCTCGGTGGCGCTGCTGCCGCTGACGGCGGAGGTCGCCGAGATCAAGGACGCGCGTGCCGAGGTTCTCGTCGCCGACGCCGACGGCCTGCGCGACGTCGTGCTGGGCGGCCCCGACAAGGCGTTCGCCTACCCGGAGGCCGAGCTCGACCTGCGTCTGGACGCCTCCGGCGGTAGGCTCGACGTTGTGATCACCGCCCGGGCCTTCGTACGCGATCTGCTGCTGCAGGCCGACCGGCTCGGCCCCGCCGCCGTGGCCGACCGAGGGCTGGTCACGCTGCTGCCCGGCGAGAGCGTCACGATCGGCGTGACCGGCCTGGACGCGGTCGGCGCCGATGCCCATGCCGACGCCGTGCGGTCGGCGCTGTTCTGCGTCAACACGTGCGTCAGCGCCGCGGAGGGGGTCGCCCGACCATGAGTTCTCCCGCCCGGCCCGTCGGGAAGGTGACCATCGCCGAGGTGGCCGAGCGAGCCGGGGTGTCCAAGGGCTCGGTCTCGCTCGCGATGAACGACAAGCCGGGCGTGTCCGCCGCCACCCGGGAGAAGGTGCTCAGGGCCGCCCGTGAGCTGGGCTGGCTGCCCAACCAGGCCGCCCGCTCCCTGTCGTCGGCCTCGACCCAGGTCAGCAACGTCGGCCTGGTCATAGCCAGACCGGCTCGCCTGCTCGGGCTGGAGCCGTTCTACATGGAGTTCATCTCCGGCATCGAGAGCGTGCTGGCCGAGCGTTCCCACTCGCTGCTGCTGCGGCTGGTGAGTGACGTCGAGGAGGAGATCGGGGTCGTCGACGGCTGGGGCCGCAGCAAGCAGATCCGCGGCTCCATCATGGTCGACTTCACCCTCGACGACCCCCGGGTCGCGGCGGCGGCCGACCTGCGCCTGCCGCTGATCGCCGTCGGGCACCCCGACCTGACCGGCGGGCTGCCGTCGGTGTGGACCGACGACGGCGCGGCGGTCGCCGAGGCGGTGCGCTATCTGGCGGCGCTGGGGCACCGGCGGCTGGCACGGGTGAGCGGACCGGCCGGCCTCGGCCACAGCGCGATCAGGAGCGAGGCGTTCGCCAAGGCGGTCTCCGACCTCAACCTCGAACCCGGGCGGGTCCTGCCGACCGACTTCTCCGGCGAGCAGGGCGCCCGCGCCACCCGCGCCCTGCTCGCCTCCGCCCAGCGGCCCACGGCGATCCTGTACGACAACGACATCATGGCCGTGGCCGGCCTGTCGGTGGCGACGGAGATGGGCGTCTCGGTGCCCGCCGAGCTGTCCCTGCTGGCCTGGGACGACTCCCAGCTGTGCCGGCTCACCCATCCGCCGCTGTCGGCCATGAGCCATGACGTCTTCGCCTTCGGCGCCGAGGTCGCGCGCCGCCTGATGGACCTGGTCGAGCACGGCTCGACCGAGTCAGGCGCGGTCCCGGCGCCCGTGCTCGTCCCGCGCGGCACCACTGCCCGAGTGCGCTGAACCATGGCCAGGCCGCCACGGTGCCCTTGCATGCCCACCGGTTACTAAAGCGGTTTAGTCAGTATTAGCGCAGCTCGGACGGCATGGACTCGTCCTGTAACGCTGACCTGCATGTAACGGTTATGCATCTTCGGTGCTTCTTCCCTTCTTACAGCTAAACCAGGCATGCGACTGTTCACCGCAACCCCGGTGCTTCGATAGGAGATGGTGAGAGATGCGCAGAGTTGCGCTGACCGGTCTGGCCCTCGCGGTGACCGCGGCGCTGGCCGCCGCCTGCGGCGGCAGCGGGACGAGCACGGCGCCCGCGACGGCGGCGGCTGACCCGGCGAAGGTCTCCGGCGCGATCACGGTCCTGACCAACCGCACCGACCTGGTGAACGACGGCACGATGAAGAAGTACGCCGCGGAGTTCGCCAAGGTCTACCCGAACGTGCAGGTCGAGTTCGAGGCGATCACGGACTACGAGGGCGAAGTCAAGATCCGCATGAACACCGACAACTACGGTGACGTGCTGCTCATCCCGAACGCGATCGCCAAGGGCGACTACCCCAAGTTCTTCGCCCCGCTGGGCTCCGCCGCCGAGCTTTCCGAGAAGTACAAGTTCGTCCAGGCCGGCACCGTCAAGGACCAGGTCTACGGGCTCGTCTCCTTCGCCTCGGCCAACGGCTTCGTCTACAACAAGGACCTGTGGGCCAGGGCCGGCGTGACGGAATGGCCCAAGACGCCCGAGGAGTTCCTGGCCGGGCTGAAGGCCGTCAAGGACAAGACCGGCGCGATCCCGCTCTACACCAACTACAAGGACGGCTGGCCGCTCACCAACTGGACCAACGCGATGGGCTCGGTCACCTGCGACGCCACGGCCGAGAAGGCGCTGACCACCGAGGACCCCTGGGCCCCCGGCAAGGACCTCAACGTCATCGACTCGCTGCTGTTCGGCGCGGTGCACGGCAAGCTCACCGAGAAGGACCCGACCACCACCAACTGGGAGGACTCCAAGAAGCACATCGCCACCGGCAAGATCGGCGCGATGTGGCTAGGCTCCTGGGCGATCCCGCAGATGCAGGCGGCGGCCACCACGGCCGGTGAGAGCGCGGACTCGATCGCCTTCATGCCCTTCCCCTCCCAGGCCGGCGGCTCGTTCTGCTCGGTCCTGAACCCCGACTACCAGTACGCGGTCAACAGCCACTCCGCGAACAAGCCCGCCGCGCGCGCCTGGCTCGACTGGTTCGTCGACAAGTCCGGCTTCTCCGCCACCAACCAGGGCGTCTCCAGCGTCAAGACCGCCCCGCTGCCCTCGGCGCTCAAGCCGTACAGCGACGCCGGGGTCAAGCTCATCGAGCTGGAGACCGACCACCGGGTCCTGGTCGACGCCATCGACAAGGAGGCCGAGGTCGGCCTCAAGTCGCCCGACTACCGGCAGAAGCTCATCGACGTGGCGCGCGGCGCCGCCAAGGGCGACCTGACCAGCGTGTTCGCCGAACTGTCCGCCAAGTGGAAGAGCGGGCAGCAGTCCGCCGCCTGACCCGCGAGCCCTGGCACCGCGCCTCGGCGTACCACCTCACAAGAAAGGCAGAGATGACACCGACCTCGTCATCCCTGAGGCGCGGCGGGCGGCAGGCCCTGACCCCCTGGATGTTCCTGCTCGTGCCGCTGGCCCTGCTGGTCGTCTTCTCGTACGTGCCGATCATCAACATGGTCGTCTACAGCTTCACCGACTGGGACGGCGTCAGCCCGGACTACACCTTCACCGGGATGGAGAACTACGTCGAGATCTTCACCCGTCCCGAGCTGTTCAAGGTCTTCGTCGCCAGCGCCTACTACCTCGGCGCGGCGGTCGTGCAGATCGTCCTGGCGCTCTACTTCGCGACCGTGCTCAGCTTCAACACCCGCTTCCGCAACCTGTTCAAGGGCATCCTGTTCTTCCCGTACCTGATCAACGGGGTGGCCATCGGCTTCGTCTTCCTCTACTTCTTCCAGGAAGGCGGCACGTTCGACACCGTGCTCGGCCTGTTCGGCCTTGGCGGCGGACAGCTCTGGCTCGGCGACCCCGACCTGGTCAACGTCTCCCTGTCCGGGGTGTCGGTGTGGCGCTTCCTCGGGCTGAACTTCGTGCTGTTCCTCGGCGCCATCCAGTCGATCTCGCCGGAGCTGTACGAGGCCGCCGAACTCGACGGGGCCGGCCGGTGGCAGCAGTTCCGCTTCATCATCGCGCCCAGCCTGCGGCCCCTGATCGGGCTGACCGCGATCCTGGCGATCTCCGGCTGCCTGTCGGTCTTCGAGATCCCGTACATCATGACCGGAGGCGCGGGCGCCAGTGAGACCTTCGTGATCCAGACGATCAAGCTCGCCTTCCGGTTCGACAAGACCGGGCTCGCGTCGGCCGCCGCGGTGGTGCTCCTGGTCATCATCCTGCTGGTCGCCTGGCTGCAACGCCGGGCCTTCCCCGAAGAGAGGGTGGCCTCCTGATGACCGCCGTCCGAGCCCGGGTGGCGAGCACGCTCAAGTACCTGTCGCTGATCGTGGCGAGCGTGGTGGTCCTGCTGCCGCTGGGCGTGGTGCTGCTCACCTCGCTGAAGACCTCCGACGAACTGGCGACCGGCAGCGGCCCGCTCTCCCCGCCCGGCGACTGGCTGAACTTCGCCAACTACGTCACCGCGTTCGAGAAGGGACGGATGGCGGAGGCGGCGTTCAACACCTTCGTCATCCTGATCGTGTCGATCGTCGGGACCGTGTTCGTCGGCTCGGCCGCGGCCTACGCCATCGACCGGTTCACCTTCCGGTTCAAGGGGCTGGTCGTCGGCCTCTTCCTGCTCGCCACGCTGGTGCCGAGCATCACCACCCAGGTGACGACATTTCAGGTGATCGACCAGCTCGGGCTGTTCAACACCCGCCTGGCGCCGATCGTGCTCTATCTCGGCACCGACATCGTCGCGATCTACATCTTCCTCCAGTTCATGCGGAGCATCCCGGTCTCCGTGGACGAGGCCGCCAAGCTGGACGGCGCGTCCGCCTTCGCCATCTACTGGAAGATCATCCTGCCGCTGCTCAAGCCGGCCATCGCGACGGTCGTCATCGTCAAGGGCATCGCGGTCTACAACGACTTCTACATCCCCTTCCTCTACATGCCCGACCAGGGCCTCGGCACGATCTCGACGTCGCTGTTCCGCTTCAAGGGCCCGTTCGGCGCGCACTGGGAGAACATCTCGGCGGGCACCATCCTCGTCATCATCCCCACCCTGGCCGTCTTCCTGATGCTGCAGCGCTTCATCTACAACGGCCTGACGCAGGGCTCCACGAAGTAGGCGAGGACCTCATGCACCACGAACCGCTGCCGCTGACCACCGCGATCCGGCCGTACGCCTGGGGATCGCCGACCGCCTTCCCCGAGTTGTTCGGCACCCCGGCGACGGGCGAGCCGCAGGCCGAGCTCTGGGCCGGGGCCCACTCCGGCGCCCCGTCCACCGTGCGGGGGGTGCCGCTCGGCGAGCTGATCGGGCGCGACCCGGACGGCCTGCTCGGCCGCCGCACGCTGGACGCCTTCGGGCCGAACCTGCCGTACCTGCTGAAGGTCCTGGCCGTCGAGCGGCCCCTGTCGTTGCAGGTCCACCCGGACACCACCCAGGCCCGCGCCGGATACGCGCGCGAAGAAGCCGCCGGGGTGCCGATCGGCGATCCCGCCCGCACCTACAAGGACCCGCACCACAAGCCCGAGATGGTGTGCGCGCTCACCGGCTTCGACGCGCTGTGCGGATTCCGTACGCCCGAGAACGCGGCGGACCTGCTGGAAGCGCTGGACGTGCCGCAGGCCCGGGACTGGATCGCCATCCTGCGCTCCGGCCGCCCGGCCGGGGTCACGCTGCGCCGGGTGTTCGGGCGCATGCTCGCCGACGGGGCGCGCGACTGCCGTGCGGCCGTCGAGCGGGCTCTGCTGTCCGGCCCGCGCGATCCCGCGCTCGCGGTCTACGCGGGGCCGGCCCGCGCCTGCCCCGGCGATCCCGGGGTCACGGCCGCGCTCCTGCTCAACCACGTACGGCTGGCGCCCAGGCAGGCGGTCTTCCTCGGGGCGGGCGTGCCGCACGCCTACCTCGGCGGTGTCGCCGTGGAGGTCATGGCCGGCTCCGACAACGTGCTGCGCTGCGGGCTGACCGGCAAGCACGTCGACGTGCCGGGGCTCATGGGCGTCGTCGGCTTCCGTCCGTCCCTGCCCCATGTCGTCCCAGCCGAGCCGGAGGGGGACGGGCGGCACGCCTACCGTCCGCCCGTCGCCGAGTTCCGCCTCGTCCGTCATGAGCTGTCCGGCCGGTCCGGGCACCTGTTGCCCGGTGGGGTCCCGCGCGTCCTGCTCTGTGCCGAAGGCGAGGCCGACCTGTCGGGGCTGCGGCTCGGCGCCGGACAGGCGGCCTTCCTCCCGGCGGCCGCGCCGGACGCCCGCCTCTCCGGCAAGGCCCACGTCTTCGACGCCGCCCCCGGCTTCGCGGCCGCTCGTGGTGGGGCGTCGCCGGGGGAGGGGGTATGACGGTCCTCGCTCTCGACATCGGCGGGACGAAGTTCGCCGCAGCGCACGTCGCCGCCGACGGCAGGCTGCTGCGCCGCGCCGAGCGGCCCATCGGGCGGATCCCGGCCGACACGCTGCGGGACCTCGTGGCCGACTTCCGCGTACGGGGGATCGGCGCGGTCGGCATCGGCTCGGCCGGCCCGCTCGACCTCCCGGCGGGAACGGTCTCACCGGTCAACATCCCGGCCTGGCGGGACTTCCCGCTGGCCGGGACCGTGCGGAGTCTCGTCCCCGGCGCCGAGGTGGCGATGGCGGGCGACGGGCAGTGCATGGCGCTCGGCGAATGGTGGCGCGGCGGTCACGGCGCCCGGTCGCTTCTCGGGATCGTGGTCTCGACCGGCGTGGGCGGCGGCCTGATCCTGGACGGCCGCCCGGTGCTCGGGGAGACGGGCAACGCCGGGCACGTCGGCCACGTGATCGTCGACCGCGACGGCGAACGCTGCTCGTGCGGCACCCTCGGCTGTCTGGAGACCATCGCCAGCGGTCCCAGCATGGTCCGCTGGGCCCTGGCCGCCGGCTGGACCCCCTCCGGGGGCGCCGCCCCCCGTC
>NZ_LAVL01000234.1 GCF_001083785.1 Nonomuraea sp. SBT364
GCATGGGGGGCGCTGTGGGCGCCGGGCTCGGATATGACGGGAACGTCCCGGAGTCGAACGGCCGCTGCCGGAACGCGCCGCCGTCGGTGTCGGCGGTGAGGGGCCCGACCGGCTGGCCGCCCCGGCCCGCGCCGGTGTCGAAGGAGTCGAAGCTGGGGAAGGAGCCGTAGCCGTTGCCGTTGCGCGCGGGCGGTCCCGGCCGCTGCTGCGGCTGGGCGGGCGCGCCCTGGTTGTAGGCCGAGCGCTGCGGCAGCGGCGGCTGGCCGCCGTCCTGCACCAGCGCGGGCGGCAGCAGCACCATGGCGATGAGCCCGCTGCCCTCGCCCTTGCGGAGCTGGACGCGGATGCCGTGGCGCAGCGCCAGCCGGCCGACCACGAACAGGCCCATCCGGCGCGACACCGACACGTCCACGACCGGTGGCTCGGCCAGCCGGCGGTTGGCCTCGGCGAGTTCCTCGTCGGTCATGCTGATGCCGGTGTCGCTCACCGACAGCAGCGCGCCGCCGCCCTCGATGAGGCTGCTGGAGACGATCACCTGGGAGTTGTTCGGGGAGAACTGGATGGCGTTCTCGACCAGCTCGGCCACCAGGTGGACCAGGTCGTTGGCGGCGCTGCCGAGCACCGAGGTGGCCCGGTGCACCTTGACCTGGACGCGCTCGTACCCCTCGACCTCCGACAGCGCGGCGCGTACGACGTCGACCAGCTTGGCCGGCTGGCTGCGGCGGCGAGTGGCCTCGTGGCCGGCGAGGACCAGGAGGTTCTCGGAGTTGCGGCGCATGCGGGTGGCCAGGTGGTCGAGCTTGAACAGGTCCGACAGGCGGGAGCCGTCCTGCTCGCCCTTCTCCAGGCCGTCGATCAGCGAGATCTGCCGTTCGACCAGCGTCTGGGTGCGGCGCGAGAGGTTGACGAACATGGCGCTGATGTTGCCGCGCAGCTCGGCCTCCTCGCCGGCGAGCCGGACGGCCTGGCGGTGCACCTGGTCGAAGGCCTTGGCGACCTCGCCGATCTCGTCGTCGCCCTCGACCTCGATCGGCCGCACGTCGGGCGGCGCGGTGTCGCCGGACACGCGCAGCGCGCGCACCACGTCCGGGAGCCGGAAGCCGGCGATCTCCAGCGCCTCGGTGCGCAGGCGGCGCAGCGGCGAGACCATCGAGCGGGCGATGGCGACGGTCAGGAGCAGCACGAGCAGCAGCAGGCCGAGGATGAGCGAGCCGGCGATGATCGCGTTGCGGATCTCCGCGTCGCGCAGTTCCTGGCCGCGCAGGGCCACCCGCTCGCTGAGCTTGTCCTCGATGGAGGACAGCGCGTTGATGATCGTGGTGTTGTCGTCGAACCACTGGTCGGGCGCCGACTTGTCGGGCACGGTGGCAGCGAGCAGGTTCTGGCGCAGGCGCACGCCGGGCTGCTTGCCGCTGGCCAGCGTGATCGCCCGCGACTTGGTCAGCTCGGTGTTGAAGTACTCGGGGATGGTCAGCGCCTTCTGCAGCTCCATGCCGATGGCGGCGCCGGCCTCCTGGGTGACGTTGTCGATCTCGCTGTGCTGGACGGAGTTGGAGGCGATGAACCGCTCCACCTCCTGGGCGTCGACGCTGGCGGAGTTGTAGTAGCCGCGCAGGAGCTGGTCGCGCTGCCGGGAGACCTGCTCCTTGGCCCTGGTCAGCGCGCTCAGCGCGCGGAACTGGCCGATGATCTGCGGGTCCTCGCTCATCAGGCTCAGCTCGTCGTGCAGCCGGAGCAGCGTGTCGAGCAGCGTGTCGTAGCGGGTGGTGTCGCGCTGGGCCTCGTTCCTGACCCTGGGCAGCGCGTTCAGGTCGGTGTGGGCCCGCTTGACGACGGCCAGGACCCGGTCGCCGTAGGACTCGTCCATCGTGCCGAGGTCCGCGCGCACGGCCTTGACCAGGGTGTCGACCTCGGCCTTGCGGTCGCTGTAGGGCTTGCTGAGCTTCTTGCGCAGGCTCCGGGCGGCGTTGCTCCAGCCGCCGGTGTCACGCTCCAGCCCCAGCGCCTCCACCAGGTCGCGGATCCGGCCCGCCTGCTCCGCGGCCACAGTTGTGCGATCATAGTCGCCGATGCTCTGAACCGAGCCCACCACGCGCGCTCCCCCGAGCACGACGCCTGCGATGGTGGGGACCAGGACGAGCGCGGTGAGCCGCCACCTCACGCGCCAATTGCGCAGCCCCAGCCGGGGCATCGGTCGCTTCGCGCGACTCCGCCCGGCGGTGGCGCCGCTGTCTGAACTCCCCGTTGTCACTGCTCCCGCTACCCCTCAATCATCCCGTTCCCGGCACGGGCCGTAGGCCGTCCACAAGGTATCCGCAGCATCTGACTTATCAGGCAAAACGGACACAATCGTTACAAATGTGACCGCGTGTCGTGTGCTGTTGGTTATCGCAGTGCGGATAGCACCGCGTCGCGGACCTGGTTGCGCTGCGCCTCGTCGCTGAGGGGGCGTCCGGCGCGGTCAACCACGTAGAAGACGTCCACCGCCTCCGCGCCGAGAGTCTCTACGCGGGCGGCCCTTACGTCAAGACCGCACTCCCCGAATGCCCGTCCGATACGCCACAGGAGTCCCGGCTTGTCATGGGCCCTGACTTCCACCACGGTGGCGGTCGCCGAGGCGTCGTCCACCAACGTCACACGGGGTGGGGCGACCGGCACCCGGGCCGGTCGCATCGACCGGGTTCGGCGGGCCAGCCGCTGCTCGATGTCAAGGCGCCCAGCAAGGACCAGGCGCAGATCCGCCTCCAGCGTGGCGGGGTCCGGCGGCGAGCCGTACTCGGGGATGACCGAGAACTCGATCACGGCGGTGGAGCCGGCCGACGCGGCCGAGGCGGAACGGACGACCATGCGGTGCGCGGCGAGCACCCCGGCCGCGCTCCACAGCAGTCCGGCCCGGTCGGGAGCCACCACGGTGACCGCGCCGCCGCTGACGCGCACCGCGCCGCCGCCGTGCCGGGCCAGCGCGGCCTGCTCGGGTGACAGGCTGGGCGGGTTGGGCGGCGGCGAGCCGGACAGCGCCGAGCGCACCCGGCGCACGAGGTCGGCGACGAGCCCGGCCTTCCAGGAGTTCCAGGCGGCGGGGCCGGTCGCGGTGCCGTCGGCGATGGCCAGCGCCGCGAGCAGGTCCAGCACGTCGCGGGAGCCGACGGTGGCGGCGACCTTCTCGATCGTGACCGGGTCGTCCAGGTCGCGGCGGGTCGCGGTCTCGGGCAGCAGCAGGTGGTGTCGCACCACGGTGGCGAGGATGTCCACGTCGGCAGCGGGCAGGCCGAGGCGCGCGCCGATGTCGCGGACCACGACCTCGCCCGTCGCGGAGTGGTCGCCCGGCCAGCCCTTGCCGATGTCGTGGAAGAGCGCGGAGATCAGCAACAGGTCGGGGCGCGAGACGTCGCGGGTGTGGCCGGCCGCGTTGGCGGCGGCCTCGATCAGGTGCCTGTCGACGGTGAACCGGTGGATCGGATGGCGCTGCGGGCGGTGCCGTACGCGCTCCCAGTCAGGAAGCAGTCTGACAAGGATGCCCGCTTGGTCGAGCTCCTCCCACACGGGCACGGCGGCGCGCCCGGCGCCGAGAATCGACACCAGCGCGTCGCGCGCCTCCTCCGGCCACGGCACCGGCATCGGAGGCGACTGAGCTGCGAGAACGGACACGGTGGCGGGGGCCAGCGGCAGCCCCGACTCAGCCGCCGCGGCAGCGGCCCGCAGCACCAGCACCGGGTCCCTGCGCGGCGACACGCCACGGGCGAGCACCACCTCGCCGCCGTGCTCGACCACCCCGTCGGCCAGCGGGCGGCGGCCACGCGGCACCGGGCCTGACAGCAGCCTGTCAACCGAACGCCAGGTGCCGTCGAAGGCGTGCGAGATGGTCCGGCCCGCCTCGGCGAGCCTGCGCATGAGCGCCTCGGCGTCGAGCAGCCCGAGCAGCCCGGCCACCGCGTCCTGCTCCTGGAGGACGAGCCGGTCCGCGCCGCGCGCGGTGACGACGTGCAGGGCGTGCCTGACGTCCAGGATGAACTCGTACGCCTCCCGCGCCCTCGGACCGGGGGCCGAGGCAACCCAGGCCGCCGCCACCGCCTGCATCGCCTGGACGTCGCGGAGCCCGCCACGCCCGTCCTTGAGGTCGGGTTCGAGGAGGAAGGCCAGCTCGCCGCTGGCCTTGGCCCGCTGGTCGGCCGACTCGCGCAGTTCGGTAAGCCTGCGCCGGGAGTCGGCCCGCCACTCGGCGAGCACCGCCTCCCTGGCCCGTCGCGTCAGCTCGGGGTCGCCGGCGACGTGCCGGGCCTGGATGAGACCCAGCACCGCCTTGAGGTCCTGCCTGGCCACCGCGACGGCCTCGTCCACGGTGCGCACCGAGTGGTCGAGGCCGGCGGCGGAGTCCCAGATCGGGTACCAGATCCGGTCGGCGATCCGGCCCACGTCGGGCCGGCCGTCGTGCAGCAGGACCAGGTCGAGGTCGCTGCCCGGAGCGAGCTCGCCCCGGCCCAGGCTGCCGACGGCGACGAGGGAGACGCGCTCCCCGTCGCTCGCCGTGCGGAAGAGATCCTTGAGCCAGCGGTCGGTGTCCGCGGCCCGCTCCTTGCGGGCCGCGGCGTACGACCGCGCCTCTCCCCTCGTCACAGGGCTTCCGGCCCTCGCTCTCCCGTGCGAACCCGGATGACCGTGTCCACCGGGACGGACCACACCTTGCCGTCGCCGATCTTGCCGGTCTGGGCCGCCTTGACGATGACGTCGATGACGTCCTCGGCGTCGTCCTCCTCGGCCAGCACCTCCAGCCGGACCTTGGGGACGAGGTCGACCTGGTATTCGGCGCCCCGGTAGACCTCGGTGTGGCCGCGCTGGCGGCCGTAGCCGCTCGCCTCGCTGACCGTCATGCCCTTGATGCCGAACTGCTCCAGGGCCGCTTTCACGTCATCGAGCTTGAAGGGCTTGATGACGGCTGTGATGAGCCTCATGCGTCCACCTTCTTGGGGGCGGGGGTGACAGGGCCGTTGGGGGAGGTCACGCCCGAGGCGTAAACCGTGCCGAGGTCGTACCCCGTCTCGGCGTGCGTGGTCACGTCGATGCCGGTGACCTCGTCCCCTTCCTTGATCCGGAAGCCCATCGTCTTGTCGATGATCTTGGCGATGACCCAGGTGATGACGAACGAGTAGCCGCCGATCACGACCGGGCCGAGCACCTGCAGACCGAGCTGGCCGAAGCCGCCGCCGTAGAACAGGCCCTCGCTCTGCTGGTCCAGGAACGGGTAGGCGGCCACGAAGCCGAGCGCCACCGCGCCGACGACACCGCCGACCAGGTGCACGCCGACCACGTCGAGCGAGTCGTCGTAGCCGAGCTTGTACTTCAGGCCGACCGCGTAGGCGCAGATCGCGCCGGCGAGCAGGCCGATCAGCATGGCCGCCCACGGGTCGACGAAGCCGCAGGCCGGGGTGATGGCGACGAGGCCGGCGACCGCGCCGGAGGCGACGCCGAGGCTGGTGGCGTGGCCGTCACGCAGCTTCTCCACCACGAGCCAGGCGCCGGCCGCGACGGCGGTGGCGATCTGGGTGTTCATGAAGGCCAGCGCGGCGGTGCCGTCGACCGCCAGCTCGGAGCCCGCGTTGAAGCCGAACCAGCCGAACCACAGCAGCCCGGCGCCGAGCAGCACCAGCGTCAGGTTGTGCGGCCGCATCGGCTCCTTGCGCCAGCCCTGCCGCTTGCCGATCACCAGCGCGAGCGCGAGCGCGGCGGCTCCGGCGTTGATGTGAACCACGGTGCCGCCGGCGAAGTCCTCGATGCCCATCGAGTTGAGCCAGCCGCCGGTGCCCCACACCCAGTGCGCGACCGGGACGTACACGATCGTCGCCCACACGACGGTGAACAGCACCCAGGCGCCGAACTTGGCCCGGTCCGCGATGGCGCCGCTGATCAGGGCGACCGTGATGATGGCGAACGTCAGCTGGAAGGCCGCGAAGACCAGGCTCGGCATCCCCGTGCCGTCGTCCTTCGTCGCGGTGTCGACCAGGCTCTGCAGGCCGAGCGCGTCGAACCCGCCGATGAGGTTGTTGACGGCGGAGCTCGGGTTCTCGGTGAAGGCCAGAGAGTATCCGAACAGCACCCAGATGACGGTGACGGTGATGATCGCGGCGAACGACATCATCATCATGTTCAGGACGCTCTTGGCCCTGGTCATACCACCGTAGAAGAACGCGAGGCCGGGAGTCATCAACAGCACCAGCGCGGTGGCCGCGAGCATCCAGGCCGTGGTGCCGGTATCGATCTGCACGGCGACCCTCCTTAAATGTGACGTGTCGCCACAGCGTGTTCGCCGCCGGTTTCGGGCCTCGACCTGGTGTGTTTCGCATGCGTGAATCTCGCCGCGCCGGTGTTTCACCGACGTTTCGGACAGTTCACGAAGCTATTTACGGGCTCTTGAGACAGGTCCTCAATGCGCCAGACGTACCGGATCGCCCTGGGCGATCGTGCCGGGGCGCAGCACGCGCGCGTACACGCCCGCGCACGGCTGCGGGCCGGCGCCGAGGACGTCCACCCGGTTGTGGCGGGCCGGTGTGCGCAGCGCGTCGGTGTCGCGCCCCAGCTCGCCGTGGGCCAGTGTCGGCACCGCGCAGCGCGGCGTCGCCGCGATCACGCCGAGCACCAGCTCGTCGCCGATCGCCAGCTCGGCGCCCACCCAGGCGTTCTCCGCGAACCCGCCCTCCGGAGTGCTGATCACCAGGTTCGGCCGGTAGCGCGCCGCCTCGACCACGCCGCGCGGCCCCAGCTCGCCGATCCTGGCGAGCGCCGACGTGGTGATCAGATGGACGGGCGCGAAGTCGAAGAACGTGCCCTCGGGCGACGCCCCGCCCAGCCCGCCTGTCGTGAACGCCACCTCGGTCTCGACGCCCCGGTCGAGCACCTCGTCCGGCACCGAACGCTCCAGCTCGGCCCCCTCCGGTGGCGCGTCCACCAGCCGGACCTCGCGGCCGAGCAGCTCCGACAGCTCCTCGTCACCGGGCGCCGCGCCGCCGTGCAGGGTCAGCAGCCCGCGCCAGAGCCTGGGGTTCTTCGCGCTGGCGATCTTCCCGGTCGCCACGTCGAGCACGGCCTTCACCCGGTCCCCGGCCAGCCCGCGCTCGCTCACGTGGCTGCCGCCGACCTCCTCACCCAGCATGGACTTGACCGGATAACGGAACAGCGTGGCGATCTCTCCTACGTGCATGCCGAAATCCTATGCACCTGCACGGACACGGCTGTGAGGCGGTGGAGTGACCTCCACCGCCTGCGCGTCACCGTGATCAGGCGGCGGCGTCGGCCATCCGCCGCAGCCGCGCCAGCGCGTCACGCTCGATGCGGCGGGCGCGGTCACGGCCGATGCCGTAGCGCTCGCCCACCTCGGTCAGCGTGTGCTCACGCCCGTCGACCAGCCCGTAGCGCCACCGCAGCATCTCGCTCGCGTCGCCCTCCAGCCCGGTCAGCCACTGGTCGAGCCGCTCGCGCTCCAGGATGTCGATCGCCTGCTGCTCGGGATCCGCCCACGTCTCGTCGGCGATCATGTCGCCCAGCTCGGTCTCGTCCTCGTCACCCACGCCGAGCTGCAGCGACACCGGGTCGGAGGCCCAGCGGCGCAGCTCACGGACGCGCTCGATGGGCAGCTCCAGCAGCGCGGCGAGATCGTCGTCGGTCGGCTCCACGTCGAACTCCGCCAGCATGTCGCGCCGCACCCGCATGAGCCGCGTCATCTGCTCCCCGGCGTGCGTCGGCAGCCGCACCGGCCGCGCCTGCTCGTGGATCGCCCGCCCCACCGACTGCCGGATCCACCAGGTCGCGTACGTGGAGAACTTGTAACCACGCTTGTAGTCGAACTTCTCCACCGCCCGGACCAGCCCGAGGTTGCCCTCCTGGACCAGGTCGATGAGCGGCATCCCGCGCCCCGAGTATTTGCGGGCCACCGCCACCACCAGGCGCAGGTTGGCCTGGATGAACTCGTCCTTCGCCCGCTGGCCGGAGACGGCCAGCCTCTCCAGCTCCTCGTCCGCCGCGTCCCCGATCCGCGGCTCCGCGCCCCCGCTGTCGAGCAGCACCTCGGCGAAGAGGCCCGCCTCGATCCGCTTGGCGAGCTCGACTTCTTCCTCCGCCGTGAGCAGCGGGACCCTGCCGATCTCCGCCAGGTAGGTCCCCAGCAGATCGCGGTCGGCGACCGCCTGCTCCTGCGCGCGACTCCCCGTAGGCCTTGCCATCCCCAGGCACCTCGTTCCGCAGCTGCGTTCTATATCCGGCCAACGTCCGGCCCGAAGCAAAGATTCCCTAAAGGACTACGACCAGCGGACGGTTCTGGATGTCCTCCTAAAGGAGGAGGCCTTCCTGAAACACCTGGTGGACGAGGGGAACGCCGGGCCGATAGGCCAGATGAACGTAGGAGGGGGCGTCGAGGATCACGAGATCGGCGCGCGCGCCGGGACGCAACCAGCCTACGTCCGTGCGCCGCAGCGCGCGTGCCCCGCCCGCGGTCGCCGCCCGGACCGCCTCCAGCGGCGTCATCCCCATCTCCCGCACCGCCAGCGCCACGCAGAACGGCATCGACGAGGTGAACGACGAGCCCGGATTGCAGTCGGTGGCCAGCGCGACCGTCACCCCCGCGTCGAGCAGCCTCCTGGCGTCCGGGTACGGCGAGCGGGTGGAGAACTCGGCCCCCGGAAGCAGCGTCGCCACCGTCTCGGACGAGGCGAGCGCGTCGACGTCGGCGGCGTTCAGGTGCGTGCAGTGGTCGGCCGAGGCCGCGCCCAGCTCGCAGGCCAGCCGCACGCCCGGCCCCTCGCCGAGCTGGTTGGCGTGCACCCGCGCCCCCAGCCCGGCCTTGAGACCGGCCCGCAGGATCTCCGCCGACTGCTCGCCGTCGAAGGCGCCGCGCTCACAGAAGACGTCCACCCATTTCGCGTACGGCGCGCAGGCGGTCAGCATGTCACCGGTGACGAGCCTGACGTAGTCGTCGGCGTCCACGCCCGCCGGCACCACGTGCGCGCCGAGGAACGTGGTCTCGTCGGTCAGCGACGTGGCGATCTCCAGCGAGCGCCGCTCGTCCTCGACGGACAGGCCGTAGCCGCTCTTGATCTCCACGGTCGTGGTGCCCTGCGCCAGCATCTCGGCGACCAGTGCGGCGGCGCGCGTGGCCAGCTCCGCGTCACCGGCGGCCCGGGTGGCCTCGACCGTCGTCCTGATGCCGCCGCCGGTGTAGGGCTCACCCGACATCCGGGCGCCGAACTCGGCGGTGCGGTCGCCCGCGAACACCAGATGCGCGTGGCTGTCCACGAACCCCGGGATCACCGCCCGGCCGCCGGCGTCCACCCGCCGGTCGGCCGCCGGAGCACGCCCGGCCGGGCCGGCCCAGGCGACCAGGCCGTCCTCCAGCACGAGCGCCGCCCCGGCGATCTCCTCCCGCTCGGGATCACCCGTGTAGAGCAGCCCGATCCCGTCGATCAGCGTCGTCCTCATCGCACCCGTCCCCGCGTCGCGGAAGTCATGGTTCGCGGTCGTCATGGTTCGCTTCATCTCAGCCTGCCGATCGCCGCGGCCAGCATCGCGCCGACGTCGCCCAGCTCGTGGCGGCCCTCGGTGACCACCCTGCGGCCGCCGGCGATCACCGAGTGGACGTCCGCCGCCGTCGCCGCGAACACCACCGCCTCCAGCCCGCCCGCCCCCGCCGTACGGACCGAGTCCATCCGGACGGTGACCAGGTCGGCCCACGCGCCCGGCACGAGCTGCCCCGCCTCGGGGAAACCGAGCGAGGCGTGCCCAGCGGCGGTCGCGGCGCCCAGCAGCTCGGCGGCGCTCCAATGGCCGCGCCGCTCGGTCGCCAGCCGCTCGTCCAGCTCGACCGCCCGCGCCTCCTCGAACAGGTCGACGACGGCGTGACTGTCGGACCCGAGCGTCATCGGCGCCCCCCGGTCGTACACCTTCCTGGCCGGCCCGATGCCGTCGGCCAGGTCGCGCTCGGTCGTCGGGCACATGCACACGAACGTCCCGGACCGGCCGAGCAGCTCGACGTCCACCTCCGACAGGTGCGTGGCGTGCACGGCGGTGGAACGCGGCCCGAGCGCCCCCTGCTCGTGCAGCACCTGCACGGGGGTGGCCGCGTACGTCTCCGCGCAGGCGGCGTTCTCGGCCCGCTGCTCCGACACGTGCGCGTGCAGCGGCCCGGCGTGCCGGTGGCTGAACTCCACCACCACCGGCATCTGCTCCGGCGGCACCGCCCGCACCGAGTGGATGGCCGCGCCGATCTCCACGTCCGGCTGCCCCTCGTACGTGGCCGCCAGCTCCTCCGCCCGCACCGCCCACCCGTCGGCGTCGCCGTCGCCGAAGCGCACCTGCGCCCCCGTCAGGCCCCTCCCGGGCCCGCCCGCCACGTAACAGGCGTCGATCAGCGCGATCCGCAGCCCCGCCTCCCGCGCCGCCTGCACCAGCGCGTGCCCCATCGTGTTCGGGTCGATGTACGGGGTGCCGTCCGGCCCGTGGTGCAGGTAGTGGAACTCCCCCACACTCGTGATCCCGGCCGCCGCCATCTCGGCGTAGACCGCCCGGGCCAGCGCCAGATAGGTGTCCGGGTCCAGACGCGCGGCGACCTCGTACATCTGGTCGCGCCAGGTCCAGAAGTCGCCCCTGCCGCCCTGCGTGACCCCCCGCAGCGCCCGGTGGAAGGCGTGCGAGTGCGCGTTGGCCAGCCCGGGGATCGTCAGACCCGGCAGCCGGTGCGCGCCGCCCGGCTGCCCCCGGCCGACCCGGACGATCCGGGCGCCCTCGACCTCGACCAGCACCCCGCCGGTGACGCCTTCGGGCAGCCAGGCCTGCTCGCACCAGTAAGTCAGCGGCACAGCTCCTCCAGCACGTTCGCGAGTGCGGCGACTCCCGCCTCGCAGTCTGCCTGCTCGGCATGCTCTTCCGGGGAGTGGGACACGCCGGTGGGGTTGCGCACGAACAACATCGCGCTCGGCACCCCGGCCGCCGCCAGGATCCCCGCGTCGTGCCCCGCCCCGGTCGCCAGCACCGGCACCTCACCTCCCACTGCCCGCC
>NZ_LAVL01000235.1 GCF_001083785.1 Nonomuraea sp. SBT364
CCCCCGCGCCCCCCCCCCCCCGCTGGCGCGCCTGCTGGACCCCGGCTCCCTCACGCCGTTGCACCCGGACGCCGCAGGCGCCGGCCTGCCGCCGCACGGGGAGGACGCCTGCGGTGTGACGGCCGTGCGCGGCCTGGTCGAAGGGGCGCCGGTCGTCGCCTTCTGCACGGACGCCCGGCTGATGGGCGGCGCGCTCGGCGCGGCCGGCGCCGGCCGGATCGTCGAGGCCGTCGAGGCCGCCGTGCGCGGCGACTGCCCGGTGATCGGCCTGTGGCACTCCGGAGGCGCCCGGCTCGCCGACGGCGTGGAGTCCATGGACGGCGTGGGCCGCATGTTCGCCGCCATGACCAGGGCGTCCGGCGTCGTGCCGCAGATCTCGGTCATCCTCGGCCCGGCCGCCGGCGCCGCCGCCTACGGGCCCGCGCTCACCGACGTGGTCGTCATGGCCGACGCCGGGCGGGTGTTCGTGACCGGCCCGGAGATCGTCCGCAGCGTCACCGGCGAGCGGATCGACATGGCCGGGCTCGGCGGGCCGGAGGCGCACGGCAGGAAGTCCGGCGTGGCGCACGTCCTGGCCGCCGACGAGGCCGACGCCTATGCCAGGGCACGCCGCCTCACCGGCCTGTTCGCCGATCAGGGCGCCTGCGCCCCGGTCACGCCGGTCCGGGCCGCGGACCCGCGCGCCCTGCTGCCCGCCTCGCCGAGGCGCGCCTACGACGTGCGGCCCCTGGTGCGGGCCGTGCTCGACGACGGGCTGATGGAGGAGCTCCAGCCGCGCTGGGCCGCCAACATCCTGGTCGCGCTCGGGCGGCTCGGCGGCGGCACCGTCGGCGTGCTGGCCAACAACCCGATCCACAAGGGCGGCTGCCTCGACTCGCTCTCCGCTGAGAAGGCCGCCCGTTTCGTCCGCATGTGCGACTCGCACGGCATCCCGCTCGTCGTGCTCGTGGACGTCCCCGGCTACCTGCCCGGCGTCGGCCAGGAGTGGGGCGGGGTGGTACGGCGCGGCGCCAAGCTGCTGCACGCCTTCGCCGAGTCGGCCGTCCCCCGCGTGACGCTCATCACCCGCAAGGCCTACGGCGGCGCCTACATCGCGATGAACTCCCGCTCGCTCGGCGCGACCACGACCTTCGCCTGGCCGGAGGCCGAGGTGGCGGTGATGGGCGCCGAGTCGGCCGTCGGGGTCCTGCACCGAAAGGCCCTCGCGGCGGCCCCCGAGGACGAGCGCGAGGAACTGCGCGCCCGGCTCGCCGAGGAGCACCGCCGCACGGCCGGCGGCGTGCGCCGGGCGGTGGACCTCGGCGTCGTGGACGAGGTCATCGCCCCCGAGACCACGCGATCCCGGCTCGCCGAGGCGATCGCCCGCGCCCCGCGCGCCCGCGGCCGCCACACCAACATCCCCCTGTGACGTCCCCCGGTGCCACCCGTGCCCCCCGTGCTCAGAGCGGCTGCGCCGACAGGGTCTCCGGCAGGTCGGCGCGGCGGGTCACGCTGAGCTTGCGGTAGACACGCGTCAGGTGCTGCTCCACCGTGCTCACCGTGATGAACAGCTTGGCGGAGATCTCCCGGTTGGAGTAGCCGTCGGCGGCCAGCGACGCCACCCGACGCTCGGCGTCGCTGAGCACCGGCCGCGCGTCGGGGTCGCCGGCCGCCCACGCGCCGTCCGGCAGCGTCCGGCTCAGCGCGCCCGCCTGGCACTCGTGCGCCAGGACGCGCGCCCGGCGGCCCATCACCGCGGCCCGGCGGAACTCGCCGACCTCGTGGTACGCCTCGGCCAGCCCGGTCATCGACCTGGCCAGCTCGTACTTGTCGCCGCCGTCCCGCAGCAGTTCCGCGGACTGGCGCAGCAGCAGCACGCGGTGCCGCTTCTCGGCGGTCCCGGCCAGCACCCGCAACGCCATCCCCTGCACCCGCTTCGACCCGCCGGAGCGCGCCAGCTGCTCCTCCACCAGCAGCCGCGCCTCCTCCGCCTCGTCGAGGGCGAGCAGGGCCTGGGCCGCGTCCAGCCGCCAGGCGATGAACTCGGCGCTGTCGAGCTGCCACTCGCCCATCAGCTCGCCGCACAGCCGCAGATCGCGCAACGCCTGCCGCGCCTGCCCGGCCGCCAGGTGGAAGCGGCCCTTGCCGTACAGGTAGTGCAGCCCGAACCGGGTCTCCAGCATCGCCTCGGGCACCGGCCGGGTGACGGGAGGCAGGCACTCCTCGTACCGGCCCATCGCCGCGCCCGCCAGCAGCAGGCTGCCCAGCGGCCCGCCGACGGCGACCCCCCAGCTGTCCGGCGGGATGAGCTCCAGGGCGCGCCGGGCGTCGGCCGCCGCCGCGGCCGGGTCGCCCCGGCGCAGGCCGATCTCGGCGCGGATCGCCGACAGCCGCGCCTGCCTGCCCGGTGCGTGGCGCGCGGCCGCCTCGGCGACGAAGGAGTCGCACCAGGGCGCGGCCAGGTCGGCCCGGCCGGTGTAGGTCAGGGCCAGCAGCGCGCTCTCGACCGTGTCCAGCGACATCTCGTCCAGCTTGGAGCCGCGCAGGATGCGCTCGGCCGTCGTCGCCGTCTCCGGCAGCGGCCCCTGCGTCAGCGCCCGCACGAGCGCGCCCACCGACTCGGTGCGGCGGTCGGCGCTGAAGGAGTGGGCGGCGCCGCCCGCCTGCTCGTCGCTCAGCTCCGGCAGGTGCGCCAGGAACGGCGGGCAGCTGCTGCGGAACCAGGCGTGCGCCGCCGCCACCTCCGCCACCGCCTCCCGGTCCAGCTCGTCCAGCTTCCTCAGGTGGCCCAGGACGTTCTTGGCGTCGGCCGCGTGACCGTGCCACAGCAGCGCCTTGGCCAGGGTCACGGCGTCGCCGCCGCTCAGGTGGCCCCGGCGCAGCGCCTCGGTCAGCTCGCCCAGGTGCCCGGCGGGCGTGCCGGGGTCGATCCGCCACTTGGCGCGCACCAGCATGGTCGCGATTCCGGCCCGCCGCCGCTCGTCGGAGCAGGAGCGCAGGGCCAGCTTCAGATACTCGATCGCGGACTCCACGCCGTCGTCGCGCAGCGCCTGCGCCGCCGCCTCCTCCAGGATCGGCAGCGCCCACAGCCGGCTCGCGTCACCGGCCCGCAGCAGGTGCCCGGCCACCACCGGGGCGGGCGCGCCGTCGTGGTAGGTCAGCTCGGCGGCCCGGCGGTGCAGGTCGACGCGCTCGCCGTCGTCCAGCCCGGCCAGCACCGCGGCCCTGGCCGCCTCGTCGCGGAACCGGCCGCCGTCCAGCAGCCCCGCCCGGGTCAGCGCCAGGACCTCCTTGGCGGTGGCCGCCTCGTTCGCGCCGAGCAGCCGGGCGACCGGCCCGGCTTCGCCGAGCACGGCCAGCGCCCGCGCCACCCCGGGCGCGGCGTCGCCGGACCGGTGCAGGCAGGCGAGCACCGCCTCGGCGTACCTCTCGCCCCGGCCGTCGCCGATCCGGTGGTCCTCCAGGAGCGCGTCCACCAGCAGCCGGTTGCCGCCGGTCAGCTCGTGCCAGCGGGCCGCCCGCGCGGCGCCGGCCTCGCCGGCCGCCAGCCGCGTCACCTCCGCCACCGTCAGGTGGCTGAGCCGGACCGAGCGGCAGTGCGGCTGCCGCAGCATCTCCGCGTGCAGGCCGCCGAGCGCGTACGGGTCCCGGAAGGTGACCGCCAGCATGATCGGGGCGTACGCGATCCGCCGCGCCAGATGCGACAGGCACAGCTGCGAGGCGTGGTCGGCGTGCTGCAGGTCGTCCACGACGACGAGCAGCGGATGCCGCTCCGCCAGCTCCAGCAGCACCGTGCACAGCGCGTCCACGATCAGCACGTCCACCTGCTCGCCGGGGCCGCTCGCCCCGCGGGCGCCTTCGCGCAGCAGGCTGAGGATGGTGGCGCGGTTCCGCTCGGTCATCCGCGCGCCGAGCAGGAGCTGCGAGAGCACGCCGAAAGGCAGGGCGCTCTCGGCGCGCGAGCCGGTCGCGGTGAGCGGCACGGCGCCGTGTACGCCGCCGTGCTCGGCCAGGCCGTACAGCAGCGCGCTCTTGCCGGTGGCGATCGCGCCGGTCACCATCGCGACGCGGCCCCGGCCGGCGCTGGCCTCGTCCAGCAGTTCGCGGAGCGTGGCCATCTCGTGCCGCTCGACGTCCTCGGCCATGCGGCCCTCCTTGCTCGGAACGGTTCGGTGAAGGTCAGTAGGGGAGCCGGCGGCCCGACGGGGTGCGCAGGTCCAGGTCGCTGCCGGGGCCCGGGCGGCGGCGCGGCCGCGGCTTCCTGAGGGTGACGCGGGCCATCGCGGGCTCAGCCCGCCGCCGCGAGCGGACGCGGCTCCAGAGGACGGGCGGGACGCCGGCGCGCGCGCTCGGCGAGCCGGGTGCCCGCGGCGCGCACGGCGGAGAACGCCGCCGCCGTCACGTCGCTCCCGGCACCCACGCCCCAGGCCGTGCCGGGACCGCTCGCGACGTCGGCCGCCCCCTCGGCGGGGGCGCCGCATTCCGCGTAGACGACCACGTCGTGCGGGGCGCGGCGGACGAGGGACGGCCGGCCGGGCGCCCCCTGCCGCGCCAGCGCCGGAGCGCTCCCGTGCACGGCGCGCACCTCGATGCCCCACGGCCCGAGCTCCTGGCGCAGGTCGCGCGGCACGGCGCCGTCGACCCAGAGCGTGGCCGTGATCGGCACGAACAGCTCGGCCGGCGCGCCGTGGTCCACGTACTCCTCGCGGAACAGCTCGCCGATGCGGCCGGGAGACAGCTCGCCGCCCTCGGCGTCGGCCCGCGCCTGCACCAGGGCCGCCAGGTCGGCCTGGAGGCCGCGCGGCAGGGCGAGCCCGTGCCAGGCGCTCATCACGTACGCGACACCGCCCTTTCCGGACTGGCTGTTGACCCGCACCACCGCCTCGTACGTGCGCCCGACGTCCTTGGGGTCCACAGGCAGGTACGGCGTGCTCCAGGGCAGCTCGGCGGCCGGCACCCCGGTCTGCTCCGCGTGCCGCTCGAGCTCGTCGAACCCCTTCTTGATCGCGTCCTGGTGCGAGCCGGAGAAGGCGGTGTAGACGAGGTCGCCCGCGTACGGATGGCGCGGGTGGACGGTCATCTGGTTGCACTCCTCGACGGTGCGCCGCACGTCGTTGATGTCGGACAGGTCCACGCCCGGGTCGATGCCGTGGGTGAACAGGTTCATGCAGAGGGTCACCAGGCAGACGTTGCCGGCCCGCTCGCCGTTGCCGAACAGGCACCCCTCGATCCGCTCGGCCCCGGCCAGCAGGGCCAGCTCGGCGGCGGCGACCCCGGTGCCCCGGTCGTTGTGCGGGTGGATGGACAGGCACACGTGCTCGCGCCGCGACAGGTTGCGGTCGAGCCACTCGATCTGGTCGGCGAACACGTTGGGCAGCGACCGCTCGACGGTGGTCGGGAAGTTGAGGATGATCCCCCGGCCCGCCTCCGGCTGCCAGGCGTCCATGACCGCCTCGCACACCTCCAGAGCGAAGTCCGGCTCGGTCTCGTTGAAGAGCTCGGGCGAGTACTGGTAGGCCAGGTCGCAGCCGGGCAGCGCGCGCTCGGCGTGGTCCATCATCACCCGGGTGGCCCGCACCGCGAGGTCGCGGCAGCCGGCGCGGTCGAGGCCGAACACCAGCTCGCGGAAGAGCGGCGACGTGGCGTTGTAGATGTGGACCATGGCGCGGGGCGCACCCCTGAGGCAGTCCACGGTGGCTCTGATGAGCTCCTCGCGGGCCTGGGTGAGCACGGTGATGCGCACGTCGTCGGGGATGAGGTCACGCTCGATGAGCAGCCGCACGAAGTCGTGGTCGTCCTGGCTGGCGACGGGGAAGCCGACCTCGATCTCCTTGAAGCCGATCCGCACCAGCAGGTCGAACATCATCAGCTTGCGCTCGGGGGACATCGGGCGGGCCAGCGACTGGTTGCCGTCGCGCAGGTCGGTGGAGAGCCACCGGGGGGCCGCGCTGATGCGCCTGCCCGGCCAGCTGCGATCGGTCAGGTCGAGGGGCGTGAATCCGGTGTAACGTCCGGCACCCTGCATGGCGGATTTCCTTTCGTGGGTGACCCTCGTTTTCCTCGGAACAGGGGTTGGAAATCACCGGCGTCGTTTCTAAGGTGAGGTCGCGGCCCCCGCGGTTCGATTACCGGCGTTATGGCCGGACGTTATAAGTGGCCTGACGGGCCGGGCAAGACGGGGCATCAGGAGTTCGCCGGGAATAGCCCCGGGGACCATCCCCCGTATCGAAAGGAGCAGTCCCCGCTACAACCTTCGGATCGCCCCTATGTCAGGGGCGGCGCGGGCCGCTCACAATGCGAGTCATGGCAGCCTTGTCCGTGCGTGCCCTCGGTCTCTGCGTCGCGGAGGCCCGCCCCCTGGTGCTGGCCGTTTCGGCCCTGCGCTATCTGACCGGTGTCGCGCTCGCACTGCCGGCCGCCACCGCCGCCGTCTTCCTGCCCCAGATCGTGCAGGGCGCGGCCGCGTGGGTGCTCTCGATCTTCGCGATCTATCTCTACAACGGGGTCACCGACGTCACGGAGGACCGGATCAACGGCTCCGGCCGGCCCATCGCCAGGGGGGATCTGGACGCCCGGCTCGCCGCCGGGGTGGCCGCCGGCTCGGGGGGCCCCGCGCTGATCGCGACCGTGGGCCTGCCGGGGCCGATGTTCTGGATCATCGCCGCGAACCTGGTGCTCGGCTACCTGTACTCGGGGCCGCCGGTGCCGCTGAAGGACACCTCGAGCGGCACGATGGCGGTCCTGTGCCTGTCGGGCCTGCTGTCGTACCTGGCGGGCTTCACCGTCGCGACGGCCGGGGGCGGCGTGGCCGCGCCGACCGCGCTCGTGCTGTTCGCCGGGGTGGCCATCGGCTGGATGGTGTTCGTCGGCATGCCGGCCAAGGACCTGTCCGACATCGAGGGGGACACGGCGGCCGGCCGGCGCACGCTCGGCGTGCTGATCGGCGAGCGGATGTCGCGGCAGGTCATGGTGGGCGCCGCGGTGGTGCTCCTGGTGGCCTTCGGCCTGGCGGTGTCGCTGGCGCGGGTGCCGCTCGGCGGCGTCGTGGCGGCCCTGGCGGCGGGCGTGATCGCGGTGGCGGTCGCCGGGCGCCAGGTGGCCAGGGGAGCCGGGGACGGCGACCGCCGCCGGGCGCGGCGTCCGTATGGAGCGTTCATGGGAACGCAACATCTGCTTCACCTGACCGCGTTTTTGTCATGGATCTGACCCAAATGTTGCATGTGTCTCCTGGTCGCGCGATAGTTTGGAGAACGCTCAACGCGCGGCGGCGGAGGGGGGGACATTGGAGGCGGCACACGGGGCCACGGGGGACCCGGCGGAATTAGTCGAATCGTGTCGTGATTTAATCCTCAACGAATTCGAATCAGCACTGCAGACCGCCGGTAACGCCGTCTTCGCAGATCAGAGCGCCCGCGACCTGGCGCTCTCCACCGCCCGCCAGGTGCTGGACGACGTGGCGGCCACGCTGCGTGCCGGAAAGGTGCAGGTGGGCGAGCTCTATCAATTTCACGCGCGCGAGGTGGGAAACGTGCGCGCGGCCGGCGGCGTCCATCCCAAAGCATCACTTGAGGCGGGCTCACTTTTCTTCCGTTCGGCGCTGCGCCATTTGACCCGCCGGATCGCCGCCGCGTACGAGTCACCGGCCGACCTGATCGCGCTGGCCGTCAGCGGCATGGAGGAGAGCCTGTCCCGGCGCGTCCGCGCCTCCGCCGACACCTACCACAGCTTCCTGCTCAACCAGGTCCACGAGGCGCAGGACGACGAGCGCCGCCGCATCGCCCGCGAGCTGCACGACCGCATCGGCCACGGTGTCAGCGTCGCCCACCAGCAGCTCGCGCTGTCGGAGGTCTACCGGCCGGTGGACGCCGCCCGCGCCGCCGCCAAGATCAGCCTCGCCCAGCAGGCCGTCCAGGAGACGATGGAGAACCTGCGGCAGATCACCTCCGAGCTGCACCCGCAGGTCCCCGTCAAGAGCCTGGAGAAGTCGCTGCTCGGGTTCCTCGAAACGATCGAGGACGAGGTGGTCTCCGTCGGGCTCGACGTGAGCGGCGACGAGTCGTGGGCCACGCCGCGCGTGCTCGACGAGGCGTTCCTCATCGTCCGCGAGGCCGTGCGCAACGCGCTCGCCCATGGCCGCCCGAGGATCGTCGTGGTCCGGGTGAACATCGCCCCGCACGAACTGTCGGCGTCGGTCCAGGACAACGGCCGCGGCTTCGACCCCGCCGGGGAACGCGAGCACGACGGCGTGGGCCTCACCTCCATGCGCGAGCGCGCCGAACTGCTCGGCGGCCGGGTGCTCATCTCCAGCGAGCCGGGCGGCGGCTGCCTGGTCGAGCTCTTCGTCCCACTCAAGAGGCGGGCCGGTGGACAGCGTGATGCCTAGCGCCAGGATCTCGGTGGTCCTGGTGGACGATCACGCGCTGTTCAGGGAGGGCCTGCGGGAGATCCTGGAGTCGGTCGGCGACATCAGCGTGGCCGGCGAGGCCGGCGACTCCGCCACCGCCGTGCGCGTGGTGGCCGAGACGCTGCCGGACGTGGTGCTGCTCGACGTGGAGATCCCCGGCGACGAGGTGACCGAGACCGTCGGCCGCATCCGCGCGCTGTCGCCGGAGACCGGGATCATCATCCTCAGCATGTACGACGGGCCGCACCTGCTCACCCGGCTGCTGGCCGCCGGCATCCGCGGCTACCTGCTGAAGAGCGTGCACCGCCACGAGCTGATCTCGGCGGTGCGCAGCGTCCACGAGGAGCCGTCCCGGCTGGTGCTGGCCGTCTCCCGCAGCAGCCTGGCCCGGGTGGAGGCGCCGTCGACCGGCGTGCTGTCGGACAAGGAGCTGGAGGTGCTGCAGCTCGCCGCGCAGGCGCTCAGCAACAACCAGATCGCCCGCCGGCTCGGCCTGGCGGAGGCCACGGTCAAGCGCCACATGCGCAACATCTTCGTCAAGCTCAACGCCGCCTCCCGGATCGACGCGGTCAACAAGGCCCTGGCGGCCTCGCTGATCCCGCCTCAGAGCAGGGGCGGCGAGGACTGACCCGGGGGGCAGGCCGGGAAGAGTCCCGACAGCGCGTCACGGGTGTCGGCCGGCAGCTCGACCGACGAGGCCGCCAGGTTCATCTCCAGGTGCACCGGGTCGCGGGTGCTCGGCACGGGCACGACGTGCTCGCCCTGGGCCAGCAGCCAGCTCAGCGCCAGCCGGCCGGCCCCCACGTCGAGCCGGGCGGCCATCGCCTCCAGCGTCTTGAGCTGCGGCGCGCAGGCCTCGTGCCGCTCGGGGTCGAACCGGGGATCGGCGAGCCGCCAGTCGCCCGGCCCGAAGGCGGGACGCGGCCCCACCCTGCCGGTGAGGAACCCGCGGCCCAGCGGACGGGCGGCGACCACGGCGATGCCGAGTTCGCGCACGGTGTCGAGCAGGACGGCCGAGGGTCGCCGGCCCCACAGGGAGAACTCCACGGCGATCGCGGTGATGGGGTGCACCGCGTGCGCCCGCCGCACCTGCTGGGAGGTGCCGCCGGTCAGCCCCAGATGACCGATCTTCCCGGCCGCGACCAGCTCCGACAGCCGTTCCACACTGGACTCGACGGGGACGCGCTCGTCCTGGCAGTCGAGGTAGAACAGGCCGATGCGGCCGGTGCGCAGCCGCCTGAGCGAGGCGTCGCAGTCGCGTTCGAGTGAGCCGGGCCGCCCGTCGGACTCCACCGTCCCCCTCGGGCCGTGCCGGCGGACCCCGCCGCGCGTGGCCACCACCACGCCCTCGCCCCGGCGGGCGACGGCCCTGCCGATCAGGCTCTCCACGTGGCCCGCGGCGTAGAAGCCCGCCGTGTCGAGAAAGGTCACGCCGGCGTCCAGCGCCGACCGGATCAGCCGGTCGGCGTCGGTGTCGCCGACCGCGCCGTAGGCGCCGGTGAGGGCGAGCGAGCCGAGCCCGACGCCGGAGATAACCGGCCCCGACGGGCCGAGCCTCGTGTACCGCACGAATCCCCTAACATTCCGTATCTTTCCCGTGTGCGCCTTCCTATCAAAAAGGTCATCAATTCGCGTGGCAACCCCGTACTTCACAATGAGTGGAATTGGCCGGTCAACCCCCGATGCGCCCCTGCGCATGATAGGGGACCTCCGGGGGGCCCGGCCATGCCGGAACCCCTATCCCTACCCCTGAGAATCCGGTGGCACCCATAAAGATGATTGGCCTTCCTTTCGACGGCCCTGGACGGCGGCTAATGTGCCGGTTATACGGGGTCCGAGGAGGTTTTGGTGATCGAGGAGATCCTGCCGGTGACGGTCAAGTCTTTCGACACCTTCACCGACCCGGCCGGCGTCGTCCTCTTCCCGGAGGAGGCGGAGCTGGTGCGCCGCGTGGCGGTCAAGCGCCGCGCCGAGTTCACCACCGCGCGCGACTGCGCCCACCGGGCCATGCGGCGGCTCGGCCTCGACCCCGTGCCGATCCTGAGCGGCTCGTACGGCGAGCCGCTGTGGCCGCCCGGCGTCATCGGCAGCATCACGCACTGCGCCGGCTACCGGGCGGCCGCCGTGAGCGCCGAGCCCGGGGCCGTCGGCATCGACGCCGAGCCGGACGCCCCGCTGCCCCCCGGGGTGCTGGAGGTCGTCTCCGTCCCCGGCGAGCGCGAGATGCTGCGCGGCCTGGCCGACCGGTATCCGCGCACGAGCTGGGACCGGCTGCTGTTCAGCGCCAAGGAGGCGGTCTACAAGGCGTGGTTCCCGCTGGCCGCGCGCTGGCTCGACTTCCAGGACGCGGTGGTCAGCGTCGACCCGGTGCGCGGCACGTTCCGGGCCGAGCTGCTCGTGCCGGGGCCGCGCTGGATGGGCCGGCCGCTGACCGGGTTCAGCGGCCGGTGGCGCACCGGCGGCGGCCTGATCGTCACCGCCGTCGCCGCGCTCGCGCCGGCCGCCGCCGTAC
>NZ_LAVL01000236.1 GCF_001083785.1 Nonomuraea sp. SBT364
GGCGACGTGCTGCGCTGCGAGTCCGGCGGCGGTGGCCGGGCGGGCCGTAGCCGCCACCGCCGCCGGACTCGCAGCGCAGCACGTCGCCGGCGCGGACCGGGACGGCGTTGGCCTTGAGCACGGCCCGTTCACCCGCGGTGCCCGGGTTGAGCGTGACGCGCGGCGGGGCGCCGGCGGCGCCGCCGGCCAGGCCCCAGGCGGGCGTGACGGAACGCTCGAACCACAGGGACAGGGAGGTGTCGCCGCGGAACTCGTACTCGCGCACGATCCCGTTGCCGCCCCGCCAGCGGCCGGCGCCGCCGGTGTCCGGGCGGATCTCGTAGCGGGTGACGCGGACCGGGAAGAGCGTCTCCAGGACCTCGATGGGCATGTCGCGCAGCGACCCGTTGACGTTGTTGATCAGCGCGGTCTCGCCGTCGCCGCCCTCCCACGCGCCCCAGCCGCCGACGGTGGCCTCCTGGGACACGTACAGCTTGCCGGTGCGCGGGTCGATCCCGGCGAACTGGACGATCATGGAGTCGCCGTAGGAGGCCGCGGCCGCCTTGTCCGGCAGGACCGGGGCCAGCGCCTTGACGACCAGGTCGATGAGCAGGCCCAGGTGCGAGTAGTAGTACTGGCAGGCGGCGGGCGACTCGGCGGCCAGCATGGAGCCGGGCCGGGTCTCGACCGTCAGCGGCCGGAAGGAGCCGCCGTTGAGCGGTACGTCGCCGGAGACGAGCAGCTTGTAGCCGACCCGGACGGCGGCCACGGCCTGGGCGGCGCCGCAGTTGACGGGCCCGGTCGCCTGGTCGGCGCAGTCGGTGAGGTCGACGGAGACGGACTCGCCCGACACCGTCACCCGGACGGTGACCGGCAGCGGCGTGCCGAGGTCGATGCCGTCGTTGTCGAGGAACCCGGACGCCTCGTAGCGGCCGTCGGGGATGGCGGCGACGGCCGCGCGTTCCAGCCGCTCGGTCTGGGCGAAGATCTCGTCGCGGGCGGCCAGGACGGTGTCGAGGCCCCACCGGGAGACGATCTCGCGCAGCCGCCGCTGCCCGGAATCGCGCAGCTCACCTGGGCGCGCAGGTCGCCGAGCGTGGCGTGCGGGAAGCGTACGTTGCGCCCGATGACCTCGTGCAGGTCGCGGCAGGGCTCGCCGCCCTCGTACACCTTGACCGGGCCCAGGCGCAGCCCCTCCTGGAAGATGGAGGTGGAGTCCATGGACCCGCCGGGGTCCTTGGAGCCGACGTCGAGCCAGTGGGCGCGCGAGGCGGCGAACCCGGCCAGCTCGCCGCCGGTGAAGATCGGCCCGTAGACGGTGACGTCGTTGAGGTGGGTGCCGCCGATGTAGGAGTCGTTGAGCACCCACACGTCGCCCTCGCGCCACACGTCGCGGCCGTGGCGGCGTTCGGTCTCGCGGGTGCACACCTCCAGGTTGCCCAGGAAGATCGGCAGGCCGGACGACTGGCCCAGCACGTTGTGGTCGCGGTCCAGCAGGGCGACGGCGCAGTCCTTGGCCTCGTAGATGACGGGCGTGTAGGAGCTGCGGATGAGGGTGGTGTTCATGTCCTCCGCGGCCTGCAGCAGGGCGCAGCGGATGATCTCCGTGGTGATGGGGTCGATCACTGGTGGGCCTCCACCTTCACGATGAGGAATCCGTTGTCGTCGACGTTCGCCAGGCAGCCGGGCGGGATGACCGTGGTGGCGGTCTCCTCGACCACGATCGCGGGCCCGGCCAGCGAGCCGGTCAGGTCCGCGCGGCGCAGCACGGGGGTGGCGTGCGCCACGCCGTCGAAGATCACGTCCCGGACGGCGGTCCCGGCCGGGCCGGGCGTCCCGGCGACGGCGGCGGCGGTGCGGGGGAAGGAGCCGAAGCCGGTGCTGCGCAGCATGACGAACTCGACCGGCGCCTCGGGGGTGGCGTGGCCGTAGCGGCCGGTGTGCGCCTCGGCGTAGCGGGCGGCGATCGTCTCCGGGAAGCCGGGGGCGGCCGGTTCGGCGGCGTCGCGCAGCGGGATGGTGAGCGTGTAGTCCTGGCCCTCGTAGCGCATGTCGACGGCGTGCTCGACGTGGCGGCGGTCGCCGGGGACGCCCTGCCCGGCGAGCGCGTCCAACGCCTCCGCCTCCAATGCGGCGAAATTTCGGGACATGTCATCACCGTCGAGCGTGTCCTGCGGCCGGAAGTACGGGCGGGTCAGGTCCCGCCGCACGTCTGCCTCCAGCATCCCCCACGCCGAGAACGCGCCGGGGAAGCGCGGGACGACGACCTCGGAGATGCCCAGCTCGCGCGCGATGAACACCGCGTGCATGGCCCCCGCCCCGCCGAAGGCCACCAGCGAGAACTCCCGCGGCTCCACCCCGTGCTCCACCGTGAGCGTCCGGATCGCCTGCGCCATCTTGGCGTTGGCCACGTCGCAGATGCCCTCGGCCAGCCGCAGCGGGTCCAGGCCGAGCTCGCCGGCCAGTTCCGCGACCGCCGCTGCGGCGGCCCCCGCGTCCAGCGTCATGAGCCCGCCCGCGAACCACGCCGGATCGACCCGGCCCAGCGCCACGTTGGCGTCGGTGACGGTCGCCCGGGTGCCGCCCCGGCCGTAGCAGGCGGGGCCGGGGACCGCCCCGGCCGACTCGGGGCCGACCCGCAGCGCCCCGGCCTCGGCGTAGGCCAGCGAGCCGCCGCCCGCGCCGATGGTATGCAGGTTGACGACCGGCATGAGCACCGGGAAGCCCTCGATGCGCGCCTCGGCGCTGACGTCGGGCCGGCCGTCCACGACCAGGGACACGTCGAACGACGTGCCGCCCATGTCCACGCAGATGACGTTGCGCCGCCCGGCCGGCAGCCGGGCCGCCGCGACGCCGCCCATGGTGCCGCCGACCGGCCCCGACAGCAGCGTCTGCAGCGGCCGGCGCATCGCGTAGGAGGCGTTGACCAGCCCGCCGGAGGACTGCATGACGTGCACGGGCACGGTCAGGCCGCGCTCGGCGAAGCGCCGCTCGATGCCCGACAGATAGCGGCGCACGACCGGGCCGGTGTAGGCCTCCAGCACGGCCGAGGAGGTCCGCTCGTACTCGCGCCACTCGCGTGCCACCTCGTGGGAGAGCACCACGAGCACGTCCTCGCCGAGCTCCTGGGCGAGGATCTCACCCGCCCTGATCTCGTGCGCCGGGTCGGCGTAGGAGAACAGCAGGCACACGGCCACCGCGTCGAAGCCCTCGTCGCGGGCGCGCCGCCCGGCCCGCCGCACGGACTCCTCGTCGAGGGGTACGAGCTCCGCGCCGCGCCAGTCGAGCCGCCCGCCCGCCTCCATGACGTCCTGGCGCGGCACCAGCGGGGCGGGCTTGCGGTAGCGCAGGTCGAACATGCGGTCGCGGTTGCCGCGGGCGATCTGGTAGACGTCCCGGCCGCCCTCGCTCGCCAGCAGCAGCACCCGGGCGCCCGTGCGCTCCAGCAGCGCGTTGAGTCCCTGGGTGGTGCCGTGCACGAAGAACGAGATGGCCGCCGGGTCGTCCACGACCCGGCCCAGCGCGGCGAAGACGCCCTCGGCCAGGTCTCCCGGCGTGGTGGGCGCCTTCGAGGCGGTGACGGCACCGGACCGCTCGTCGTAGCAGACGACGTCGGTGAAGGTGCCGCCGATGTCCATGGCGACGCGATAGCTCATGGACCCGACCGTATGACGCCCGCGCCGCCCGCCCCGCGCGGGGTGCGCGAGCCGGGCGGGCGGCCGGGGGGTCAGCGCAGCGACGTGAAGAACGCCCGCACGTCGGCGGCGAACGCCTCCGGCCGCTCCAGCGCGGCGAACGTGCCGCCGCGCTCGTGCTCCACCCAGCCGACGATGTTGTTGTCGCGCTCGGCGAAGCGGCGGATCGGCCGCAGCACGTCCTTGGGGAAGACCGAGATCGAGGTGGGCACGGTGGCGGGCTTGAGTTCCCACTCGACGCCGGTGTCCTGCTCGGTGTCGGGCGTCTCGGCGAACGAGCGCGCGGCCGAGCCCGCCGTGTTCGTCAGCCAGTAGATCGTCGCGGTGGTGAGCAGCCGGTCGGGGTCGACGCCGCCGTCGCTCCACTCGTGGTAGACGCTCGCGAACCAGGACAGCAGCGCGACGGGCGAGTCGGCCATGCCGTAGGCGAAGGTCTGCGGGCGGGCCGACTGGATGAGCTTGTAGCCGTACTGCTCGGTCAGGTAGCTCTCGCGGAAGGCCAGGCGCTCCCGCTCGACCTCGGTGAGGCCGTCGAGCTCGCCCGGGGCGCCGATGGGGAAGCAGATGATCCCGTTGCCGTGCATGCCGACGACCCGCTCGGGCGCCAGCACGCCGGCCTCGCGGGAGATCCAGGTGCCCCAGTCGCCGCCCTGGACGCCGAACCGGTCGTGACCGAGCCGGGTCATCAGCTCCAGCCACGCCCGCGCGATCCGGGTGGAGCCCCAGCCGGTCTCGGTCGTGGGACCGGACAGGCCGTAGCCGGGCAGCGACGGGATCACCAGGTGGAAGTCGCGGCGGAGCGGCTCGATCACGTCGAGGTACTCCACCGGTGAGCTGGGCCAGCCGTGGGTGATCAGCAGGGGGAGCGCGTCGGGGTCGGCCGAGCGCACGTGCAGGAAGTGGATCCGCTGGCCGTCGATCTCGGTGACGAACTGGTCGTGCCGGTTGATCTCGGCCTCGGCGGCCCGCCAGTCGTAGCCGTCGCGCCAGCGCGCGGCCAGTTCCTTGACGTGGGCCAGGGGCGCGCCGTACCGCCAGCCGAGGCCGGGGACCTCGTCGGGCCAGCGCACCCGGCCGAGCCGCTCGCGCAGGTCGTCAAGGTCGGCCTGGGCGGTCTCGAGGCGGAAGGGCCGGACGTCGTTCAAGCGTTCTCCTTCATTATCGGTACGCTGTACCGTACAGCATACGGTTCGCACGGCACAAGTCGCTCGCTAGATTTGTCCGGTGCCGTACCTCACCCTGAAGACCCGCGTCGAGCACGAGACCGAGGCGCGCCGCTCGCGCTTCGTCTGCGCGATGGCGCCGGCCGCAACGGTCGGGGAGGCCGCCGCGTTCATCGCCGAGCGGCGCGCGCTGCACGCCTCGGCCAGCCACAACTGCACCGCCTACGCGATCGGCGGGGAGCGGAGGGGCGACGACGACGGCGAGCCGGCCGGCACCGCGGGCACGCCGATGGTGCAGGCCCTGGCCGGCCGCGGCGTCGACCACGTGGTGGCGGTGGTGACCCGCTACTTCGGCGGCATCCTGCTGGGGGCGGGCGGCCTGGTGCGCGCCTACGGATCGGCGGTGACCGAGACGCTCGACCGCGCCGAGACGGTGCGGATGGTGCCGGCCAGGCTGATGAACGTGTCGGTGGCGCACGACCAGGCCGGGCGGGTGGAGAACGACCTGCGCGCCTCACGCCACCCGGTCCGCGACGTCTCCTACGGCTCCCGGGTGGAGTTCGTGGTGGCGGTCGGCGAGGACGAGGTGGCCGCGTTCGCCGACTGGGTGGCCACGCTGACGGCCGGCCGCGCCAGGGTCACCCCCGGCGCGGGCGTCCACCTGCCCGGTTAACCCTCCAGCGCGTACTGCATGACGCGGAACTTGGCCTGCGCCTCGGCCAGCTCGGCGGCCGGGTCGGAGTCGCCCATGATGCCGCCGCCGGCGAACAGCCGGGCGCGCCGGCCCTCCACGATGCCCGAGCGCAGCGCGATGCCCCACTCGCCGTCGCCGTGCGCGTCGATCCAGCCCACCGGGCCCGCGTAGCCGGCCCGGTCCATGCCCTCCAGCTCGCGGATCACCCGGATCGCGGTGCCGGTGGGGGTGCCGCCGACCGCCGCCGTCGGGTGCATCGCGGCGACCACGTCGAGCACCGAGGCGCCGTCGGCCAGCCGGCCGCTCACGTGGCTGGCCAGGTGCTGCACGTTGGGCAGCACCATCAGCTCGGGCTCGTCCGGGGTGCGCAGCGACGAGCACAGCGGCGCCAGCGTCTGACGGACCGAGGCGATGGCGCACTCGTGCTCGTGACGGTCCTTGGCCGAGGCGAGCAGCGCCGCCCCGCGGGCCAGGTCGTCGGCCGGGCCGGTGCCGCGCGGCGTGGTGCCGGCCAGCACCAGCGACTCGATCTCCTGCCCGGTGCGCCGGATCAGCAGCTCCGGCGTGGCCCCGACCAGCCCGGCGACCGAGAACGTGTAGCACTCCGGGTAGCGGCGGGCCAGCCGGATCAGCAGCAGCCGCACGTCGATCGGGTGCTCGGCGGTGGCCAGCAGGTCGCGGGCCAGCACCACCTTCTCCAGCTCACCCTCGCGGATGCGCCGGGCCGCCCGCGCCACCACGTGCTCCCACTCGGGCGCGGTGAGGCTGCCGTCGCCGTAGCTGATGCGGCCCGGGTCGAGCAGCGGCGTGAACGTCTCCAGCGGCGGGTCGCCGATCGTGGTCAGCCACGCCCGGCCGCCCTTGCGCGCCAGGATCGCCTGCGGCACGACCAGCGTGGAGCCGGCCGCGTCCTCGTCGAAGGTGAAGGTGCCGAAGGCCACCGGGCCGCTGCCCGGCGTCCGCACGGCGTCGTTGACGTGGGCGCCGGCGAAGACGGCGGACAGCCACTGGCGCGCCCAGGCGAACCGGTCGGGGCCGGGCGGCACGTCGGCCCGGGCGGCCTCACCCCAGCCCACGAGCCCCTCGCCGTGCCTCACCCAGGCGTACGGGGCGGTCCTGGGGAGGGAGGCCAGCAGGTTACCGGGGTCGCGGACAGGGGTGGTGCGAACCGGTAGCGGGCGGGTTGTTCCGAGCGCGACACTCACTTGAGACACTCTATGCGGGAACTGAACACGTTCGACTCGGACCCCCGCGAATGCGGTGTTACGGCCATAACCAGCCCGTCGCCCTCCAATGGGGGCACCCAGATCGGCCGCCGCCGGTCAAGCCGCGATATGAACTCGGTCCCGACACGGCAGCCGTACCCCGACGTCATGGCGGGCCGGTGGCCCGCTCTCTACCTTGGCCGCATGATCGGTCGCCTGGGGCCCGCCGTGGCCGCCCTCGTCGTCCTGGCCGCCTCCGGCCCCGCGCACGCCGTCCCGGCGGAGCCGGTGCCGCAGGTGATGGCGGCGCTCGGCGACTCCATCTCCTCGGGCTTCAACAGCTGCGGCTGGTACGTCTCGTGCCCCTCCCGGTCGTGGTCGGCGGGCGACAACGCCGCCGTCGACAGCCACTACACCCGGATGCTGCGGCTCGGCCCGCCGCTCAAGGGGCACAACCGCAACTTCGCCGTGCCGGGCTCCACCAGCGCCGACCTGATGGGCCAGGTGCGCCAGGCCGTCGAGGCCAAGGCCGGATACGTCACCGTGCTCATCGGCGCCCAGGACGCCTGCAAGCGCACCGAGAGCGAGATGACGCCCGTCGCCGTCTACCGCAGCCGGATCGACGCGGCTCTGGCGGCGCTGCGGGCCGGGGTGCCGCAGGCGCGGGTGTTCCTGGCCGGCATCCCCGACCTGCGCAGGCTCTGGCAGGTGGGCAGGGAGAGCCCGCTGGCGCGCACGTTCTGGACCGTCGGGCGGATCTGCCAGTCGATGCTGGCCCGCCCCGCCTCGGACAAGCGGGCCGACGTCGAGCGGCGGGCCCGCGTGCGCGAGCGCGTCATCGCCTACAACCGCGAGGCGGCGCGGGCGTGCGCGCTGATGGGGCCGTCGTGCCGGTCCGACGGCGGCGCGGTGTTCTCCTACCCGTTCACGATCGGCCACCTGAGCAAGTGGGACTACTTCCACCCGAACGCCGCCGGCCAGCGGGCGCTGGCCGAGCGCACGTTCGCGCGCGGCTTCGACTGGACCGGCCCGGCGCTAACGACACTGCCGTAGCATCGCCGCCTTGTCGGCGCGCGTCACCGGCAGGTCGTACTTGACCGCCACCTGCGCGAAGCGCGTCACGTACGCGCAGCGGACCCGCCGCTGCGGCGGCAGCCAGCTCGCCGGGCCAGAGGCGTCCTTGGCCTCGTTGGCGCTGCCCTTGACCGGCAGCAGGTTGAGCGGGTCGTTGGCGAAGTCGACCCGCTTGCCCATCGGCCAGCGCCGGGTGCCCATCCGCCAGCCGTAGGCGAGCGGGACGACGTGGTCCACCTGGATCTCGCCGGCGTCGCGCTTGCTCCAGCCGATGCGCTGGCCGGTGTAGGGATCGATCAGGTCCATGGCGACGACCTCGCAGTCGGAGCCCTTGCGGTAGCGGATATTGTGGCCGTCGCGGGCCAGCAGGTCGTCGCGGGTGCGGCAGCCGTTGCGCGCGTAGGGCACGCCGGTGGCGGTGTCGGCCCAGTTGCCGCCGTAGCGGGTGCGGCGATAGCCGGAGCTGGAGCCGCGCGCCGCGACGCGCACCCGCTCGATCACGGCGCGGGCGGCCGCCTTGTCCCCGGCGGAGGTGATCGGGGCCAGGCCGGGCCGGGTGCCTCCGGCGTTGCCGAGCGGGCTGGTGGCGGTCGCCGGCGGGGCCGACCCGGCGCCGTTGACGGCGGCGGCGACGATGATGGCCCCGGCGAGGAGGGCGATGGCGTCCTTCGTGCTCAAGCACGCCTCCGTGGTGATCGGCTTCTCTAGAGAGGTTCCCGTGCCACGGTGATCTGACACGGTGACGGTTTGGGGAGGAATGTGTGACCGAACGGCCGATAGATCCGGATGTGGACCTGCATGTGCCCGCGCAGCGTACCGAAGCCGGCTGGGCGGTGCTCGCGGCCATCGCCGCCGGCGGCGCGCTCGGCGCCCTGGCCCGCTTCGGCGCGCAGACGCTGCTGCCGGCCGCGCCCGGGGCCTTCCCATGGGCGACGTTCCTGGTGAACGTCTCGGGGAGCGCGCTGATCGGCGTGCTCATGGTGGTCATCACCGAGGTACGCCCCGCGCACCGGCTGGTACGGCCGTTCCTCGGGGTGGGGGTGCTGGGCGGGTTCACCACGTTCTCCACCTACGTCGTGGAAGCGCGCCGGGTCGTCGCCGACGGCTCGCCGCTGGTCGCCGCCCTGTACCTGGCGGGCACCATGGCCGCGGCGCTGGCGGCGGTGTGGGCCGGGATCCGGCTCACCCGGTGGGCGGCGTCGTGACGGTCCTGCTCGTGGTGCTCGGCGCGGCCGTGGGAGCCCCGCTGCGCTACCTCGCCGACCGCGCCGTCCAGAGGCGCCACAGCGGCACGTTCCCGTGGGGGACGCTCACGGTCAACGTCGCCGGTTCCGCCCTCCTCGGCTTCCTCGCCGCCCTGCCCGCCGGTCCCGGCTGGACCGCGCTGGCCGGCACCGGCTTCTGCGGCGCGCTCACCACGTACTCCACCCTCGGGTACGAGACCGTACGGCTGGCCGAGGAGGGCGCGGGCCGCCAGGCAGCGGCCAACGTCCTGCTCAGCGTCGCGGCCGGGCTGCTGGCGGCCTACGGGGGCGCGGTGCTGGCCCACGCGGTGCTGGCCCACGCGGTGCCGTAGCGGTCAGCCGGCGCCGAGGCAGACGAACGCGTAGCCGGTGGCGGTGGCGAGCGGGTCGCCGGAGGTGGCGCGGCGGGCGTCACGCAGCGCCGCTGCCAGGCCCGCGCCGCTGCTCAGGCGGCGGTGCAGAGCCACCATGAGGGGCACCGCGGCCAGGTCGTTGACCAGCACGACGCTCGCCACGATCCCGGTCGTGCCCAGCCCGATCAGGGAGGCGGCCAGGCCCAGCAGCTCGTCGGCGCCGGTCGGCGCGGTCAAGCCGGAGTCGCAGCTCGACAGCACCACCTGGCCAGGAGCCCGGCGCAGCCGCTCCAGGTCGTACACCGTCAGCGGGCCGTCGTCCACGCGCAGCGAGGAGAACAGCGGGCTGTCGGCGCGGAAGGTGCCGTGCGCGGCCACGTGCGCCAGCCGGGCCCCGTCCATCGCCTCCAGCGTCCGGGCGACGGTGGCGGTGCCGCCGCCCAGCACGACGGGCTCCGGGTAGGCGGCCGAGACCTCGCCCACCTCGGCGCCGGCCGCGAGCAGGCCGGGGCCGTGCGCGAGGACGACCCGGCCGTGCCCGGGCGCGCCGGCGCGGCGGGCGCGCAGCCACGAGCGGGCCGACGGCGCCACGCTGAGCGCGCGCTCGCGCAGCGACGGCAGCAGCGTCCACGGCACCGCGTGCAGCCGTCCCGGCGGCACGACCACCACGTCCCCGTCACCCAGGTGGGCGGCGGCCTCGCCCAGCAGCACCCGTTCCAGGGCGTGGCCGGCGCGCTCGACCTGGGCCAGCAGGTCGGCGGGCGACAGCGTGGAGCGGCCGTGCGCCAGCCTGGACAGGCCGAACCTGGCGACGTCCACCTGGCGGGCCGCCTCCTCCGTCAGTCCCGCCGGGTAGCGCCGTACGGTGCCCGCGCCGCACACCAGCACGTGCAGCCGGCCGTCGACGTCGACCAGCTCCAGCAGGCGGGTGCCGCCGAGCGCGTCGCGCAGCGCGCCGGCGTCCCAGCCGGGGGCGGCGGCCGGATCGCGGCCGTGCGCGTGCAGGGCCCGGGCGCGGGCGGCGCGCTCCAGGCGGGCCCGCTCGGCCGACAGGTGCGTGGTGGGCAGGCCCTCCGCGCGGGCCCTGGCCAGGCGGCTGGTGAGGGACCGGATCGCGGCCAGCTCGGCCCGCAGGTGCTCGTCGTCGGGCGGGTGCACGGCCGGGACAGCCAGCGCGGTGGCGCGCCAGCGCTCGCTCCACGACAGCAGCAGGCGCGGCCGGTCCAGGCGCAGCGCGTGGCGCTGGCCGAGCGCGGCCAGCTCCGCGCCGTGCGCGCTCGCCTGGGCGCGCAGCTCGGTCGAGCCCAGGGTGGCGCGGTGCTGGTCCAGCACCTCCAGGCCCCGGCGGCAGGCGCGCATCAGCCGGGCCGAGTCGCCGGCCGCCTCGGCGCGCAGCGCCTCCGCCAGCCACGCGACCGCCCGCGACAGCGCCGGGC
>NZ_LAVL01000237.1 GCF_001083785.1 Nonomuraea sp. SBT364
CCGCCGCGCAGCCGCCCCGTCCGGCCCCGCGGCCGGCCTACCCCGCAGCTCAGCCGGCCTACCCGGCCGCGCAGCCGGTCTACCCGGCGCCGGTGCCGCAGCAGGCCGCCAGGCGCGGCCGCCGAAGGTAGTTGCACATTCAGCCATCGGCCGCGCATACTCCCTGGGTCGGATCCTAGGGGCGGACATGTCGGCTATTGATCATTTCTCGTACGGGCTGCTCACCCCCGTCCTGGCCTACGTGATGTCCAGCGTCGGCTCCATGCTCGGCCTCCTGCTGACCTCGCGCGCCCGCCTGGCCGGCCGCAAGGAGGGCACGTGGTGGCTCGCCGGTGCCGCCGTCGCGATCGGCGGCACCGGCATCTGGACCATGCACTTCATCGCCATGATGGGCTTCTCGGTGCCCGGCACCATGATCCGCTACGACGTGCCGCTGACCGCCGCCTCGGCGCTGCTGGCCATCGTGGTGGTCGGCGCCGGGCTGTTCCTGGTCCGCCACGGCGGCGAACGCCCGCTCGCCCTGCTCGGCGGCGGCGTCCTGACCGGCGTCGGCGTGGCCGGCATGCACTACATGGGCATGTACGCGATGAACATGTCCGCGCACGTCTCCTACGACCCGCTGGTCGTCACGCTGTCGGTGCTCATCGCCGTCGCGGCCGCCACCGTGGCGCTCTGGTTCACCCTGCGGGTCCGCGGCGCGCTCTGGATCGGCCTGGCCGCCCTGGTCATGGGCGTCGCGGTGACCGGCATGCACTACACGGGCATGCAAGCGATGACGGTGCGGGCGCACGCGATGACGGGACCTGTGCCCGGCTCCCGGGCCATCGACTTCCTGCTGCCGCTGATCGTCGGCCTCAGCGTGGTCACCATGGGGCTGCTGCTGGCCGTCGTCCTGTCGCCCTCGGAGCGGGAACTGCGCAGCGAGCGGGAGTTTCTCGACCGGCTGCGGGAAGGCGACGGGGGCGCGCCGGAAGTGGATCTGTTCGGCACGCCCCGCGGTTGAGCTATCGCGTAGGTACGGCTTGCGACGCGTGGTGGGCCGCCGACTCTCCGCGGCGCAAGCCGTACCCTCGAAGGGGGTTGTAGCGGTAACCCCGCTGCTCCAGAAGGTACGGCCGCCCGCTTGCAAGCCGCTTTCAATCAGCCGAAGAACACCTCCGCCTCGGCGTAGCGCGAGGCCGGCACGGTCTTCAGCTCGGCCGTGGCCTCGTCGAGCCCGACCCGGACGATGTCGGTGCCGCGCAGCGCCACCATCGTGCCGTAGTCGCCCTCGTGCGCCGCGTCGATGGCCTGCAGGCCGAACCTGGTGGCCAGCACCCGGTCGTAGGCGGTCGGGGTGCCGCCGCGCTGGATGTGGCCGAGCACGGTGGTGCGGGCCTCCTTGCCGGTGCGCTTCTCGATCTCCTTGGCCAGCATCTCGCCGATGCCGCCGAGCCGTACGTGACCGAACGCGTCGAGCTCGCCCGCCTGCAGCTCCATCTGCCCCTCGATCGGGTGCGCGCCCTCGGCGACCACGATGATCGGCGAGTAGCGGGTGCGGAAGCGGGACTCCACGTACTCGCAGACGCGGTCGATGTCGAACGGCTTCTCCGGGATGAGGATGACGTTGGCGCCGCCCGCCATGCCCGCGTGCAGCGCGATCCAGCCGGCGTGCCGGCCCATGACCTCGCAGATGAGCGCGCGGTGGTGCGACTCGGCCGTGGTGTGCAGCCGGTCGATGGCCTCGGTGGCGATGTTGACGGCGGTGTCGAAGCCGAAGGTGTAGTCGGTGCCGGACAGGTCGTTGTCGATCGTCTTGGGCACGCCGACGACTCTGACCTCGCGGTCGTAGAGCTGCTTGGCGACGCCCAGGGTGTCCTCGCCGCCGATGGCGATCAGCGCGTCGACGCCGGTCGCGGCCAGGTTGTCCTTGATCCGGTCGACCCCGCCCTCTATCTTGATCGGGTTGGTGCGCGACGAACCGAGGATGGTGCCGCCTCTGGGCAGGATGCCTCGCACGGCCTGGATGTCGAGCGGCATCGTGTCGCCTTCGAGCGGGCCGCGCCAGCCGTCACGGAAGCCGACGAACTCATGACCGTAGACGCTCACCCCCTTCCTGACGACAGCCCTGATCACAGCGTTGAGACCGGGGCAATCGCCACCTCCGGTGAGCACTCCGATACGCATGGCGGGTTCCTCCCGACGGGGTTCACAACCAGAATCGCATTGTGCCCGTACCGGCGGGCATTGGTCTAGACCAAACGCGTGGCGACCGAGCGAAAGGCGATTTCGTGAGTGTGTTGGCCATCGACGCCGGCACCACGGGGGTCACCGCCCTCGTGGTGACCGAGGACGGCCGGATCGAGTCCCGGGGCTATGAGGAGTTCGCCCAGCACTTCCCCGAGCCGGGCTGGGTGGAGCACAACCCGGAGGACATCTGGCAGGCCACGCTGAGCGCCTGCGCCGCCGCGCTGCGCGGCGCCGCCGTCACGCCCGCCTGCGTCGGGATCACCAACCAGCGCGAGACGGCGGTGCTGTGGGACCGCCGCACGCTGGCCGCGCCGCGCCGCGCGATCGTCTGGCAGGACCGGCGCACCGCCGGGATCTGCGCGGAGCTGCGCGACCGCGGGCACGAGCCGCGTGTCGCCGAGCTCACCGGGCTCCGCCTCGACCCCTACTTCACCGCCTCCAAGCTGGCCTGGCTGGCCGCGCGCGACCCGCGCTCGTGGGAGGGCGTCACCTCCGGCCGGGTGGCGACCGGCACCGTCGACTCCTACCTGATCGCCCGGCTCACGGCGGGCGCGCGCCACGTGACCGACCCGTCCAACGCCTCCCGCACCCTGCTGTACGGCCTGGAGTCGGGCGCGTGGGAGCCGGAGCTGTGCGAGCTGTTCGGCGTGCCGCGGGAGGCGCTGCCGGAGATCGTGCCCAACTTCGGCGAGCTGGGGCGCACCGACCCGGCCGCCTTCCTCGGGCTGGACCTGCCGATCAGCGGGGTGGCGGGCGACCAGCAGGCGGCGCTGTTCGGGCAGACGTGCTACGGCGCGGGCGAGGTGAAGTGCACCTACGGGACGGGCTCGTTCATCCTGTCCAACACCGGCACGGAGCTCGTCCGGTCCGGCGCGGGGCTGCTGACCACGGTGGCCTGGCAGGCGCCGTCGGGCGAGCGCACCTACGCGCTGGAGGGGTCCATCTTCGTCACCGGCGCGGCGGTGCAGTGGCTGCGTGACGGGCTCGGCCTGATCGGCACCGCGCCGGAGTCGGAGGCGGTGGCGCGCACGGTGCCCGACAGCGGCGGCGTGGTGTTCGTGCCCGCCCTGACCGGGCTGGGCGCGCCGCACTGGGATCCGGACGCGCGCGGGCTGATCACCGGCCTGACGCGCGGCACCACGCGGGCGCACCTGGTACGGGCCACGCTGGAGGCGATCGCGTTCGAGGTGCGCGACGTGGCGGGCGTGATGGGCGGCGGCGAGATCCCAGTGCTCAAGGCCGACGGCGGGGCCAGCGCGAACGACCTGCTCATGCAGTTGCAGGCCGACCAGCTCGGCACGCCGGTGGAGCGGCCGGTGATCCAGGAGACGACGGCGCTGGGCGCGGCGTTCCTGGCGGGGCTGGGCGCCGGGGTCTGGGGGTCGGCCGCCGAGCTGCGCCAGACGTGGCGGCTGGATCGGCGCTTCGAGCCGGGCGAGCGCGACGACGCGGCCTACGAGCGCTGGCGCGCGGCCGTCGCGCTGGCCGTGACGTGATCCGCTACGGACCGGTCAGCACGTGACCATGCCGTCGTACCTGGCGGCCCGGCCGCGATAGGTGGTGGCGCTCGTCCCCGGGGCGAGGGTGATGCAGGAGGAGTCAGGGGCGAAGGCCCAGATCATCTTGATGTGCTTGGTGGACGCGCAGTGGTTGGTCGCCTTGGCGAAGTCGTACCAGTCGGTCCAGGTCTGCCGCTTGATGCAGCTGGGGGCCGACGCCATGATCGACATGTCCGGCACCTCCTCGCGCGCGTCCGGCTGGAGCACCACCGTCCCGCCGGTCGCGGCATCGACGACCACGTCGGCTCCGCCGTCATCGGGGGAGGCTGCGGAAGCCGGGCTCTGACCGGCGAGGATCAGCACGCCGGTCACCAGGGCTAGCGATGCGGCAATCTTGCGCATTCAGGTCTCCTCGACACTTGTGAGCCGTTGACGGGCGTGACGCTAGCAATGGGCGGTATGTCCCAGGTATGCCGCAAGCGTCAACGCCGGGTTGACGGCCCTCGATCGTCAACCTATGGTTGACGCATGGAGCACAGCGTTCGTCTCGACGATCTGATCAACGCGATCAAGGGCCGCCACCCGGACGGCGACCCCCTGGGTGAGCTGTCCGACGCCGTGACGCTGGGCGAGCACCTGGGCGAGGTGGCCGACCACCTGATCGGCCACTTCGTGGACCGGGCCCGGCACGCCGGCGCGTCGTGGACCGACATCGGCCGCAGCATGGGCGTCACCAAGCAGGCGGCCCAGAAGCGGTTCGTGCCGAAGGAGGGCGGGTCCGGCTCGCTGGCCGACGACCTGCGCAGCTATACCCGCTACACCGACCGGGCCCGCGTCGTGCTGGTGCGCGCCCAGGAGGAGGCCCGCGGCCTCGGCCACGACCACATCGAGGTCGGGCACCTGGTGCTCGGCCTGCTGCACGAGCCGCAGGCGCTGGCGGCACGCGCCATGGAGGCGTGCGGGGTGTCACTCGCCTCGGTGCGGAAGGCGGTGGTGCCCGCCCTCGGGCCGGGCAGTCCGCCCACGCCCGGGACGCCGCCGTTCTCGGCGCAGAGCAAGAAGGCGCTGGAGCTGACGCTGCGCGAGGCGCTACGGCTCGGCCACAACTACGTCGGCACCGAGCACCTGCTGCTGGCCGTCCTCCGGCTGAAGGACGACCCGGCCACGCGCGCGCTGAGCGGGCTGGGCGTGACCGCCGAGCCCGTCGAGGAGCACGTCACGCACATGCTCGGCGAGGTGCTGCTCAGGCAGGCCGATCAGGACTGAGCGGGCAGCACGCAGGACGGGCTCTCCACCTCGATCACCTCGCCGGTGGCCGCCGGGACACCGTCGCGCAGCGCGAACACGGCGACGCCGCCGGAGCGCTGGTCGGCCACGTACAGGCGGTCGCCGTCGATCGCGAAGTGGCGCGGCCAGTCGCCGCCCGACGGCACCTCCGCCACCGGGCTCAGGTCGGCCGCGCGCAGCACGGCGATCGTGTCGGGCCCCCGGTTGGCCACGTACACGAAGTCGCCGGCGAGCTCGAGGTGGGACGGGGCGTTCGGGCCCGGGGCGGCGGAGGCCGGCACGCGGGTGACGCGCTCGCCCTCCAGCAGCGTGACGGTGCCGTCGAGCTCGCCCGCCACGTAGAGGCGCGAGCCCGCGAAGGCGAAGTGGCGCGGGCCGGTGCCGGGCGGCAGCCGGATCGGCTCCAGCGGCCCGCCGCCGGCCGTGTAGCGGCGGATCTCGTCGGTGCCCAGGTCGGAGACGTGCAGCAGGCCGTCGTGGAAGACGCACTGGTGGGCGTGCGGGCCCGCCTGCCGGTCGGGGTCGGGGCCGGAGCCCCGGTGCCGCAGCACGATCGGGTCGCCGGCGAACACGCCGCGCCCGTCGAGGCGGTGCAGGCTGACCACGCCGTCGCCGTAGTTGGCGACCGCGAGCAGCTCGCCCGACGGGTGCACCGCCACGTGGCAGGGGCTGTCGCCCTCGGTGGAGCGCTCGTCCCAGGGCGAGAGCCCGCCTTCGGTGCCGTAGGCGGTGATCCAGCCCTGGGCGAGCTCGCCGACCGCGTAGAGCACGGGCAGCGAGGGGTGCAGGGCCAGGAACGATGGCGACGCGAGCCGCGTCAGCCCCTCGCCGGTGCTCAGGATCCCGGGACCGTAGCCGCCGATGTAAAGGTGCCTCTTCACGGGGACATCATCTCATGGTTGACTTCGGCAATGGATTCGCTGACCGAGGCAAGGGTCTCGGAGGTGCGGGCGTTCAACCGCTTCTACACCAAGGCCATCGGGGTCCTCCGGGCCGGCATGCACCGCTCCCCCTATTCGCTGACGGAGAGCAGGGTGCTGTTCGAGGTGGCGCGGGCGGGCGAGCTGGAGACCGGCGAGGTGCGCGCGCTGCTCGACCTGGACGCGGGCTATCTGAGCCGGATCCTGGCGAGGTTCGAGGGCGACGGGCTGATCGTCCGCGAACGCTCGGCCACCGACGGGCGCAAGCAGGTGGTCAGGCTCAGCGCGGCGGGCGGCGAGGCGTTCGGCGTGCTCGACCGCGGCTCGCAGGAGGAGGTCGCGCGGCTGCTGGCCCGGCTGCCGGAGGATGACCAGCGGCGGCTGGTCGGCGCGATGGCGACCATCAGGGCCGTGCTCGGCCCGCCGCTCCCGCGCGAGCCGACCGTGCTCAGGCCGCCGCGGGCGGGCGACCTGAGCTGGGTGGTCCACCGGCACGGTGTGCTCTACGCCCGCGAGTACGGCTGGGGCATGACGTTCGAGCAGACCGTGGCGAAGATCGTCGGCGAGTACGACCCGGTCCGCGACGCGGCGTGGATCGCCGAGGTCGGCGGCGAGCCGGCGGGCTGCGTGTTCTTCGTGCGCAAGGACGCCACCACGGCGCAGCTGCGGCTGCTGCTCGTCGAGCCGTCCGCGCGCGGCCTCGGCCTGGGCCGGCGGCTGGTCGAGGAGTGCGTGCGCCACGCCAGGGCCGAGGGCTGCAAGCGGATGGTGCTGTGGACGCGCGGCTGCCTGGAGAGCGCCCGGCGCATCTACCGGGCGGCCGGGTTCACGCTCGACTCCCGGGAGCCGGGCGTCGAGAACGGGGCCGAGGTCATCGAGGAGATGTGGTCGCTCGACCTCTGGGCCACCAGTTGAGCGGCCCGGCCAGCCGCATCAGGCTCGGCACCAGCACCGCCCTGATCACGGTCGCGTCCACCAGCACGGCCACCGCCATGCCGACGCCGAGCATCTGCACGAACGACACCGAGGCGGTGGCGTAGGCGGCGAAGGTGAGCGCCAGGATGCCGCCCGCGGCCGTGATCAGCGGCGCGCCGCGCTGCAGGCCGGTCGCCACCGCCTCACCGGTGTCACCGGTCCTGTCGTACTCCTCCTTGATGCGCGACAGCAGGAACACCTCGTAGTCCATCGACAGCCCGTAGGCGACGCAGAGCATGAGGATGGGGATGCTCGGGTCGAGCGAGCCCGTCGGGGTGAAGCCGAGCAGCCCCGACAGGTTGCCCTCCTGGAAGACCCAGACGATGGCGCCGAACATGACGCCGAGGCTCAGCACGTTCAGGATCGTGGCCTTGACCGGCAGGATCACGCTGCGCGTCATGACCGCCAGCACCACGAACGTCACCCCGAGCATGAGCGCCAGCAGCAGCGGCAGCCGGTCCACCACCGAGGCGCGGTAGTCGGCCAGCTCGGCCGGGTAGCCGCCGACCAGCACCGCGAACGGCGGCTCGACGGCCCGCACCGCCTCGGCCAGCCGCACCGGGTCGGCGAGCGCCTCGGCCGACGGCACCACCGACAGCCAGCTCCCGCTCCCCTCGAACCTGGACAGATCGCCGTCGCCGGTCCGCCGCCCGTCCGTGAAGACCCCCGCGGCGGAGTCGACCTGGGCGACGCCGGGCAGCCGGGACAGGGTGACCGCATACCCGGTCACGCCGTCCCGGCTGCCGCCGGAGCCGGTGGAGACGATCTGGATCGCGTCGGTCTCCTCGGCGGGGAAGCCCTGGCGGATGACGTCCTGCACCTGGCGGGGCCCGGCGTCCGGCGGCAGGATGCGGTCGTCGGCGACGCCGAAGCGCAGCCCCAGGAACGGCGCCGCCAGCACGAGCAGCACCGCCGTGGCCACGCCGCCGAACACCAGCGGCCGTCGCATCACCCGGACCGCCAGCGTGTGCCAGAACCCGCCGGACCGCACCGGCCGCTGCCGCCGGGGCAGCATCGCGCCGCCGGCGACGGCCAGCACGGCGGGCAGCACGAGCACCGCGGTGACCAGCCCGCCGATCACCACCGCGATGCCGGCGTACGCGAACGACCTGAGGAAGTCGAACGGCAGCGCGAACAGCACCGCCAGGGACGCGGCCACGGTCAGGCCGCTGAACAGCACCGTGCGCCCCGCGTGCTCGACGGCCCCGGCGACCGCCGCCGCCCGGTCGCGCCCCAGCGCCACCTCCTCACGGAAGCGCGAGATCACGAACAGGCAGTAGTCGATGCCCAGCCCGAGGCCCATGGCCAGGGTCAGGTTGAGCGCGAACGTCGAGATGCCGGTGAACAGCAACGGCCCGCGCAGCAGCGCCAGCGCGATCGCCATGGCGAACACCCCGGCCAGGATCGGCAACAGCGCGGCCGGCGCCCGCCGCAGGTAGAGCCAGAGCAGCGCGAACGCCAGCGGGAAGATCACCAGCTCGGCGCGGACGAAGTCCTGCCTGGCCAGCGGCACCGTCGCGCGGAAGACCTCCTCACCTCCCCCGGCGCGCACCCGCAGCAGCTCGTGCTCCGCGGTGATCGCCGGCACCAGCGCGGGCAGCACGCCCGCGCGCACGTGGTCGGCGTCGCCGGGGACGCGCACCAGGATCAGCGCGTGCCTGCCGTCCGCGCTGCGCAGGGTGGCGGGCCTGCCGCGGCTCCAGTACGACTCGACCTCGGCCACGCCCTCGTGCGCTTCGGCGCGGCCCGCCAGCGCCCGCCCGGCCGCCTCGACGGCCGGGTCGTCCACCGTGCCGCGCTTCGCGGTCACCAGGAAGATCATGTCCGGGCTGCCGGTGCCGAACCGCCCGGCCAGCTCGGCCTGGGCCCGGTCCGACTCCGATCCCGGGGCCTCGAACCTGGCCAGCGACATGCGCGGCACCGCGCCCGCCGCCAGCGTCCCGGCGAGCACGGCCAGCGCCAGGGCCAGCCCGAGCACCGCGCGCCGCCGCCTGACCAGGAAGAACCCCAGTCTCCGCAACGGCGCCTCCCGCCCATGGGTCGTCACCACTTCCGCCCCCAAACTCGGTAAACTGCTCGTGTTTCATCGGCCGAACCAGAAATACAAGTAAATGCTCGCATTTGTCAAAGCGGTGACCCATGACTGAACGCGCGGTGCGCCGGCAGGCGCGCGGGCTGAAGCGGATGGCGGAGATCCTCGACGCCGCCGAGCTGGTGATCGCCGACGTCGGCTACCCCGACCTGACGACGAACCAGGTGGCGGCCCGGGCCGGACTGTCCCCGGGCTCGCTGTATCAGTTCTTCCGCAACAAGGAGGAGATCCTCGACGGCCTGGTGACCCGTTACACGGCCGACCGGGAGGAGTTCTGGGCGGCCAGGCTGGCGGCGGTCACGCCGGAGGTGCCGCTGGAGGCGCTGGTGGGCGCGCTGGTGGACGAGAGCGTGTCGTTCAAGAGCTCCACCCCGGCCTACTGGTCGCTGCTGTACGGCAGCGCGACCGGCGACAAGCTCGCCTCGGCCGCCCGGGTGCTGCACGAGGCCGTCGCCCGGCAGGTCGCCGCCCTGCTGCGCCGCCGCTCCCCCGGCCTGGGCGAGGAGCGGGCGCTGATGATGGGCACGATGGCGGTGGCCATGGTCAAGGCCGTGATGCCGCTGGCCGGCGACGCGACGCCGGAGCGGGCCGCGGAACTCGTCGAGGAGCTCAAGGTGATGCTGGTGCGCTATCTGCGCTGATCAATCCAATCAGTCGCGGAAGGGGCCGGTCACCTCGTAGGTGGTCGACTCGCCGGACGCGGCCGTGGCCGAGAAGTAGAGCCGGTCGCCGCCCGGCCCGAACGCCGGCCCGGTCAGCTCGGCGTCACCGTCGAGCGCGAGGAACGGCGACAGCTCGCGGTCCGGCGTGACGACGTCGATGCGGGCGCCGGTGCCCGCGCCGTGCCGGGCCACGTACAGGTCCCCGGAGGGGGCGCTGGTGACGGCGCGGACGCCGTCGCAGACCCGCTCCAGCACGGACGTCCGCGTGTCGTAGGCCCACAGGAAGCCGTCGCCCCGGGTGGTGAGGAAGCACACGCCGCCGGCGTAGTGGCAGGCGTCGCCGCCGTCGAAGCGGCGCGCCCCGGCCACCTGGTGCCGGGCCGGCTTGATCAGCGCGGCCGGCGACGGCACCCGCTCCCACCCGCCGGAGCCGCACAGCACCTCCAGGGTGCCCTCCGTCAGATCGCCCCAGTCGCCCGGCCGGAACCGGTAGAAGCAGCCGTCACGCTCCGCCTCCGTCAGGTAGACGACCCCGAGGCCGGGGTCGCAGGCCGCCGCGCCGTGCGCGAAGCGCCCCATGGCCAGCCGGGGCCTGCCCGCGCGCACGCCGTACGGGTCGCACTCGAACACCCGCCCCCGATGGCCCAGCTCGCAGGACAGCCAGGTGTGCCACGGGGTGGCGCCGCCGCCGCGGTTGACCTCGGTGCCGGACAGGATGCGGTAGGCCGCCCCGACCGCGCCGTCGGCCCGGAACCGCACGGCCGACGCGCCGCCGAGCACCGGCAGCGCGGCGTTGGACACGTAGATCCAGCCGGGCCCGTCGGGGAAGCAGGCGCCCGCGCCGGGCGCCTGGTGCCACGTCAGCCCGGCCACCTTGCCGCCCGACCGCGCCACCACGCGCGCCCCAACT
>NZ_LAVL01000238.1 GCF_001083785.1 Nonomuraea sp. SBT364
GAAGAGCTGGAAGATTCTTCGGAAGCTACGGTGCTGTCCTTCCAAGGCCGGGCACCTGTGCAAGGCCATCGCCGTCCTCCAGAACCACCGCGTTGCGCAGGCGGCATGAGGATGAAAAGCGTTCAGTGCGCGATCGGTCAGCGCAGCTCGACCGATATGGAGAGAAGAAGCCCCGAGACCATTACCGTGGCCGACCTCCAGAATATCGATACCTGCGTTCTGTGCAGCCTGCGCATACGTGACGACATCGTCATGTGACATCTGGTGCGCCACGGCATGCTGCCCATCTCGCAGCGTCGCGTCGTACAAGTACAGGGCGTGTTCGGGACAAGGTCCTGGCTGCGACGGGGCAAAACTAGAATGCGTAGGAGTTCAACTCAACGGAACCGCCTTATGGATCGGGCGTTGGCCCAGATGGCATTGGTGGAGTAGATGGCCTTGCGGATCTCGACGTCGAAGGCCGGGAAGGTCACAAACTGTGCCAAACCGCTGTGCCACAGACGCAAGATGACCGGGCACTTCTGCTCCCAGACCTCGGGAACTCGCAGAACCTCTCCAGTGCCGCCCCCTTGTCGGGCGGTGTCGAAGGGCTTGAGCGCAACCGATCTTGCCTCAGTCCCGGCGGGCGGCGTACCTGAAAGGTCCGCGCAGCAGGTGGATCACACCTCTGGACGTTGGCGCACGGCTGGACAACCTCCACGTCTGCGACAGGCCCAGCACACAAGCTTGAGCGTAGTCAGCAGGCTGTACGCCAACTACTACCGCCCGGAAGCCACGCGTTGGGCGCTCAAGCCCGACGGCCACCGTCGCCCCGGACCGGCGACCGAAACACCAGCCATGCGCCGGAACCGTACCGACGAGCAACCCCCCGAGGCCCTCCGAGAAGCAAGAAACCCCAGCTCGGCCTACCGAACTGGGGTTTCTGTCAGGGTGCGCCGCCAGGGACTCGAACCCCGGACCCGCTGATTAAGAGTCAGCTGCTCTAACCAACTGAGCTAGCGGCGCGCCGTGCAGGTAGGAATATACCGGCACCGAGCATCCAGGTCGAATCGGCGGAAGTCGCACCCGTGCCGCTAGAATAAAGTTCGGCCTGCAGACAGGAGCATCGATGTTCGACTCGCCCGCCGACGTGACCGAGCGGCTCGCCGCCGTGGACTACCTCTCCGACGACGCCATCTCCACCTCGGTCTTCCTCGCCGCCGCGCTGGGCAAGCCACTGCTGGTCGAAGGGCCGGCCGGAGTGGGCAAGACGCAGCTCGCCAAGGCGGTCGCCCTGGCCACCGACGCCCAGTTGATCAGGCTGCAGTGCTACGAGGGCCTCGACGAGGCCCGGGCGCTGTACGAGTGGAACTACAAGAAGCAGCTGCTGCGCATCCAGGCCACGAGCGCCGACGACGACATCTTCAGCGAGGAGTTCCTGCTGGAGCGCCCGCTGCTGAAGGCGATCCGGTCCGCCGAGCCGTCGGTGCTGCTGATCGACGAGACCGACAAGGCAGACGTGGAGGTCGAGGGGCTTCTGCTGGAGCTCCTGTCCGACTTCCAGGTGACGATCCCGGAGCTGGGCACGATCGAGGCCGTACGCCGGCCGTTCGTGGTGCTGACCTCCAACGCCACGCGGGAGCTGTCGGAGGCACTCAAGCGGCGCTGCCTCTATCTGCGCATCGAGTACCCGACTCCGGAACGCGAGCGGGACATCGTGCTCAGCCAGGTGCCGACGCTCCGCGCGGACCTCGCCGAGCAGCTTGCCAGGACGGTGGCGACGCTGCGGTCGCTGGAGCTGAAGAAGGCGCCGTCGGTGGCCGAGACCGTCGACTGGGCCAACACGCTGCTGGCGCTCGGCCGCGAGGAACTGGACGAGGCGACCGTCGCCGGCACCCTCGGCGTGGTCCTCAAGCACGCCTCCGACCAGGCCCGCGCGGTCAAGGAACTCGGGCTGGCCACGCCGTGACCTCGCTCGTCGACAGGCACGTCGGCTTCGTGCACGCGCTGCGCGAAGCCGGCCTGCCCGTATCGCTGGCCGAGGGGCTCGACGCGGCGCGGGCGCTGCGGGTGATCGAGCTGGCCGACCGCGAGTCGCTGCGCGCCGCCTACGCGGCGACGCTGGTCAAGAAGCCCGCCTACCGGCCGGGCTTCGACGTGCTGTTCGACCTGTGGTTCCCGATGTCCACGACCGGGCTGTACGGGCCGCGCCCGGACCTGGAGTCGGCGCCCCTGGAGGAGTTGCGCGACTACCTGGCCGGGCTGCTCACCCAGAGCACGGACGCCGAGATGCGGGAGTTCGCCCGCGCCATGGTGGAGCGGTTCGGCCGGCAGGAGGCGGCGGCGGGCAGGCAGAACTGGTTCTCCTACAGCGTCATGCGCGCCCTGTCCCCCGAGACGCTGATGGCCAGGATCCTCAAGGAGGTCCTGACCGGGCAGGAGCGCGGCGGGCTGGCCGAGAAGACCGCACGCCAGCGGGTCGCGGCCAACACGCGGCGGCTGGAGGAGGCGGTGGCCACCGACGTGCGCCGCCGCATCGCCGAGGACTCCGGCATCGACAAGATCGCCCGCTCCGCCGTGCGCCCGCCGCTCGACCACATCGACTTCCTGCGCATCACCAAGGCCGACCTGGCCAGGCTGCGCAGGGAGGTGTATCCGCTGGCCCGGCGGCTGGCGGCACGGCTGACGATCAAGCACAGGAAGGGCAGGCGCGGGCGGCTCGACTTCCGCAAGACCGTGCGGGCGTCGCTGCAGAGTGGCGGCGTGCCGCTGACCACGCATTTCAAGCCGCCCCGGCCGCACAAGCCGGAGCTGGTCATCCTCTGCGACACCAGCGACTCGGTCTCCTCCTTCGCGCATTTCACGCTGCTGCTCACGTACGCGCTGAGGGAGCAGTTCACCAAGGTGCGGGCGTTCGGGTTCGTGGACACGGTGGATGAGATCACCCGGTTCTTCGTCCCGGGCGCCGACGTGGTGGAGGCGATGACGCGGCTGGCGAACGAGGCCGACATGGTGCGCTTCGGCCGGACGAACTACGGTCACGCGCTGGAGGGTTTCGCCGAGCGCTACGGCGACGCGATCGGCCCGAAGACGTCGCTGCTGATCCTCGGTGACGCGCGCTCCAACTACCAGCAGCCCGCCCTCGACACGCTCAAGTCGCTGACCCGGCGCGCCCGGCACGCGTACTGGCTGAACCCCGAGCCCCGGCAGCAGTGGGACACCGGCGACTCGGTGGCGACCGACTACGGCACGGTCGTGCCCATGTACGAATGCCGGAACGTCGCGCAGTTGACCGCGTTCATCGAGAGCATCGCCTAGGGATTTCTTGTGAATTGCGGTGCGCACCGGGATGGATAACCAGGCATTCCTCGCCGATCTACGGTTGCTAGCACCATCTGGTTCTGCGAGAGGAATGCCGTGAAACCGAACCGACTCTGTCATGCGTTCGCCGGGGCCGCGCTGTTGCTGGCCTCGGGCACGGCGGTGCCGGCCGCCTCGGCCGCCGCCTGCGCCTGGACGCCCTCCGACTTACCCGTGCCGGCCGGCACCCAGCAGTCGTCGGTCACCGCGACGAACCACCAGGGCGCTTTCTCGGGCCGCGCCGTGCTGGCGGACGGCCTTTGGCACGGCGTCTCCTGGCGGAACGGCCAGTTCGTCGACCACGGCGCCAAGGTCGGCGACGAGCCGATCGTGGGTCTGCCGGACGAGACCCGGTCGGGCACCGTGCTGGCCTGGACCGCCATAGCGGCCCCGCCTTATTTCGGGCCCAGTTACGCGATCCTGCTCAAGAACGGCCAGGCGGAGAAACTCGCCCGCCCCGCCGACGGATTCCTCCGGCCGCTCACCATCAACGAGAACGGCGACGTCACCGGCCGGAACATGGTGCGGATCGGCACTCAGTACGTGCACCGCCTGCTGCGCTGGCCGGCCGACCGGCCGGGTCAGGTGATCGAGACCGTCCTGCCCGGCGGCTACGAGCCCGCGGACGCGGACGAGGACGGCACGGTGTTGCTGCAGTCGCCGGACGGCCCGGCCCTGTGGCGGAACGGCACCGTCACCCCACTGGCCAAGATCGCGGGTGCGGCCGGCACGTTCGCGACCAAGATCTCCAACGGCCGGGTGATCGGCTCGATCAGCTACACCTCGCCCTACCGCACCTACGGCGTGCTCTGGGACACCGACGGAGTACCGCGCGTGCTGCCGCAGAGCTCCGACACCCGTGCCGTCAACCGTGACGGCCTGATCACCGGCACCACGGACGCGGCCACCGGCGGTGGCGTAGGCATCTGGCGGCTCGGCCAGTTCGTCCATTCCATCCCGAAGTCGCCCACGCACCACATGTGGCTCACGGTCGCCTCGGACGACGGCACGGTGGCCGGCAGCACGTACAACGTGCACGACGGAACCGGCGAGTCGTTCGTCGTGCGCTGCGTCTGAGGTCGCGACGCGGGAACCACGCCTGTCATCAAGCGCGCTGGAGCTCCCTTGCCGCCGTGCGGGTGAGGAGTTCGATCTGGGCGGGGTCGAGCCGGTCGCCGGCGCTCGCCCGGATGCGCCGCGCCACCAGGCGCGGCTTGAGCAGGGTGATGCCCTCGACCTCCAGCAGCCCGCGGCGCGGGAGCATCCCGCAGTGCACGGCCAGCAGCGGGGTGATGGTGACCGGGACGCCGGTCTCGCGGGTGAGCAGGTCGGCGAACGCCTCGGCGGCCTCGACCAGCGGCTTGGCGACCTTGGTGCCGTACTTCTCGCCGAAGAACAGCCGGCCGCCGTAGGTGGCGATCTCGGTGTCGGGGCTCCAGGACTCGTTGTCGACGATCCAGACGCCGCCGGGCCCGATCACGAGGTGGTCGATGGACGCCTTGTCCTTGATCGCCCGGCCGTCGAGCACGGTGTAGCCGCGCCTGCCCAGCGAGCGGCGCAGCAGGCGGCCGGTGATGGCCTCGCCCTGCCTGCGCCCGCGCCAGACGGCCGTGGCCTGGAAGCGCCGCCAGTCGAGCCACCAGTCGCCGGCGGCCACGAGCCCGGCCACCAGGAGCGCGTAGAACGCCGTGTAGGTGACGTCGAAGCGGATGCCGAGCGCGAAGCCGGCGGCGAACCCGGCCGCCGCCTTGAGGATGCGCGCCCTGCGCCGGCTCTGCGCCTCCTCACGCCAGAACTTCTCGTACCACCACTGGGGGGACGACCCCGTGTACTTCTCGTCCTGCTGCACGTAGATAGAGCCACCGGGCACGGCAAACTCCCCGAATGAGTGTGTCGTCAACAGGATCTGCCACGCCGAAGATCCCTCGCCGATTAAAGAGATACCCCATCCGAAACCAAGGTGAGCCTAAGGTGACGGAATTGGTACCCCTAGGAGAAGCATCACGGATCGACCGACCAGTCGGTATGCTGTCGTCCGTGATGAAAGAGGAACCGGTACGCCAGCGGCTGCTCGCCGAGGCCACCCGGCTGTTCGCCGAACAGGGGTTCGAGAGCACCTCGGTCCAGGAGATCGTGATGTCCGCCGGCGTCACCAAAGGCGCCATGTATCACTATTTCGACTCCAAGGACGACCTGCTGCATGAAATCTACGGCAGGGTCCTGCGCATGCAGATGGACCGGCTGACGCAGATCGCCGACAGCGGCGGCACGGTCGTCGAGCGGCTGCACCGCGCCGCCGCCGACGTGATCGAGACCACCACCGACAACCTCGACGACTCCAAGATCTTCTTCCGCTCGATGCACCTGCTGGCCCCCGAGACCCGCAAGAGCGTCCGGGCCGAGCGCCGCCGCTACCACGAGCGCTTCCGCGACCTGGTGCTGGAGGGCCAGCGCGACGGCGTGTTCAGCGACCGGGTGCCGGCCGAGCTGGTCGTCGACTACTTCTTCGGCTCGGTGCACCACCTGGGCACCTGGTACCACACGGACGGGCCGCTGACCGGCGCCCAGGTGGGCAAGCACTTCGCCGACCTACTGCTGACCTCTCTCGGGGCCGGGCACCTCGGCGAGTGAGGCCAGCGCCTCCCGATGGTCGCCGGGGGTGCCCAGGGCGATCTCGGTGGCCTTGGCGCGCTTGAGATAGAGATGCACGGGGTGCTCCCAGGTCATCCCGATGCCGCCGTGGAGTTGCAGCGCCTCCTCGGCCACGCGCACGGCCACGCCGGCGTTCCAGGCCTGGGCCACGGCCACCGACACGGGCGAGCCGTCGGCCGCCGCGCCGCGCGCCGCGGCCCTGGCCCTGACCACGTCGAGCCAGAGGTCGGCCAGCCGGTGCTTGATCGCCTGGAACGACCCGATCGGCCGCGCGAACTGGTGACGCTCCTTGACGTAGGCGAGCGTCGTGTCGAGGCACCACTGCGCGACCCCGTACTGCTCGGAGGCCAGCAGCCCGGCCCCGAACCGCAGCACCTCGGCCACGTCCACGTCGCCGAGGCGGGTGGCCTCGGCGCCGTCCAGCGTGACGGTGGCGACCGGCCGGGTCAGGTCCAGCGACGACACGGCCGCCACCTGGGCGCCCTCGACGTGGTAGAGGCCGCCGTCGGCGGGCACCAGCAGCACGTCCGCCACGTCGGCCCCGGCCACGCCGGTGACCGTCCCGGACAGCCGCCCGTCGGCCGACCGTACGGAGGAGCCGCGCGACGGGTGGTACGGCGAGGCCGCGAACGACACCGCGAGCGCGGCGGTGGACCGGCCGTCGGCGAGCCGTTCGAGCAGGCCGGCGGCCCCGGCCTGGACCAGCGCCCGGGTGGCGAGCACCGAGCTGGTGAAGAACGGCACCGGCGCGACGCCCCGGCCCAGCTCCTCCAGCACGACCGCCACCTCGCTGGCGGACGCGCCGGCCCCGCCGTGCTCCTCGGGGATGAGCAGCCCGGCCACCCCGATCTCCCCGGCCAGCGTCTTCCACAGGTCCAGGTCGTACGGGTCCGACTCGGCGCGCTCGAGCACGGCGGCGGGCGGGCAGCGGTCGGCGAGCAGGCCGCGCACGGCGGCGCGCAGTTCCTCCTCGACCTCCGAATACAGCAGGCTCGTCATCGCGGGAGGTCCTTCCAGGGCACGTCCTTGTCGACGCGGGGCTCTGAGGGCAGGCCGAGCACCCGCTCGGAGATGATGTTGCGCAGGATCTCGGAGGTGCCGCCCTCGATCGAGTTGCCCTTGGCGCGCAGGTATCGGTAGCCGGGTCCGCGGCCGTAGAAGTCGACGGTCTCGGAACGGCGGAAGGCCCAGTCGTCGTAGCCGAGGTCGCGCCGCAGCTCGATGTCCAGGCCGGACAGCGCCTGGTTGAGCTTGGCGAACGACAGCTTCATGCCCGAGCCCTCGGGGCCGGGCTGGCCGGCGGCGAGCTGCTCGCGCAGCCGCGCCCCGGACAGGCGGGTCACCTCGGCCTCCACCCAGAGCGACAGCAGGCGCTGGTGCAGGTCGTGGGTGCGCAGCTCGGGATGCTCGCGCCAGAACTCCAGCACCGCGCCGACCATGCCGCCGCCGCGCCGCACCGGGCCGCCGCCGATGGCGACGCGCTCGTTCATCAGCGTGGTCTGGGCGACCCGCCAGCCGTCGCCGACCTCGCCGAGCCGCAGGTCGTCGGGGAGCCGCACGCCGGTGAGGAACACCTCGTTGAACTCGGCCTCGCCGGTGATCTGCCGCAGCGGGCGCACGTCCACGCCGGGCGCGTGCATGTCACAGACGAAGTACGTCATGCCGCGGTGCTTGGGCACGTCCGGATCGGTACGGGTGACCAGGATCGCCCAGCGCGAGTGGTGGGCGCCTGACGTCCACACCTTCTGGCCGTCGACGACCCACTCGTCGCCGTCGCGCACCGCGCGGGTGCCGAGCGTGGCCAGGTCGGACCCCGCGCCGGGCTCGCTGAAGAGCTGGCACCAGATCTCCTCGCCCGTCCACAGGGGGCGCAGGAAACGGCGCTTCTGCTCCTCGGTGCCGAAGGCCAGGATCGTGGGCGCCGCCATGCCCAGCCCGATACCCTGCACTCCGCCGTCGAGCTGCGGCGTGTGGGCCAGCTCGCGCTCGACCACCTGCTGCAGCTCGCGCGAGATGCCCAGCCCGCCGAGGCCCTCGGGGAACCACACCCACGCCAGACCCGCGTCGAACCTGGCCCGCAGGAACTCCAGCCGGTCGCCGTCCGGATCGTTCTCGCTCAGGAACGCGGCGACGCGTTCCTTGAGCCGTGCTTCGTCCACTCCAGCTCCTGTCGTCATCACATGTGCTTCTTCAGCTCGCGGTAGGCCAGCGACCGCTTGTGCACCTCGTCCGGCCCGTCGGCCAGGCGCAGCGAGCGGGCTCCCGCCCAGAGGCCGGCCAGCGGGAAGTCCTGGGACACGCCGCCGGCGCCGTGCACCTGGATGGCCTTGTCGAGGATCCACTCCACGGTGATCGGGGTGGAGATCTTGATGGCCTGAATCTCGGTGTGGGCGCCCTGGTTGCCGACGGTGTCCATCAGCCAGGCGGTCTTGAGCACGAGCAGGCGCAGCTGCTCGATCTTGATGCGGGACTCGGCGATCCAGTCCTGCACCACGCCCTGCTGGGCGACCGGCTTGCCGAAGGCGGTGCGGGCCAGCGCCCGCTCGCACATCAGCTCGACCGCGCGCTCGGCCATGCCGATCAGGCGCATGCAGTGGTGGATGCGGCCGGGGCCGAGCCGGGCCTGGGCGATGGCGAAGCCGCCGCCCTCCTCGCCGATCAGGTTGTCGGCCGGGACCCTGACGTCCTCGAACACGATCTCGGCGTGGCCGCCGTGGTCGGCGTCGGTGTAGCCGAAGACGTGCATGCCGCGCTTGATCGTCATGCCGGGCGTGTCACGCGGCACCAGGATCATGCTCTGCTGGCGGTGCTTGGGCGCCTCCGGGTTCGTCTTGCCCATGACGATGAAGATCTTGCAGGCGGGGTTCATCGCGCCGGAGATGAACCACTTGCGGCCGTTGATGACGTATTCGTCACCGTCGCGGATGATCGAGGTGGCGATGTTCGTCGCGTCGGAGGAGGCCACGTCGGGCTCGGTCATCGCGAACGCCGAGCGGATCTCGCCGTCGAGCAGCGGGGTCAGCCACTCCTTGCGCTGCCACTCGCTGCCGAACATGGACAGCACTTCCATGTTGCCGGTGTCGGGCGCGGCGCAGTTGGTGGCGACCGGCGCCAGGTGCGGGCTGCGGCCCATGATCTCCGCCAGTGGCGCGTACTGCAGGTTCGTCAGCCCGGCGCCGTGCTCGCCGGGCAGGAACAGGTTCCACAGGCCGCGCTGCCTGGCCTCGTCCTTCAGGTCGTTGACCAGCGGCGGGGCGCTCCAGCCGCTGGTGCGGGCCTGCTCTTCGAAGGCGGACTCGGCGGGATAGACGCATTCGTCCATGAACAGCAGCAGGCGCCGCCGCAGGTCCTCGGTGACGGTGTCGAAGGCGAAGTCCATGCCGCGAGCCTACCGACCGGCCGGTATGAGTGTCGACAGGTGGTTCCCCGCAAAATCGCCCAGGTGGACATCAGCGCGCCGACGGCCCGTCCCTAAGCTGACCGCCATGACCGCGACCTTGCCGGCACCCGTGGTGCTGGAGAACGACGACGTCCGCCTTGAGCCGCTCACCCTGGAGCACGTGCCCGACCTGTTCGCCGCCGGCGGCGGGGACGAGGAGCTGTGGCGGTGGCTGCCCGTGGCGGCGCCGCGCACCGAGGAGGAACTGGCCGCGGTCGCCCGCACGCTGATCGAGGACGACAAGCACGTCCCGCACGCGGTGATCGTGAAGGCGACCGGCAAGGCCGCCGGGTGGACCGCCTACTGCGACGTGCCCGGTTTCGACGAGAGCATCGAGATCGGCTGGACCTGGTACGGCAGGGCGTACTGGCGCTCGGCCGTCAACACCGCGTGCAAGCTGCTGCTGATCGACCACGCCTTCGACAAGCTGGGCTTCAACCGGGTGCTGCTGAAGACCGACTGCCTGAACGAGCGGTCCCAGAACGCCATCAGGCGGATCGGCGGGGTGCACGAGGGCACATTGCGCCGCCACCGCCGCCGTACCGACGGCACCTGGCGCGACACCGTTTGTTTCGGCATCCTCGTAGAGGAATGGCCGGACCACAGGGCCCGCCTGCACCGCTGACCGGAAGAAGGCATCCGACTCCGCATGGGCGATCGGCTGGGAGGCTACTGGCTAGGCGTTCGGCTCGGCAGCGGTGTCCGCGAGGCCTACGACGAGTCGGGGGTCCGGCATGCCCTGCGGGTGCTGGCGCCTCCCGACGATCCCGGGGCGCTGGCCGACTGGGTGGCGGCGGTCCGGCAGGTCAGCTCCTTACGGGTGGCCCCGCTGGTCGACCACCGCCTCGGGGCCGACCCGCCCTACCTGGTCGGCGAGTACGTCGAAGGGGTGAGCGTGCGGGACGCCGTCGAGCGGCACGGGCCGTTCGCGGCCGACGACCTCTACCGGCTGGCCGCCACCACGGCCACCGCGCTGGCCGCCGTCCACGAGGCGGGCGTCGCGCACGGCGGGCTCAGCCCCCGCACCGTCCTCCCCACCGCCGACGGCCCCCCCCCCGGCTCTTATACAAATCTCCGCAGCCACGACGCCGTACTAGATCT
>NZ_LAVL01000239.1 GCF_001083785.1 Nonomuraea sp. SBT364
TTGTCTCTTGGTATCTTGTTTTTTTTTTTTTAAAAGAAAAAGAGGCAATCGAATATCTAGTCGGTTCTGGGGGCCGGGGAGATGTGAAAAAGAGAGGGGACCCGCCCCTGACGAACAAGGACCTGCCATGACCTCCCTCGCGACCGTCACCCTCGAAGTTCCCGACCCCGCCTCGGCGGACGCCTTCTACACCGCCTTCGGCCTGGGCGACCACGTGCGCGTACGCGCCTCGGACGCGCCCACGACCGGCTTCCGTGGATTCGCGCTGTCGCTGGTGGTGTCCCAGCCCGGCGACGCCGACGCCCTCATCGGCGCCGCCCTCGACGCCGGCGCCACGACGCTGAAGCCGGCCACGAAGAGCTTCTGGGGCTACGGCGGCGTCGTACGCGCCCCGGACGGCACGATCTGCAAGATCGCCACCTCCCAGAAGAAGGACACCCGCCCGGCCGGCCGGCACATCGACCAGGTCGCCCTCCTGCTGGGAGTGGCGGACGTCAAGGCGAGCAAGCGCTTCTACCTCGACCGCGGCCTGAGCGTGGCCAAGAGCTTCGGCGGCAAGTACGTCGAGTTCGACACCCCGTCCTCGGCCGTCACCCTGGCGCTCTACCCGCGCCGCGCCCTGGCCAAGGACATCGGCCTCTCCCAGGAGGGCACCGGGTCGCACCGCATCGTGATCGGCGGCGACGCCGGGCTCTTCGCCGACCCGGACGGCTTCGTCTGGGAAACCGCGTCCGCCTGAGACACCGTACCGAGAACGACGATCCTCCAAGGAGAACACCATGAGCATCGCCTACCAGGGATTCACGGCCGAGGAGCGGGCCGCGATGAAGGACCACGCCCAGGATCAGAAGAAGGCGGCGCGCCGCGCCCCCCGCGCGGACAAGGCCGCGCAGGACCTGCGTGACGTGCTCGCGAAGATCGCCGAAATGGGGGAATCGGACCGCGTCATGGCCGAGCGTGTCCATGCCGTCATCACCGCCGACGTCCCGGCCCTCACGCCCAGGCTCTGGTACGGGATGCCCGCCTACGCCCTGGACGACAAGATCGTCTGCCACTTCCAGTGCGCGGCGAAGTTCAGGACGCGCTACGCGACGCTCGGGTTCAGCGACCGGGCGCACCTGGACGACGGCGCCATGTGGGCCGCCGCCTTCGCCCTGACCGAGGTGACGCCCGAGGTGGAGGCCCGGATCAGCGCCCTGGTGAAGCATGCGGTCAGCTGAGCGGCTCGTAGCGCTCGGCGAAGGCGCGGAACCAGTCGAGCATGAACCGGTTCGAGGCCAGGCCGTAGTCGAGGGTCGCGCGCTGATGGGCGGCGATGTCGCGCTGCTCCTCGGGGAGGTCCAGGGTGTCGAGGTACCTGTCGAGGGCCGAGAGCGTGGCCAGGTCGGCTTCGATGCGCGCGACGACGCGGCGCAGCACCGGCAGGCGTTCGGCCGGTTCCAGCAGGCCGAGGAAGTGGAGCCTCGACAGCGCCGCCTTCTCCACATCGGGCCCGGCCGGCTCCCCTGTCATCCACGCCCGGAACTCCTCACCGCCGGCATCGGTCACTCGATAGACCTTCCGCCCCCGGCCTCCGGTCTCGACGCTGGCGACCTCGATGAACCCGCGCGCGAGCAGGGTGTCCAGGGCACGTTTGATGCTGCCGCCGCTGGCGCTGTAGAACAACGCCACGCTGGCCTCGAAGTCCTTGATGAGGTCGTAGAAGGTCCGCGGGGCGATCAGGAGCAGACCGAGGATCACATGAGCCACAGTGGGCGAGTCTAGCCCCGTTGCCCCTCATAGATATGTCTAGTAGACATATGGTCGTGCAGACGAGGAGCAATCACGTGACATCGCCGCCCGCCACGGCCCACGCCCACGACAACCACGTCCCCGCCGACGTCGACACGCGCCTGACGGGCCTGCTGGAGAGCCTCGTCGCGCGACGTGGCATACACCACGCCAACCTGGCCGTCATCAGCGGCGACGGGAAACAGCGCTGGTCAGCCGCCGCCGGGGGTGGCGATGATCACCCACTGGATCCCGGCACCCCGTTCTTCGTCGCGAGCGTCACCAAGCGCTTCATCGTCACGCTCGTGCTCCAGGCGCACGAGCGCGGCGAGCTCGACCTGGCCGCGCCGATCAGCCGTTTCCTGCCGGAGGAGACGATCGCGGGACTCCACGTGCTCAAGGGGGTCGACCGGACGCCCGCGATCACGGTGCGCCACCTCGCGAGTCACACCTCCGGCCTGCCCGACCACTTCGAGAAGCGCCGTGGCGGCCCCAGCCTGTATGAGCACCTCGCCGAGGGCCGGGACACGGCCTGGACGTTCGAGGACACGATGCGGACGACGCGCGAGCGGCAGCGCCCGCACTTCGAGCCGCAGGACCTCGACGCACCTCGGCAGCAGGCCCGTTACTCCGACACCGGCTTCCAGCTGCTCATCCGCATCCTGGAGACGGTGACGGGCCGGTCGTTCGCCGAGCTGCTGACCGAACGGATCCTCGGTCCGCTCGGCCTGGAACACACCTGGCTCCCGGGACACCGCCCGCCGGACCCGGCGACCGCGGCGCCCTCGCCGCTCCACGCGAGACAGCGCCGCGTGGAGCTGACCTCGCTGATCGAGTCCAGCAACGACCTGTTCAGCACCACCGGCGACCTCCTCACCTTTCAGCGAGCGCTGCTCGGCGGCGAGCTCTTCGGCGACGCCCGCACCGCGCGGCTGCTGACCGAGCGGCGCAACCGGCTGCGCAACATCCCCGTCCTCCGCTACGGACTGGGCACCATGTTCTTCAAGGTCGGCCGGCTCGTGTCGCCGGGACGCCGCCCGGTGACGCTCGTCGGCCACTCGGGAGCCACCGGGACATGGCTCTTCCACTGCCCTGAGCTCGACCTGCACCTGGCCGGCACCGTCGACCAGACCAAGGGACAGGCCATCCCGTTCCGGCTCATGGCGCGGTGCCTGGACGCCTGGCTGGGCGGCGCCGATCAGAAGCGCCAGCGCGTCTGGGCGTAGTCGCCCTTCCTGAAGCCGAGCACCTTGACCGGGGCGACCTCGAACACCAGCGCCCGGCCGCCCCCCTCGTGGTGGAAGGCGCCGTCGCGCACCTCGTAGCGCCACTCCTCGCCGTACTTGGCCACGTGGGCGTCGGCGAGCGTCTGGAGCAGGCCGGGGTCGGACACCTGCGCGGCGACGCCCTCGACCACCAGGTCGAGGCCTTCGCTCATGGAGCTGGCGCCGGTCGTGAGCGCGCACTGCCGGTTGGTCTCCAGGTTGCGGGCCTTCTGCTCCTCCGGGCCGGTGGAGAAGTAGAGCGCGCCCTCGTGCCAGATGGCGATCAGCGGCGTGACGTGCGGCCGGCCGTCCGCCCGCACGGTGGACAGCCAGTACGTCTCCGCGCGCGCCAGCTCGTCGCGCGCCTGCTCCCACGGGGTGGCGGTGGCGCCGGGGACGCTGAAGCGCTCGTCCAGATGGGTTTCCATGGTGACTCCTTTCGTGTGGTCGGGAAATAGACCACGCCGGGGCCGATAACTCATCGCCCCGGCCTCCTACCCTTGGAGCATGACGACGTTCGCGCTGATCCACGGAGGCGGCGGCTGCGCCTGGCACTGGCACCTGCTGGAGGACGAACTGCGCCGGCGCGGGCACCGCACGGTGGCCGTCGACCTGCCCATCGAGGACCCGGAGGCGGGGCTCGGCGACTACGCGGACGCCGTCGCCGGGGCGATCGGGGAGCGCGCCGGGCGCCTGGTCGTGGTGGCGCACTCGTGGGGCGGGTTCGTCGGGCCGCTGGTGTGCGACCGGGTCGAGGCCGACCTGCTGGTCATGCTGGCCGCCATGGTGCCCGTGCCCGGGGAGCCGCCGTCCGACTGGTGGGGCAACACCGGCTTCGGAGACAAGGACATCGACGACGAGGTCGCGCTGTTCATGCACGACGTGCCGCCCGGCCTGGCCGCCGAGGTGTCGCGGCGCGGGCGCGGGCACGCGGAGAAGGCGCTGGCCGAGCCGTGGCCGCTGGAGCGGTGGCCGGACGTGCCGACCCGCTTCCTGCTCTGCCGTGACGACCGCTGGTTCCCGCCGGAGTTCATGCGCGCGACGGCCCGGGCGCGGCTCGGCGTGACGGCCGACGAGATCGACGGCAGCCACAGCGTCATGCTGTCGCGGCCCGCCGCGCTTGCGGACCGGCTCGAAGCCTACGACCGGGACGCGGGCTGACCCGGGGCCTCAGCGGACGGGCAGGTCGTAGACGCGGCGGACGCTGCTGCCGAGCTTGCTCACGTCGGCGCCGTACACGTGGACCGAGACCCCCACCTCGGCGCTGGTGTTGCGCACCCGGTGGATGTCGCCGGGCGGCGCGAAGCCGCTGACCTCGCCGGGCCGGTTGTCGGCGCGCCCGATCTCCACCAGGTGGTCGCCCATGTCCCGGTAGAGGGTCTCGTGCTCGATGCCGCTGAGGACGCCGAACGCGCACCACGACACGTGGTCGTGGACGACCGTGTCCTGGCCGGGCCGCCAGACGACCGCGACGACCGAGAACGCGTCCTCCGCGTGCAGCACCCGGGACACGTACCCGTCGGGCGAGCCGGCGCGCTCCTCCTCGGTGAGGATGTCCAGCGGGGGGAGCCGGTCGCGCAGCAGGCCGGCGACCGCGAACGCGGTGTCGCGGCGGCCGAGGCCGCGGGCGGTGATGGCGCCGATGCCCGGCACCAGCTCGCCGAGCCCGGGCCGCAGGATCGTCTTCATGGGGCATTCCTCCTTTCTTCCACGGTCCTACGGATGCATCGATAGGTTCAACAGGAGTATTGAGGCTCATTCATAGGTATGGTCTATGAATGCTTGATGTCGTGCGGCTACGGGTCCTGCTGGCGGTCGCCCGGAAGGGGTCGCTCACCGCGGCGGCCAAGGAGTTGCACTACGCGCAGCCGTCCGTCAGCCATCATCTGGCCAGGCTGGAGGCGGAGACCGGGGCCAAGCTGATCCAGCGGGCGGGCCGCGGCATCCGGCTGACCGAGGCCGGCCGGCTGCTGGCCGAGCGCGCGGCCGACATCGTGAGCCGGCTCGACGCCGCCGCCGACGACCTGGCCGCGCACGTGGGGCTCCGGTCGGGGCGGGTGCGGATGGCGGCGTTCCCCTCGGCGCTCGGCACGTTCGTGCCCGGGGCGGCGGGCCTGCTGGGCCGGGAGCACCCGGGGCTGCGGCTGCACCTGACCGAGACCGAGCCGCCCGAGGCGCTCAAGCTGCTGCGGGCCGGGCGGGTGGACGTCGCGGTGATCTTCCGCTACGACGACACCGCGCCGGAGGACACCGGCATCCAGATGATCCACCTGCTCGACGACCCGAGCTACCTGGTGACGGGCGGCCCGGCGGGCACGCTGGAAGGGCACGCCGGATCCGCCTGGATCGCCGGGTGCGACCGTTGCCGGAGCCATCTGCTCGATCTGTGCGACAAGGCCGGGTTCGCCCCGGACATCACGTTCACCAGCGACGACATCGTGGCCGTGCAGGCGCTGGTGGCCGCCGGGATGGGCGTCACCGTGCTGCCGGGGCTGGCGCTGCGCGCGCACCGCCACCCGGAGGTCTCGGCGACGGCGATCCCGGGCTCGACCAGACATGTGTACGCGGCCGTCTTCGGCGATCCGCCGCACCCGCCGGCCACCGAGGCGCTGCTGTCGGCGCTCCGGGAAACCCTTTGACGGGCCTCCTACGATGGCCCCATGCCGGATCTGACGACAATCGCCCTCTTCTGCGCGGCCACGCTCGCGCTGCTCCTGGTGCCGGGGCCCGCGGTGCTCTTCATCGTCACGCGCAGCGTCGCGCAGGGCAGGTCAGCGGGGCTCGTCTCGGTGCTCGGCGTGCACGCCGGCTCCCTGGTCCATGTGATCGCCGCCACGCTCGGGGTCAGCGCCCTGCTCGCGGCCTCGGCGACCGCGTTCACCGTGGTCAAGTACGCGGGCGTCGCCTACCTGGTGTGGCTCGGGGTGCGCAAGCTCGTGCGCCGGGGCGGCGGCGAGGAGGTCGTGGAGCTGCCCGTGCACTCCAGGCGGCGGATGTTCTGGGAGGGGTTCGTGGTCAACGTGCTCAACCCGAAGACGGCCATCTTCTTCCTGGCGTTCCTGCCGCAGTTCACCGACCAGGCGGCCGGGCCTGTCGCGCCGCAGATGCTGGTGCTGGGGCTGCTCTGGATGGTGCTGGGCATGGCCAGCGACGGCACGTACGCGCTGGCGTCGTCGGCCCTGGCCGGGTACGTGCGCGGCTCCGCCCGGGCCCGGCGGCGGCTGGACGTCGGCAGCGGCCTGGTCTACCTGGGGCTGGCCGCCTGGCTCACCGGCGAGAAGGCGTAGCCCGGCAGGCGACGATGTAGCCGCCGGGTGACATGCCCCTTCCGGAGTGATCGCCAGGCCGGGCAGTAGGCCGACATGCCGGAAATTTCGTGCCTCTAGTGCCATAGTGAGCGGGTGGCGGGGGTTCTCTGCGGTTGCGCGGCACCCGCCACCAGCGATTCCCACGCTCACCCCCCACCGCCTTCGCAGCGGCCGGAAAGGGTGACACCCTCGTCATGGACGACACTTCGGACGGCATGTAGCGAAGAGGCGGGCCACCATGCACAGGCCACCGCACAGCCTCGGGCTCCAGCGGGTCGTCGAGGTCTACTCCGGTCACGACGACCTCGTCGGCGCGACCGGGTCCGGGTACGTGATCGGCCCCGACCTCGTGCTGACCTCCGCGCACGACCCCGAGTCCCCCTGCCAGGTGCGCTCCTCACGCTGGCCCTGGTGGACCGAGGCCGAACAGGTGTGGCAGGGCCGCGGCAGCACGGACGCCGCCCTCCTCCGCGTCGCCGACGCGCCCTGGCGGAACGTGCCAGGCATCGACCACGTCCGCTGGGCCGCCGTCCGGCAGGACCGCCTCGCCTGCCTCGCGCACGGTTTCGCCCTCGCCCACAGCCGCGACGAGTACCCGCCCGCCCACCACAACGGCACCGACCCCGCCCACCTGCACGGACGGCGCGAGGTGGTGACGGTGGACGGCACAGTGAACGGCACAGTGAACGGCACAGCGAACGGCACAGTGGCCGGCACTGTGACCGGCGCAGCCGTCGGATCGGCGGGCGGCTGGGGGATGCTCGCCGCCGACGTGGCCGGGCCCGGCGAGATGCCGCTGCCGGCCTGGCTCGGGATGTCGGGCGCCGCGCTGGTCGCCGCCCACGCGCAACAGGTGCTCGGCGTGGTCCGCGCCGGCCGTTCCGGGTACGCGAGCCGCCGGCTGGACGTCATCCCCGTCGCCGCGCTGCTCGCCGACGCCGGCTTCCGCGAGCTGGCGGGCGTACGTCCGGCGCAGGTCGAGGAGCTGACCGGCGAACCCGGCCTGCTGCTGCCCGACCTGCTGCTCCCGGCGCTCGACGAGCTGCCGCCCGGCTCCCCCGACTGGGCGCTGCTCTCGCCGCGCCACGCGGTGGTCCCCTTCCTCGGCCGCACCCACGAGCTGGCCACGCTGCGCAGCTGGGCCGCGGGCCCCGACCGCCTCTCGATCGCGGTCCTGACCGGCTCCGGCGGCACCGGCAAGACCCGCCTGGCCGCCGAACTCTGCGACGAGCTGCGGTCGATCGGCTGGGACGCCGGCTTCCTCCGCCTGCCGCCCCTGTCCGGCCCGGCCGTCGCGCTGGACGCCCTGCGCCCGACGCTCCTGGTCGCCGACCTGCCGGAGCCGTCGGCGGCCCTGCCTGGCGAGCTGATCCGCCGGCTCGCCGACCACCCGCACAATCCTCGCGTACGTCTCCTCCTGGTGGCCCGTGCGTCCGCCGATCCCGAGTGGTGGCAGCGTTTCGACGCGGCGGCCGGAGGGCTGCTCAAGCACCTCACCCGCACGGCCATCCACCTCGACGCCAGGCCGCTCAGCCCGGTGGAGCGCACCGCCCACGCCACCGCCGCCACCCACGCCTTCACCCTCCACTCCCCCCACGTGAGCGCACCGCCCGTCAGCAGGGACAACGCGCCCACCCCCGGCCGGTTCTTCGTCGTCGGCGAGGAGCGGGACGCCCGTCGCGTCCCCGAGGGCCGGCAGGACGACCACGGCCGGCCGCTCCAGGTGCACGTGGCCGCGCTGATGCGCGTACGGGGGGACGAGGTCGAGCCCGGCGGCGAGCCGGTCGCCCTGTTCCTGGAACGTGAGCAGGCCAGGCACGGGGGAACAGCCTGGCGGCAGGCGGCGGCGGTCGTCACGCTGACCGCGCCCGCTGCGGACGAGCGGCGCGCGCTGCTGTCCGTGGTGCCGGGCGCGGCGGGTTTCGACGGCGACGGCCCCGCTTCCGGGGTCGTGGCCGAGCGGCTGCTGGGCGGCACGGACGGGCTCGCCGAGCTGGTCCTCGCCCTGCACGACTGCCCGGGGCGGACGGCGGAGCATCTGTCGCGCATGCTCGGGGTGCTGCGGGCGGCCTGCGGCACCGGACGGGTCCGGGAGGCGCTGCTCTCCCTGCTGGTCAACAGGCTCGACCCGATGCTGTGCGAGGCGGCGACCGGGCCCGGCGAACGGCTGGGCGACGCGCTGGACGCCGCCGTGCGGGCGTTACACGGGGAGCCTTCGCTGGTCGAGGCCGTGGTGGCGCTGCCCCCGTGCCAGTCCGGGCAGCTCGGGTTGCGGGCGCTGAAGGCCACGCTGGTGGAGATGCGGGCGGAGTGGCTGCGCCGCGGCGACGACCGCTCCGAGCTGGCCGCCACGCTGTCGGAGCTGTCCGTCCGGCTGGCGGCGCTCGGCCGAACCCAGGAGGCTGCCGACGCCGCGGGCGAGTCGGTCGAGCTGTTCGCCGCCACGGCCCCGTACGACCGGCCGGGCGCGCGGGCGGAAGCCCTGTTCAACTACGCGGCCTGCCTGCTGCTGAGCCGGGAGACCGACTCCGGCCGGGAGGCGGCCGGGTGGCCGGCGCGGGAGGCCGCGGCGCGGTTCCGCGCGCTGGCGGAGGAGGATCCGCGCCACGCCGCCCAGGCGGGGCGCGCCCACTACAACCTGGCGTGCGCGCTGCTCGGCGCGGGACGGCTGGGCGAGGCGACGGCGGCGTTCGCCGCGGCGGGCGGGGACCCGGAGCTCGCCCGTGACGTCGAGGACGTCCTCGACGCCCTGCCGGACCACGTGGAGCCGGTCCCCGCCGCCCTGCGCGACCCCCTCCGGGGCATCCTCGCCGACCTGCGCGAACCCTCGCGGGGCGGCATCCCGCCGGCCGAGCCACCACGCGTATCCCCGCAGGCCCCGGCCGTAGCGTCGCCGGACGGTCCCGGGATGCTCCCGCGGCCGCTGGGACCGGGCGAGGAACTGGACGGGGGCAGGCTCCGGGAGCTCGGGGCGTGCCTGGGAGCCGCCGCGGCGAACGCCGTGCGCGGGGTGGCCATGGGTGACGAGGTCGTGTGGCGGGCGCTGCGGCGGCTCACCGGGCGGATCGGGCGGATCGGCCGGGCCGCGGAGGCCGGCGTGCCGGCGGTGGCGGCGGTGGCCCGGCTGCGCGGACCGGCCGGGGACGAGCCGCGCCTGCGAGCCGAGCTGGCCTCGGCCGCCGGGATGCTGGCGGACCTGTACGGGGATCGCGGGGAGTTCGACGAGGCGGCCGCGAGCGCGGGCGAGGCCGTGGAGAGCCTGCGGGCGCTGGTGGTGCTGGAGCCGGGCGGGCACCGGCCCGACCTCGTGCGGCGCCTGCTCGACCTGGGCGAGCACCTGCTGAGCGGCGGACGCGCCGAGAAGGCCCTGGAGCCGCTGCGCGAGGCGGCGAGCCTGGCCGTGACCGACGACGGGCTGCGGGCGAGAGGGGCCCGGCTGCTCGGGATGTGCCTGCTGGAGCTGGGACGGAACGTCGACGGGGTGGCGTACCTGGAGCGGTCCGCCGAGCTGTACCGGCGGCTGGGCGAGCGGCGGGTCGACGTGCTCGCCGCCGTGGAGCGGGGTCGGGAGGCCGGGGCCGCGCCGCCTCCGCCGGCGCTGATCAGCCTGGTGCCGAGCGTGCGGCCCGAGGAGGACGTGACCAAGGCCGAACGGGAGCTGGCCGATCACCGGCGGGGCGACGGCGACGTCCGCGAACACGTCGCGGTGCAGGCGAGGCTCGCCTGGACGTGGGCGGCGACGGGCCGCCCGGCGGACGGGGTGGTGCTGGCGACGCAGGCCGCCGACCTGCTCGCCCGGTACGTCCCCCCGGACGGGCGGGCCGGGCCCGCCGGGGACGTGGCGGCGGCCCTCGGCCGGTCGCTGGTGGCGCTGGGCCGGGACGTGGAGGCCGTGCCGCACCTGACGGCGGCGGTCGCGGCATGCGGGCCCGAGGTGCGGGTCGAGCTGGTGGAACGCCTCGTCCTGGCGGCCACCGCGCTGTCCAGGGCGCACCACCACCCGGAGGCGGAAGCAGCCGCCGACCGTCTCGTCGGCCTGCTGCGCGCCCAGATCGAAGAACCACCGGACGGGGAGCGTCCGCCTCGGGCGGGCGGGGTCCCGCAGTGGGGTGAGCCGGCC
>NZ_LAVL01000023.1 GCF_001083785.1 Nonomuraea sp. SBT364
GGGGGGCCGTGCCGGGGAGGGGGTCGCCCGCTTCGGGCAGCGTGTGGGCCGCCGCGGGAGGCTCGTGCTCGGTGCGGGGGCCGGCGCCGGGGGCGGCGTAGACCTCCTGGCGCGCGTGCAACCGGCTGGAGAGGAGCTCCGACACCCGCTGCTCCAGGACCGCGATCCTGGTGTCGCGGGCGCTGATCGCGTTGGCCGCCCTGCGCAGGGTCTCGTCGACCGACTGCGTGTGGTAGCCGACGAGGTTGACCGGGAGCCGCAGCGCCATGAAGTCGACGGCGGTGAGCTTGCCGGCTTCGGGGAGGTTGAGCGGCGGCACGTCCGGCGGGAACTCGGTCAGCTCACCGCCCCTGCCGAGGGAGACCAGCACCACGCAGGCCAGGATGACGAGCGCGGCGATGGCGAGTATGACCAGCACATTGGCATCGTACTCATACCACGGAGGCACGAGTCCCGCACTTGCCGCATCCTGCTCAGCCGGCCGGCCTCGCCCAGCTCGGCCACGCTCGGCCGGACCGGGGTCGCCCGGCCTTCGAGCTGGTCGAACGCCTCCTCCAGGGTGGTGGTCCAGGCGACGGCGTCGAAGACCCCGGCGCGGGTGAACCCGGCGTCGTACATGCCGACGATCAACTCCTTGAGGGGCGCGTACAGCCCCCACGGGTCGAGGATCACCAGCGGCCGGTCGTGGATGCCGAGCACCCGGGCCGTCCAGATCTCGAACAGCTCCTCCAGCGTGCCGATGCCGCCGGGCAGCACGAGGAAGGCGTCGGAACGGGCGTCCATGACGCCTTTGCGCTCGCGCATGTCGGCGGTGACGACCAGCTCGCCGGAGTCGCGGTCGGCGACCTCGATGTCGACGAGGACCTGGGGGATCACGCCGACGGTGTGGCCGCCGGCCGCGCGGGCGGCCGTGGTGACGGCGCCCATGCACGACACGGTCGCGCCGCCGCTCACCAGGGTGTGGCCGCGCTTGGCGAGCTCGGCGCCCACATCGGAGGCGAGGCGGAGGTATTTGCCGTCGATGTGCTGGCTGGAGGAGCAATAGACACAGATGTTCACGGCAAGCCAGCCTATTGCGGCTCCGCGACCTGCGAGTCGACGGCCTGGATCTCGTCCTCGCGCTGCTGGGAGCGGGCGCGGTCGGCCTCGACGATGATGCTGACGGCCTCGTCCACGTCGTCGGTGAGGGTGATCAGGTCGAGGTCGTGCTCCGCGATCTTGCCGGTGCCGAGCAGGGTGCCCTTGATCCAGTCGAGCAGGCCGCCCCAGTAGTCGGTGCCCATGAGCACGACGGGGAAGGAGGTGACCTTGTGCGTCTGGACCAGCGTCAGCGCCTCGAACAGCTCGTCGAGCGTGCCGAAGCCGCCGGGCAGCGCGATGAAGCCGCAGGAGTACTTCACGAACATGGTCTTGCGCACGAAGAAGTAGCGGAACTCGATGCCGAGGTCCACGTAGTCGTTCATGCGCTGCTCGAAGGGCAGTTCGATGCCGAGCCCGACCGACACCCCGCCGTCGACCTCGGTGGCGCCTCGGTTGGCCGCCTCCATGACGCCGGGCCCGCCGCCGGTGATGACGGCGTAGCCGGCCCGGGCCAGCGCGGCGCCGAGGGCGCGGCCGGTCGTGTATTCGGGCGAGTCGCCCGGAGTCCTGGCGGAGCCGAACACGGTGACGGCCCTGGGCAGCTCGGCGAGCTGGCCGAAGCCCTCCACGAACTCCGACTGGATGCGCAGCACCCGCCACGGGTCCATGTGCACCCAGTCGGCCGGCCCCTGACGGGCGAGCAGCCGCTGGTCGTGGGTGGAGGAGGGCACCATGTCGCCGCGGACCACGGCCTGCCCCTGGCGCCTTTCCCGGCGAGTTGATTTCATGAGGATCACGCTAGCCCTTCATACGGTTCGGATCGCGCCGAACTCCAGGTCTACCCGGCTCAGAAGAATCTTGAAAAACTTCCCGGGAAACCTGGAACCGAATTTCGAGGACCCTGCGTCTAACCGGCGAGGGTGCTGCTCGGGACTGAAAGTGGCTCTCCCCGCCAAATGGCCGGCGAGGAGAGCCACTTTCACGTTGTCAGCCAGGTGCGCATCGCCTGCTCGCTCTCCACGATCCGCGTCAGCGACACATACTCCCCCGCCTGGTGTGCCAGGTTCGGGTCGCCGGGGCCGTAGTTCACGGCCGGCACGCCCAGCGCGGAGAAGCGCGCCACGTCCGTCCAGCCCAGCTTGGCCCGCGGCGTGCCGCCCACGGCGGCGGTGAACGCGGCGGCCACCGGGTGCGTCAGGCCGGGCCGCGCCCCGGGCGCCGCGTCCACGAAGCGGATCTCGTACCCGTCGAAGACCTCGCGGACGTGCTGCTGCGCCTGCTCGATCGACAGGTCGGGGGCGAAGCGGTAGTTGACGGTGACCACGCACTCGTCCGGGATGACGTTGCCGGCCACGCCGCCGCGCACGCCGACGGCGTTGAGCCCTTCGTGGTACTCCAGCCCGTCGACCACCGGCAGCCGCGCCTCGTAGGCGTTGAGCCTGGAGAGCACCGGCTCGATGCGGTGGATGGCGTTGATTCCGTACCAGGACCTGGCGCTGTGCGACCGCTTGCCGGGCACGACCACGTCGGCGCGCAGCGTGCCCTGGCAGCCGCCCTCGATGACGCCGTCGGTGGGCTCCATCAGCACCGCGAAGTCGGCGGCCAGCCAGTCGGGGTGGTCACGGGCGACCCGGGTGAGACCGTTGCGGTCGGCCTCGACCTCCTCGCAGTCGTAGAAGACGTACGTGACGTCGCGCACGGGGGCGGGCACCGTGGCGGCCAGCTTGAGCGCGACGGCCACCCCGGCCTTCATGTCGGAGGTGCCGCAGCCGTACAGGAGGTCGCCGTCGACGCGGCTGGGCAGGTTGGCGGCGACCGGGACGGTGTCGAGATGGCCGGCGATCAGCACCCGTTCGGCGTGCCCGAGCTCGGTGCGCGCCACGATCGTCTGTCCGGATCTGTCGACCTTGAGGTGGGGCAGCGCGGTCAGCGCCTGCTCGACCTCGGCCGCCAGGGCCTGCTCGGCGCCGCTCACCGACTCGACGTCGACGATGCGGGCGGTCAGTGTGCGTACGTCCTGGGTGAGGTCCAGCATCAGGTGTTCACTCCGTGTTCGCGCAGCACGTCGTTGAGCGCTGCCTTGTCGTGCCGCTGCCCCGGCTCCAGGCGCTTGAGCACCAGCACGCACGGCAGGCCGAACGTGCCACCGGGGAACTCCTTCTGGCGGGTGCCGCCCACCGCCACGCACCAGTCGGGGACGCGGCCTCGGCCCAGTTCCTCGCCGGTGTGGACGTCGATGACGGGCATGGAGGCCGACAGGATCGTGCCGGCGCCGACGACCGCGCCGCGGCCCACCCGGGCGCCCTCGACGATCATCGCCCGGCTGCCGATCAGCGCCTCGTCCTCGACCACCACGGGCACCGCGTTGGGCGGCTCCAGCACGCCGCCGATGCCGGCGCCGCCCGACAGGTGGACGTCGCGGCCGATCTGGGCGCACGAGCCGACGGTGGCCCAGGTGTCGACCATGGTGTCCGCGCCGACGTACGCGCCGATGTTGGTGAACGACGGCATGAGCACCACGCCCGGCGCCAGGTAGGAGCCCCAGCGGGCGATCGCGCCCGGCACCACCCGCACCCCGTCGAAGCTGCTCTTGAGCGGCACCCGGTCGTGGTGCTGGAAGTCGCCCACCTGTGACCTGGCCATGCCGAGCACCTTGAAGCTCAGCAGGATGGCCCGTTTGGCCCGCTCGTCGACGGCCACCCGGCCGTCGGCCGTCACCTGGGCCACGCGGGCCTTGCCGGTGTCGAGCAGGTCCACGGCGGCGACCACCGCGTGGCGTGCCTCCGCGTCAGCCGCCGACAGCTCCGCACGACGCGCCCACAGCTCGTCGATCACCGCCGGCAACGGTGACATGGTGCTCACGTCTGTCATGGCCACGGAGCCTATCTGGCCGGGTAGGTTCTTCTGCGTGCACCTGCGCTTCTCCCGCGGCGTCGTCACCATCGCGGTGATCGTCCTCGTCCTGGCCGTGGCCATCTCGTTCGGGCTGTACCAGCTCCTCAAGAGGGCCAAGCCACTGGCCGTCCAGGAGCCCTACTGCACTGTGCGCACGGCGGACGACCAGCAGCTCAACCTGGACATCGAGCAGGCGCAGATCTCGGCCACGATCGCGGCCGTCGCGGCGCGGCGCAAGCTGCCCGAGCGGGCGGTGGTGATCGCCTACGCGACGGCGCTGCAGGAGTCGAAGCTCTACAACGTGAGCTACGGCGACCGCGACTCGGTGGGCGTCTTCCAGCAGCGCGAGTCGCAGGGCTGGGGCACCAAGAAGCAGATCATGGACCCGGTCTACTCGACGAACAAGTTCTTCGCCGCGCTCAAGAAGGTCAAGGGCTATCGCAAGATGCCGATCGCCGAGGCGGCCCAGGCAGTGCAGCGCTCCGCCGCCGGCTACGCCTACGCCCCGCACGAGACCGAGGCCCGGATCCTCGCGGCGGCGTTCACCGGCCGCGTCCCGCGGGCCGTGCACTGCTGGTATCCGCCCGAGGCCGGCGCGACCCGGACGCCCAAGGCCCAGACCCGCGAGGCCCGCCGCCAGCTCGCCCGGGCGATCGGCAGCACCGCCGTCACCAGCGACAAGCGCGGGTGGCTGATCGCCGCCTGGTCGGTGGCCCACGCGCAGAAGTACGACCTGCGCCAGGTCGCCTACAGCGGGGCCACCTGGACCAACGACATGGAAGTGATCGGCTGGCAGAAGGGCGGCAAGGCCGGGGCCAAGGAGGTCGAGCTCGCCTAGGGGGCGCGGCTGACGATGGAGATGGAGCCGGGCGGCAGCGGCTGGGCGTAGCAGGCGGTCCACGACTGGCCCTGGAGGCGTTCGAAGGAGAGCAGCCGGCCGTCGGTGGCGCGGTAGTCGGCGAAGTCGAGCAGCCCCCGGTCGGGCGCGTCGGTGTCGCCTTCGGAGCGGAAGGCGACCGTGCCCCGATCCAGCGGATGGAACTCGACGTCGTCCATCACCAGCGAGCTGCGGGCGGGCACCATGCCCTGGGTCGGCACGCCGGTCCAGAGCAGCACTTCCAGGAAGGGCGGGTCGCCGGCGGCGAGGCCCTGGCGCATCTCGACGGAGAGCCACTGGACGCGCCGGGCGCTGTCACGCAGGCGGTATTCGATCCACTGCTTGCCCTGCCAGGACAGGTGCATGGCGCCGAGCACGCGCGCGGGCGCCCCGTACACCTCGATCTTGTCGCCGACCTTGATGGTGCGCGGGTCGGTGTAGTCGGCACCGGCATGCGCAGGTTCGCTGACCGGCGCCGGCAACGGGGGCTCGACGGGAGCGGCCTCCACCGGCGGCGCGGTCGTGCGGCCTTTCCTTTCCTGGCGGAGGGTGGCCAGGAAAGCCCCCAGAAGGAGGAGGACGGTGGCGATGCTCAGCCCGAGAACGACCATGGAGGTCATGCTCATCGTTCGGCTCGCTCCACTCGCGGTTCGCCTAGGCAAACGACCGATATCTATTTGTGCTCGCGGACGTCGCTCCCCGGGATGGGGCGCTTGCGGGGCGATCCTACTGGAGGCGGCGCACTGCCGCACCGATCCGTTCGTCAGTGGCCGTGAGCGCTATGCGAACGTGCCGCCCACCTGCTGATCCGTAGAATTCGCCCGGCGCGACCAAAATCCCGATTTCGGAAAGCTTGCTTACCTGGTCCCACGTGCTTTGCCCGTTCGTGGCCCAGAAGTACAGCCCTGCCGTCGAATGGTCGATTCGCCACCCGGCGGCCTCCAGCGCGGGCCGCAGCACCGCCCGCCGGGCCGCGTAGAGCTCGCGCTGCGCGTCGGCGTGGGCGTCGTCGCCGAGCGCCACCGTCATCGCCGCCTGCACCGGCTGGGGCATCAGCATCCCGGCGTGCTTGCGGATCTCCAGCAGCCTCTTGACCAGGACGGGATCGCCGGTCACGAACCCGGCGCGGTAGCCCGCCAGGTTGGAGCGCTTGGACAGCGAGTGGACGGCGAGCAGCCCCTCGTGGGAGCCGTCGCAGACGTCAGGGTGCAGGATCGAGACCGGCCGGTCCTCCCAGCCGAGCTCGATGTAGCACTCGTCGGAGGCCACGACCGCACCGCGCTCGCGGGCCCACGCGACCACCTTGCGCAGGTGCTCGACTGGCAGCACCTTGCCGGCGGGGTTGCCGGGCGAGTTGACCCAGACCAGGTCCACGCGCTGCGGGCCGAGCGCCAGCAGCCCGTCGGCGGCCGTCGCCTCGGCCCCGGCCAGCCGCGCGCCCACGTCGTAGGTCGGGTAGGCCAGCTCGGGGAGGACCACCCGCTTGGCGCCGAGATAGGTCGGCAGCCAGGCGACGAACTCCTTGGAGCCGATCAGCGGCAGCACGTCCTGCTCAGCGACCGTGACGCCGTGCCTGCGGCGCAACCAGCCGGCCGCGGCCTCGCGCAGCGCCTTGGTGCCGTGCGTGTACGGGTAGCCGGGGCTGTCGGCCGCCCCGGTGAGCGCGTCACGGACGATCCCGGGCACCGGGTCGACGGGCGTGCCGACCGACAGGTCGACGATGCCGTCGGGGTGTGCGCGGGCGCGTTCCTTGTACGGCTCCAGCCGGTCCCAGGGGAAGTCGGGCAGGTTGTTCACAGTTCTCCTTGGTCGGGCGCCGTACATGCGGGAACGACCCGCGGGCCGAACACCCGCGGGCGTGCCTGCGCCCGCTACTCCTCGGCGGCCTGCGGCGGCAGCGCCGCCACCACCGGGTGGTCCTTCTCGATCTTGCCGACCTTGGAGGCGCCACCGGGCGAGCCCAGGTCCTCGAAGAAGTCGACGTTGGCCTTGTAGAAGTCCTTCCACTGCTCGGGAAGGTCGTCCTCGTAGAAAATCGCCTCGACCGGGCACACAGGCTCGCAAGCGCCGCAGTCCACGCACTCGTCGGGGTGGATGTAAAGCATGCGCTCGCCCTCGTAGATGCAATCGACGGGGCATTCCTCGATGCACGCCTTGTCCAGGACGTCCACGCAAGGCTGCGCGATGACGTAGGTCACCTCGAGCTCCTTCTTCTCCGCACCATTCCGCACCATGGCATGACTCTGACCGCGGTTTGCTAGGCCCTAGTATTGCCGTGCCCGCACCCTGGCTGAAACGGAGGGTGGCAAACTCGTGGCCGCTCGCCTCGTCATCACTATCTCAGTCGCGGACATCGGCGCACGGATCACCACACGCCGGAGGGTCCCCGGAGGGTTCCGCGACGCCGTGGGCGTCCTCGAATCGTGGGAGGGCGGCGTCCTGCGGATCCGCAAGCGCGACGGCACCCTGGTGGAGATTTCCGAGGAGACACTGGTGGCCGGGCGCGTCGTTCCCGCCGCGCCTCCTCGACCCGAGCCGATGTAACCGTAAGTATTCATTGTGTGACCGTACGTACCTGCGCCGCAGCAGTAGCCATCCTCGCCAGCGCCGGATGCGGCGCGTCGTCCACCGAAGAAGCCGCCCCACAGGGGCCGCCGGTCAACGTCCGTGCCGCCTCCATGAAGGAAGGCTTCACCAGCATGGAGCGCCTGGCCCAGGCCGCCAAGCAGGAGGGCGCGCTGCACGTGATCGCGCTGCCGCGTGACTGGGTGAACTACGGCGAGATCATCGACACGTTCGCCGACAAGTACGGCATCGAGGTCAAGGAGCTGGAGCCGCAGGCCAACAGCAAGCGTTCGCTGGACGCCGCCGCGCAGCTCAAACCCGACGTGTTCGACCTCACGCTGGACGTGGCCGTGGCCAACGCGTCCCGGTTCGCGCCGTACAAGGTGCAGGGCTGGCTCGACCTGCCCGACCACGTCAAGGACCCGCGCGGCGCCTGGTACGCGGCCTACGGCGGCTACATGTCGCTCGGGTACGACCCGCGCGCCGTGCCCGCCCCCGCCTCCTTCGCCGATCTGCTCAAGCCCGGCTACAAGGTCGCGCTCGACGGCGACCCGCTGCGCTCGGCGGCGGCGTTCGACGGGGTGATGGCCGCGTCGCTGCAGGGCGGCATGCCGCAGCCGAAGCGCGCCGTGGACCTGTTCGGCAAGCTCAAGCAGGCCGGGCAGCTCACCGATCCGGCCCACGCCAACGTGATCGTGAACTGGGACCATCTCAACGCCGCCCGCAGCGCCCAGGACTCCGCCTCGTGGAAGGTGACGATCCCGCGTGGCGCCGAGCTGGGCGCCTACCACGTGCAGGCGATCAACAAGGACGCCCCGCACCCGGCCGCCGCCCGGCTGTGGCAGGAGTTCCTGTTCTCCGACGAGGGCCAGAACCTGTTCCAGAAGGGGTACGCCAGGCCCGCGCGCGGCGAGGCCATGGTGATGAAGGGGTCGCTCGACACCGAGCAGGCGGCCAAGCTCCCGGTCGCCCCCGGACCGCCCGTGCTGCTGACGATCCCGCAGACGGACGCGGCCAAGACCTACCTCGGGAAGGAATGGGCACGCAGCGTGGGATGAGTCTGAAGTGACGTGATATGTCGTAGCGACAATTGGCTCTAAAGTGAACGGACAGCACGGCCACGGGGGCCCGATGTCTGACGAATGAGAGCTGATCGTCTTGCGATACGACACACCGAGCCTGGAGCGGTGGAACAGTCGCGCCTACGACAGCAGCTTCGGCTACGTGTCCACGCAGGGCGCGCCGCTCGTGGACCTGCTCGACCCCCAGCCGGGCGAACGGGTTCTCGACCTCGGCTGCGGCACCGGGGTGCTGACCGCGCAGATCGCCTTCCGGGGCGCGGAGGTGCTCGGCATCGACGGCTCCGCCGCCATGATCGAGAAGGCCATCGCGCAGTACCCGGGCATGAACTTCATCGTCGGCGACGGCCACGACTTCACCGTGGCCAGGCCGTACGACGCGGTCTTCTCCAACGCGGCGCTGCACTGGATGAGCCGCGAACCGGCCGCCGTCATCGCCAGCGTGCGCGAGGCGCTCGCGCCCGGCGGGCGCTTCGTCGCCGAGATGGGCGGCTCGGGCAACTGCGCCGAGCTGACCGCCGCGATGCTCACCGCCTGGCGTGAGCACGGCCTGCGCGAGCCCGAGCTGCCGTGGTACTTCCCCACGCCCGCCGAGTACGCCCGCCGCCTGGAGCAGGAAGGCTTCGTGGTGCGGCTGCTGGAGTACTTCGACCGGCCTACGCCGCTCGACGAGTGCCCGCGCGGGGCCGCCGACTGGGTGCGCATGTTCGCCGCCTCGGCGCTCGACGGGCTCCCGCCGGACCTCGTGGAACCCCTGCTCCAGCGGGTGAACGAGCTCGCCGCGCCCGCGCTGCGCAGGGAGAGCGGCTGGATGGCCGACTACGTGCGCCTACGCTTTGCCGCCGTTCGACGCTGATGCGTAGTGCATGATGCGTAGGGCTGTTTTGCCGGACTATGGTCTGTTCCGTGGGCGACGACGATGGCACCGCTACAAGACGGCGGCGTGAGGGGCTGGTGAACGGAACGGGATGAACTTCTGCCTGAGCGACCTCGTACCACCGTTGAGGTGGAGCGACTCGTCCACGATCACGCTGCTCACCGGGCAGCCGGACCTGCCGGACGCCTGGTGGCGCAGCCTGCCCATGCCGCGGGTGCTGGCCGTCATCGGACCGGAATCGCTCGGCGAGCTCCTCACCGAGATCGCGCTGGAGCACTGGCCGGCCGCCGCCGTGGGCGACGTCCTGCCGGCGCTGCACGTGCTCGACCCGGAGGAAGCGGACGAGCCGCACGTCGCGATCGCGCTCGACCGCGCGGGGTCGTGGCCGGGCCTGCTGGCGCTCACCAGCCGTGAGCTGGCCGACCAGCCGTTCATCCAGGCCCGGCCGGTGCTCGGCACCCTGTTCTCGGCGGTGCTCGTCCGTCTCGCGCCCGGGCACGGCGACGTGACCCTCGACGACGAACGCGAACTTCCCGCCGCCGATGAGAAGGCCGCTGCCCCCAGGAGCGCCGCGCACGCCGTGGAGGACGGCGCGCCCGAGGGGCCGCCGATCCTGGCGGGGCCCTCCTCCGTAGCGCGGCCGGCCGCCCACCCCGAGGGTGACGTCTCCCCCTCTGACGGCGCAGCGCCCGGAGAGCAGTACGCGGCTCACGCCGAAGTGCCCGCCCCTCAGGACGGCGCCGAGCACGACGCGCCCCAGGCGGACCCGCCCGAGGCCGCCGCGGCCCAGGCAGAAACGCCCATGACCGCCGGCGCATCCGAGCAGCACGCACCCGAGACCGCCGAGGACGACGCGCCCCAGGCGGAAGCCGCCGAGGAAGCCGCCGAGGAAGCCGCCGAGGACGGTGTGCACGAGCAGGGCGCGCGCGAGGCCGTTGACGACGGCGCGGCCCCAGCGGAAGCGGCCGAGGCGTCCGAGGAGGCGCACGCGGCGTCCCAGGACGGCGCGCACGAGGCGGATGCGGCCGTGGCAGGCGAGGAGGGCGTGCCCGGGGAGGGCGCGGCCGTCAGCGCCGGGGACGGGGCCGCCGAGGGCCTGCAGGAGGTGGACGAGGCCGCCGCCCAGGAGGACGCCGCACCGAATGAGGACGCCGCACCCCAAGGCGACGCCCCCCGGGAGGAGGGCGGCTTCCCGGAGGGCGGGCCGCAGGACGCGGAGTTGCCCGAGCTGATCGAGGCGGCGTTCGCCGGGCTGGACGACAAGAGCTGGGCCGTGGCGCAGAACCGGGTCTTCACCGACCAGCCGTCGGCGGTGGACCAGCTCGCCAAGCTGTTCGCGGTGCCCCCGGCGGAGATCTCCGCCACGGAGGAGCGCCTCTGGGCGAAGCTGGACAGCTGGCTGGCCAGCGAGGAGGCGGCCCCGTACCGGGCGCATCTGGACGAGCTGCGCAGGACGATCGGCCCGGCGGCGCCCAAGGAGCGGCTGATCGACGCGGCCGACTGGCACGGCAGGGAGATCCGCGCGCTGGAGGTGCCCGCCTGGCAGTTCGTGCTGGCGACGCTGCCGCCGCGACCGCCCGCGCCGCCCGCGCCGCCGGTGACGCCCGTGGCGCCTCGGCCGGAGAGCCCGCCGCCGTCGGCGTTCGCGTCGCCTCCCAAGGCTCCCAAGCCCGCCAAGCCTCTGGGCTCGCTCGGCTCGCTGGGCCCGATCGGCGGGGTGAGCTCGCTGCCGCCGGGATTCGCGCCGCCGGATCCGGTGCCGTCGCAGTTCCAGGCGTTCGCGCCGGCCGTGCCCGTGCCGGGGGAGGGCAACGGGTCGTCGGGCGAGCACCCTCATCAGCACGGCAAGCCGTACCAGCCGTTGAAGGACGTCTCGCAGACGCGCCGCTGTTTCCGCCAGCCGGACGGGCGCTGGTGGCTGCGGATCGACGTGTCGGCCGAACAGCTCGCCGGAGGCGAGTGCGCGCTGCCGACCGGGTTCGCGTCCTACCTGGGGTTGTCGCCGGGCGAGAGCCGTACGGTCAGGAGCGCGGCCGGTGAGCTGACGATGACCTGGCACGGCAGGCCGGTGCTGGAGTCGATCGAGCGGCTGCTGGTGGACGTCGGGGCGAAGGAGGGCGGCCACCTGTTCCTGACGCTGTCGGACGAGGGTGTGCTGCGCGCCAGGCACCTGCCGGTGGCCGCGCAGGGCGCCGAGAAGATCACCAAGGCGTTGCGCCTGGTCGGCTACACGGCTCCCGGCGGCACCCGCGAGCAGGCGGCCAGGGTGATCGCCACGCGGATCGGCATGACCGGCCCGGTGGGGCTGCCGGATCTGCTCACCAGGCTCCGCGAGCGCGGGGACCGCGACCTGCTCGGCCTCCTGGACTGAGCCGTGCCGCGGCTCGCGATCGGCCCCGAGTCCCCCAGGGAGCTCAGCGCACTGGCCCAGCCGGTGCGCAGGGACGCCGTGGTCGCGCTGCGCCGCTTCCTGCTGAACGTGGCGGGCGCGCCGCACCCTGAGCGGGTGCGGGGCGGCCGTGACGCCAGGGTGGCGACGCTGCGGCTGGCCGAGGGCCTGCGGGGGGGGGTGGTGCGGCAGCGGGACGTCTACTGGTTGCGCACGGTGCTGCCGGACGCGGACGCCTGGTCGTTCGCCCAGCGGCACCGCTACGGCGTCAACCCGGTGATCGGCGTGGTCGAGGAGTGGGACGCGCAGGCGCTGGAACGGGTGGAGCCCGCGTTACGCCGGTCGGCGAAGGCCTCGCGGCTGTTCGAGCGGATCTGCGACGGCGATCTGCTGGCGCTGGGCATCGACGCTCGCGCGCTGCCTCTGGTCCGGCTCGTCACGACCGAGGCGGACGTGGAGGCGCTGGAGCCGCTGCTGCCGCCGACGCAGCATCTGCCGCTGGCGGTGCTGGCCAGGGGCGGGACGCTGGCGGAGGCGTGGCGGGAGCTGGACGGCTGCCGCGCCCTGGAGGACCCCGGCGAGCCGGTCGACCCGGACGACCTGCACGCGGCGCTGTTGCGCAGCCCGGACCGCGCGGTGTTCACGGCCGACAAAACGGAGCTGGACCACGTGCTGACGGCCCCCGAGTGGTGCACGTACGTGTATCCGCCGCAGCACCGGCTGGCCAGGGCGGCACGTTACGAGCATCCGGTGCTGGTGGTGGGCGGGGCGGGCACCGGCAAGACGGTCGTGGCCCTGCACCGGGCGGCCCATCTGGCGGCGCACGGCCGGGGGCCGGTGCTGCTGGTGACGTTCTCGCAGGGGCTGGCCGACGACCTGGCTGCGCGGCTCGACCTGCTCGTCGGGGACGAGACGCTGCGCAAGAAGATCGAGGTGGACAACCCGGAGCGGCTGGCGATGCGCATCGTGGCCCAGGCGGAGGGGCGGCGGCCGGCGCTGGTCGGGCCGGAGGCGCGGAGCATGGCCGAGCTGACCGAGGAGGCGCTGCGGCTGCTGGCCAGGACGACGGGCGACCTGCTCGACGATCTGGAGCCGGGGCGGAAGCCGTACCGGCACATCGTGGTGGACGAGGGGCAGGACGTCAGCCCGGCGCAGTGGCGGCTGCTGCGCGCGGCGGCGCCGCGCGCGCACGACGACCTGTTCATCGTCGGGGATCCGCACCAGCGGGTCACCGACACGCGGGTGGCGCTGGGCGCGGTCGGCATCCCGGCGGAGCAGCACACGCTCAGGCTCTCGCACCGGCTCTCGCGCGAGTCGCTGGCGTTCGCGGTGCGGCTGCGTGGCGGCGGGCCGGCCGACGGGCTGGTCAAGGGCATGTCGGCGATGTACGGTTTCCGCGGCTCGCACTTCGGTGCGCGGCCGGTGGTGCGGGCATACGAGTCGCCCGAGGCGGAGCTGTCCGGATTGGAGAGCGTGATCGCGGCCTGGCTGGAGGAGGGCGTGCCGGCGGACCGGATCGCCGTGGGGGCGCGCGGCCCGGAGCAGGTGCGCGCGGCCCGGCGGGTGCTGCGTGACGTGCCGGTGCGGGTGTCGGCGTTCCCGCATCTGAAGGGTCTGGAGTTCGAGCGGGTGGCGCTCATCGGGGTGGCCGAGGGGGTCGTCCCCGAGCGGCCTCCCGACGATCCGGGCGCCCGTGCCAGGGCGTTGCAGCGGGAGCGGAGCATGCTGTTCGTGGCCTGTACGCGGGCCCGATCATTGCTTTACATATCCCATTCCGGAAGAGGTAGCCCCTTTCTGTCCTTCTGATCACATAGTCTGAACTGCGGATATCTTCCCTTTGCCGGTTGGACCCCAATGAACCTCAGCCTGAGTGACCTCGCGCCACCCCTGCGCTGGACCTCCCCTGGCCAGATCGCGCCGATCGCGGAAGAGCCCCAGCTGCCCGAGGCGTGGTGGCAGGCGATCCCGCTCGACCGCGTGTGCGCCATCGTCGGCACGCAGGCCGTCGCGTCCCGGCTCGCCGACCTGTCCGTGGCCTTCTGGGGTCACCTCCTGCTGGGCGACATCCTGCCGCTGCTGCGTTTCTCCGACCCGGCCGAGGCCGAGCGGACACCGGAGATGCTCGGCAAGGACGTGGTGCAGAAGCTGTACGGCGGCGTCTTCGACCGGCTGCTCGAACCCGCCGCCGCTCCCGTGGCGGTCCGCCAGGACAAGCCGCTGCCCGAGCTCATCGACGGCCTGTTCGGCGCGCTGGACGAGCGCCAGCGGGCGATCGCGAGAGACAGGCTGTACGCGGCCGACCGGGCCACGCTGGACGAGCTGGCGCAGCGCTTCTCGGTCACCAGGGAGCGGATCCGGCAGATCGAGCGCGACCTGCGCGACCACGTCGAAGCCTGGCTGGGCGGGCCGGAGGCCGTCGCGCTGGTCGCGCACGTCTCCTGGCTGCGCGGCAGGCTCGGCTCGGCGGTGCCGGCCGACGACCTCGCGGCGGCCGTGCCGTGGCACCGGGGCGACGTGCGCACGCTGGGCATCCCCGCCTGGCGGTTCGTGCGCACGCTGCTGACCGGCTACGAGCAGGCCGACGGATGGCTGGTCGCCGGCGGCGCCGACGAGCTGCGGGAGAAGACCAGGCAGCTGTTCGCCGACGGTCCGCGCCCGCTGGGCGAGGCCGTGGCCATGGTCACCCAGCTCGGCGTCCGCGAGGACGTGGCCGAGCGGTGGATCCTGGCCGTGCCGCAGCTGCGCGTGCTCGAACAGCACGTGGTGCCGTGGCCGCGCAGCATCAACGAGAAGGCCGAGGCGGTGCTGGCGGTGGCCGGGCGGCCGCTGGCCCCCGAGGAGATCCAGGAGCGCATCGGCGAGGACTACAGCCTGGTCGGCATTCGCAACCAGCTCACCGCCGACGAGCGCTTCCGCCGAGTCGACAGGAACAAGTACGGCCTGACCCGCTGGGGCGGCGACGAGTACCTGGGCATCCGGGAGATGATCGCCAGGGAGATCGAGCGGGCCGGCGGCGAGGCCTCGGTCAGCACCGTCGTCACCAACCTCACCTCCCGATACGACGTCAGTGAGAGCTCGGTGCGCGCCTACTCGGGCGGGCCCGGGTTCGAGCGGACCCAGCGCGGCTGGATCCGCGTCGCGGGCACCTCCCCCACCGGGGAGTCCGAGCCGTACCAGCCGCGCAAGGACGTCTCGGAGACCCGGCGCAGCTTCCGCAGCCGCGACGGCCGCTGGTGGCACCGGGTGGACGTGAACGCCGAGCACCTGCGCGGCTCGGGATCGCCGCTGCCGACGGGGTTCGCGGCGTACCTCGGGATGGCGCCGGGCGGCCAGCTCACCGCCTCGACGACGACCGGCGACGTGGTGATCAGCTGGCACAACCAGCCCACGATGGGGTCGATACGCAACGTACTGGCCGACTTCAAGGCGAGCGAGGGCGACCACATCTTCCTGACCGTCTCCGACGGCGGCGAGCTGCTGACCCGCCACCTGCCGGCGGCGGCCACCGCGATGCCGCCGCTGAACCGGGCGCTCTACCTGATCGGCTACACCGCGCCCGTCAGCTCGGAGGCCGAGGGGCTGCGCCTGATCGGCGCGCGCATCGGGCTGCCGGAGACGGCGACACGCGAGGAGGTGCTCGCCCGCCTGCGCGAGCGGGGCGACCGCGACATCCTCGGCTACCTGGGCGGCTAGCATCGGAGGATGCTGCGGATCTACGACACGCGTACCAGGCAGGTCGAGGAGATCGAGCGCGCCCGCGCCCTGCGCATGTACACCTGCGGGCCGACCGTCTACCGGCACGCGCACGTCGGCAACCTGCGCTCCTACCTGCTGTCCGACCTGATCCGGCGGGTCCTGGAGCGGCAGCGGGTGCGCATGGTCGTCTGTCAGAACATCACCGACGTCGGCCACCTGGTCGACGACGTCGACGACACCGGCGAGGACAAGGTCCGCATGCAGGCGCGGGCGGAGGGACGCTCGCCGGCCGAGCTGGCGCGCCACTACGAGGACGCCTTCCGCCGCGACACCCTGGCGCTCAACCTGCGCCCGCCGGAGCACACGCCGCGCGCCTCCGAGACGATCGAGCTGATGATCGAGCTGGTGGCCAAGCTGATCGAGCGGGGGCACGCGTACGCGGTCCCGGACGGCTCGGTCTTCTTCGACGCACGGACCTTCCCGAGCTACGGCGAGATCTCCGGGAACCGGCTGGACGACCTGAAGCCCGCGCACCGCATCGAGGCCGTCGACCCGCGCAAGCGCTTCCACGCCGACTGGGCCCTGTGGAAGCCCGCCGAGGGCGAGCTGTCCTGGGACGCGCCCTGGGGCGCCGGCTTCCCCGGCTGGCACCTGGAGTGCTCGGCCATGTCGCTGCGCTTCCTCGGCGAGCGCGTCGACCTGCACACCGGCGGCATCGACCTGCGCTTCCCGCACCACGAGGACGAGCGCGCCCAGTCCGACTCGGCGGCCGGGCACGAGGTCGTCAAGCACTGGGTGCACGGCGAGCATCTGCTGTTCGACGGGCGCAAGATGGCCAAGTCGACCGGCAACGTCGTGCTGCTCTCCGACGTGGCCGAGGCCGGGCTCGACCCGCTGGCGGTGCGGCTGGCGTTCCTGGAGCACCGCTACCGGCAGCAGATGAACCTCACCTGGGACACCCTGCGGGCCGCCGACCGCACCCTGCGCCGCTGGCGCACCCGGGTGGCCGAGTGGTCGGAGTCCCCCAGCTCCCCCATGGCGATGCCGTACGTGGAGCGGGTGGAGGCGGCCTTCGACGACGACCTCGACACGCCGGCGGCGCTGCGGCTGATGCGGGAGCTGGAGCGGGATCCGGAGGTGGCGCCGGGGGCCAAGTTCGAGTCGTTCCTGCACCTGGACCAGGTGCTGGCGCTGGAGCTGTCGTCCGACATCGGCAAGGCCCCGGCGGCGCTGCCGGCGGGCGCGGCCGAGCTGCTGGAGCAGCGCTCCCGCGCCCGCGAGGCGCGTGACTGGGACGCCGCCGACCGGCTCCGCGACGCGCTCGGCGAGCTCGGGGTCCGGGTGTCGGACACCCCCGGCGGGCAGAGCTGGAGCTGAACCCCCGGCAGCGCCCGCAGTGCCCGCCGTCCCGCGGCATCACGCGGTGCGGCGGGACGGCGGTTCGCTGCGCGGAAGCAGCACTCACCTGAAGGTCGGGCGGACGGCATGGCAGGGACCGTCCGCCCGCATGGCGCCGTCCTCTTGCGGTGGTGGACGGTACGCGCCATGCGCACGATACGCAGATGCTGGGTTGCATCCGGGTTGCGTCATATCACGCGGTACCGGGGCGGAAACGGCCCGTGACGGGCGGCGGAAGGAGTGAGCGAGGGCTGCCAAACTTGAGTGCGGCGCGGGAAAGATGGAGGTATTCGTGAGGTTCAGGCCCTACGCGTGGATGCCATGGCCACTGCGCTGGTCCGCGCGGATATTGACCGTCGTGCTGGCACTGGCGCTGGTGCTGGCGGGGGTGCTCGTCCACACCGTCCGGCAGTCGTTCCCGCAGGTGGAGGGCACGCTGCGGCTTCCCGGCCTTACCGGAAATGTAGAGATTTATCGCGATAAAACGGGAATCCCGCACATCTATGCCAGCGCTTCCGAGGACCTGTTCATGGCCCAGGGGTTCGTGCACGCGCAGGACCGATTCTGGGAGATGGACTTCCGGCGGCACGTGACGGCCGGGCGGCTGTCGGAGCTGTTCGGCGCGGCGACGCTGGACAACGACAAGGCCATCAGGACCATGGGCTGGCGCCGGGTGGCCGAGCAGGAGCTGTCCGAGCTCACCGAGCGCACCAGGCGTTACCTCGACTTCTACGCCAAGGGCGTGAACGCGTGGCTGGCCGCCAACCCCAACGCCTCCGACCGCAGCCTCGAATACTCGGTGCTCAAGGTCCAGAACGGTGACTACACCCCCGAGCCGTGGACCGCGCTCGACTCCGTCTCCTGGCTCAAGGCCATGGCCTGGGACCTGCGCTCCAACGTCGAGGACGAGATCGACCGCGCCCTGGCGCTCACGAAGCTGCCGCCCGAGCGGGTCGAGCAGCTCTACCCCGGCTACCCGTACGACAAGCACGCCCCGATCGTCACCGAGGGCGCCATCGACAAGGACGTCTACGACCAGCGGGCCGAGCCCCGGCCTCGGCGCGACCCGCGCACCGGCGCCCGCGCGCTCACCCAGGCGGCGCGGGCGCTGGAAGCGGTGCCGAGCACGATGGGCACGGCCGAGCGCGACGGGATCGGCTCGAACTCGTGGGTCGTCTCGGGCGACCACACCGTCAGCGGCAAGCCGCTGCTCGCCAACGACCCGCACCTGTCGGCGCAGATGCCCTCCGTCTGGTACCAGACCGGGCTGCACTGCCGCGAGCTCACCGACGCGTGCTCGTTCGACGTGACCGGGTTCTCCTTCTCCGGTGTGCCCGGCGTGGTCATCGGGCACACCGACAAGATCGCCTGGGGGTTCACCAACCTGGGGCCCGACGTCGCCGACCTGTTCCTGGAGAAGGTGGACGGCGACACCTACCTCTACCGGGGAGAGCGGGTCCCGCTGGAGACCCGGCAGGAGAGGATCGAGGTCGCGGGCGGGCAGCCGGTCACCATCACCGTGCGAAGCACCCGGCACGGGCCGCTGGTCAACGAGGTGATGGGCACGGTCCGGCCGAGCGGCGAGGCCAACGCCGTCGCCCTGTCGTGGACGGCGCTGCTTCCCGGCCGGACCGCCGACGCGGTCTTCGCGCTGAACGAGGCGGGCGACTGGAACGAGTTCCGGGCCGCGGCGGCGCTGTTCGAGGTCCCGGCGCAGAACCTGATCTACGCCGACACCAGCGGCACCATCGGCTACCAGGCCCCCGGCCGCATCCCCGTGCGCGAGAAGGGCGACGGCACCGTGCCCGTGCCCGGCTGGACCGGCGAGTACGACTGGAAGACCGCCCCGATCCCGTACGACCAGCTCCCGTCGGTGCGCAACCCCGCCGAGGGCTACCTCGTCACCGCCAACAACGCCGTCATCGACCCCGCCCGCTACGAGCCGCTGCTGACCAAGGACTGGTCGTACGGATACCGCTCCCAGCGCATCCTCGACCGGCTCAAGGAGGAGATCGGCAAGGGCAAGCTGGACGCCGCCGCCATGTCGCGCGTCCAGCAGGACGACCACAACGGCCTGGCCGAGACGCTCGTCCCGGCGCTGATGCGGGTCAGCCTGGCAGGGCCGAGCGCCCAAGCCAGGCAGCTCCTGGACGGCTGGGACGGCTCCCAGGGCCTCGACTCGGCCCCGGCGGCGTACTTCAACGCGGTGTGGCGGCACCTGCTCAGGCTGACCTTCCACGACGAACTGCCGGAGGCGGCCCGGCCGAGCGGCGGCGACCGCTGGTACGAGGTGGTCGGGCTGCTGCTGAACTCCCCCGGCGACCGCTACTGGGACGACGTCACCACCGAGGAGCGCGTCGAGGAACGCGACGACATCCTGCGCCAGGCGCTCGCCTCCGCCTACCAGGAGCTCACCGAGCTGCTCGGCGACGACGTCAAGGCGTGGCGCTGGGGCGACCTGCACCGGCTCACGCTCACCCACGAGACGCTCGGCACGTCCGGGATCGGCCCGATCGAGGCCCTGTTCAACCGGGGGCCGCTGCCGGTCGCGGGCAACAAGGACGCGGTCAACGCCACCGGCTGGAACGTGCTGGAGGACTACGCGATCACGTCGGTGCCGTCGATGCGGATGATCCTCGACCTGTCCGACCTGGACAAGTCGCAGTGGATCAACCTGACGGGCGCCTCCGGGCACGCCTTCCACGACAACTACTGGGACCAGGCGGAGATCTGGGCCAGGGGCGAGCTGCTGCCGATGCGCTCGGCTCCGGACTCGGTGCGGAAGGCGGCGGCGCACACGCTCAAGCTGACCCCCTGACGTGTCGGCACTCCACCGCCCACGGGTTCCGGGCGCGGCTATGCGCGCGGGTCACCGTCCGTACGTCCGCGCCAGCGCGGGGAGGAGCGCGGGTATCCGCCGTCATCGAGGCCGGCCAGCCGTTCGAAGGGGTTGTACGACGCCTGGTCGCCGCAGACGATCACCGAGACCAGCATGGCCAGCAGGTAGAGCGGCAGCATGGGCAGCCCCACGCACCACGCCCACTGGCTGGCGTGCCTGCCCTCGTGCCGCAGGAGCCGCTCGCTCAGCGAGTCGCGCCTGGTCAGCACCACGTTCCCGACCGTGAAGGCCCCCGCGACGGGAAAGCGGTAGCGGTAACCGCAGGCGAGCACCAGCCCGTCGGGCCCGGCCCGCCGGCGGGCCCCGCCCACGACGGAGATCAGCAGCCCGAGCGGCGTGGTGAGGTTCAGATAGTTCACCACGCGCCGGAACCGATAGCGCCTGTCCATGCGTCTCAGTCTTGACCAATCTTGACAGGTCGGGATAATGGCCTGCGTCCTGAAATCTCCCACAAGAGCAGGATTATGAGATTAGCCATCCTGGGCGCTCTGCTGGGCACCGCGGCACTGGCCGGTGCGGGTGGAATCGCGATCACCCAGACCTCAACCACCGATCCCCTACGTCTCATCGAGCCCCCTCCCGGTGCGCGGCTGGCGCTGCTCCCCAGCACCGCCACCCCCACGCCCACCCCCACAGTCGGGCGCTACACCGCGAAGACAAAGATCGTCAAGAAGAAGGGCGTCTCCTACCTGGACGTCTCCATCAAGTACGGCGGAGCCGCCAGGTTCAGCGTCAAGCAGCGTACGTGCAAGGGCAAGTCCTGCAAGACCGCCACGGCCGAGCTTCCGGTGACCACCGGCGCGGGCAAGACGCAGAAGAAGCTCGGCAAGGGCACCTACAAGCTGCGCGGCAAGCCCAAGATCACGGTCAAGCCGCTCCCGTGGCCCACCAAGACCGTCACGGCCACCCCCACGGCGACGGCCACCGTGACCGAGGCCCCGCCGCCTGAGACGGTCACCGTCACCGAGCCGGGTCCCACGATCACGGTCACCGAGCCGGGTCCCACGATCACGGTCACCGAGCCGGGTCCCACCGTCACCGTCACGGAGCCGGGCCCCACGGTGACGGTCACCTGTCAGCCGGCCCCCGTGCCGCCTCCCACGGGAACTCCCACAGTGACTCCCACGGGGACTCCTCCGGAGGCTCCCACGCCTCCGGTGACGCCGACGGAGGCACCACCTCCCACCGACGTGACGCCACCGCCGCCGACGGACTCCACCGACCTCCCGACACCCCCGCCGACGGACCCGACGACGCCTCCGCCGACAGACCCGACCGGCCAGCCCACCGACGTGCCGACAGACCCGACCGACGTGCCGACGGATCCCACGGATCTGCCGACGGATCCGGTCCCCGAGTGTCCGGCTCCCACGCAGCCGCCGCCTCCGCCTCCGCCGACCGTCTCACCGACGAGCGAGCCGACGGCGACCCCCACGCTCACCCCGCCCTCGACGCCCACCTCGACCACGACGCCCACCTCGACCCCGACCGTCCCCGAGCCGCCGGTCCAGTGACACGGCCGCTCACCGGCCCGGTGCCCCCAGGGGCGCCGGGCCGGCGGGATCAGAGCTCCTTGTAGCGTCCCTCGTGGTAGGTCAGCGCGGTCCCCTCGCCCGGCATCCCGAGCGCGGTCACCGCCCCCACGATGATCGAATGATCGCCGCCCGGATGCACCGCGTCGGTCCGGCACTCCACCGTCGCCAGCGCCCCGTCGAACAGCGCGACCCCCGACTCCCCCCGGTGATGCCCCCACCGTGCGAGCTGCCCGTTCAACGGCCGCCCGCGATGCGCGAAGAACCGCGAGGCGTCCTCCAGGGAGGCCGGCAGCACCGAGACGGCCCACACTCCCGCCTCCAGCACCGCGTCGTGGAACCGCGCGACCTTCTCGGCGCAGAAGAGCACGAGCAGCGGCTCCAGCGACACCGAGGTGAAGGAGTTGACGGTCATCGCATAGTCGACGTCTGCCACCCGGGTCGTGACGACCGTCACGCCGGTGGCGAAGCGCCCGACGACTTTCCGGTACGTTTGCCGATCTCCGTGCCGCTCTATGGACCCATGGTGCACGAAGGTTACTTTATGCCGCTAAGACCGACTGCTCTCCGGATGCCCATGCATCAACCACGAACCCCCTGATGAGGGCGACATCAGGAACGCCGCGACCACGGCCACGATCCCTCCGTAGAGGTACACGTACCCGGGCAGATTTCCCGAGATCACCAGATCCCCCGCGCCCAGCTTGAACGAGAACGCCATCGACACCAGCAGCCACCCCGCCGAGGTCACCCCGGCCCCCAGGCGTGACCCCATCAGCTTGCCCGCCCCCAGGCTGACGCCGAACAGGATGACCAGCCAGGCGATCGCCGTGACGAGCTCCGGCAGGTCGTCGCGCAACGCGTGGGTGAACCCGCCCACCACGCCCATGACGACGCCCAGGACGAAGAGCATGCCGTAGGCGGCCCCTCCCAGCGCCGACTCGGCCTGGCTGCGCTGCTCCATCAGATCCTCCCGAGAGGACCGGCGGCTTCGGCCGTCGTCGGGGGATTCGGGAGCGGGATGGTCACCAGAGCTCTGGCGTGCCCTGGCTTGCCGGGTCTGCGTATCACAGTTGTCCTTCGGGTTTGTCGGTGCCGGTCGATGGCGAGGTGGTGTCGTTACCGAGCGTGAGAGGCGGATGTGCCCAGGTCGTTCAAGTTTCTGCTGCGCCTCACCGGCGAGCGGGCCGACGCGCCCGGGCAGTGCCCGGAGGATCGCCGGAAGTCGTGCGACGCGGCGACCGCCCCGCCCGGGCCGGGTCGCGACGTACGGCAGGCGGTCACCAAGCGCATGCCGGCGTCGACGCGGCGATCGAGGTCTTGAGGGCAGGGCTTGACCTTCGCCGGGCCGCGGGAGCGGCTTGGCGAGAAGCCGCTCCCCTCAGGGAGCGGAAGAGTCACATCGAGGAGGTTAGTGGATGCCCGCGAAGAGATCGTTCTCGCGGACGTGCGGCTCGCCGAGCCCACCCGCCTCGACCGGCGGCCCGGCCACCGCCGGCCCCCGTACGCCCTCGGCCAGCACGAAGTGCTCCACGCCGAGCACCTCCTGGCCGATGTCGTTCGACAGCGCGTACCACGGCTCCCGGACCGTGATCTGCGTGGCGTGCGCGCGCATGGCGGCGGCCTTGTGGCCGATCCACGGCCGCGCGTCGATCTCGGTGGTGATCACGTCGTCCGGGCTGCCGAACGGCATCTCCTCGACGCTCTCCACGATGAACCCGGCGCCGGCCTCCCGCAGGGCCTCGTTGGTGCGGCGCATCACGGACCTGGCGCTGGCCGTGTAGTAGAACTTCGCGATCCGCCACGGCTCACCCTCGCCGAACGCCGGATCGGCGGCCAGCTCGTACGCCCTGCGCGAGACGCGGTGCGCCTGGATGTGGTCGGGGTGCCCGTAATGCCCGTTCGGGTCGTACGTGACCAGGACCTGCGGCCTGACCTCGCGGATCACCTCGACCAGCGCGCCGGCCGCCTCGTCCAGGTCAGCCTGCCAGAACGCGGCGGGGCGGTCGTTGGAGGCGACGCCCATCATGCCGGAGTCGCGCCAGCGGCCCGGCCCGCCGAGGAAGCGGTGGTCCTCGACGCCCAGCGCCGCGCAGGCCGCCGCCAGCTCGCCGATCCGGTGCGGGCCGAGCGCGTCGTCACGGTCGGCGGCCAGGTGCGCGAGCTCCGCGGGGATGATCTCGCCCTCCTCGCCCAGCGTGCAGGTCACGAGCGTGACGTGAGCGCCTTCCGCCGCGTATCGCGCCATGGTCGCGCCGGTGCCGATCGACTCGTCGTCGGGGTGAGCGTGCACCAGCAGCAGCCGTCGGTCCATCATGGTCCAGAGCGTAACGGGCGCCTGGTTGCTGGCAGGATTGGGCCCATGAGTGAGAGCTTCCCGCGCCTGTCTGCCAGGACCCGCCGCTTCACCCTCGGAGTGCCCAGGGGCTTCACGATCTCCCCTGACGGCGGCAGGGTCGTGTTCCTGCGGACCGGGTCGGGCACCGATCCGGTGACCTGCCTGTGGGAGCTCGACACCGAGACGCACGTCGAGCGGCTGGTGGTCGATCCGCGCACGCTCGACGCCGGCGAGGGAGACCTGCCACCGGAGGAGCGCGCCCGGCGCGAGCGCAGCCGTGAGCAGGCCGGTGGCGTGGTCGCCTACTCGACCGACTCCACGGTGACCAGGGCCGCGTTCGCACTGGCCGGCGGGCTGTACGTGACCGAGCTGCCCGACGGGCGCACGCGCAGGCTCGACACGCCCGGCCTGGTGATCGATCCGCGCATCTCCCCTGACGGGCGGCATGTCGCCTACGTCACCGGCGGCGCCCTCCACGTGCACGACCTGACGACCGGCGGTGACCGTGCCCTGGCGACGCCCGAATCGCCGACGGTCACCTACGGTCTCGCCGAGTTCATCGCCGCCGAGGAGATGGACCGCATGCGCGGCCACTGGTGGTCACCGTCGAGCGACGCGCTCCTGGTCGAGCGGGCCGACGACGCGCCGGTCCAGACCTGGTACATCGCCGATCCGGCCAACCCCGACCGGCCCGCCGCCGCCCAGCGCTACCCGGCCGCCGGCACGCCCAACGCCGTCACCGAGCTGTTCGTCCTGGGGCTCGACGGCTCCCGGGTCGCGGTGCCGTACGAGCACGAATACCTGACCACCGCCTCCTGGGACGCGCACGCGCTGTCGATCGTGACGCTGTCGCGTGACCAGAAGACCATGCGCCTGTTCACTGTCGATCCGGCCGACGGCACGTCCACGCTGGTGCGCGAGGACACCGACCCGGCCTGGGTCGACATCGTCCAGGGCGTCCCCGGGCACCTCGACGACGGCACGCTGGTCTGGGTGGCGACCGCCGACGGCGGCCACCGGCTGTTCGTCGGCGACCGCGCCGTCACCCCGCCCACGCTGCAGGTGCGCGCCGTGCTCGACGTCGACCACGACAGCGTGCTGTTCAGCGCGAGCGGCGACCCGGCCGAGATCCAGCTCTGGACCTGGGACGGGCACTCGCTGCTGCCCGTCTCCACCCGGTCCGGGGTGTTCTCCGGGCGGATGGCGGGCGGCGTCGGCGTGCTGTCCGAGCAGAGCCTCGACACCGAGGGCGTGGCCACGACCGTCGTCAGGCGCGACGGCGTGGCGATCCCGATCCCCTCCCACGCCGAGCGTCCCGGCCTCGACCTGCGCGTCTCGCTCGGCCGTTCCGGCCGCCGCGAGCTGTCCACCGCCGTGGTGCTGCCCTCCTGGCACGAGCCCGGCTCACGGGCGCTGCCCGTCCTCATGGATCCGTACGGGGGTCCGCACGCGCAGCGCGTCCTCAACCGGCGCGGCGGCTACCTGGAGAGCCAGTGGTTCGCCGAACAGGGGTTCGCGGTGGTCGTGGCCGACGGGCGGGGCACGCCGGGCCGGGGTCCGGCGTTCGAGCGGGCGGTGCTGAACGACCTGGCCACGCCCGCGCTCGACGACCAGATCGACGCCCTGCAGGGCGTGGCCGAGCAGTATCCCGACGACCTCGACCTGACGAAGGTGGCGATCCGCGGCTGGTCGTTCGGCGGGTTCCTGGCGGCTCTGGCGGTGCTGCGCAGGCCCGACGTGTTCCACGCCGCCGTCGCGGGGGCGCCGGTGACCGACTGGCGGCTGTACGACACCTGCTACACGGAGCGTTATCTGGGGGATCCGGGCGAGCAGCCGGATGTGTACGACAAGTCATCGCTTTTCGATGACGCGGCGAAGCTCGAACGGCCGTTGCTGCTCATCCACGGCCTGGCCGACGACAACGTGGTGGCGGCGCACACGCTGCGCCTGTCGTCGGCGCTGCTCGCGGCCGGGCGCCAGCACAGCGTGCTGCCGCTGTCGGGTGTCACGCACATGACGCCGCAGGAGGTCGTGGCGGAGAACCTGATGCTGCTCCAGGTCGACTTCCTCAAGAAGGCGCTGCACCTGTAAGAAGGCGCTGCGCCTGTAGAAAGGCCCGCATCTACGACCCGGGGATGACGAACCACGGTCTGATTCAGCCCCTGCCAGAACCAGACCGTGGTCCGATGTGGGCGGGGCGCCCTTTCGGCGATCGTGAACGTCATGTTCAAGCCCCTCCTCCTCGCCCTCGCCCTGATCGGGCCGACCGGCGCCCACGCGCAGCCGTCCCCCGCCCTCGCATGGAGCCCGTGCCCCGGTGACAAGATCGGCATGGAGTGCGCCGACCTGCAGGTGCCCGTCGACTGGCGCAAACCCGACGGCCGCCGCCTCACCCTCAAACTGGGCCGCCTCAAGGCCACCGGCACGTCCGAGGGCTCGGCCCTGATCTCCTACGGCGGCCCCGGCGGCCCTGGCATCGGCCTGACGCAGAGCTTGTCCTCCTGGTGGACGAAGCTCCGCGAACGCATGGACCTCGTCACCTGGGACACCCGCGGCTACGGCCGCCAGTTCGGCGGCCTCAGCACCGGCCTCGACTGCACCTGGACCCGCCTCCCCATCCAGCGGTTCCCGCGCGACGACGCCGACTTCGGCCGCCTGTCCGACACCAACCGGGGCGCGGCCGAGACCTGCCGCCACAACGACCCCGAGTTGTTCGCCAATATGAGCTCCGCCGACCACGCCCGCGACATGGAGGCGATCAGGAAGGCCCTGGGCGGCGCCAAGCTCAACTACTACGGCGCCTCCTACGCCGGCCTCTACGGTCAGGCCTACGCCCGCCTCTTCCCCGGCCAGGTCCGCACGATGGTCCTCGACGGCACCCTCAACCACAGCACCGCCGACTGGGACGGCGAGATGGCGGCGATGGCCCACGACAACGAGCAGCACCTGCGCCGCTTCTTCACCTGGTGCGCCGCCTCCGGCGACTGCCGCGACGTCCCCGCGAAGTTCCGGTCCCTCGTCAAGCGCGCCGACCGCACCCCGGTCCCCGCCGCGCCCAACGTCGCCTACACGGGCCGTGACCTGCGCTCCTTCGCGATCGGCAGAGCCAGGCAGGGTGAGCCGGGCTGGCCCGCCCTGGCCAAGGCCATCCGCCAGGCCCACACCGGCGACGCCGCCGCCTTCGTCCCCGAGCGCGGCGCCCGCTATCCCGACCAGAGCACCGGCGTGACCGAGTGCACCGACTGGCCCCGCCCCGCCTCCCGCGCACAGGTCGACGACACCGTCACCCGCCTGCGCCGCGCCGCGCCCACCGCGGGGGCCGCCAACACCCTCGCCACCGGCTCCCTGGCCTGCATCGGCTGGCCGGCCCCGGTCAGCAACCCGCCCGCCCCGCTCCCCAAGGGCCTTCCGCCTCTGCTGGGCGCCGGGGCCTGGGGCGAATCGGAGGCCGTCTCCCGCATCCTCGCCCAGGTCCCGGGCAGCGTCACGATCGCCCACGACGGCCCCGGCCACACCCTCTACGGGGCCAGCGCCTGCGCCCGCGACCACATCAACCGCTATCTCACCGACAGGCGACTCCCGCCCGGGAACACCAGGTGCTGAGAGTGCCCGCTGACGGGCTGCTCAACGTTGCCACCACCAACCCGGCCAGGCATCGCAATTCGCGCAAATATCACGAAATTGCGCCAATGCAACTAGTCATCAATCATGGTGCAAAATCACCAGGGCATTATCCTCCCGTGAGATTCAGGATTCTCGGACCGCTGCAAGTCCTGGGGGAAGCGGGAGAGCTTGAGCTCGGCGTGGGGAGGCAGCGCGTCGTGCTCGCGATGCTGCTGCTGGAGGCCAACCGGGTGGTGCCGGTCAGCCGGCTCGTGGAGGCGCTGTGGGGCGACTTCCCTCCCGGCACCCCGCGCAACCAGATACAGATCCGCATCTCCCAGCTCCGCCGCACCCTGAACGACACGGCACAGCCCTACCAGATGGTGATCACCAGGCCCTCGGGCTACCTCATCCGAGTCGCTCCGATGGATCTGGACCTGACCGCGTTCGAACACCTCGTCACCAAGGCGCAGACCCTGCACCGCGAGGAGGCGGCCCGCACCCTGCGGGAGGCGCTCAAGCTCTGGCGCGCCCCCGCCCTCTCCGACGTCGACAGCGACCTGGTGCGCAGCATCGCCCACGGCCTGGAGGAGCGCCGCCTGCTCGCCTTCGAGCGCTGCGTCGAACTTGAGCTGGAGCTCGGCAACCACCTGCGGCTGATCGAGGAGCTGCGCGCCGTCACCAAGGCCCAGCCTCTCCGCGAACGCCCCCACGGCCACCTCATGCTCGCCCTCTACGGCGCGGGCCGCCAGGCCGAGGCGCTGGAGGTTTTCCGGGCCTACCGGATGTTCCTGCTCGACATGCTGGGGCTCGAACCGAGCGAGGAGCTGCGCTGGATCGAACGCTCCATCCTCAACCACGACCCCGCGATCGACCCCCGCCCGGCGAAGGACAAAGGGCTGCCGCCCTCGGCGTCCCAGGAAGCAGGTGCTGCGCGGCGAGCCACGTCCCCCGCCGGCGAGGGCCCACGGCGAGAGGGCTCCGACCACGGCGGCCCACTCACACCGCCGGCGGACGCGCACGAACGGCACACCAGGGAAGGCTCGGAGCGGAAGCCCCCGCGGCGGGAACACTCGGGGCGTGAAGACTCTCGGCGCGAAGACTCAAGGCGCGAAGGGCCGGAGGGGGAGGGGGCGATGTCACTCTGTGTGATGTCCCGGATGTGGTCCCCGACATCCCGGATGTGGTCCCCGACATCCCGGATGTCTCAGGTCAGGGGGCGGTAGAGGGGATATCCGGGCCCCTATATATAAGAAACTATTTTTTAACTATTATTACTCTCTGTATATATCCCTATGGTTTTTGCTACACGGAGAGCCACCAACCCCAGATTCTCAGACGCCCAGCATCCCGGATATCCCGGATATCCCCGATGACTACACACCGTCACAACAACCGCCCCGAAGGGAGCCCCCGATGAGCCGCCGACCCGCCCCCGTCCTCGACCTCCAAGACGCGCTCTTCGGCGACACCCCCGCACCACCCGCTCCAGCTATCCCTGAAACCGCCACCGCGCCGGCCGCCAAGCCGGCGCGCACGACCGGCCACCCGAGAGCGCCCCGCCGCGACAAGGCGTGGAACGAGGCCACCCCGTGCGCGCCCACCTGCCTCGCCTGCCACCGCCCCGAACCCGGCCCCGACGCCCCCGCCTGGCCGCTGTGCACGGTGACCGGCAGCCGCCACGCCACCCTCTGCGAACACACCAGCGACGCCTACCGCGCCGACGTGTGCCTCATCACCCTCCACGTCCCGGCCGTCCTGATGACGCTGCCCGAGACCGGGCGCACCGTCGCCGCCGTCACCTGCCCGTACTGCGAACGTCTCCACGCCCACGACCCGAAGCCGGGCCGCCACTACCGGATCAGCCGGTGCCGGGCCGGCCGCAAGCCGTACATCGTCCACGTCCCCGAACGGAGCACCCCGTGACCGTCACCAGTCAGCTCATGGACGCGCTCATCAGCCACTACCGCAAGCCCGGCACCGAGCAGGACGGCGAGATCCTCCTCCCCGAAGTCGCCGCCCCCGGCAGCAACCGGCGCTGCGACCTGCTGCGCATCGGAGTGTGGGCCTCGCGCGGCCACGGCATCGACGTGCACGAGCTCAAGACCTCCCGCTCCGACTGGCTGCGCGAACTCGACGAGCCGGCCAAGGCCGAAGCCTGGTGGCCGTACAGTTCGCGCTTTTGGGTCGTCGCCTCCGCCCGGATGATCCGACCTGAGGAGATACCGACCGGGTGGGGGCTCATGGAGCCACCCGACCGAGCCAACCGGCGCCGCTTCCGCATCGTGGTGAAGCCAGCCGAGCGGCAGCCGAAGCTCACCATCGCGCTGCTGGCCGACCTTGTGGGTCGGGCCGACAACATCCGGGCCCGCGAGATATGGAACCTCAAGCAGGAGCACCGCAACGAGCTCTACCAGCAGGCTGAGAAGATCCGAGCTGAAGCCGGTGCCACCCGGCTCGACTTCGACACTCAGGAGCGGCTCGAACTGCTGGACAAGCTGGAGGCTGCGTTAGGTGTCCGGCTCACAGAGTGGCCGGTGAGGAGAGGCGACCGTATCGGCGTGGACGAGTTCGTGGCGGCGGTCGCCGAGTTCACCCGGGACCACGTGGCGCTCCAGCGCCGCCGCCGCGAGGTGGCCGACATGGAGGACCGGGTCCGGCGCGCAGCCGAATTTGCCCTCGCCCGCCTCTCCCCCGAAATTCGAGGCCCTCAGATCCACGGAGAGCCGCGAACGCGCCCGCACTCTACCCAGGACACCCGACACCACCCATGAACCGCTCCACGGCCCGCACAGCCCCGCGCACGCCACAACCAGCATCGCACCTACGCGCACCTACCCACAGGTGCGCGCACCCCAGCGTCCCCCCGAAGCCTCCAGGAGGGCAGAGCAGTGAAAGAGACCATCCGATTCGACCCGGAGACCGACGAATTCGAGATCGAATACGAGGCAGAAACTCCAGAGGAGCAGCAAGAACTGGCGGAACTCCTACGCCAGATGTTCCCCGGATGCAGGGGCGAAGGAGCCTGAGTCCGATGAGCGACCCATCACCCTCCCAGACAGGCCAAGACCCATCGCTATCGGGTCGATGCGGCAGGAAGACCAAGCGCGGCCCGTGCAAGGCGTGGCCGGTGAAGGGCGCCGCCGTGTGTGTGGCCCACGGCGGCGCAGCCCCGCAGGTGCGCCGGAAGGCGGCCGAGCGGCTGGCCGCGCACGAGGCGCTCGGCGAGCTGGCCAGGCGGGGCGTCACCCCGGTCGACAATCCGCTGTCGGCGCTCGCATCGCTGGCCGGCGAGATTCTGGCGGCGAAGGACGTGTTCCGGGAGCGGGTGTCCCGCCTTCAGGAGGAGGCGTGGCGGTATCAGGACGCGAAGGGTGGCGAGCAGTTGCGCGCGGAGCTGGCCATGTATGAGCGGGCGTTGGACCGGTCGGCGCGGGTGCTGGCGGATATCGCCCGGTTGAAGATCGATGAGCGGTTGACTGCGATCACGGAGCAGCAGGGGCAGGCGTTGGCGGCGGTCATCGTCGCGGTGCTGGATCGGCTCGACCTCGGGGAGCGGGCGGGGCAGGTGCGCGAGCTGGTGGCGGTCGAGTTGGAGAGGTTGGCGGCGTGAGTGTCTGGTCGGTGGCGGCGGCGGCTCTCCGTCCGCGCCCATTTGTGGGGGATCCGGCCGGCTGGGTGGAGGGCCGTCTTCGGCAGGTGGTGTGGTCGAAGCAGCGGGAGATCATGGAGTCGGTGCGGGATCACCGCCGTACCGCCGTCAGGAGCGGGCACGGCGTTGGGAAGAGCCACGTGGCGTCGGGGGTGGCGTCATGGTGGCTCGACACGCACGAGCCCGGCACCGCGTTCGTGGTCACGTCAGCGCCCACCTACGCCCAGGTGAGGGCGATCCTGTGGCGGTACATCCGCCGCATGCACGCGGCAGGCAAACTGCCTGGCCGGGTAAATCAGACCGAGTGGCATCTCGGCGGCGAGCTGGTCGCCTTTGGCCGCAAGCCGGCCGACCACGACGAGTCGGCGTTCCAGGGTATCCACGCCCGCTACGTGCTCGTCATCCTGGATGAGGCGTGCGGGATTCCGGGGCAACTCTGGGTGGCGGCCGACGCGCTCACCACGAACACCGACTGCCGAATCCTGGCGATCGGGAACCCGGACAACCCTGCGTCGGAGTTCCGCCGGGTGTGTCAGCCGGGCAGTAGCTGGAACGTGATCGGGATCAGCGCGTTCGACTCGCCGAATCTGACCGGCGAGCAGGTGCCGTCTGCGGTGGCTCAGGCGCTCGTGTCGAGGGAGTGGGTGGAGGAGAAGGCGCGCGAGTGGGGTGTCGAGAATCCGCTCTACAAGTCGAAGGTGCTCGGCGAGTTCAGCGAGGACAGCGAATGGCAGGTCGTCCGTACGAGCGACTTGGCGGCGTGCCGGATCGACCCGGAGAACAAGCCCGCGCCGGCCGATCTGCTGCCGGTCGAGCTGGGGGTGGACGTGGGGGGCGGCGGCGATGAGACGGTGATCCGGGAGCGGCGCGGCCGGGTGGCCGGGCGGGAGTGGCGGGCGCACACGGACCGGCCGGAGAAGATCGCGCCGCTCGTGCTCAACGCGATCCGCGAGTCGGGCGCCACCTCGGTAAAAGTCGACTCGATCGGTGTCGGGTTCGGCGTGATCGGCGAACTCCGGAATCGGGGGTTGCGCGGCGTGCAGATCGTGGCGGTGAACGTGGCGGAGAAGGCGTCGAGGCCGGACAAGTACGTCAACCTGCGGGCGGAGTTGTGGTGGGAGGTCGGGCGCGGCATGTCGGAGCGGCGCGGCTGGGACCTGTCGGGCATGGCCAACGCGGACACCACCGTGGCGCAACTCGTCGAACCACAGTGGGACGTCGACCCGCAAGGCAGGATCCGGGTGGAGAAGAAGGAGGAGATCATCAAGCGCTTGGGGCGGTCGCCGGACAACGCTGACGCGCTGCTGCTGGCCTTCTACAGCGGGACGCGTCCGCGTATCCGCACACTGGGACGATGACGGAAGGGTTCGACGTGGATGAGCAGCGGTTCCAGGTCCGCAAGTACGTGACCTACCAGCGCATCTCGGATGAGGAGGCGATGGAGTTCGGGCTGATCCCGGACACCCGCCCGCCTCTGCCGCCGCCGTCGTGGCGGCAGCGGGCCCGGTGGCGGATCGCTGCGGCGGTGCGGCCGGTGCGGCTGCGCCTGGCGGCCCGGGTCGGCGGGGTGTCGGTCGAGGCGCTGGAGGAGGCGACGTGGCTGTGATGGCCTTGGGTGTACTGGCTGTCGGCGCCATCGTGGTGGTGTGGCTGGTGGCGCGTGAGTGCCGTCGGGTCGATCGGGCGTGGCGGGAGGCTGCCGAGGCGTGGGGTCGCGCGGAAGCGGCGTGGACTCGGTCGGCTGAGAGCTGGGAGCGGGCGTCCGTGACCTGGGCCGAGGTGGCTCGGCTGCGGGCGGCGAGGCGTCCGCGTCAACCCCGCCGTTAGCGGCACAGGAAATTTTTCGCCTTCGTGCACCTGAAACCGTAGATTCTCCTGTCTCGTCTGTACCATCCGGGTCATGGCCACCCCCGCGACGGCCCCCCGAGTCGGCTTCCGGCAGGCGTTCCGCACCGAGCGCGCCGCCGCCACTCCGCGTCCGCCGCGCACCCCTCTGGCCGTGCGCGCGGCCCGCTGGCTCGCCCGCCGTCTCCCGGCCTGGCCCGCCATCCGAACCCTGCTGCTCAGTGTGGCCGGCTTCGGGATGCTGACCGCCGCCGCCTGGACGTTGCATGTCGCCGCTGGCCTCGCCGTCGGCGGCGTCTCCCTGCTGGTCCTGGAAGCCTTGTCGGGTGGTGACCGGCGTTGAGGTCGCCGCTCGGGATGCTGGCCCGCGCCGTCACGAACAAGGCGCCCGTCCCGTACACCTCGCGCGGTGCCCGGTTCGCGTTGCCGTTCTCCGGCCGGAACGACGCCGTCTCGCAGATGCAGGCGATGGGTACCGTCGGCACCCTGTTCTCGATCGTGCACCGTACGTCGAACGCGGCCTCGCAGGTGGATTGGAAGCTGTGGCGCCGCGCTGCCTCGGGCAAGGACGAGGACCGGGTCGAGCAGACCTCGCACCTCGCGCTCGACATCTGGCGGAAGCCGAATCCGTTCATGCCGCGGCAGGAGTTCGTCGAGTCCACACAGCAGCACGTGGATCTGACGGGCGAGGGCTGGTGGGTGGTGGCCCGCAACCCGCGGATGCGCTCCATCCCGCTGGAGTTGTGGCCTGTCCGGCCGGACCGGATGATCCCGGTCCCGCACCCGCAGGATTTCCTGGCCGGCTACATCTACGTCAGTCCTGACGGCGAGCAGGTGCCGCTGCGGCTGGATGAGGTCATCCAGTTGCGGATGCCGAACCCGATGGACCCGTACCGGGGTATGGGCCCGGTGCAGTCGATCCTGGCCGAGCTGGACGCGACCAGGTACAGCGCGGAGTGGAACCGCAACTTCTTCGTCAACTCGGCGCTGCCGTCCGGGATCATCGAGGCGCCGCAGAACCTAGGCGACGAGGAGTTCAACCAGCTTCGCGACCGGTGGGAGGAGCAGCACCGCGGTGTCGCGGCCGCGCACCGGGTGGCCATCCTTGAGGGCGGCTTGAAGTGGGTGGACCGCAAGTTCACGCAGCGGGACATGCAGTTCGTCGAGCTGCGGCAGGTGTCTCGGGATGTGATCCGTGAGGCGTTCGGGATGCCGAAGTTCGCGCTCGGCGACGTTGACGACGTAAACCGGGCGGTGGGTGAGGCGTCGGCGGCGTGGTTCGCCGAGTACCTGACCGTCCCCCGTCTGGAGCGGATCAAGGCGGCGCTCAACCATGATTTCCTGCCGCTGTTCGGCGACACCGCCCGCGACCTGGAGTTCGATTACGAGGACCCGGTGCCGCCTGACGCCGAGTCTCGGGATCGTGAGCGTACGAGCAAGGCGACGGCGGCGAAGCTGTACGTGGACGCGGGCTTCACCGGCGAGTCTGTGGTGGAGGCGCTGGATCTGCCGGACACGCTCGTCTGGAAGGAACCCGCCCCACAGCCCTCCCCTGCCCCTGCCGCTCCGCCGCCGCCGGGGCCGTCCCCTGACGCGCTGCTGCGCCGCCTCCAGGTGCGCGCCGCTGCCGACCCGGTGACCGGGCGGGAGGACTGGGAGGACCGGCTCGAAGATCTGCTCGCCGAATGGGAGCAGATCAGCGAAGACCAGCGGCGGGAGCTGCTCGACCAGATCCGGCGCGTCGTCGATGAGGGCGCCGGCGAGGGTGCTGCGCAGGGTCTGGTTGGCCTGGCCGTCTCCAGTGGTGTGGCTGCGGCGCTGCTGGAGGCGGTCATGGTGTTGCAGGCGGAGGCGGCGGCCGGGCGGATGGTGGAGGTGGCGGCCGCGCAGGGTGTCGCCATCGAGCCCGCCCCCGTCTCCGGCGCGCTGGCGGCGGCGCTGGCGGCCGGCGCTGCGGTGACGGCCGCTCTGCTCGCGTCGAGCCTGGCGGTGGCTGCGGGCAGGGCGGCGCTCCGCGTGTGGGCGCCCGGCATGACGGGCGAGCAGGTGGCCGGCCGGGTCGGGGCGTGGCTGGAGAGCCTGACGGATGCCGGGCTGCGCGCGGAGCTGGGCGGCGCGATCTGGGCGGCGGAGAACCTGGGCCGGTTCGCCACCCTCGAGCTCGCGATCGCGGATGGGCGGGGCGCCACCTGGTACGAGGCCAGCGAGATCAGAGACTCGAACACATGTTTCCAATGCCGCGATATCGACGGCGAACGGTTCGACACGCTGCGCGACGTGCGCGAGTCGTATCCGCATGGCGGCTTCTTCGCGTGCCTCGGAACGATCCGGTGCCGTGGCACCGTGGAACCTCACTGGGGTGACTCATGAGCAAGCCGAGGATCGATGCTGCGCTGGCGGCGCGGGTGCAGGCGCTGCTGGCTGACCGGAACGCGCAGCCGCTCCCGGGCGGGCACGTCCGGCCGGAGCTGAAGGTGACCGCGCAGACGGAAGGCCAGCCCGCCGAGCTGCTGTTGTACGACGAGATCGGGTTCTGGGGCATCTGGGCGGTCGACGTGGCCGCCGCCTTGTCGACGGTGTCGGGGCCGCTGCACGTGCGCGTCAACAGCCCTGGCGGGGACGTGTTCGACGGGATCGCGATCTACAACATGCTGGCCGACTACCCCGGCCATGTGACCGTCACCGTCGACAGCCTCGCCGCCAGCGCAGCCAGCTTCATCGCGATGGCGGGCGACACCATCCGCATGAACCGCGCCTCACAGATGATGATCCACGACGCTTCCGGCGGTTGCCGCGGCAACGCCGCCGACATGCGGGCGATGGCCGGGCTGCTCGACCAGATCTCCTCCACCATCGCCGGCATCTACGCCGGCCGGGCGGGCGGCACGGTCGAGGAGTGGCGCGAGCGGATGCTCGTGGATGGCGGGTTCGGCACCTGGTACACCGCCGAGCAGGCGGTCGAGGCCGGTCTCGCCGACGAGCTCGCCGCGACAGCCGACAGCGACGAGGACGAGCCAGGCGGGCAGGAGGCCGCGGGCCGGGTGGCGGTGGCCGCGCTGTTCCCGTACGGCGACGCCGCCCGCTGGCGGGCCGCCGCCCACACCCCCGCCCTGGGGGACCAGAGCCAGGCGCCGGCGGTGCGCGAGCAGCCTGAGGCCCCCGTTGCGGCTGCTGCGCCGTCCCCCGCGGTGGTTCCCACCCCGCCGCCGGCGCCTGCACCAACCGCCCCGCTGGACGCGGAGGCGCCCCCCGCTGACGCCGGGCCTGAGCCGGCCGTCGAGCCGGACCCTGATCCGTGGGCGGCGTCTGTCGCTCACATGCTGAACACCCCCACGCCGGAGGGCGTGCTGGCGAGCCTGAGGAGGGCTGTGCTGTGACGACACCTGTCCTGCCGAAGGACATCCCCATCCCGAAGAACAGCGACGAGCTGGCGGAGATGATGGGCGACCCGGGCCGCCTCGCGCCGGTACTCGCCGACACGAAGGCGCTACAGGAGTTCATCAAGGCGTACGCCGAAGCTCAGCAGGCGCCGGGCACCGACCTGCACCGGCAGATCGAGGCCGAGGTGCAGCGCGGCATGGCCGCGTTCCTGAAGGACAACGCGGCCAGCGGGGACGGCATCCAGCGGCTGAACCTGGACCCGCAGACCCGCCCGGCGAACATGCTGACCGGGCACCGGCAGGCGGCGGCGTACAACCCGAAGGCTCCGGGCGCGGTGCTCGACAACGAGTTCGCGAGCGCGGCGGAGTACTTCCACAACGCGTGGCATCTGAACCCGAACGCGGACGCGCGGGCGAAGATGCAGCGGATCCGGAACGCCTACAGCACGGTGGTGCCCAGCGAGGGCGGCTTCCTCGTCCCGGAGACGCTGCGCTCGCAGCTTCTCCAGGTGGCGCTGGAGATGGCCGTGGTCCGGCCAAGGGCGACGGTGGTTCCGATGGAGTCGGCCCGCGTCCCGTTCCCGATGATCGACTCCACATCGAACGCGTCCAGCGTTTTCGGCGGCATGGTCGGCTACTGGACCGACGAGGCCGCCATGCTCGAAGAGTCGAACCCCAAGTTCGGCAAGATCGTCCTCGACGCGCAGAAGCTCACCGGCTTGGCCGTCGTCCCCAACGAACTGCTGTCCGACTCCCTCATCTCGTTCGCGGCGCTGATCGAGACGCTGTGGCCGCAGGCGCTCGCCTTCTTCGAGGACGTCGCCTTCATGTCCGGCAGCGGCGTCGGCGAGCCGCTCGGCTTCCTCGGCGCGGGCAACAGCGCAGGCGTCGCAGTCGCCGCGGAGGCCGGCCAGCCCGCGGACACGATCGTGCTGGAGAACGTCATCAAGATGTACTCCCGCATGCTGCCCGCGTCGCTGTCGCGCGGCATCTGGATCTGCTCCCCCGAGGCGATCCCCGAACTGTTCACGATGGCTCTGTCCGTCGGTACGGGCGGCGGCCCGGTCATGCTGACCAACGTCGCAGGCCCGGCCCCGATGACCATCTTCGGTCGGCCCCTGGTGGTCAGCGAGAAGGCTGGCCGGCTCGGCGACCGCTCCGACCTGGCGTTCGTCGACCTGTCGTACTACCTGGTCGGAGACCGGCAGACCATGTCCGCCGACTCCTCCACCGACTACAAGTTCGGGTCGGACCAGACCACGTACCGGATCATCCAGCGCGTCGACGGCAAGCCCTGGATCAAGAGCGCGATCACGCCGAACAACGGCGGCCCGTCGCTGTCCCCGTTCGTCGAGATCGCGGCGCGCTGAGAGGAGTAGGCACATGTCTGGAATGGAAGGGCTCGGCAGGGTCTTCAACGTGGTCCCGGCCGCGTCCGGGGTGCACATCCCGATGAAGGACGCCGCCGCCATCTCGTTCGTCACCTTCGAGGACGACGGCAGCACGATTCTGACGTTGAAGGAGTCGATCGACGGCGCCAGCGAGCAGAACCTCGCCGTCATGACCCGCTTCCACAAGGCGCCCGGTGTGGGCGGCACGTGGACGCTGGTCGAGCAGGCGGCTGCGGCAACGTACGACCTGGGCGACGACACCACGAACGACGCGACCGTGGTCACGGTGCGGGCCGCCCAGCTGTCCGACGGGTTCAACTGCGTCGAGGCGACCGTGGACGGCGGTATCTGTGTCGCGATCCTGCACGACCTGATGGTCCAGCGGGATCCGGCGAACCTCGCCACGAACGTGGACGCGTAGGGGGCCGGGATGACCACGATGATCCAGGGCTCGCAGGTGCGGACTCTGCTGCTGGGCAGCGGCCCGGTCGCGTCCCCTTCGGGCGCGTTCGCGGCGGACACCCGCACGATCTTCACGGTGGCGGGCGGCGAGGTGATGATCACCGCGCTGTGGGGTGTCGTCACCACCAGCATCACCGTCGCCAACACGGTCAAGCTGCAGACCAACCCGACCGCCGGCGACACCGCTGACCTCGTCACGGCCACGGACATCGGCACCACCGACTCGACGGTGGGGACAGTGCTCGGCGTGCTCGACCAGACCGACACGCCGCCCGACCTGAACAAGGGTGGCAAGGCTTTGTCCGGCGTCGTCGTGTCGACGGGCAACATCGAGCAGGTCACCACCGGCACCACCCCGGATGGTGCGGTCACCTGGTATTGCACCTGGGTGCCGCTGACCGACGGCGCCACGCTGGTGGCCGGCTGATGAGCCTGCACGGGTGCGCTGACTGCTCCACCTCGTACGCGGTGGGGTTGGAGGCGTGCCCGAACTGCGGGTGCAGGGAGCGCGTCGAGGAGGGACGGGCCGTGCGTGGGTCGCGGCTGCCCTTCGTTGACGTCGCCTGTTCGACTGCCGGGTGCCGCGCTGAGGGCGTGGTCCGCCGCATCCACAAGCCGATGATCGTGCCTGGGGTGGTGGAGCAGACGGCGTATGCCTGTGTGCCGTGCGGCCTGGTGATGCAGCCCGTCGGCGGCTGGCCGGCGCCTGGGTTGGAGGAGAACATGCCGAAGATCACTCGCCATGGTGGGGCGTCGAACGCGGCGGCCGGGTCTGCGGAGGATGCCGCCCGGCCGTCGTCCGAGATCGGAGAGGGTGAGCAGCCATCAGTTGGGAGCAGCTCCGAGACATCCTCCGAGAGGCCGCCAAGCTCGCCCGAGACGAGCGGGACCGACCGCCCGAAGCCTGCCCCCAAGACGGGGAGCCGCTCCAAGCGGGCCCGCGGGGCGAGCTCCACTGCCGGTTCGACGGATGGATCTGGCGAGGCTGACGCCTCTTGAGACTCCCCGGGCGCCCGTCCACGGCTAAGGGGCGCCCGGGGGCCACAAACGGCCGTGGAGAGCCGATCAGCGCAGGGAGGAGGGGACGGACATGGCGGCACCGTGGTACTGCACTCGCGAGGACGTGAAGCGGGCGTTGGACGTCAAGGAGACCGCGCGCAGCAACGCGCAGGTCGACCGCGCCATCGACTCCGCCTCGCGCACCGTCGAGGGCAGGTTGCATCGCCGCTTCTACCCGGAGACCGCCACCCGCACCTTCGACTGGCCGAACGCGCAGCGGGCCCGCCCGTGGCGGCTGTGGCTGGACCAGCACGAGCTCGCCTCGGTGACCACCCTTATGGCGGGCGGGGTGACGGTCGCCTCCAGCGACTTCCTGCTGTATCCGACGGGCGGCCCGCCGTACAACAGGCTAGAGATCGACCTCGACTCCTCCGCCGCGTTCGCCAGCGGGGACACCCACCAGCAGGCCATCTCCATCGCCGGCGTGTACGCGGGCTGCCCGCTCGACGAGGCCCCGGCCGGCGCCCTCGCTGAGGCGCTCGACGCCTCCGAGACGAGCGTGGACGTCACGGACGCCGCGGCGGTCGGGGTGGGCGACATTCTGCGCGTCGGTACGGAGCGGATGATCGTCACCGGTCGGGCGATGCTCGACACCGGGCAGAACATCGCCGCCGACCTGACGGCGTCGAACGCGTCCGTCACCGTGACTGTGACGGACGGCACCGCCTACGCGGTGGATGAGGTGCTGCTGGTCGGGTCGGAGCGGATGCTCGTGGTGGACGTCGCGGGCAACGACCTCACCGTGCGCAGGGCGTGGGACGGCAGCGTGCTGGCCGCGCACACCGCGGGGGCGGACGTGTATGCGCCGCGCACGCTGACCGTGACGCGGGGGGCGCTCGGCACGACAGCGGCCGCGCACGACACGGCTGCCGCGGTGGTCCGGCATCTGGTGCCCGGCCTGGTGCGTGACGCTGTCGTGGCGTTGGCGTTGGCGCAACTGCTGGGCGAGCAGGGCGGCTACACGGCGGCGGGCGCCCGGTCGGCGGCGTCGGGGTCGGTGGCCGGGTCGCGTCCGCAGTCCCGGCAGGTGGGCGGCGGCGCGGGCGACGTGCTGGCCATGGCCTTCGACGCGTACGGCCGCAAGGCCCGCACGAGGGCGGTCTGACATGGGCTCTTGCACCGCGTTCACGGCCCGCGCAGAGGCGCGCGAGTTGCCCCCGGTTGATGGGTGGCGGCGGGCCGCGGCGACAGGCGTGGTCGTCTTCAGGTGCTCGTGCGGCACGGTCGTCCGAGGCGGACGGGGCGAGGTGGCGGCGCTGGCGGGGCCGCACATGCGCAGGGCGAGGGGTGAGACCCGTGCTTGAGATCCACGCGACGATCCACATGAAGGGCCCCGTCTACGACGGCCGCGCGCCCCGCGTGCTCGACGATTTCGCGCAGGCGGCGGTCGACGAGGTGGCCGAGCAGGGCTTCCGCGACATCGGGTTCACGCTCGTCCGCGTGCTCAAGCATCCGACCGGCCACTACCAGTCCCGGATCCGTAACAGGCCGATCGGCCCGCTCACCCGCGTGCTGTACGACGACCGGGTGATCTACGGGTGGTGGCTGGAAGGCGTCGGCTCCCGCAACAGCCCCGTCACGCGGTTTGAGGGGTATTTCACGTTCCGGCGGGTCGCCCAGCACCTGAAGAAGAAGGCCCCGCAGATCGCGCAGCAGACGTTGCGCCGCTACATCGGCAGGTTGCAATGACGATCCGCCGCAACCTGTGCGTTAACCCCGCCCTGGCCAACGACGCGGACGGGTGGGGTGGCGGCTCCACACCCACCAGGACGGACGTGACCGGGCAGGGCTTCGACCGGCAGTGGGCGGCCCGGTACAGCTCGGGCACGTTCACCAGCAGCGCGCGCGGCGCCGTCACCCCGGGCGAGACCTACACGTTCAGCGAGTACGTCTACATCGACAACGTGGCCGCCGCCATCTCCGGCACGATCTACGTCGAGTGGCGGGACGCCGCCGCCAACGTGCTGTCCTACTCGGACGGCCCATACAGCGTGCCCGGCGGCACCGTCTCCCGCGTGTCGATCACCGCCACCGCCCCGGCCAACGCCGCGTTTGGCCAGATCATCACGGACAACTACAACTTCGCGACCGGGGCGGGCGACTTCACGCAGGTCCTCATCGAGCAGACTGCGACGCTGGGCGACTACTTCGACGGCGACTCCCCCGACTCCTCCTGGGACGGCACGCCAGGCAACTCCACCTCCACCTTCGACGACACGCCCGCACCGAGCTTGGAGGCTGCGTTGGCGCTGCATGCTGCCGCGATCCTGGACGCTCTCCAGTCCCACGCCCTCGCCTCCGGCCTGTTCGAGCGGGTGAACGCGCACGAGCCGGCGAACCCGCCCGGCAACGGATTGACAGCGGCAATCTGGGCGGACTCCATAGCTCCACTCCCGGCCGGGTCCGGTTTGCGGGTGACGTCGGCGCGGGTGGCGTTCAACCTGCGCATCTACACCAACGCCGACTCCGATCCGCGCGACGCGATCGACCCGGCGGTGATGACCGCTGTGGATGTGCTGATGACCGCCTACAGCGGCGACTTCGAGCTCGGCGGCAACGTCCGCAACGTCGACGTGCTGGGGATGGCGGGGACTCCGTTGTCGGCGCAGGCGGGCTATCTGGAGCAGGGCCGCACCCTGTACCGGGTCATGACGCTGACGGTCCCTGTGCTGATCAACGACGTGTGGGAGCAGGTGCCCTGATGGCGAAACAGAGCGGCCTCGGCGACGCCTTCTGGCTCGGCGGCTACGACCTGTCCGGCGACGTCGGCTCGCTGGGCCGGATCGGCGGCGGCCTCGCCGGAACCCAGGACGTGACCGGCATCAACAAGAGCGGCATGGAACGCATCGGCCTCGTCCGCGACGGGGCGCTGGAGTGGACGTCGTTCTTCAACCCGGCCACCGCCGCGGCGCACGAGGTGCTGTCCACCCTGCCGACCACGGACCGGATCTGCACGTACGGGCGCGGCACCGCGCTCGGCTCCCCCGCCGCCTGCATGGTCGGCAAACAGATCAACTACGACCCGAGCAGGGCCGCTGACGGCAGCCTCACCATCTCGGTGCAGGCCCTCGCCAACGGCTACGGGCTGGAGTGGGGACGGCAGCTCACCGCCGGGGCGCGCACCGACACGGAGGCCACCGACGGCGACTCCGTCGACTTCGGTGCGGCCGGATCGTTCGGGCTGCAGGCGTGGCTGCACGTCACCGAGTTCACCGGGACAGACGTGACGATCGCGTTGGAGCAGTCCTCGGACGACGCTGCGGCGGATGCGTTCGCGGCGGTGACGGGCGGCGCGTTCACCGAGGTCACCGCCGGGCCGACATCGGAGCGGATTCAGACCGCGCGGGATCAGGCGGTCGAGCAGTACCTGCGCGTGGTCACGAGCACGACAGGCGGTTTCACGTCGCTGTCCTTCGTCGTGGTCGTCAGCGTCAACCCGGTCTCGGTGGTGTTCTGATGGCCTTCACGCCGTGCACCAGCGGGACGGTCGCCCTCTACACGGTCGACGACGAGACGCTGCTCGCCGTCCCGGTCGAGGCGTGGGACGAGCAGGGCGTCGCCCACATCGCCGGGATCAAGGGCCTTATCCAGGCCGACACGCGGCCCGGCTTCCTGCGACTGGAGCAGGCGTCGCAGCCGCTCCCCGCCCCGGGCCGGCCTGTGCGGGAGCCGGTGCGGGTTGGCCCGCCGCCGGGGAGACGTCCGGGCCCGCGCGACCCGACCGATCCGCGTGGGCCGCGACCGGATCCGCCGAGAGGGAGGCAGCCGTGAGACCACTGACGAGGATCACCCCGTCCGCGCCGGCGGGCGCGTTCCAGACGTACCGGATCATCTCGCCACCCGACCGGGCTGTGCGCAGCGCGTGCGAGGAGGTGGGCTGTCTCGCCTGGCTGCACGGCTGGGAGACGCGGGTGGACGAGCGCACCGACCTCGGCAGTGCGCAGGCGCTCTACATCCGGGCGGACTCCGGGCGGACGTTCCGGGAGTTGCGGACGGCGGAGGGGCTGACCGTGTTCCGGTTCGAGCCGCGGCAGCGGTGCTTCGCCGAGCACCGCACCCGGCCCGAGTTCTACAGCGTGCGCGGCGGCGACTGGCGGCAGGACTTCGGCACGCTCCGCCAGCATCAACGCGGCCAGGACTGGGTTGAGGACTTCAGCCTCCACCAGGACCGGCTCGCCGACCATCAGAGGAAAGGGTGACCGACGTGGCGTACCTGATAGGCGGCGACCTGCTCACCGCGCTGCGGGAGGCAGGGCTGTGCGACGACGACACGAAGCGCGTGGTCATCGACGTCCAGGCAGGCCACGTCCCGGTGATCTACACCGAGAAGTTCGCCGATCCGAAACGTGACCTGCTGTCGGTCGTGACCGCGCTCGGCGGCGTCCAGGTCGAGATCAAGAAAGCTGAAGAGGGAGGGCAGTAGCCGTGGCCAAGGAATCAGGCCTCGCCTGGTCCGCGCTGTCGATCGACGACAGCAGCGGCACCCTGCGCGACATCCGCAACGACATCACCAACTTCGAGTTCGCCACCCCCAGGGCGGTCCAAGACATCACGGGCGTGGACAAGAGCGCGATGGAGCGGCAGCTCCTGCTCGCCGACATGAGCATGACCTTGAACCTCGTGTTCAACGACGCCGCCAACATGTCGCACGACGTGTTCAAGACCGCGCCCAGCACCAACGTGGCCCGAGAGTTCACACTCACCGTGTCCGGCCAGACCCTCGGCACCACGCCGCTGTGCACCCTGCTCCCGACCGACTACGCGCTCACTCGGGCGGCTGACGGGTCCCTAGTCGGCCAGGTGCCGCTGGTACTCGCCAACGGAGCCATCCCCACCTGGACCAGCGCGTGACCGGGTTCGTACGCCCGCGCACGCTCAAGCTGACGTGGGCCGACGGCGAGTTCGCCGGGCTGGAGATCCGCGCCCGACGGTCCAGCCTGGAAACCTACTTCCAGTTCGCGCCCATCCTCGACGGCGGCATCGACGTCTCCACCCCGGACGGACGCAAAGAGTTCCTCGACCTGTTCCTCGAGTTCGGCGAATACCTCGTGAGCTGGAACCTCGAAGACGAAAACGAGCACGGCACCCGCACACCCATCCCGTGCACGCCTCAGGAGTTCCTCAACCAGGACCCCCGCTTCGTGCGCGAGGTGCTCGACCAGTGGGCCGACGCCATCGCCGGAGTCGCCGCCCCTTTGGACAGCAAATCGGCCAGTGGCGAGCCGTTCCCGGAGGCGTCACTGCCGATGGATGCGTTGTCGCCGAGCCTCGCGAGCTAACGCACGCGAGGTGGGTGCTGCGGCAGTGCGAACGCTTCGGCTGCCTGCCCGGCGCCTTGATGCAGGAAGACGCAGGACTACTCAAGCTCCTGCGGCTGGAGGAAATGGCTGGACCGGAGCCCAGGGAGGAGGTGAGCTGGCTTGGCGAATGACGTCGAAATTGTCATCACGGCCAAGGACAAGTCCGGGCCGGCCTTCGCCGCCGCCCGCACCAAGCAGCGCGCCTTCGCCGCCGACACCAAGGCGACACTCGGCAAGGCCGGGCAGGACGCAGGCCGCGCTCTGGGCGACGGGATCGTTGAGGGCGCAGACGGGCGGCTGAGGGACGCCCGGGGCAGGTTCGTCAAGGGCGGCCAGGACCTCGGCGGCGGCATCTCCGACGGGATCAAGGACGGCACCGAGCGGGGCGGCCGGTTCGTGTCCGGCTTCGCCGCGAGCACCCTGAAGACCTTCGGCAGGTTGGGCCCGGCCGCAGGGGCGTTGCTGACCGCTGGCCTGGTGGGAGCGGCTGCGAGTGCGGGCACCGTGGCGGGCGGCATCACGTTGGCCGCCGGTGCGGCGCTGACTGGCATTGGTGTCGCCTCGGCCGTGCAGTCGCAGGCGGTGCGCCGCGACTGGGCGCAGACCGCGCGGGAGGTCCGCTCGGAGCTGGCCGAGGTGGCGCAGCCGATGGAGGACTCTGCGAGTCGCGCGGCCACCGTCACCCGCAACACGTTCGGCCGGCTGAAGCCCTTCCTCGCGCGGTTCTTCGAGGATAGCCAGCCGTCCGTCGACCGGTTTGTTCGGTCGATCGGTGACGGGGTGGCGTCCCTCGGCCCCGCCCTCGGCCCTCTGGAGCGCGGCTACTCCGCCGTCCTGGACCGGATCTCCGCCCGCTCGCCGGAGATTTTCGGCGCGCTGGAACGCTCGCTGTCGAATCTCGGCGCCACGGCGGAGGAGCACGCCGACGACATCGCCGGCGCGCTGGAGTTCGTCGCCCGGACGGCGGAGGCGACCACGGTGGCGATCGACTACCTGGCGGACTCGTGGTCCGATCTGACCGGCGACATCGAGGCTGCCAACGACGCGGGGGAATCGGCTGGCGTCAGCTTCGGCAGGTGGATGCACAGCGTCGCCGAGTCGATGGGCATCAACACCGAGCAGATGAAGAAGCAGAAGGCGCAATGGGACGCCCTCGACGCGGCCGCCGCCAACCCGGACGGGGTGCAGAAGGCAGCCGAGGCAACGGGCGTCCTGGGCGGCAAGGCCGCCGACACCACGGTCGGGCTGCGCGACCTGGCCACCGCGATGGATGAGCTGAACGGGGCCGCGCTCGATGCCGCCGATGCTCAGATCGGCGTCGAGGAGGCGATCGACCGGGCTGCGGAGTCTGTCCGCAAGAACGGGCGCACGCTGAACGTCAACACGGAGGCTGGCCGGGCGAACCGGTCTGCGCTGCTGGATCTGGCGCGGGCGGCGCAGAAGCACATCTCCTCGATGCAGGCCGAGGGCGCCTCGACCGAGGAGATCGCGGGCAAGTATCAGCGCTACCGCGACCAGCTTGTGAGCACGCTGCAGGCAGCGGGGAGGACGCGGGCTGAGGCGCGCGCGTTGGCGGACCAGTGGTTGGCGACGCCTGAGCAGGTGACCACGCACGTCGAGGCCGACCTGACCGACCTGAAGTCTCGACTGAAGGAAGCCAAGAACCGGCTGAACGACCCGAACTTGACCCGGCCGGAGCGGACCCGGATCCGGGGCGAGATCTCCGACTTGCAGGCCAAGGTGGCCGCAGCCAAGCGGGCTCTGGCGTCCATCCAAGGCAAGACCGTCACCATCCGGTCGAACTACGTGACCACGCACACCTACCAGTCGGGTACGGCGTCGCTGCGTGAGCTCCTCCCGGGGTTCGGGCGGGCGTCGGGCGGCATCTCGGGCGGCGGCCGCGGCCTCCGCAAGATGGCGACCGGCGGGATCGGCGGCGGAACCCCGGTCATGGTCGGCGAGCAGGGCCCGGAGCTCGTGAACTTGCCGTTCGGGTCGAGCGTGAGCCCGGCCGGGCAGACTCGGGCGCGCATGATGGGCGGCGGCGGGTTCGGCAGCATCAGCATGGCGTTCCGGCAGGGCCAGCAGGGCGGCTCGTCGAGGGGCGGGCTCGACGGGATCGTCGACAGCCTGCGCGAGGTCCTCAGCTTCCGTGAGGCGCTGGAGAAGCTGTCGTCCACCCTGATCGGCCAGACCCGCGCAGTCAGCGCGTACGAGGCCGCTTGGGACGCCGCCGGCCGCAGCCTGAAAGAGAACGGAAAGAGGCTGTCCCTCACCTCCGAGAAGGGCCGCGAGAACCGCGGTGCCTTGCTGGACTTGGCGGACGCTGCGCGCGAGGTCGTCATCGCCATGCAAGAGCAGGGCCGCTCCAGCTCCACCCTGCTCTCGACGATGAAGGAGCAGCGGAACGAGTTCATCACCATGGCCCGCCGCATGGGCCTGTCCAAGAAGGACGCCGGCGCGATGGCCGACCGGATGGGGCTCACCACCGCCGGCGTACGCTCCGCCCTCGCCGGCGGCAAAGCAGGCGGCGGCCCAGCCGGCGGCTGGACCCTGGTGGGCGAGCGAGGCCCCGAACTGGCAAGGCTGCCCTTCGGGTCGAGCGTGGTCCCCGCGGGACAGTCCGCCGCGATGATGGCCGCAGGCGGCACCAGCCCGGCGCCAGTCGTGCTCGAACTCCGCTCCTCCGGCAGCGCGGTGGACGACCTGCTGTTGAAGATCCTGCGCGGCGCCATCCGCACCCGAGGCGGCAACGTCCAACTCGTACTCGGGAGGACGTGATGGCTTTCCCTGAGGATGTGCTGCCCCTGGTCGTGGAACTGTATCTCGATGGCGGCTGGGTGGACGTCACCTCGCACGTCTACCGGCGCGACATGGTGCAGGTGCAGCGCGGCCGGGCGGACGAAGCCTCCTCCCTCGACCATGGCTCATGCTCGCTCACTCTCAACAACAGGTCGGGCGACTACAGCCCCCGCAACCCGGTCGGCGCCTACTACGGGCAGCTTGGCCGCAACACGCCGATCCGCGTGGCGGTCGAGGACGGGCCCACGTACCTCAACGTTCCGGGCGGGATGGGCGACTACGCCAGCACCCCCGACTCCGCCGCCCTGTCGGTGACCGGGGATATCGACGTCCGCATCGACCTGGTCCTCGACTCGTGGGAGGGCATCGGGATCAGCCAGGACCTGATCGGCAAATGGGACAGCGTCGGCGACGAAGGCTCGTGGGCGCTCTACCTGCTGGAGGGCGGGACGCTGCGGCTGTATTGGACCGAGGACGGCGCCGCAGAGCAGAGCGAGTCCGCCACCGAGACCGTTCCCATCACCACGGACCGCCGCCTCGCGGTGCGCGCCACGTTGGACGTGAACGACGGCTCGGGCAACTACGAGGTGCGCTTCTACACCGCGCCGACGCTGGACGGGTCGTGGACGCAGCTCGGCGACACCATCGTCACCGCAGGCACGACCAGCATTTTCAACTCGACGTCGAGCCTGTTCATCGGCAAGATCCCGTCGTTCACGTTCGCTGGGATGCAGGGCCGTGTGCTCGCCGCCGAGTACCGCAACGGCATCGCCGGAACCGTGGTGGCGAAGCCGGATTTCACGAGCCAGACGGCCGGCGACACCAGCTTCGCGGACACGGCCAGCAGCCCGAACACGTGGACGATCAACGGCGACGCCTCCATCTCCGACCGCTGCTACCGCTTCCACGGCGAGGTGAGCTCGTGGCCGCCGCGGTGGGACATCAGCGGGCAGGACGTGTACGTGCCCGTCGAGGCGTCCGGGGTGCTGCGCCGGCTCGCCCAGTCCGGCAGCGTCCTCGGCAGCGCCCTGTATCGCGGCCGTATCTACGACACCGCGGGCCTGGTGGCGTACTGGCCGATGGAGGATGAGGAGGGCTCGACGTCGCTGGCTCCGGCGCTGGCGCATGAGCCGCTCACCATCACCGGGGCGCCGGAGCTGGCCAGCTTCGAGGACTTCACCGCATCCAACCCGATCCTCGTGTTGAACGGTGCCGAGCTGAGGGGCGCGTGTCCGGCGCACGCGGACACGGGTTTCGCGCAGGTGCGATGCCTGCTCGCGGTTCCGAGCGCGGGCGACGGCGACAACCAGGCGGTCGTGACGTTCTATACGACGGGGACCGCCAGGCGGTGGGAGCTGCACTATGGGACCGGCGGCACCCTGGGGCTCAGGTCCTATGACGCGGGTGGCACGCTGCTGTTCGACACGGGCGATCTCGCGTACGCGGTCAACGGCGAGCTCCTGCTGGTGAGTGTCGAGTTGACGCAGGACGGGGCGGACATCGACTACGCGGTCGCCACCCTGGAGCCGGGCGCCACTTCCGGGCTGACCACCACCGGCACCCTCTCGGGGAACACGTTCGGCCGGGTGGGAGTGGTGATCGTGTCCCCGTCCGGCGGCCTAACAGGAACCGCCGTCGGCCACCTCAGTGTGCAAAACGTGGTGACGGACCTGTTCGACCTCGGGGCGCAGCTCGACGCGTGGCGCGGCGAGACAGCGGGCCGCCGCATCGAACGGCTGTGCGGCGAGGAAGGCGTCAGCTTCCGGATGGCGGGCGACCTCGACCAGACGGTGCGTATGGGGCCGCAGCTCCCGGCCACGCTGCTCACCCTGCTCACGGAGGCTGCGGATGCAGACATGGGCATGCTGTTCGAGCCGCGCGACGTGCTGGGCCTCGGGTATCGGCCGCGCGAGGCGCTCTACAACCAGGACGCGCACCTCGCCCTCGACTACGAGCAGCACGAGCTCGCCGAAACGCCGTCGCCGGTGGACGACGACCAGAGGATCGCCAACGACATCACCGTCACCCGCGAAGGCGGCAGCTCGGCGCGGGCGGTGCAGGAGACCGGCACCCTGTCCGTGCTCGCCCCGCCGGACGGGGTGGGCCGCTACCCCTCCGAGGTCACCATCTCGGTGGAGTACGACTTGGACCTGTTCGAGCAGGCCGGCTGGCGGCTGCACATGGGGACCGTCGACGAGGCGCGCGTGCCACAGCTCGCCATCAACCTCGCCCACGAATCCTTCTCGACGGACGCCACCCTGACCGAGGACGCCCGCACGCTGGAGGTTGGTGACCGCGTCACCGTCGCCAACCCGCCCAGCCAGTTGCCGCCGGAGACCATCAGCCAGATCGTCCAGGGGTACTCCGAGGTGCTCGGCAACTTCGAGCACGCCATCACCCTCAACTGCAGCCCAGAGAGCCCAATGGTGGTCGCCACCTACGACGGCGACAGCCGCTACATGCCGGTCGACACCGTCCTCAACGAAGCCCTCGACACCACCGAGACGGCCGTGGACATCACCACCCCGACCGGGCCGCTCTGGTCGACCACCGCCAGCGGATTCGACGTGATGATCGGCGGCGAACGCATGACCGTCAGCGCGGTCGGCGCCGCGGCGGGCACCGTCCAAACCCTCACCGTCACCCGCTCGGTGAACGGCGTCGTCAAGGCGCACGACTCCGGCGCCCCGGTGGCCCTGTTCCAGCCTGCGATCTACGCGCTATGAGGAGGCATCCGTGGTAGACATCCTCGTCGGGGCGGAGATCTCGGCCGACGACTTCCCTCCCGCCGTGTGGGACAGCGACACGACCGGCATCGTCCAGATCAGCTCCACCACCTTCATCGCAGGGTCGCCGGCGGTGGAGTTGAATTTCACCGCGCCCACCTCCGGCACGGTCATCTTGTCCGTGGGGATGGGCGGTAGCGACAACGGCGGCACCAACCGCATCCATGTTGCGCCGGAGGTGCGGCTCACCAACGTCTCCGGCAGCGTCGTCCTGGCGGCCGACGTGACCACCCGCGGCGTGGGGACGCCCGGGGAGGTGGGCGCCAACGTTCACCGCTCCCGGACCACGCTGCTGACTGGGCTGACCGCCGGGCAGCTGTATTACGCCCGCGTCCTCTACAAGGTGTCCGGCGGCAGCACGGCGGACATCGCCTGCCGGGAGATCTCCGTAACGCCAACGCCGCTCGGTGGCAGCTTCGCCGGACGGCCGGTGCGCGCGCTGGATTTCCCGCCGGCGGCGTGGGCGCAGAACTCGACGCAGATCAACAACCCGTCCAACAGCGGCTACATCACGGGCACGCCGGAGGTGAGCGTCACTTTCACGGCGCCCACGTCGGGCCGCGTCCTGCTCATCGTGGGCGGGGCGCTCGGCAACGGCGCAGGCGGCGACCGCATCTTCCTGTCGCCGGAGGTGCGGGAGACGAACAGCTCCGGCGACCTGGTGCTCTCCCCCAGCGTCACGAGCAGGGGCTTCGGGTCCGACATCTGCGCGGGCGCCTTCCACTACGGCTCCAGGGAGTCGGTGCTGGAGGGCCTCACCCCGGGCCAGCTCTACTACGCCGTCGTCAAATACGCGGTCGCCACCACAGACAGCGGAGGCAGCACGCAGGACATCGGCTGCCGAGACATCGGGGTGGTGCCGATCCCATGAGCATCGAAGCCGGGGACCTCGTACGGGCCGTACAGCCGACCGCGTACGTGCACGATGACACGATCATCACCGAGATAGCCAACACCAGCTATGAGACCGGCAGCCCAGAGGTGGGCGTCTACTTCATCGCCCCGCCCAGCGGCCGGGTGCGGCTCACGCTCGGCGGCGGGTTCCGCGACAACGGCGCCTCCGCCGTCGACCGGCTGTTCCTCGCCCCGCAACTCTTCCGCGACAACTCGGACGGCACGCAGGTCCTCGCCCCGTCAGTGACCATCCGCGGCTACCTCGCCGCCCGGGAGGACACCGAATTCCAGTACGGCAGCCGGGTGTCGTTCATCGAGGGCCTGACGCCCGGACAGCTCTACTACCTGCGCACCATGCACCTCACCAACGGGACCGCCCCGAACAACGCCGACATCGCCGCCCGCGACATCATCGTCATCCCGCTGCCATGACCGGCCCGCTCCCCCGCCTCGTCCGCCGCCTCCCCGTCTGGGTGCAGGCCCAGCCGCTCGACTGCATGTTCGCGCTGCTCGGCATCCTGCCCGGCGTCGCCTCGCTGGTCGGGCTGGCGTCTTCGCAGGCGCTGGAGACGCTGCTGCCGTGGTGGGCGGTCCGGCTGTGGGCGGCCATCCTGCTCGTCGGCTGCGCCTGCTGGCTCGCCGGCGCGTCCAGCGTGCGGGAACGCGACGGGCAGCTCACAGCCACCAGACTGCCCGCGTTCCTGCTCGGCCTGCACCTGCTGTCCCTGGCGTGCCTCGTCTACGGGGTGGCGATCGTCGCGCTCTCCGGCTGGGGCGGCCTGCTGGCCGCGTACCCGCTGCTGGTCGGCGCCGCAGGCCTCTACATCCGCAGGGTCGGCTTGTCGCGGAGGGGGGCGTGATGGGCCCGGACGCGCTCACGCTGCTCGGCTCGGTGCTGGCTGCGGCGCTCGGCGGCGGCACCGTGTCGGGCCTGCTCGCCTACTTCCGGGACCGGCGCAGGGACAAGGGCGAGCAGTCGATCGGCGCGGTCGGGTCTTTGGAGCGGCTCAACGACCGGCTGACGGTGCAGGTGGCCGACCTGCAAACCCTGCTGGACGAGGAGCGGCGGAAGCGCCGCGAGCTGGAGGACACGGTCGACCGGGAGCGTCGGGCCAGGCACGCGTTGGAGGCCCGTATCGCGCTGCTGGAGAAGCGCAGCGAGGAAGGAGAACCGAATGAGGCATGAGGATTCAGAAGCCGACCTGGTCGCCGCCAAGGTGGACCGGCATCCGACCGGGCCCACCGAGCCCGACGAGGAGGCCGTGCTGCGCCGCCTGTACGGCGACCCGGACGCGGACGGCGTGTATCGCGGGCGGCCGTCGTGAGCGCCCAGTCGATGCTGGCGCAGATGGAGAAGGCGCTCGGCTGGGGTGAGCCGAATCCGGTGCACCGCTGGTACGGGTCCCGCAACGGCTCCTACTTCGCGCTCGGCAGCACGCCGTGGTGTCAGATGACCATCACGTGGGCCGCTCACCTGTCCGGCAACTACGCCGCCGTCTGCCCGCACGGCGACCGCGCCTACACGGTGTGGTCGGCGGAGGACGGCGAGCGGCTCGGCCGCTGGCACGCCGGCACGGTCGCCAACATCCTCCGCCACGCGAAGCCGGGGGCGATCGTCTACATGGACTGGGGCGGCAGCAACGACCCCGACGCGGTCGACCACGTCGGCATCGTCGAGCAGGTGCTCGGCGACGGCCGGGTCCAAACCATCGAGGGCAACACCGGCAACCAGTGCAAGCGGCGCGTCCGTGGCGCCGGGGACATCGCGGGGTTCTGGAACCCGCCGTACGAGGAGGACGACATGACACGTGACGAGATCTACAAGGCGGCATGGGAGACCGACACGATGCCGGTCCCGTACGCCACCGAGGCGAACCCGACCTGGAAGCCCCGCAGCGTGCTGGTCGACCACGGCGTGAAGCTCCGTCAGATCCTGGCCCAGCTCGACGCGCAGAACGCCACCATCCGCGAGCTCGTCGCCGTGCTCGCGCAGCGCGATGACGAGATCGACGTCGAGGCGCTCGTCGCACGGATCCGGTCGGAGATCGAGCAGGTCACGATCCGGCTCGACGTCGCAGACGCCTGACCAGGCACACCGCCCGGCAGGACCCCAAATCCCCGACCTCGCGCGAGGCCGGCACCCCCTGAAGGAGGGGCTATGACACACACCCCGTACCCCGTCCCGGTCTCCGTCCGCTACCCGCTCATGGTGCGCGGGGCGGTCGCCCTCGTCGCCATGGGGCTCGCCAGGCTCGGCATCGCCCTCGGCTGGATCCCGCCCGAATGGGAGCTCACCGAGTCCGGTGTCGAGCAGCTCTTCGACGCCGCCCTGTTCGCGTGGGCGTGGTTCACGTCGCAGCGGAAGACCACCCCGGTCGCGGACCCGCGCGACAACCGCGGCCGCCCGCTCGTGGTTGCGGTTCGGGACGAGTAGTAGACCTCCCGGCGATCCGGGCGTACGGTAGCCCCGACGCCTGGGCGAGAACGCCCCCGCCCTCTCAGGAGGATCGGGGGCGTTTCTTGCTGCGAGCACGATCGGCTCGATGAGGATGCCGTCGGGCCGCGCCACACGATAAGCGAATCCGGACATCAGGTCTTACAGTGGACGTGCGAGAGCCCCGGGTATGGGGAAGCATCCCGGGGCTCTCGCTCGTTTCCGACGCACTCCGCTCAGATGGCGGCCTTCACCTTGTACGCCTGCTGCGGGGATGGCTGCTCTCCGGCGCGGAGAGCGTGCCGGAGATAGATCCACACCTTCGCGCCGGAGTGGAACGCGACCTCGATGGCGTGCTCGGGCGGCGAGTTGGGGGCCATCACCTGCACCGCCGAGATTTCCTTGCTGCCCGCGTTGGTAATGGCTGCGGCCAGGAAAGCGCCGACGTCGGCGACTCGGACGCCGTTGGATGTGTCGAGGTGCACGGGCGGGACCGCTGGGAGTGGGTCCCCTTCGACGATCTCCTCGGGCACGCTGTAGTCGTTGGCGCCGGGGGCTGCTGAGCCGATGGTGGTGAGCATCAGCCGGGCTCCGCTGGCGAGGGTGACTTCGACGGCGTTGTCGAGTCTGGGGTCGTCGGCGGGGATGCGTACGCCGGTGATGGCCGGGCTGCCTGTGAGCATGGTTTGCAGGGTGGCCTGGAACCTCATCGGGCGCATGCGCTGTCTCCTCGCGTGTGGTCGGGTGCGTGTGCGAGGCTACCGGGCTGGGGCGGCCGGTTCATCGCGACATTCCCCGATCAGCATCGAGGGCCAGGTCGTACAGCCGGTCAGCCTCGTCGCCGCCGAGCCGCTCGTAGGCGCCGTCGATGCCGTCGGCGAACAGGCTCGCTGCGTGGTCGCAGGCGGCGGCCTTGTCGAGGGCCTTGAGCACGGGGTGGGACAAGTAGCGGGCCGGGTAGTGCTGGCGGGCGTACGCGCTGCCGTCGCTCTCAACCTTGGCCAGGTGTAGGAGTGCGCAGCCCTTGTCGAGGTCGGTCATGGTCTCCCAGGTGGGGAGCGCGGGCGGGTTGGTCATCGTGTTCTCCGTTCTGCGTCGTCGTCCTGGCCTAGCTCCACATCAGGTCATGCACCTTGGCCGGGTCCTTCTGCGCCAGCAGGGCGAGCTGCAGGTGCGTCATCCCGGCCTTCTGGGCGCCCTCCCACACGAGCCTGGGGGACGCGGCGCCGACCATGAGTTGGAGGATGTCGGCGCAGTACAGCGCCATCGCGCCCGCGTCGTCGGCGTTCGCGTTGCCGACCTTCCGGGCCGCCGCTAGGGCCTTCTCGTACGTCATGCCGCTCACCGTCCGTGCCGCTTGTCGATCAGCGCGAAGTACTCGGGCGTCCCGAACTCCGGGCAGTCGCACGGGCTGTGCCTGCACAGCACGCAACGCGGGCTGCTGGTCTTGCCGGACGCGTAGTCGTCGAAGTCGGGCGACCACTTCGCGCCGAGCTGGTCGAGGACTTCCTTGGCGGTCTTGGGCTTGCTCATGAAGGGCTCCTTCCTGGTGGGTGGCTATGCGACGGAAGAGGGCGGACGGCCCATGTCCGGGCCAGGACTTACCGGAAGCGGATGCGCAAGGTCCAGTCGTGGCCCTGCCCGCACGCGCACATGGTGACGTCCTTGTGCGCGCCTTCCGTGAGCCCGGCGGGCCAGGTGAACGTCGCCTCGCGCCTGCACTTCTGGCAGGTGGCCCGCTGGACGTGAGGCTTGGTGGTGCGCATCTCCTCTCCTTCCACTGGTCGTGATGGGGCGGGTGGCCCGGCCGCGCCAGGACCGGGCCACCCGTGCGCTAGGCGGAGACGGCCTGCTTGAACCCGGCGCCCGCCTTGAACGCGGGCACGTGCTTGGCCTCGACGTGGACGGTGCCGCCCTGCGGGGTGCGCCGCTCGCCGCCCTTGCGCGGGCGGCGCTCGAACGACCCGAACCCGATGATCTGGACGGTGTCGCCAGCGGCGACCGCCTCCTGCACCGTGTCGAGCGTCGCGGCGATGATGGCGGCCACGTCCGCCTTGCTGCGGCCGGTGGAGGCGGCGACGGCGTCGATGAGCTGGGTCTTGTTCATGTGGTGCTCTCTTCCTGTGGGTGGGTTACGTCCGTTCCCTATGACCGGTCGCCCCGGGCACCCCGCCCGCCCGGTGCGGCGGACGGAGCACCCCGAACGGCCGGGTCAGGAAGCCGCCTCGACGGCAGCCCAGTACGCCTCATCCAGGTACGACACGACCGCCAGACGGCCGCCATGCACCTCGGCGACGTGCTTCTCAGCCGACCGGCGCGCCGCGCGGTCGGTCTTGTAGTGGCTGGCAGTCATCCGGCACCCACCGCACCGCCACGCCGTCTCGTCAGGATCGCGGTACGGGTTGGCCCAGATGTCGAGGCCGAACCCCCACACGACCATCCCGGCCGGGACAGTGACGGTGGCGGCCAGCCGACGAACAAGAGGTTCCACGAGCTCCTGCCGCCCGTGGACCGCCTCGTCGAAGAGGGTGCGCGCCTTGTCGAGGTTGCGGGCGTGGAGCGCGTCGGTGATGGCCTCCACGGCGGCGGCCAGACGCCCGGTCACCGCGCACCTGCCATCACGATCGGGTTGGCGGGGGCGTGGTGCTCGGTGTCGAGGTCGGCGGCGTAGACGGTGCGCCGGCAGGCGGCGCACCGGTAGACGATGGGACCGCCGTCGAGCGCCGTCGTGCAGCGCGGGCAGGTGGCGGCCATCAGAGGGCCCTACAGGTCAGCGCATGATTCGCGGCCTGCGAGGGATACGCTGTGTCGCTCGCGCCGCAACCGTCGCACTTGAAGCCCCCCCAGGGGTTCTTGTCGTTCTCCTCCCACCCGGCGGCCCTCTTCCAGGTGACGATGTTTCCGCCGACGGTCTTGTACTTGAGCTCGCTCTTCATGGACGTCTCCTTGCTCGTGGGGTGGAGCGCTCTGCTCCGTCGAACTGGTGGGGGTTTACTGGTCGGCTTCCTGCGGGCCGCGCGCCAACATCACGATCACGCTGACCGCCAGCACGCCGGTCGCTACCAGCGCCGCCACGGCGAACGGCACCTGGCCGGAGAACGCGAGGCCGAGCGTGGCCAGCGAGCCGACGACGACCACGACGCCGATCGCGGCGACCTTCGCGAACACGGCCATCAGCGCCACCCCTTGACCGCACGGTCCGCGGAGTCCCGCATGAGCTGCTTCGCCTTGCGCGGCCCAACCTCGGCGATGAGCTCCCGCCGGGCGCGCTGCTTGTCGGCGCGGGTGACGCCGAACCCGTTCGCGACGTCGGCGGTCTGGTTGCGCTTGTTGGTGGCCTGGCCCTGCCCCCTGGCGCGGGCGAGCATCTCGGGCGGCATCCGGTCACGCATGGTTGTCTCCTGTCCCGGTGGGGTGTGTGGGGAATACGGGAGCGGCTGCTCCGGGCGGCCCTCCAGAAGGTCTGGAGAGCCGGCCGCAACCACCCGCTCAGCGGTCTACGGAGGCGTCCTCTTGGAGGCGATTTCTCGGGGCTAGATCGCCGCCTGAGCGGCCCCTGAATCTAGACATTTCGCCCCTGAGATTTAGGCGATCCGCCTAATCCGTTAGGGCGCTTCGACCTGGGAAAACATCCCGCTAGGAGGGCTAGCGGGGGTCGCGGAGGCGACGGGATCAGCGCCTGTGGAGCCGGTTGAGCGCCTCGGTGAATCCCGACCGGGTGTAGCCCTGCCGGTTGGCCCCCGAGCCGCGCCCATCGCTGATCCACACCTGGCCCGGCGCGACCCCGTACGGGCGCAGCAGCCTGGCCAGCTCAGCCGGGTCGTCGACCAGGTGCGCCCACGTCTGATCCTTCGCCAGGCGGGGCAGCAGTTCGGAGGTCCAAATCTTCTCCGCCTCGCCGCACGCCGCGACGCACGCCTCCAGCAGCATCCGGCCCGGATGCGTATCGGTGACCGGCAGAGTGCCGGCGGACTCACGCAGCTTGTACGCCGTCCTCGCCAGCCGGGTCACGTCCGGATCGTCGAGGAACCCCGTCCGGCCGGTCACCGGCGTAGACCCCTCGGCGAACAGCAGACCGGAACCGCGCTGGCTCGCGTCGATGAGCTGCGCATTGTGTCCCCGCGACGCCCAGCCCTGGCCCAGAATCATGTCGCTGGCCTGCGGCGTGTTGCAGCGCAGCGCGAGCCGGATCGAGAGCAGGTCCCGCAATTCGGTGTCCACCACCTTGCCGGACGGCCGCTGCGTGGCCGCGCTGGTGAACTTCCCGACGTACCGGCCACGCGAGACGTGATCCCGCAACGCCTCGGTGATCTTCGCGCCGAACTCGGGATGCGTCGTAAAGTACGCCAGCTCATCGACATGCAGCAGCGACATCGACCAGCCCAGTTCCTCCGCCAACTCCTTCGTCAGCTTCTTGACCCGCAGCTTCGCGAGTTGCGCGCCCTTCTCCTCCATGTCCTCGATCGACTCCTGGATCATCTCCAGCAGCGCCTCCGGGTCCGGCCGCAGCACCGACCGGTGAGCCAGATCCTCGTAATCGAGCAGGTCGACACCCTTGCCGTCGGCCAGCCACAGCTCCACGCTCGGGTCCAGCGCGGCAAAACAGAGCAGGATGTTGCAGGCGACCGACTTGCCGGCTTCCGGCTCTCCGCCGACGAGCAGGGACCGGCCCGGCATGGAGAACCCCATCGGGGCGCCGCGCACGGTCAGGCCGAGCGGCACCCGCTCCGTCCACACGTCCACGGGCGTCGTGCGGCCCTTCAGCTCGCAGTCCACCTTCGGCGCGCTGAGCGGGTCTCGGTCAGGCGACCACAGCCGTACACGCCCCTCGTGGTCAGGGACCTTGTCCACGTACAGGCGGGACAAGCCGCGACCAGACGCCGCCGCCAGCCTCGCGCGCTGCTTCAACGCCTCGTCATAGGTTCCGCCGCCAGGCAGCTCGACCTCGCACATCCACGCGATGGCGTCGCGGACCACGCCAGGCGCGATCACCTTCACGTCCTCGATCCGCTTCGCCAGCTTGGCGGCCACGAACAACCTGCGCACGGCCTTGCTATTCGGGTGGGTGCCGATCCCGCGCACCACCTCGTCATCGGCGGCGACGGCGTTCTCGGCTCGGCGGCGCATCACGAACTCCGCCGCGCCGCCGGCAGACGCCGTGACGCCGAGCAGGATCGCGGGGGCGCCCCACCACGGCCAGTCCATGAACAGCCACAGGCCCAGATCACCGAGCAGGCCCGCAGCGAGCGCACCCAGCGACACCTTGCGCCGGCGAGCGCGCTCCTGTGCGACGAACTCCGGCTTCGACGCCAGCGCCTGCTCATGGTCGGCGGCGGTCACCCACCGCCACCAGGCGCCGGCCGCCCGGCCGAGCCCGATCGACCCGTAGGCGACGCTGGCGCGGGTGGCCTTCGCCCCCACCCGCAGCAGCCCGCCGTGCTCGTGCCGGATGACGTCCACCTGCCGGGCGATCGGCGCGGTGACGACGGTGATGGTGCGGCGGGGGGACCAGACGCGGGTCGGCTCAATCGGCGTGACATCGGCGTGCCCGAGTAGGGCGAGCTCGTGGCCGTCCGGCATGTCCTCCTCCTGTTCCGGGTCGTCGGGGTGGGGCGGGTAGAGCGGCGGGGCGTCCTCCGGCTTGGGGACGATCCGGAGGCGGCGTTCGGGCTGGTTCACGCTCGTATCTCCAAGCGGTTGATGCGCACCGGGTTGAGCGCGACAGCGGCGGCGAGCCAACTCGCGCCTCCCGCGACTGCGAGGAGCAGGTGGTAGAGGCCGGTCCTCATGGCCGCGACCAGGATGACCAGGACCACGCCGGCGACGGCTTGGATGGCGAGCCAGGCGACGCGCCGTAGTCCGGCCGCGCGGAGGGCGGCGAGGGCTTGGCTGGGTGTGGGGGTGGTTTCGGGTGTCGGGACGTCGGGGCGGACGGCACACAGGGCCAAGCCGATGCCAGCGAAGAGGGCGAGGAGAACGATGGCAGTCATGGTCAGCCCCGCTTCCTGGACTGGAGCGCATGCCGGGTCCGGCCGTCCATGTCGGCCTGCCACTCGCGCGCCTTCTTGGCCCCGTACTGGGGCGAGCACTTGCCGACAGTGGCCAGCTCGGCACCGGACGGGATACGCCGCTCGACCTCGACAACCTTCTGCCAGTGCGCCCACATGGCGGGCGTGGCGCCGGTTTCATCGCTGGTTTCGATCGGGGTTTCATCGGCGGTTTCATCCGCGCGCCCGTCCGTGATCTCCGCAGACGTCTCCTGGGCGTCGCCGGGCAGCAACTCCAGGACGGCGAGCGCATCCGACTGCGCCCGAATCAGGGTGGCCTGCGCGGCGGCGAGGTCTCCGCGCGCCCGGCCCGCCATCCGGTCGGCGTCCGCGAGGATGCGGTCGCGGTGCATGCCCAGCATCGCGGCGGCGGGCGACTGCTCGCTGTACCGGACGGCCCAGCGGAGCGCCTGCCACGTCTCCCGACGCCACAGCAGCCAGCGCAGCCCAGAAAACTTGGGGGCGCGCGGGTCGATGAGCCCTTGCGCGCGCAGCACCTGCCGGTGCTGGTGCCGGGAGTGGATGGCCCACAGCCACGGCGACAGCACGCTGGCCGCGCCGAACATGACGGCCAGGTCGCTCAACGACCAGTCCGGCGAGTAGTGGTGGTAGTTGAGCGCGCCCACGCCGCCGGCGATCCCGTAGGAGGCGAGCCGCAGCCGCATCACCGAGTCGCCTTCGATGAGGGCGACGTGGGCGTGGTAGCCGACGTAGATGGCGATCGACTCGATGACCGCCGCGGCGCCGAGCGCGCCCAGCAGCGGCCAGCCGAACGGATCGGCCTGGAAGGCTGTGACCTGGCCCATGATGGCGACGACGTTGACGCCGACGATGGCGCCGACGAGGACGAAGGCGTGCCACCAGCGCTGTGCGCGGGCCTGCCAGGCGGCGATCCGCTCGCGGCGTTCGGCGCTGCTGCGAGTCTTGCGGTCGCGCTTCCGTTCGGCGCGGAGCTGGTCGCGTTCGGCGGCCCACTTCTCCTGGTCGCGCTCGCGGGCGCGGCGGGCCTCCTCCCGGATCCGGTCACGCTCGACGCGGGCGAGCTCGTCGGCGGCCTGCCGTTCGGCGCGCGACATCTTGGCGGGCGGCGGGTGGGCGGCCGGGTGGCTGCCGTTCACCCGCTCGGGCTGAATCGTGTCCATGGCTCTGCTTTCTGGTCTGTGGGGTTGGTCGAGGTTGGCGCCCGCCCCCGGCTCGCTCCTGGGGGATGCCGGCTGCCTGGCGGCTCCGGTCGGGCTGCGGCTGTCAGGGCGCTACAGACTGAGGGCGCCGCGAATCTTGTCGTCGAAGTACTCGCTGATAAGGGGCGTGTCGCCGTATCCGTCGACGACCTCACGGAGGGCCTCGTCCCACGCCTCCTTGCTGAGGTGCGAGTACGCCGGGTCGCTGGCCATGGCGGCGAACACCTGGGGGGCTTCTTGGAGGGCTTCGCTCATCTTCTGGAGGAGCAGGCCGTCCAGGATCGCCTCGATGTCGGCGGCGGTGTCTTGGCCGAACTCGTGGTCTCTCCAGCAGTCCGCTGCGGGCTGGTAGGCGGGCAGGGGCGGCATTCCGGGCTTTCCGAACATGGGTGTTCCTCCGTTGTGTTTGCTCCGGGCGGGCTGGTTGGGGCTAGCGGCGGTACCAGGGGATGTTCTTCTCGGCGTCGAGCACGGCCCTGTTCAGGCGCCGGTATTTGGGGGTCTCCTCGCGGATGCCCGCCGCCTCCTCCCGCTCCTGGTTCGCGTGCAGCGAGGCGAGCGCGTCCTTGTACTTCTTGACGGCGGCCCTCTGCTCGTCCTTGCTCTGGCCCATGTGGTTCTCCTTCAGTCGGTCGGGCTCGGTGGATCAGAGGCGGTTGACGGCGGCCTGCATCTCGGCAAGCTCGGCGTCCACCAGGGCGAGCAGATCCTCAGCCGCCGTCAGCCGCGCCCGCTCCGTCGCGACGGCGGACCGCTCGACTTCGAGCAGCGCGCCCTCAACGCCGGTCACCGCTTGTCCAGCGGCTTCGACGGGGTGGACTTGGCCGGCATCGCAGAGTCGTGCTTGTTCAGGTTCTTGAGCTTCTTGGCGAGCTCTTCCGCCTTGTCCTTCGGCGGCGTCACCGCTTGCCCGCCTTGCTGTCGCACTTCGTGCAACCCGGGTGCGTGCAACCGCTCCGGTCCATCAGCGGACGCGTGCCAGCCGGCCGCTTCGCGTTCGCCTTCAGCGTCTTGTCGAGCGTCTTCAACGCCTCGTCCGCGGTCATTCACGCCACCGCCTGCGCGGCGCGGGCCCGGGTGACCGCGGACAGGATCGCCACGGCGTACGCCTCCGCCTCCTCCAGCGACACCGGCACGAACCGGTTCCCCGTCTCGTCGTGCAGCGTCACCAGCGGGTCCAACCCGTCCAACTGCGACAGGTCGACGAGCTGCAGCGGCGCCAACTCGGTCGGGATGCTGGCGACGGGCGTCCAGTGGCTGCGCTGGCCGGCGGGCTCGCCGTCGTGGTCGGACGTGCACCAGGTGGGGCACGGCTGCTCCGGCATGCGCGGGAGCGGGACGAACATCGTCGTAGACTCGGACACAGATCTCTCCTCCTGGGCGACAGGTGGGTGTGGATCGGATCCCGGGTCAGGCGTTCGCAGCGCCTGACCCGGGCGTTTCTGGAGCTAGGCGAGGACCTTGCCGAGGAAGATGGCGAGCTGGTCGGCGCCGTGCAGGATGCCGTCGAACGCGCCGTTGACGGCGCCCGCGGCCTGGGCGGGGCGGGTGAACAGGAAGAACAGCACGAAGATGACGGCGAGCCACGTGAGCGGCTTCTTGAAGCGGGACATGCTCGGTCCTTTCCGAGGACAAATGGTTGAAGGCCGGGATGAGGTCGACTCAAATGCGCTCGACCGCGAAGGTGAAGCCGGGGGCGGGGAACCGGAGGTGGAGCTTGGTGACCCTGTCCTCCATTGCGGGCGCGGTGGCGACCCGCTCGAAGTAGACGAAGTCGCTGCGCTGGCCGTCCTCGACCTGGTAGACGGTGATTCCGAACATGACAGGACCTCCGGTCAGGCCGCGCGACGGGCGGGAGCGGCGGTGAGGATGGCGACGGCGGCGCGGTGGTAGCACTGGTGCTTGCCGCGCTGTCCGGCCGGGCAAGTGCAGCCGGAGGCGTGCACGAGGTAAGTGACGGTGCCGTCGGACGAGACGGCGGTGTAGGTGCCGGGCCGCTTGGTGGGGAGGATGGCGCCCTGCTCGATCAGCTCGCGCGCCCGGTCGACCTGGTTGGGCTTGAACTCGTCGAGGTTGACCTCGACGGCGATAGCCCACCGGCCGCCGGTCTTGACGGCGTCGAGCCGGCCGGTCTGGGCCCAGCGGCGGATGGTGCGCGGGGAGACGCTGTAGGCGGTGGCCGCCTCGCGGCTGCTGATCGAGATAGGCTGGACCATTGGGTCCTCCTCCTGTTGACGCAGGTGGTGGATCAAGGCCCGTTCCGGTGTTGACGCACCGGGGCGGGCCGTCTTGCTTGGTCGAACAAGCACAACCGTACCCACCACAGGTGCACCCGTCAAGCTGATCGGTGCACCCATTTTCAGCGCGCCCCCGACACCGGTACACTTGAGCACATGACCGACACCCCGCCGCGCCCCCGACCGCTCGCCATGAGCGACATAGCCGCCCTGCTCGGCGTCAGCACCAACACCGTCAACGCCTGGCGCAAACGAGCCGCCGGCGCCAAACAGGTCGAACCGCTCCCCCCGCCGGCCGGGAAAGTCGCCACCAAAACCGACTACTGGTGGGAAGACGACATCGTCGAATGGGCACGCCGCACCGGCCGACTCAAGGAAGCGTGAGCCGACGCGACACCGCGCCCCGCGAGACACCTCGCGGGGCGTTCCGCATCCCACCGACAGCGCGGCGACCTGCCGCAACGAACCCATGCTTCAAGCCAACCGCCCACACCGCGCGACCGCATGGGCAGCAGCACGCCGACCCAGCACCCCTCGCCAGAGCTAACCGAACGGCGATAGTGCCACAACCACCAGTTAGCTAGCATCAGGGCTCACCCGCCAGCCCTGGACAGCCCACCAAGGGACACCCATGGAAGTCGTGGACCGCTGGACCGGCCGCCACGCGGCCGCCCTCCAAGCCGCCCTGAGGATGACGCACGACGAGTTCGCCGAACGCCTCGGCGTCGGTCGGCGCACCGTCGCCTACTGGCATGGCAACCAGGACGCAACACCACGCCCAGAGCTGCAGCGCGCCCTTGACACACTGCTCGACCGCACGACCTCGGGCGAACGCGCGCGCTTCGCCCACCAGCTCAACGACGCCGCACGCCCCACCGGCGAACCCGTCGCACTCACCGTCGCCATCGCCGTCGTCGTACGCGGCGGCGACGTCCTCCTCGTCTGCCGCCGCGACGACGCAGCTGGCCTTCGCTGGCAGTTCGTCGCCGGCATGGTGAAACCAGGCCAGCAGCCCGACAGCGTCGCCGTCCGCGAAACGTTGGCCGAGACCGGCATCCACTGCACCGTGCAAGAGCACCTCGGCGGCCGACTCCACCCGGTCACCGGCGTCCGCTGCGAGTACTACCTCGCCGCCTACCTGGCCGGCGAAGTCGAGAACCGGGACGCCGACGAAAACGTGTCCGTGATCTGGGTGCCGCGTGACCAGCTCACGAAGTTCGTCGCCGCTAACCTGATCTACCCGCCGGTCCTGCACGCCCTGGAGAAAGAGCACAGCCCGTGAACGACACCGAACAGCAGCCCGCCATCGCCGCAGCCATCATCGTCGACCGCGAGCAGGTCCTGCTCGTCTGCCGGCGCGAGCGCGAGGGCGACCTGCTGTGGACGTTCCCCAGCGGCAAAGTCGAGGCCGGCGAGTCGGGCGAGGACGCCGCGGTGCGGGAGACCCGCGAAGAGGTCGGCCTCGTCGTCTCCGCCGTCAAAACGCTGGGCGAGCGGATCCATCCGTCGACCGGCCGCCGCATGATCTACGTCGTGTGCGAAGTGCTCGCCGGCGGCGCCCACGTCGCGGATGCTGACGAGCTCGCCGAAGTGGCGTGGTGCGACCGCGCCCGCGTCAGCACGCTGGTGCCGTTCCCGTTCTTCCCACCCGTCCAGGAGTACCTCGACACCCACCTCAAGTAGGAGCCGCTCATGGAAGCCTTGCTGCTGCTCGCCCTCATCGCCGCCATCTACCTGGGATCGTGCGCCGCCCACCCCTACCGGGCATGCGGCGCCTGCGGCCGATCCAAGGAATCCCACTCCACCATGTTCAAGGGCGCGTTCGGCGCCTGCCGGTCCTGCGCAGGCCGCGGCCACACGGTGCGGCTCGGCGCCCGCCTCCTCGGCAAGAGCTAGCAGGCCCGGAACCAGCCGCGCCGCCGGCACGACGACCCAGAGCCGGAACTCGAATCCGAGTCCCCCACGTCCGGCAGCGGTCGGCCCGACCTTCTCGGCTTCGCCGCGACCGCGCGCAATCGCACATCACGCTCATCAAACCGGTACCGCCCGTCCAGCCCGCACGCCTGCACGAGGGTGGCGGCGGCCAGATGCACCTGCCGCGCCCGATACAAGCGGGCCGACCGCGGACCGGACGTCTCCCTGAACTCTCGGGCGGCGGTGCGGGCGTTCTCGATGAGGACGCCGACGTACGGCGCGCCGCTGCCCGCCGCCGCGTCGAGCGAGTCCAGCCACGGAAGCGCGGCCCGGCCGGGGGCGAACCCGCGCCGGGCATGCCGCTCCACCCCGTCGAGGAACGCGGCCACGCCGTCCTGTTTGCACGCCTCCGGGTCGGTCGCGGCCGCAGTGCCGGTCGCCGCGGCGTACGGCCGCGACGCGGCAGGGCTGCCGGTGGAGCCGCCGGCGCAGTTGTAGGCGAGGGCGGCCAGGATGGCGGCCGCGGTGGCGAAGGCGGCCCGGCGGCGGGTTCGGCGGCGCATCAAGGCTCCGGTGTGGGCGGTGTGTCGCGGACGGTTGACGGCCTGTAGGACGCTCCGCCGCCGCCCCCGGTTCGCCGACCGTCCGGGTTCTTTACGCGGGGTGACCCGACCGCCCGTGACGTGGGGGACACGCACTGACGGTCGGGTCCCGATCACCCTACGTTGCCCGGTTTGATCTCGTCTACCTCGTAGGCAACGTGGGCGACGTCGCCCATATGCACTACAGGTGGGACGTAGTTAACGTCTGCGATCATGACCGTTGATCGTTTCGACCCGACTCCGATATACCGCCAGCTCGCAGACATCGTCATCGCGATGATTCGGGCCGGCGAGTTGGAGCCGCGCGATCCGATCCCGTCGGAGGCGCAGATGGTGCGGGAGCACGGGGTGGCCCGGGATACGGCGCGGGCGGCGGTCGCCTATCTCCGGGAGGAGGGCTGGGTGTTCACGCTCCCCCAGCGCGGCACCTACGTCTCCCCGCGCGGCAAGTGGCCCACCGGCGGCCGGTGAGCACCCCCGGCCAATCAACTCCCCCAAAGCCATTGTGTACACAATGCAAACTGTGTACTCTCATGGGTGTGAGCGAAGACGAGATCGGCCTCCGCGAAGGACGCGCCAAGTTCGGCGACCTGGTCAACCGCGCCGAGTACGCAGGCCAAACCACCTACATCACCCGACACGGCCGCCGCGTCGCCGCCATCGTCCCCATCGACCAGATCGCCAAGGAGCAGAGCATGGAGACCATCTCCTTCACCCGCGACAACGACAATCCCGAGTGGGGCACCGACACCATCACCCTCACAGTGGACGGCGACGAGGTCACCGAGGCTTGGACCGTTGACGGCATCAGCGACAAGAGCACCCAGCGCTTTCCCGGCGGCCATGCCGACACTCATGTGCACGAGCGGCGCATCGAACTCGTCAGCGACGGCTACACCGAGCAGTAACCGCAACGGGAAAGCCCCGCACTCATCCGAGTGCGGGGCTTCCTGTTGCGCTCCTCCGACCGGCGTCGGGGGTGACCGGTGGGAGACCGTGGGGAGACCGGCAGTCTCGGACGCCACCGGTCCGGGGCGACAAAACCGACACGCCGCCACCCGGCACCCCCGCCCCGACCAGCAGAAACCTTGATCCCCCGACACATCCCGAACAAGCCCGACACAGCCGCCCACAGACTTCTAATCCGACGGTCGCAGGTTCGAATCCTGCAGGGCGCGCTTATCCCCAACAGGGAAAACCCCCGCCTGACCTGCACTGATGCAGGGCTACGGGGGTTTCGCGTGTCCGGCTGTCCACGGCTGGCTGTGATCGCTCACGGGTGGCTCTCCCCAATGCCTGCCCACGATCCCTCACGCCCTCTGATCAGGGTCGCCTTCCCGGAGAACATCGGCGATGCGGCGCCTGGCGGCCTCGCCCTGGCCTACGACGCGCTCGGCGCACCCGCGTGCGGGCATGGCGCAGATCGTAGGGCGTTTCGCGAGCGGGGGCGCTGCCTCCCTGTCGGTGAGGGCGTTCTGGCGCGCATTGGGCCAGTTCCCGCACAAGCCATGCGACTCGCACAGATCATCACGAACCTGCATGACCGGATACGCGAAGCCACCGAACGCGGCCGGCTCGGCGAGGTCGAAGGGCTCATGGTGCTCAAGCGGCCTACCTCTCTGCCCGCCCGGGCAAGGGACCTTTCCCGTGGTTCCTGGATCCGGTGAGCTGTGAGGAGGTGATGCTCAAGACCGCAGGCTCGCGACCTCTTCCTGTCGCGCCACCCACACGTGCATCGGGACGTGGTCGGACCACCTACTCCTGCCGTAGTCGACGAAGCAACCTCGTATGCGGCCGACGCCGGCGAACAGGTAATCAATCTTCCGCTTGCGTGTGACGTAGGTCCAGCGGTTGCGTGGGTCGCATTCGTCGCGGCCCTTGTAGGCGATGGCGGCATCGCGCGGCACCAGGTTGAGGTCGCCGCCGACTACACCTCGGCCGAGCTTGAACAGCTCACGAAGCTGGGCGTGCCGGTAGGGCGCGCCCTTCTGCCTGTCGTCGTATTCCGCGCCCGACGAGAAGTGCGAGGTGCAGAACGCCCGGTGAGCCGTGCAGACCGCGTACCTGCGGGCGCTCCACGGCGGCGACGTCAACGCATGCACTTCGAAGCGGGCGTCCTGCGCGGCCACGGCCAGCGTGACGCTCTGCACCCCGCGCGGCCTGCCGTTCCAGTCGGGGTAGCACCGGTACGGCGAGCCGTCCGGGCGCGTGAGCCCGGCGGACTTGACGCTCCACGCCCGGCCGGTGCGGGCCTCCAGCTCGCGCTCCAGGTCGGCATCCGCGCCTGTGCAGAACTCCTGGAGGTAGACCACGTCCGCCTTGGTCGCCAACACGGCGACGTGCCAGGCCACCTCGGCGGTTGAGCGGCGGAAGAGCGGGCAGTTGCTGTTCGTGCCCGCGCAGACGTTCCACGTCATCACGTGGAGTACGGGGGCTTGCAGGAACAGGTTTTGGGATAACAGCCCGGCGATCACGAGATGTCTGATCATCACCGATGATTCCATCACACGTGGGCGGGAGCGTCCTTCAAAATGTGGTTGATGTTCACCCCTCGATGAGCACGGCACCACTCCGGCGGAGGACGGCCGTGTCCTGCAGTCCCGGTCCAGCAGCGCGGCCCGATTCCGCTCTCACGTGGTTCAAGGACAGCCACTGAAGCCGCAGTAGTCCGGAGAAGGTAATCGGCCCTGAAGGACCGGGATGAACGGCAGGCCGGGCGAGATCTGGCGTAGGTGCGGGTAGTTGGCGACAGTACGGTGTGGGTGGCCGGCGATGATCAGGCCGGTGGAGCCGGTCGAGCGGTGGCTGGCTCATCTGAGTTCGGCGGAGCGGTCGCCGGACACGGTCAAGAGCCACGCCCATGGGCGCGGTGTCCTCAGCTGCTGCGAGCGTCGGAGAGCTGGGCGCGCAGGTGCCGGTGGTGGCGGTTGCGGGCGCCCAGCAACAGGGCGGCCAGTACGGCGGAGGCCGCTGAGGCGGACAGGATGGCGCCCTTGGCGTCGGTGAGGTGCGCCGGGTCGGTATAGGAGAGTTCGGCGATCAACAAGGAAACGGTGAAGCCGACGCCGCCGAGCATTCCGACGCCGGCGATGTCGGCCCAGCCGAGCTGGGGGTTGAGATGGGCGCTGGTGAAGCGAGCGGCCAGCCACGTGGCGCCGAAGATGCCCACGAGCTTGCCGCCCACCAGGCCGGCGAGGATGCCCCAGGTTATGGTGCTGGTCCAGAACCCGCCCGCTCCAGACAGTGAGACACCCGCCGACATCAGTGCGAACACCGGCAGCGCCAGCCCGGAAGAGATCGGCCGCAGGGCCTCCTCGGCCCGGTGTGAGGGGCTGGACCTTTCGCCATCCCGTGCGCTGGTGCGCATGAGCAGGCCCATCGCGACTCCGGCGATCGTGGCGTGCACGCCGGAGGCGTGCATCAGCGCCCAGATGACCAGGGCCGGCGGCCCGAACAGCAGCCATCCGGGCACCGCCGCCCGCACCCGGGCGACAGCCTGGCCGCGCCCGTTCTGCAGGTAACCGAACACGGCCAGACCGGCGGCGGCGAGCCCGAGCGCGGTCAGGGACAGATCATCGGTATAGGCGACGGCGATCACGATGACCGCGCAGATGTCGTCCACCGTGGCGAGCGTGAGCAGGAACGTGCGCAAGGGCGCGGGCAGGTGCCGGCCGATCACCGCGAGGACGGCGACGGCGAAGGCGATGTCGGTGGCCATCGGGATGCCCCATCCGCCGCACGTCAGCGGCCAGCGGCACCACCGCTTTCGCGTCGCACGGCCATACCTCGCCGGTCTGCGGATGTCGCGGCACCAGGGCGATGTCCCCTGTCACGGCGGACAGCCCGGGCCCGGCCAGGACGAGGTTGCGTGCCGATGGGCCTGGAGGGAGCAGATGGTCGAGTGCCTTGCGAAACGCCTCGGCGACCGGTCCGTCAGGGACGACGACCCGCCGGCCGCCGCAGACCGCCAGCAGGTGTGCCAGTGCCACCGCGACCGACGCCTCCCACCACGGGCTCCACCAGCCGGGCTGCAGAACGGGGGGCGTGCCCGGATACGCCTCTCGCAGTTCCTCCCAGCCGACCAGCGGGCGGGCCGGGCCTTCGACGCTGACCGGGCGCGCAGCGCGTGGATCCAGCCACACCACCTGCCAGCGTCCGCAGTCGTCAACGCGGGTGGCCACGGCCAGCCCGCACTTCACGCACGCCAGGTTGGGGCCGTTCCGTTCGTCCAGACCGCAGCAGCAGCCGTCACACCGCTCCCGGACGAGGGCGGTTCCGCGGACATCCCCAGGCGCGATCCCGACCGCTCCCGGAGCTCCGTACGACAGGGAGTGCACCGGCAGGTACACACCACGCGCTGCCGCCTCTTCCGCGCCCACCTCGTCCCAGGTCCGCCACGGCGGTCCAGAAGGCGCAGACCGCACCGCGTAGGTGCCGGGCTCCAGCAGCTCCGGGAGCAGGTCATGGCCGTACTGCTGGTCGGCGTGGTCGGGAAGCGTGACCCGCGACACCTTCGCAGTGAGAACGGCACCGCACCCCGCACAGGCGAAAACGACCAAGCGCCACTCCCACGACTCAACCGATCACGCTGCTGCACAATAGAGCTACAGCCGATCCGGGTCACCTCTCCCTGAGGGCTTCGTCTGCTTTCCAGTAGCGTCCGGCGAGCGGGGGTGGCCGTGGTGAACGCTTGGGCCGGCAGTTGCGGTCCGGGCGGGACGAAGACGCGGTTCGGGCTCTGCGACGCAGGGTAAGGCTGGCACCACCAGGAACCAGGGTGCCCTCAGCAATGCCGCTCGTTGCGGCTGTATCTAGGGTTTCGGCATGACCTTTTCCCGTGCCACAGTGATCGCCGGGCTCGCCCTGGGCTGCCTTGCCACCACCTTCCCCGCCGGCGCCTCGGCCGCACAAACCGTGGCACGCGGCGCCGTGGTCTCCTCGACCCAGGTGGAGAAGCTGGACAAGGGTCAGGTCGCCGAGCGGCTCAGGGCGACCGGCATCGATGCGGCGCAGGTGAAATACGGTGTCAGCGCCTACCGCGTGGTCTATCGCACCATCGACGCCAAGGGCCGGCCCACCACCGCCAGCCAGTTGGTCGCCCTGCCCGACAACAGGCGGCGCGGCCTGCGGGTCGTCTCCTGGTTGCACGGCACCACCGTCTACCGGGGTGATGTGGCCTCGGTGAACGCGAAATCCACCGACCGCGCCTCGGCGCTGCTGTTCGCGGCGTCCGGGCACGCGGTGTCCGCCCCTGACTATCTCGGCCTGGGCACGGGGCCCGGCCACCACACCTACGGAGACCCGAAGACGACGGTCTCCGCCCCGGTGGACGCCCTGCGCGCGACCCGCGCCTTCACCAGGGACCACAAGCGCCGGCTCGACTCGCGCGTGCTGGTCAGCGGCTTCTCCCAGGGCGGTCCCGCGGCCATGATGGTGGGGCGCTTCCTGCAGCAGGGTCAGGACCCGTACTTCCGGCTGGGCGGCCTCGCCCCGATCGCCGGGCCGTTCGACCTGAGTTCTTTCCAGGCCGCCGCGGCTGATGACAAGATTCGGATGTCCTCGCTCTATCTGGCGTACTTCGTGATTTCGGCTGACCGTTATACCGACATCTACCGCACGCCGAGCGAGGTCTTCCGTCCCCCGTACGACAAGCAGGCGGAGAAGCTCTTCGACGGTAACCACCAGGCGGCGGAGATCGCCCAGGCGCTGCCGCCGACGTCGGAGAAGTTGTTCACCGCGAAGTTCCTGGACAGGGTGCGCAAGCCGACCGGCGAACTGAAGCAGCTGCTGACCGCGCTCGACTCCACCTGCGACTGGAAGCCGGACGTTCCGGTCCGCCTGCATCACGCCAAGGGCGACAAGGACGTCGCGTACGACAACGCGCTTCACTGCCGGCGTCAGCTGCGTTCCCTCGGCGCCACGCAGACCCTCACCGACGCGGGCGACGTGGATCACAACCAGACCGTCCGCGAGGCGCTGCCACTGGTCGTCGCCGGTTTCACGGACAGCCGGGCCTGATCCGCCCGTCATCGGGAACGCCGGTACGGCCGAGTCTCCAAGAGATGGACATGACGAAGACCCAGAAAAGCATGATGATCGCGAGCCTGCTCGGGCTCGTGGCGGTGTCGGCCGGGTGCGGCACCGGCGGCTCGCTGACGGAGGACGCCGTGTCGTACGACGTCCCGGGCAAGGTGGCGGCGCTGCACGTCGAAGCCGATTCCGGGACCGTCGAAGTGGTCGAGTCGGATCGCCGGGACATCCGCGTGACCGAGCGGCTGAGCTGGCTCAGGGACAAGCCGAAGGCCCGCCACGAGGTACGCGGAGACACGCTGGAACTGTCGTTCGCCTGTCCCACCACCTGGGGGTGGGGCGCCTTGGGCGCGTCCTGCGACGTGAGCTACCACATCGAGGTGCCCAGGGGCCTCCGCGTCAAGGCGAGCTCCGACTCGGGGAACCTGACGCTGACGAACCTGTCGGGCGACTGGGAGGCCACCACCGACTCCGGGGCGATCGAGGCCGGCGGGCTGACGGGCGGGCAGGTCGCCACGGAGACCGGCTCGGGCGATGTGAACCTGGTCTTCGCCGGGCCGCCCGACCAGGTCACGACCATCACGGATTCGGGCAGGACCGTGATCCAGGTGCCGCAGGGGTCGTACGACATCGTGGCCAGGACGGACTCCGGCCGCAAGAACATCAGGCCCGCGAGCGTCCCCTCGGCCCGGCGCACGATCATGCTGTCCAGCGACTCCGGGGACCTGGAGGTCAGGACGCCCTGACGGGCGCGCACGTCGCGGTGGGCGGCCTTCGCGGCGGCCGCAGAAAACACCTGCCCTGGGCCGGGTCAAGCCTCGGCTTCGGCGGGCTGGCGTCTCCGGCGCCGGGTACGAGTGTCCTCGCCCCCGATGACACGTAACACGATCAGTCAGGGGCTGCCGCGATGCACGTGCGGGAACTCACCAACCTGCCGACACCCGACTTCACCTTCGATCCGGGCGTGCCCGGCGCGTGCGTCACGGGGGTGCGGCCTTATCGCGAGGGGACCTTCCGGCTGAACTCCGAGCGGGTGTCCGGCCGGTTCATCGTGCACAACTACGGCCACGGTGGCGCCGGCATCTCGTTGAGCTGGGGTTGCGCGGCCAAGGTGAAGGACATCGTCCGGCAGTTCCTGACCTCCTCGCCCGAGACCGAGGTCGCGGTGCTCGGCGCCGGCGTCATGGGCCTGACCGCCGCCACGAGGCTGCTCGAGCTCGGGCTCAAGGTCAAGATCTTCGCGGCCCGCAAGCCGGTGGACACCACGTCGTTCAAGGCCGGCGGCCAGTGGGCCGTGTCCGTCGTCGAGACCGCCATGAACCAGCAGGACCTGAAGGCGATCATCAAGACGTCCTACACGACCTTCAAGGACAGCATCGGCAAGGGCTTCGGGGTGCACGAGCGGCCCAACTACTGCCCCAAGCCGGCCGAGGGGCTGGACATGGTGCTGGACCTCCTGCCCGGCCTGCTGCCGGCCCGCGAGCGGCTGACGCGCCTGCCGTTCCAGAACCATACCCAGCCCGGATTCCTGTATCAGACGCTGCTGGTCGAGCCGCCCGTCTTCCTCCCTCGGCTGCAACGGGACCTGGAGACGCGCGGCGTCACCATCGTGACCAAGACGTTCGCCACCAAGGCCGACATCCTCGCGGCGGTGCCAAACAAGATCATCGTCAACTGCACCGGGATGGGCGCGAAGAAGCTGTGGAACGACACGAAGCTGGTCGGGGTCAGAGGCTACCTCGCGATGTTGCCGGCCCAGCCGGCCCTGCAGTACCTCTACAGCCGCAACGGCTACCTGTTCCCACGCTCCGACCATGTCGTCATCGGCGGCACCCCCGACTGGAACAAGGAGGACGAGGACCTCAACCCGGCCGAGTGCAAGAAGCTGGTGCGGCTCATCGCCGCCGCGTTCGGCCAGGCGGCGCCCGTGCCGATGCCCGTGAACCACATCGACCACCCCTGCAACAGGCGGCTGGTCGACCCCAGGCTCTCCGTCTCCGACTGACCGATCTCCCGCCCCGGCGGGCCTGCACTGGAGCGTCATCGTGGCCTTCACCGTCGCCGACTACGTGCTGAAGAGGCTGACCCAGCAGCGAGTCGACACTCTGTTCGGCGTGCCCGCCGCCTACTGCGCCGGGCTGTTCGACGCGGCCGGGCGCAACGGCGTCACGACGATCGTCACCGCGAGCGACCTCGAGGCCGGCTACGCGGCCGACGGCTACGCCCGTACCAAGGGGCTCGGCGCGGTCGCGGTCGCCAACGGCGCCGGCACTCTCAGCATGGTCAACGCCATCGCCGGCGCCTTCGTCGAGCGCAGCCCGGTCGTCGTCGTCAACGGCGGCCCCAACGCGGCCAACCTCGCCAACCTCAAGGACTTCGACGTCCTGTTCTCGCACTCGACCGGGCTGCCCGACCACGACCTGAGCACCTACAAGCTGGTCACCGCGAACGCGGCGCGCGCCGGAACGGCCGCCGCGGTGCCGGGCGTGGTCGACGCCGCGATCGCCACCGCCGTCAAGCGCAAGCGGCCGGTCTACATCGAGATCAACAGGGACATCTGGACGGCGACCTGCCCGGCCCCGTCCGGCGCCCTGCCGGTCACCGAACCGCCGGCGGGCACCGAGGAGCAACTCGCCGGCACGATCGTCGGCCTGGTGCGCGCCGCGACGTCGCCGCTGGTCCTGGTCGGCGTCGAGATTCAGCGCCACGGGCTCGCCGACGAGGTCGCCGACCTGATCGCCAGGCTCGGTGTGCGCTGGTCCGTCCAGTTGCCGGCCAAGGGTGTGCTGCCCGAGCAGGGCGACGGCTGGGCCGGTGTCTACGCCCCGCCGCACTCGCTGCCCGCCGTGCAGGCCATCGCGCAGGCCGACCTGCTCGTGATGCTCGGCTGCGTGTTCCCGAGCAGCTACGCCACGCTCATCCGCACCGGCACCAACCGCATCGTCACCGCCTATGACGGCAAGGTGAAGATCAAGAACGCCGCCAAGCAGAACGCGCACCTTGACACCCTCGTCGCCGCGCTCGTCACCGAGGCCGCGAAGGCGGCGCCGCGACCGGTGCCCGCCGCCGCCGATCCGGTCACGCCCACGGCCGCGGGCCCGCTGACCTATCGCCAGGTGTTCGAGCGCATCGGCGCCGCGCTGGACGCGTCCTGGCTGGTGATCCCCGACACCTTCCTCGGCGTCCACTCGGCCGCCCACCTGCCGATCAAGGGCCGCGACGGCTTCCTGTGCGGGGCCGTGTGGGCCTCGATCGGACACTCGATGGGGGCGGCGGTCGGGGCGTCGTTCGGCTCAGGCCGCCGCCCGCTGGTCATCTGCGGCGACGGCGGCTTCCACATGACCGCTCAGGCGCTGTCCACCATGGTCCGCTACGCGCGTGACCCGGTCGTGGTCGTGATCGACAACGGCATCTACGCCTTCGAGCAGTTCCTGCTCGACGCCGACTACTTCAGCGATCCCACCACCCAGCCGAAGCCGTACGTCGTCCTCAACCGCTGGGACTTCGTCAAGTTCGCCAACGGGCTCGGCGTGCAGGCGGCCCGGTCCGTCACCACCGCCGCGGCCTTCGACCAGGCGCTGGCCGCGGCGAAGGCGTCCAACGCACCGGCGCTGATCGTGGCGAAGGTCGGCTCCCGCGACCTGCCCGCGGAACTCGGCTGACCGGCCGGGCGATTCCCGGGAGGCGCCCGTCCGGAAGGGCGCCGGCGCGCCTCCTGCGTCGGGCGGGCAGTCGCGACGAGCACGCCCGCAACCGTTCATCGATCATCGCTGAACGCCCTCCGGTCAGCCGGTGAAGCCGCGATGAACATCGCGATCCCGTACACACGTGCCCGTCACGGCGTCAGCGACTGGGTGCCCAGGACGAGGGCGAGGGCCAGGCGGTCCGGGTGGTCGATGGTCTTGCGCCTGGACGGGTCGGTCAGGGGCGGCGGGGTCCCGGCGTCCCAGAGTTCGGCGAAGCGCGGGCTGCCGGCGGCCAGGTCGGCGATCAGGCGTCGCAGGGCCAGGTCAGCGGGGTAGCGCGAGGCCGTCAGGCGCAGGTCGGCCACGAGCCGGGCCTCGTGCTCGGCCTGTTCGCGCCGGGTGTGCACGACCCGGGACGGCAGGCGGGCGACGTTGCGCCAGACGGCGTTGCGTTCCAGGCCGCGCCACGTGGTCGTCTCGCCCATGAGCGCGTCGTAGGGCGCGTTGGCCAGCACGAGCGTCCAGCTGGCGTCGTACGCCACCACCGGGGTGTGCGACAGCCGGTCGAGCAGCCGTTGCACGCTCGGGGGTATCCGCGACGGCACGACGTCCGGGCCGGGCGCGGCGTGCCCGGCGAGCCGGTAGAGCAGGTCGCGTTCGGAGTCGGACAGGCGCAGCGCCCGGGCCAGCGCCTCCACCACCTGCGCCGACGGCGCGGTCGCGCGCCCCTGCTCCAGACGGGTCAGGTAGTCGGCCGAGATCCCGGCGAGCGCGGCCAGCTCCTCACGGCGCAACCCGCCGGCCCGGCGCCGGCGGCCCACCGGCACCCCGGCTTCCCCAGGTGCCATCCGGTCGCGCCAGCGGCGTACCGTCCGGCCGAACTCCCACGCTTCCACGCGCCTCAGTATGCGCGAGCCCGGACCGGTTGTCCTGGCCCGGGCAGTCCTATGAAAACCGGACGAGTGGCTGCGGTCGTGACGCTTGCGCAGGCTGGGGCCATGAGCGAACCCGGAACTGTTCTGATCACCGGTCCGACCCGCAATCTGGGCCGCCACGCCGTGCCGGCCATGGCCGACCGCCCGCACGGGCAGCGGCCCGACCTGCTGCTGGTCGGCCGCGCCGGGCGGGACCTGACCGCGGTCGCCGGCGAGGTCCGCGCGCGCGGCGCGCGCGTCCGGGAGATCGGCTGCGACCTGTCGCGCCTGGCCGACGTACGTGCCGCCGCAGCCACCGTGCGCGAGCTGCTCGCCACGGGCACGGTTCGGCCGCTGCGCGCGCTGGTCGCCAACGCCGGCGCCATGTCGGCCGACACGCGGCGGGCCTCGCCCGACGGCTACGAGATGACGTTCGCCGTCAACCACCTCGCCCATGCCCAGCTCATCGGCGACCTGCTCGACTCCTTCACCGCCCCGGCGCGGATCGTGCTGCTCGGCTCGAACACCTATCACGCCAACTTCTGGCGCAAGCTGCTGGGTGTGGCCGGGGCCAGGTGGGCCGACCCCGTCGAACTCGCCCGCCCGGCCACCGGGGAGCTGCCCCCGGGCAGGACCGCCTCCGCCGTCGCCTACTCCAACGCCAAGCTGGCGATCCTGTACTACGCCCATGAGCTGCAGCGCCGGGCCGGCGCGGGGATCAGCGTGTCGGTGTTCGAACCGGGCTGGATGCCCGGCACCGCGCTCGGCCGTGAGGCTCCCGAGGCGCTTCAGGCGGTGGCCTGCGCCCTGGGCCGCGTCCCCGGCGTGTCGACGCCGCGACGCTCGGGTCCGCTGCTGGCCGCGATGGCCCTCGACGACCAGTGGGCGCACTTGCGCGACGGCGCGTTCGTGGTGAGGTCCCAGCCGGCCGAGGTGCGGCCGGTCGCCCACGACCGCGACCGGGAGCAGCGCCTGTGGGAGGCGACCGCCGAGCTGTTGAACCGCGCGTGCGCGTCGCAGTAGTACGTCATCCGCCACCAGCCTCGGGGTCGCCGGGGAGGGAGGGCCCGGACTTCTGCAGCCGTACCGGGCCCGGCCCGCTGCCCCGCAGGGCGTCGTCGGGGTTGAGGAGCAGGCAGGCCCTCATGGACAGGCAGCCGCACCCGATGCAGCCGGTGAGCTCGTGCTCAAGGCTCTCGATGGCGCGGCGGCGTTCCTCCAGTTGCCTCTTCCACATCCGGGAGACCCGCTGCCAGTCCTCGTGGGCGGGGGCGCGGTCGGTGGGGAGGGTGGCGAAGACCTCGGCGACGTCCGACAGCGGGATGCCCAGGCGCTTGGCCACGATGATCAGGGATATCCGGCGCAGCATGTGCCGGGAGAAGATCCGCTGGTTGCCGGTCCCGCGTTCACTGAAGATCAGACCCTTGCGCTCGTAGAAGTGCAGCGCGGAAGCGGACACGCCGGTCCGGCGGATGATCTCACCGATCGTGAGGCGGTCGTCCGGACTGGCGCGCACGGCATCTCCCTGCTGCGGTCAGACGGTCCGATGGTCAGGCGGCCTGCCGGGGCCCGGCCGGGCCCCGGAGGATCAGGACGCCCACGATGACCGACAGTACGAGACAGAGCAGGGCGACGCCGAACTGTGTCATCTGCCAGGACCAGGTGAAGGCGTCCAGTTCGGCGGCGGCCCCGGCTCCGGTGGTGACCCGTCCGGCGCTGACGGCGGCGGCGCGGTCCCCGTCTCCCAGCCTGGTCGCCAGGAGGCCGATGAGCGAGGCGCTGAACGCGGCGATCACGAGCGCCTCGGCGGCCCCGCGCAGGGTGTTGATGAACCCGGCCGCCATGCCGACGGCGTCGGCCGGGACCAGGGCCATGGCCTGGCCGTCGGTGATGCCGAAGGACGCCCCCATGCCGACGCCGATCAACACCAGCGGTGCCGCGACGGCCGAGACCGCGTCGCCGGCGTTCAGCCCCGTCAGCCACAGGTTCCCGGCCACGACCAGCGCCAGCGCGACCATGATCAGAAGCCGGGCCGAGACGCCCTTGTTCACCAGGGTCACCGCGACCATGGGCACGATCAGCACGGGAGCGGTCAGCAACAGCATGGCCACGCCCGCGGCCGCCGGGGAGAGCCCCGCCGCCGCCTGCAGGTAGGTGGGCAGGAAGACCAGGACGCCGAGGAACCCGATCGAGGTGGTCAGCGTCGCCAGGCTCCACCCCAGGAAACCGCGGTTGGCCACCAGCGAGGGCGCCAGGACCGGAGCGGCACTGCGCCGCTGCGCGACACCGAAGATCACCAGGGCGGCCAGGCCGGCGATCCCGGTGACCAGGACGAGCGGGTGGGCCCAGCCGCGTGCGGGCGCCTCCAGGAGCGTGAACATGAGCAGCGCCAGCGCGGCGATGAACAACGCGCTGCCGGCCCGGTCGACGGGACCGGCGCCGCTCGCGCGGGACTCGCGGGCACGGGTCGCGCCCAGGGCGATCAGCAGGCCGATCACCGTGAAGATCGCGAAACTGCCCCGCCACCCGGTGGCGGTGATCAGCGCGCCCGACAGGGTGGGACCGATGGCGATGCCGATCCCGGCCATGGTTCCCATCAGCGCGAAGGCCCGGTTACGCGCCGCACCGTCGTAGCTGGAGGCCAGGATCGCGCCGCCGGCCGCCATGATTCCCGCCCCTCCGGCGCCGGAGACGATACGGGCGACGTCGGTGACGACGATCTCCGGGCTCAGAGCCGTCGCGAGGAACCCGGCCGCGAAGACCAGCGCCGCGACGATGAACACCCGGCGGCGGCCGACCCGGTCGGCGGCCGAGCCCGCCACGAGCGTCATGGCCGCGAAGGCCAGGTTGTACCCGGCGACCACCCAGTTCAGCGCCGCCCCGGAGACGTCGAGATCACGGCCCATGCTCGGCAGCGCGACCGCGGTCCCCGAGATGGACATCGCCACCAGGACGACGCCGACCAGGACCACCGGAAGCGTCAACGGTGACCGCCGGTCCGCCGAGGCCGGGCGCCGAGAGGAATCTGCGGTTGTGGTGTCCATGCTGTTCGCTCTCTCTGGACTGAAGGTCGACAGCGAACAGCCCACCAGCTCAACCGCGGTTGAGGTCAAATGCCCAGGTCAGCCCGCACGCGCCCGGCATTTTCGCAGGCCGGACGGCCCCATATTGCACCGAGTGGTGCAAAACCGGTAGCGTGCCCGTATGGCAAGGCCGAGATCATTCGATGAGGACCGGGTCCTGGACACCGCGATGCGCACGTTCTGGGCGAACGGCTACGAGTCGACCTCGACCAGAGATCTGTGCGAGGCGCTCGGCCTGGACCGCAGCAGCGTGTACAACGCCTTCACCAACAAGCGTGAGTTGTTCAAACGCGCGTTGACCCGCTACATCGACGCCACCACCGCCGACCAGCTGCGCATTCTTGACGATCACACGCTCCCGGCGATCGAGCGGATCCGCGCGCTGTTCGCCGGGATCCTCCGGACTGAGGCGGCGAACCGGCGCGACGGCTACGGCCTCGGCTGCCTGACCGTCAACACCACGATGGAGCTCGCCGGGCGCGACCCGGAGATCGCCCTGATGCTCGATCGCGACACCGGGCGCAGGGTCGCCGGCCTGAGCGCCGTCATCGAGAGCGGGCAGCGCGCCGGTGACATCGGCTCCGCCCGCGATCCCGCCGACCTCGCCAGGTTCGTCAACGCCGTGATCGCCGGGATCCGGGTGGCCGCCCAGGGCGGCGCCGGCGACGCCACCATCGAGGCCATCGCGGCCACGGCCATGGACGCCCTGGCCTGACCCCTGCTTTTTGGTGCCCGAGTTCTACACCGATTGATGCAAAAAGGAGCCCCCTTGCCCAGAGCCGTCTATGTCCTGGCCATAGGCATCTTCGCCATGGTGACCAGCGAGTTCGCCGTCGGCGGCCTGATGCCCGAGATGGCGGGCGGACTGGGCGTGACCATCTCCCAGATCGGCTACCTGATCACCGCCTTCGCCGTGGCCATGTCGGCGGGCGGGCCGCTGATGACCGTCGCGCTGGTACGGATACGCCCGAAACCCGCGCTCATGCTGCTGTTCGCGATCTTCCTGGCGGGCAATGTGCTAGCGGCCGTCGCGCCCTCCTACTCGATCATGATGGTCGCGCGCGTCATCACCGGCGTCGCCTCCCAGGCGTTCTTCGGGGTCGCCATCTCGGTGGCCGTCCAGCTGAGCCGCCCCGAGGTACGCGGCCGCGCCCTCGCCGTCGTCCTGAACGGCTTGATGCTCGGCACCCTGCTCGGGCTGCCGCTGTCCACGCTGATCGGCGGGCAGCTCGGCTGGCGCGCCGCCTTCTGGGCCGTCGGCGCCCTGACCGTCGTCGCCGCCCTCGCCACCATGACGGGCGTTCCCCGGCTCGGGCGCGCCGACGGCGGCAACACCGACTTCCGGCAGGAACTGGCGGTCTTCAGGAACGACCGGCTGTGGCTGGCGCTGTCGACCAGCACCCTCATCATCGGCGCGACCTTCGCCGCCTTCAGCTATCTCAGCCCGATCCTCACCCAGGTCACCGGCTTCACCTCGGGGGCCGTTCCCTTCCTGCTCGTCGCGTACGGCGCGGCCACCGTGATCGGCAACTACCTCGTCGGACGCCTGGCCGACCGACACACCATCGGCGTCCTGCTGTCCGGGCTGATCCTCAACACCATCTTCCTGGCCGCATTCGCGGTCTTCGCCCACCTCAGCGTCCCGGCGGTGATCGCCATGCTGGGCGTCGGGCTGGTCGGCGTGACCATGAACCCGGCGATGGCCGTACGCGTCCAGCGCGCCGGCAACCCCGGGCCGCTGGTCAACACCGTCCACGCCTCGTTCATCACCCTCGGCGTGATCATCGGCTCGTCGGTCGGCGGGCTGGTCATCGACGGCTTCGGGCTGCGCGCTCCCCTCTGGCTGGGCGTCGCGCTGGCCGTACTCGGGCTGGTGTCCCTCCTGCCCGAGCTCGCCCGTACCAGAGCGCGGTCAACGACGGACAGCCCCGCCCTGGACCGCGCCGGAGCCGCCACCCCCCGCTGACGCCCCGCGGCGTTCACCGCCGCGCAGGTGCCCGAGAATCAGGCTCACCACCTCGTACGGCGCCTCCAGGTGCATGTCGTGCCCGGTGGCCATGTCGGCCAGGGAGAGCAACGGAGTTCGCGCGGCGGCCTCCGTCAGCTCACGGGAGAATCCGCGGACGTAGGCGTCGAAGGCCGCCGAAACGTCAGGGGGCAGCATCGCGCTCAGGTCCGAGCCGGTGGAGGAGACGACGAGGAGGGGGCAACGGGCCGCCCGGTAGACCGGGATGAGGTCGAGGGCGTCCATCTGCGCGATGAAGTGGGTCAGCTCCGGATCACCAGCCGTCTCCCCCGCGAGGAACGCGCGCATGGTGCGCTCCGCTTCGACCGGGTCGATCCCGTCGAAGGGGCCGGTGGGATTGGTGTGCCCGTCCAGATTGACCGCGAGCGGGCATTCCGGATGCTGCGCGGCCCACAGGGCCGCGACGATGCCGCCGAGGGAGTGCCCGGCCACCGCCGGGTTCTCCAAGCCGTGGTCGTCGATCGCCTCACTCAGGTGTTCGACGGCTCCGGCCCAGGACCAGGTGCCGAGCTCCGGCAGGTCGACCGCCACCGCGCGCACCCCCGCCGCCTCCAGCAGGGGCGCGGCGAGCCGCCAGTCCGTGGAGGTCCGCCCGCCACCGGGCAACAGGATGATCTGGTGCATCGTGCCACTCTCCCGGCCCGAGGGCGGTCACGGCAAACGCCGCCGCCGCTGCACGCGTCAGCAGCCCACTCTCCGGGTGCTCAGCGCGATGTCGTCCATCCACACGTCGTAGCCGGCGGGGGTCGGGTTCGCCTGGTAGAGCTGCCAGCCCAGCTTGACGGTGTCGAACCTCGGGAACACGAAGTCCACCGGGTTGCCGCCGTGCTCCCGGGTGGACACGGTGAGCTCCGGCTTGGCGACCCCGTCGAACCACAACGAGATCCGGTTGTCGGCGGCGTCCATGTGCCATTCCACGCAGGTCCATGCCCCGGCGACGGAGGGGGCGGTGGTTCGCCAGTTCGTCCAGTCCCCGGTGGGGCCGCCGTCCGCGCCGACGCCCCAGTACGCGGCTCCCCCGTGGGGCGGCGGGGCGTACTGACCGCCGAGCGGACGGACGATCTCGGGCCCGTCTCCGGTCGCCTCGACCAGCGTGTAGTGCGCCCAGGCCGGCGCGGTCGGGAACGCCCCGGCCCGCAACCGTACGCGCCCGTAGAAGCTGTTGCCCGGCGCGGCGAAGTCGTCCACCTTGAGGAACGCGCGGCCGTTGCCTTCGGTGTGCACGCGCAGCACCTTCTGCCCCCGCCGGCCGCGCTCGACGGTGAGCGTGCCGTGCTCGGTGTCGATTCCCCAGCGGAGGCTGCTCGCACCGCCGACGGCCATGGCCTGGAAGTCCTCGCAGAACAGCAGGTTCGCCTTCGCGCACGTACGGGTGCCCGTCTGAGCGGAGGCGGGTGGGGCCGCCGAGGCGGCCAGCGGCACCATCAGGAAGGACACAACGGCGCGGGCCAACCATGTACGCACGACGACTCCCTTGGACGCGGATGTGGATGAGCGGGAGTACGGTACGCCATCCGGTGCGGACAGGAGGGCGCGCGGCGACGGCCCCCGGCAACGACGCTGGTGGAGGCGCTGCGGCCGGGGAAACTTTCAGCGGACGGGCCCCCGCCCGGCGGAATGCTCCCTCATGACGCCGGCCCGGTCAGCTGGGCGTGGAGCCGCTTGCACTCGTGGACGAAGCGGCTCGTCCGGCGACTTCGCGCGAACTCGCCGATGACCGGGATCTCCCCGCGCGCGCCGGTCCAGCGTGCCACGTCGGCGGCGAAGGCGACGAGTTCGGTGTGGGTCACGGTGACGCGCCGTCCCTTGCCCGGCAGCATTTCGGGCAGCAGGGCGCGCAGGATGCGCCACACCTCCTGGTGGCCGCCGGCGTCGGCCAGCCCGGTCAGGGCCGTGATGGCGCCGCGGGTCTCCAGCCACGTGCGGCGCAGCACCAGCGCGAGCTGGCGGCCGATCGCCTCGGCGGGCAGCTCGCCCCTGGCCGCCATGCTCAGGACCAGCGGGACCATACCGGGCACGCTGTCGGCCAGCAGGAAAGCGAGTATCACCCCCGTGGACTCCCCCATGGGCCCCTGGGCGATCTCCAAGCCGGTGATCTTCGTGGGCGTCACTCTCGCGTCCCAGCGGGAGCGCAGCAGGAAGGGCAGGAAGTTGACGGCCACGACCTCGCGGTGCGATGGCAGCATGGCGGGCCACGCCTCGGGTGTGCCGCCGTATTCTTCGACCCTCCAGTCGAACGGCTGGCGCAGCAGCACCTCGTCGATCAGCCGATGGCCGGTCGGGGCCGTCACCCGCAGCACCGGCTGCAGCCTGACCTCGGTGAAGTATTCCGGTTCGCCGTCGCCGAACTCCACCATGGACGCGTCGACCATGTGGCGCCACACGTGGCCGCACTCGGGGTCGGCCATGCCGTCACCGGCGAGCCAGCGAACGGCCGAGCGCGCCGCCTCCGAGTCGACCTTGGCGGCCCGGTCGGCCGCGGCCCCGTGGCAGCCTCGGGGCAACCGCAGCAGCGCCTGCGCCAGGTCGGCCGGGGGTGGCTCGACGCCGGCGGCGGCGCAGGTCTCCAGCCGGTCGATCAGCACGTCGGGGTCGAGGTGGCCGCTCATACAGGTCGGCGTGGCCAGCAGCACCGGCGGCAGGGCGCCGTTGCGGAGGGCCTCGGCGAGTTCCGCGTAGCGGTACAGCAGGAAGTCGTGGAGCGGGGAGACGCCATGGGGATGGGGCAGCTGGTTGCGCCGCCGCCACTCGTCGTGCTCGGGCAGTTCCTTGGGCTGGTAGGAACGCAGCCGGGGAGGGACGAAGACGACGGTCACCCGCACCAGCGGCTCGTCGGGGCGGGGCGGCGGCACCCGGTCCCCCGCCCGCATCGCCGCGATCCGGGCGGGGTCCACGCCGAGCTCGGCCATGCGCTCGTAGGCGTCGTCGAGGATCCAAGGCGGCATGGCCGCCACCGAGTCGTCGTACAGGACGCCGGGCCTCGCCCGTACCGGACTGAGCCGATCCGGTCCGTAGCCGCCGTATTCCTCGTCCTCCTCGTCCTCCTCGTCGTCGTGACGCGACGGCTCCTCGACGTCGGTGGGGGAACCGTTCAGGTGGATCCGGCCCCCTGCGAAGGGGATCTGCCGGTCGCCTTCGCGGGCCACCGCCCCGTCCGGGCCGTCGTCGCTGGTCCAGGTGATGAAGATGGCGCGCAGCGGGGCGTCGTCGTCGAGATAGCGGCCGGGCCGGTAGCCGCCGATCACCGTGATGCGCCGCGGCGACGGCTCCGGGCCGGGCTCCTCGCCCCGGATGAGCTCGCGCACCCTCACGGAGTGGTTCGCCCTGTCCCAGAACCTCTCCGGGCCGATCGGCGGCAGCTCCGGCACGCTGCCGGGGGTCACGAGCTCGGCCGCCAGCGCCGACTGCCAGTCGCCGGGGTCGACACGCACGTCCCTGGACCGCCAGTAGCCCTGGTCCTGCTCGACCTGGCGCTGGAGCTCGCGGCGCAGTGCCGCCCGGTCGCCGGCTGTCCCGGCGACGAAGGCCGCCAGCCAGCGCTCGCGCTCGACCCAGCGATCATGGGAGTCAGGGAAGATCCCCGGCTCGGGGAACGGCCGCGCCTGCGGCGGCTCGGGCAGCGGCGGGAACTCCTTCCGCGCCGCCGGTTCCTCGACCGGGATCTCCCCGCCGAACCGCTCGGCCAGCTTCGCGCCCAGGTCGGCGGGGAGGTGGCGGACGCCGTCGAGGATCGCCCCGGTGTGGCCGGCGAACAGGCCGGCGTGCTTCAGGGTCAGCTCGACCGCGCGGTTGCGCACGTCGAAGGACTTGTGCGCGTAAGCCGTGGTCAGCGCCGTCACGAAGTCGGCGGCCACCTCGGGGGCAGCCCGGATCGCCTGGTCGAGCCAGCGCAGGCCCGTGGCGGCCAGCTTGGCCTCGTCACGGAAGGTGAGCGCGTCGACCGCCTCGACCAGGTCGGCGTGGTCGAGCTGCGTCGCCCCGCGCACCTGCCCGGCGGCCAGCTCGGCGACCGTCCCCGGGGCCGACGGCAACAACCGCAGGTAGTCGCGCAGGCGGGGCGCGGACTCCTCGGGCGTGGGGTCGAGGAGCAGGTGCAGCCGGACGAAGAACCGCAGGTCCTGCGCCTCGCCTCCGCGCAGGAAACGGCTCACGCAACCGTCGAGCGCCTGCTCCCTGGGCAGCTCGCGGGCGGCGGCGGCCAGCCAGCCGCTCGGCCGGGGCTCCAGCCGCTCGTCGCGGAGGGCGCGGCCCGCGCCGTCAGCGGTGAAGACACGAGGCAGCAACGCGGGGGTCAGCGGGTCGTCGGCCACGCTCGGCGCGGACAGCCACGCGGCCACCAGCGGATCGTGGTCGGGCGGCACGGCGCCGGACTCCCGCAGCAGCGCCACGGCCAGCGGCGCGATGCGGTCGGCGGGACGGCGCACCCGCTGGGCCAGCCGGACCGCGACCTCGCGACGCCACTCCAGGGGGCGGCCGGCCGCCACCCGGCACACCTGGGCGACGTCGGGGGCCGCGGCCCAGCGGCGGTTGACGTCACGGCCGGTCATCCACGTCACGGCGGCCGCCGGGCCGGTGATGACGCCGACGCCGGTCAGCAGCAGCGCGCCGGCCAGTTCGTCGAGCAGGCTTCCGACCTCCCAGGACGCCATCTCCTCGAAGTCGTCGGAATGCTGGGCGCGCACCCGCTCGGTGCGGGCGCGGCGCAGCTCCTTGACGAGGCCGGGCAGCCGCCCGCCCAGCTCGGCGCGCTCCTCCTCGGTGAGCGTGACCAGCCGGTCGGCGAGGCGGGTGACCTGGTTGCGGGCGACCAGGTCGCAGAGCTCCGTCCAGAGGGTCATCGGGAGACCTCCACGGCGGCGCGGGCGACGATCCGGGCGGCCAGCACGTGTTTGCACGGCCCCCGGGAGCCGTGATGGTCCCACCACCACTCGCACGTGCAGGAGTCGTCGGCCAGCGAGACCCGCCGCGCGCCGCCCGAGGTGCGGACGGTGGCCAGCTCGCCTTCGAGGTGTACGGCGCCCGCGTCGACGAGCTTGCGCGCCTTGGCCAGCCGAGGGTTGAGCAGGATCACGTTGTCCTTGTCGTAGGGCAGCTCACGGTGGAAGTGGGCGGCCTCCGACAGGTCGTAGCCGACCCGGCCGGCGACGCCGAGCCGCGTCAGCGCGGCCCGTACCCGGTCAGCGGGAATGCCCGCGCGGCCGGCCAGCAGGCCGATCTCGACCTCGGGCTCGAAGTTGAGCAGCATGCCCACCACGTCGGCGTCGTTCTCGGCCTCGTCGGTGGCCAGGTCGTCGAGCACCGCGCCCTCGCCGGAGAAGCCGCGCCAGCGCTCGGGCGAGAGCGTGAGCGTGTAGCGCATGCCCGGAAGCTCCAGCTCCCAGGCGCTGGAGGCGGCGTCGGCCGGACCGTAGACCCGCAGGGACTTCGCGAAGCGCAGCAGCGGCAGAAGGGTGCCGAGCCGGTTGGGGCCGGCGAGCTGGACCGAGCCCGGGAGCCGGCGGTCGGCGACCTTCAGCTCACGCCCCGCCTGCGCCACCCACACCGTGCCCTTCTTGGGCAGCCCGCGCAGGAACCGCACCGCCGCCATGCCGGCCAGCTCCCCCCGCTGGTCCATGCCCGAGGCGATGACCTGCACCTCGGCGAAGCCGCGTAACCAGCGTTCGGGCAGCGGCACCTTCTTCTCCACCACCGCGCCGTCCATCGTGGTCACGACCAGCTCGTCGAGCCCGACGCCCAGGTGCAACGGGTCACGGGCGCCGATGCGCGCCAGCGCCTCCCGCAGCGGCGCGTTCACGTCGACGTTGGTGGTGCCCCGGTCGAACACCTCGCCGTCGAGCGCGCCGTCCAGCAGATCGAGCCGCGCGTACACGCCGCCACAGGCCGAGAACGACTCGAACCGCAGCCGGTCGCCGTTGCACGTCACCACCGGGTCACGCACCCAGGCGGGCCGCGCCTGCGGCTGGTGGTAGCGGGCCAGCGCCACGGCGGCGACGCCGAGCAGGCCCGCCGCGGCGGGCGCCGCCTGCGTCACCACGCCGCTGAAGAACCGGGGGGCCACGGCGGGGCCGGACAGGGCCCGCCCGCCGGAGGTCGCGAAGCCGAGACGACCGTCGACGAGAGAGGAGGGCGCGGCGTACGTGTACGCCTGCGTCGCTGAAGTCATGGCCGGGACAGTAGATCAGCCCACCGACAAACCGGCGCGGTCGGATCGGCTCAGGCGGAGGGAAGCGAGGGAGGCGCGGTGCTGTCGCGGATGACGAGTTCGGTGGCGAGTTCGACGCGGTTCTGGGGTAGTCGCTCGTTCTGGGCCAGCGTCAGCAGCATCGTGGTGGCCGCGG
>NZ_LAVL01000240.1 GCF_001083785.1 Nonomuraea sp. SBT364
GGGTCTGACCGACCGGCGGGTCCCCCCCCACCCCCCGGTCGGTCAGACCCATGGGCGCAGGGCCTGGGCGACAAGGCGGTGGGTGCGCGCCGCCTGCTCGAAGACCGCGAAGTGGCCGCCGTCGAACGGGTGCAACGCGAACGGGGCCGCGGTCTGGTCGCGCCAGCGCGCCACCTTCTCCGGCTCGACGCGCGGGTCCGACGCGCTCGGCAGCGCCGAGATGGGCACGTCGAGCGGCGGCTCGTCCTGGTAGACGTACGTCTCCTTGACGGTGAAGTCCGCCTGGACGGCCGGCAGGATCATCGCCAGCGCCTCCGGATCGGACAGCAGCCACTCAGGCGTCCCGCCGAGCCTGCGCAGCAGGTCGACCACCTCCGGCCCGCTCATCCCGCGCACCGGCGGCCCGGGCTCGTAGGTGACGTGCGGGGCGTCGGCGCCGGAGACGAACAGGTGCACCGGCTCCGGCCCGCCGCGCCGCCGGATCTCCCGGACCAGCTCGAAGGCCACCAGCCCGCCCAGGCTGTGCCCGTACAGCGCGTACCGGCGGCCGGCCGCCGACAGCTCCACGTCGGCGAGCACCACGTCGGCCAGGTCCGAGACCAGCTCGGGCATGCCCAGATAGGGCGGCTCCTTGTGCCGCCCCTCCCGGCCGGGCGGCTGCACCGGCTGGACGGCGACGCCGGGGAGCTTGCGCTGCCACAGCCGGAAGGCCGAGGCGGCGCCGCCGGCGTGCGGCAGGCAGTACAGCGGCAGCGCCCCCGGCTCCGCCCCGGTCAAGGTCCGGAACGGCAGCCAGCGGACGAGGACGTCGTCGCTGGTCAGGTCATGGACGGTCATGGTCGGTCCCTCATTCGGCGATCTCCAGCTTCACGTAGGCGGGCGGCGGCTGCACGGCGTCCAGGTCGGCCTCCAGCACCACGTTGGCGCCGTCCCTGCTCACCTCCCTGAACCCGGCGAAGGCGTACGTGATCTGCATCATGCGGTTGCGGCCCGTCTCGACGAAGTCGGCACGGACGGCGGCGCCCGCGCCGGCGGCCAGCCGCAGGATGTGGTTGAGCAGCACCATCCCCACGCCGCGGGACATCACCCGGCAGGACATGAGCATCATGCACAGCCGCCAGCTGTCGGCCCCCTTCTCCACCAGCGCCAGCCCGATCTTGCCGTAGCTGCCGAACTTGTCGGTGAGGGAGGCGACGAGGAGCAGGTGGTCGGGCGACTCGCGCAGCGCGTCGAGCTCGTCGTAGGAGTAGGTGCGGCCGGTGGAGTTGAGCTGGTTGGTGCGGACGGTGAGCTCCTCGGCCCGCTGCAGGTCCTCCCTGCGGGCGGGCGCGATGGTGAAGGTCATGCCGAGGCCGGCCAGGAACTCCTCGCTGGTGCCGACGAACTCCTGCTCCAGCTCGTCCCTGGCGATCTGGCCCTGGTACATGGCGCGCCGCTGCGCCGACTCGTCGGTGACGAACCGGGGCCGGAACTCGGGCCTGGCCAGCGCCTCGTCCAGCTCCAGGATGTCGACGCAGGTCACCTCGGGCACCTGGTGGGCCACCTCGGCCCGCTCGAACTCCTGGTCGTCGACGAACGCGAACGCGTCGAGGCCGAGGTTGAGCGCCTTGGCGATGACCTTGATCGAGTCGGATTTGGCGTTCCAGTTGATCTGCGGGTGCAGGAACATCTCCTCCAGCCCGAGCTCGCGCAGCTTGGCCAGCGCCGCGTCGCGGTCGTTCTTGCTGGCGACGGAGTGCAGCACGCCCTTGCGGTCGAGCTCGTGGATGCGCTCGACGACGGCGGGCCGGACGGTGACGTCGCCGTCCTCCAGCAGCACCCCGTTCCACAGGGTGTTGTCGAGGTCCCACACGATGCACTTGATGCGGCCTCGGGCGGGCTTGACGGGCAGCGCGCCGGGCCGCTCGGTGGTCACGGTCATCTGGTCGTCTCCCGTTCTGCCTGGCCCGCGATGGTGATCCGCTGGACCTCGTTGCTGCCTTCGATGATCTCCATGACCTTGGCGTCGCGGTAGAAGCGCGCCACCGGTGAGCCGGGGGCGCAGCCGCTCGCGCCGTGGATCTGGACGGCCTCGGAGGCGTGCCTGGCCGCGGCGGTGGAGGCGAAGTACTTGGCGACCCAGGTGGCCATGATCGTGGCGGACTCCCCCGCGTCCTTGAGCCGGCCGGCCTCGGCGACGAGCAGCCGGGCCGCCCGCGCGTCGGTGACCATGTCGGAGAGCTTGGCCTGGATCAGCGGGAGTTCCGCCAGCGGCCGCCCGCCGACCTCGCGGCGGGCGGCGTAGTCCGCCGACGCCTCCAGGCACGCCTGGACGATGCCGAGCGACCCGGCCGCCACGCTGTAGCGGCCCAGGTCGAGGGTGCCGGTCAGGACCATGCCGGCGGTGAAGCCGCTCGGCCCGAGCAGCGCGTCGGGGCCGAGGGTCACGTCGGTGAAGGAGATCCGCGCCAGCATGGAGGCGCGGGTGCCGAGCATGTCGTCGATCGGCGTGACCTCGACGCCGGGGGTGTCCCTCGGCACCAGGAACGCGCCGATGCTGGTGGCGGTGCGGGCGAAGACGAGGAACACGTCGGCCCGCTGACCGCCCGTCGTCCACGTCTTCACCCCGTTGATCACCCAGCCGCCGCCCGCCTGGGTGGCGGTGGTGGTGATGCCGGCGGCGTCGCTGCCGGCGCCGGGCTCCGACAGGCAGAACGCGCCGAGCGCGTCGCCCCTGGCGAGCGCCGCCGACCAGCGGTCGCGCTGCGCGTCGGTGCCCCAGCGCCGCAGGGTCCACGACACCATGGTGTGCACGGTCAGCAGGCTGCGCAGCGACGAGCAGCCGCGGCCCACCTCCTCGTGCACCTCGCCGAGCGTGACCATGTCCGTGGACAGCGGGTCCCACAGCCCGGCTTCGGCGGCCCGTCGCAGCAGGTCCTCGGGCACCCGGCCGCTGCTGTCGTAGGCGTCGGCGTACGGCACCACGTGGGTGTCGACGAACGCGCGGGCCGAGCTCCGGTCGGTGACGGGGCCGGCGCCCGCCGGAGCGGTCTGCTCCGTGGCGGGCGCCGTGCTGGTGAGGGTCACGCGACGGCCAGGTCGGAGGAGAGCCGCGACACCAGCGCGGACATGGCGTCGGCGGTGCGGAAGTTGTCGATGCGCAGCTCCTCGTTGGGGATGGTCACGCCGAACGTCTTCTCGACGAACATGACCAGTTCCATGGCGAACAGGGAGTTGACGAAGCCGAGCGCGAAGATGTCCTGCGACTCGTCGATCTCCGCCTGCGGGTAGCGGCCGCGGATGAAGTCGAGGATCTGGGTCTTGCTGGACATGGGTGACTCCTTCAGCTCTGAGAGGTGTAGGTGTAGAAGCCGCGGCCTGACTTGCGTCCGTGCAGGCCGGCGTCGGTCATCTGCTTCAGCAGCGGGCAGGGGCGGTACTTGCTGTCGGCGTAGTGCTCGTAGAGGACCTCGACGCTGTAGAGGATCGTGTCGACGCCGATCAGGTCGGCGGTCTCCAGCGGGCCCATCGGGTGGCCGAAGCAGCCGCGGAAGACCTCGTCCACCGACTCGGCGTCGGCGACGCCCTCGTGCACCAGGTACGCGGCCTCGTTGACGGTCAGCATCAGCACCCGGTTGGAGATGAAGCCGCACGAGTCCTTGACGTCGACGGCCTTCTTGCCCATGGCCGTCAGCAGGTCCCTGGTGCGCTGGACGGTCTCGGGCGAGGTGTGGAAGCCGGGGATCAGCTCCACGACGGGCTTGGCGGGCACCGGGTTCATGAAGTGCACGCCGATCACCTTGTCGGGGCGGCCGGTGACGGCCGCCATCTTGGTGATGGGGATGGCCGAGGTGTTGACGACGAAGACGGTGTCGGGCCCGCACTCGGCGTCGAGCGTCTCGTACACCTCGCGCTTGACGTCCCAGTTCTCCGTCACGTTCTCGATGACGAGGCTCGCCTTGGCCGCGCCGGCGGCGCCGACGGCGGTGGTGATCCTCGACAGGATCTCGTCGGGGTCCAGGGAGGGGCCGCCCATGAGGCGGCTCATCCGGGCGTTGCGGCCGATGGTGGCCAGCGCCTCCGCCAGGATGCGCTCGTCCTTGTCGACCAGGACGACCTCGTGGCCGGTCTGGGCGAGGTTCTGGGCCACGCCGACGCCCATGACGCCGGCGCCGATCACGCCGATCACGGTCATGTCCGCTCCTTCTTCAGGTTGTGGTGTCACCGGCCGCGTCTGCGGGCGGCGGAGGCTTCGAGCCCGGATCTGCGCAACTGGGCGCGTACCTGGCTGCCACCTGGGTCGGTGGCCGCTGGCGCGGCGCCGGAGGCGAGGGCCTCGGCGGTGCCGGCGAGCGCGGCCACGGTGGGCGACTCGTAGAGGATGTGCGGCGGCAGCTCGGCCAGCTCGAACGCGCGGCGCACCGCCGCCACGATCGAGACGCCGAGCAGCGAGTTGCCGCCGAGTTCGAAGAAGTTGTCCTGTACGCCGACGCGCTCCAGCCGCAGCGACTCCGCCCAGATCGCGGCGATGGTCTCCTCGGCGTGGCCGGCCGGTTCCTGGTAGGGGGTGAGCAGCTCGGGGCGGGGGTGCCGCTCGCCGCCGGTGCCGCCCAGGCCGGGCGAGGTCACCGCCTCCAGCGTGAACCGGGCGCTGCCGGCGACGAGCGTCGGGAAGTCCTGGGTGGAGACGACGACGCGGGGCTCGCCGGTGGCCAGGGCGCGCAGCAGCGAGCGCCAGCCGTCGGCGAAGCCGATGCCGATCCTGGCCCGGTTGTCGCGGAAGAAGTCGCGCAGCGCCTCCTCGTACCCGTCGAGCCCGGCCTCCCAGGCGTTCCACGTCCATTCGCCCCAGCCGATCGCGACGACGCGGCGTCCGGTGGCCGCCAGCCGGCAGGCGTAGGCGTCCAGGTAGGCGTTGGCGGCGCAGTAGTCGACCTGGCCGGGGCCGCCGCCGGTGGCGGAGGTGATGGAGGAGAACAGGGCGAGGAAGTCGAGCGCGACCTCGTCGGGCCGGCCGATGCGGAGCGCTTCGGCGATCGCGTGCGTGCCGCCGACCTTGGGGGCGAGCACGTCGTCGAGCTCCTCGGCGCGCTTGAACTGCATGAGTCCCATCGCGGGGACGCCGGCGGCGTGCAGGACGCCGTGCAGCGCGCCGAAGCGGTCCAGGGCGGCGTCCACGGCACGGCGCACGTCCGCGGCCGACGCGGCGTCGCCGGTGACGAGCTCGACCTCGGCGCCGGCCTCGATCAGGCCGGCGACCTCGGCCACGCGCCGCCTGGTGGTCTCCCCGGCGTGCTGTTCGCCGGCCAGGATCGCGGGCCACTCGGCGCGGGGCGGCAGCCCGGTCCTGGCGAGCAGGACGAGTCTGGCGCGGCGTTCGCGGGCCAGGTGCCCGGCCAGGCCGAGGGCGATGCCGCCGAGCCCGCCGGTGATCAGGTAGACGCCGCCGTCGCGCAGCGGGTCCGGCGTGGCGGGGACGGGCATCGGGTCGTAGCCGGGCAGCCAGCGGCGGCCGCGGCGCAGCGCCACGGTGCGCTCGCCGTGCGGGCGGGCCAGCTCGGCCGTGAGCGCGTCCAGGTCCGGGGCGGCCGGGCCGGCGGGCAGGTCGATGAGGCGGGTGGTCACGCCCGGGTACTCCAGCGGGATCACCAGGCAGGGTCCGGCCAGGGTGGCGCCGGACGGGTCGGCGACCTCCTCGCCGAGCACCTGCTGGGTGCCGGAGACGGCCACGTCGAGCGACCAGCCGCCGATGCCCGACTCGCCCGCGGCGCGGGCGAGCGCGACGAGCGTGTGCAGGCCCCGGGAGACGGCGAGGTCGTGCGGTCCCGGCTCCAGCGTCCACAGGTGGACGACCCGGTCCAGCGGGCGGCCGGCGGCGCGCAGGTCGCGCAGCAGGGCGAGGAGGTCGGCGACGCTGCCGGGCCGGATCGTGTGGCCGTCGGGGGTGGCGGTGTAGGCGTCGCCGGGCCGTACCAGGGTGACGGTGACGCCGGTGGCGGCCAGCCGTCGGGCGGCCTCGTCGGCGAGGCCGTCGCGGGTGAAGATCAGCCAGGAGCCCGGCTGGGTGGCGGCGGGCGCCGGGGCCGCGGTCTGCCGCCAGACGGGCAGGTACAGCCACTGGTCCTCGGGCAGCTTCGGCAGTCCGGCGACGGCCTCGAACAGGTCCTCGGGCTCGGCGGCCGCGGCAGTGAGCCGGGCGCGGGCCGGCGGGTCGATCCAGTGGCGCTGCCGCTGGAAGGGGTAGGTCGGCAACGGGATCCGGCCGGGCAGCCCGGACGCGGCGGGCGGCTCGTCCGTGCCCGGGACGCGGCCGTGGTAGGCGTCCCAGTCGAGGGTGACGCCGCAGAGCCAGAGCCGGGCCAGGCAGCCGGTCAGCGTCTCGTCGCCGGGCGTGGTGTCGCTCGCGGCGGGCATGGTGTGCGTGATCAGCGGCCACCGCTCGGGCGGGCAGCCGGCGCCGCGCACCAGCGCGCCGAGCGACTGGCCGGGCCCGATCTCCACCACGGCGAGCTCCGGGTCGGCGAGCAGCCGTTCGGCGCCGTCGGCGAACCGCACGGTCGCGCACATGTGCCGGGCCCAGTAGCCGGGGTCGCACACCAGCTCGGCGTCCGCGACGCCGCCGGTCACGTTCGACACGTACGGCAGCGCGGGCGGGTTGAGCGTGATGTTGGCCTTGACCCACTGGGTGAGGTCGTGGGCCGCGGGCTCCAGCATGCGGGAGTGGAAGGCGTGGCTGGTCTCCAGGGGCCGGCAGGGGATCTCGGCCGCGCGCAGCTCGGCGGCCAGGGCGGCGACGGGCTCGGCGGGGCCGGCGACGACGGTGACCTGCGGGCCGTTGACCGCGGCCACGTCCAGCCCGCGCTCCTCCAGCCGGAAGCGGCGGCCCAGCGCGGCGGCGGGCAGCGAGACGGCGAGCATCGACCCGCCGGGCAGCTCCGCGATGAGCCGCGCCCGGTGGGCGACCAGGGCCACGGCGTCACCGATCGAGAGCACGCCCGCCAGGCAGGCGGCGACGTACTCGCCGAGGCTGTAGCCGAGCATGATCTCCGGGCGTGCGCCCCACGCCATGAGGGTGCGCGCGAGCGCGTACTCCACGGCGAACAGCGCGGGCTGGGCGATCTCGGTCCGCGCCAGCGCCGCGGCCCGCTCGTCGGCCGGGCCGCCGGCGGGACCGTCGCGGCCGAGGAGTGCCGCCAGGCCGGGGGCGGCGGCGCGGGCGCCGGTGAGCAGGTCCGTGACGCCGGTGACGTCCATGACGCCGGCCAGCGCCGCCAGGCACTCGTCGAGGGCCTGGCGGAAGGCGGGCTCGTGGCGGTACAGGTCGGCGGCGAGGCCCGGGTACTGCTCGCCGACGCCCGCGAGCAGGAAGGCGACCCTGCGGCCCTGCACGGTGTCGACGCGGGAGAGCAGTCCGGCGCCGCCGTCCAGGGTGGCGGCCGCGCCCGCGCCGTCGGCGGCGACCAGCGCGCGCCGGTGCTCGAACGTCTTCCGCCCGGCCTGCAGGGTGTACGCCGCGTCCGCCAGCCTGATGCCCGGCTCGCCGGCGAGGTGCCGGCCGAGCCGCCGGCACGCCTCGTCCGCCGCCGCGGCGGCCCGGGCCGACACCGGCAGCACCTGGTAGCGGCGGCCGGACGACTGGGCGTCGCGGGAGGTGGCGGGCGGCTCCTCGATCACCATGTGGACGTTGGTGCCGCCCATGCCGAGCGAGTTCAGGCCGGCGATGCGCGGCCGGCCGTCGCGGGTCCGCCACGGCGACAGCTCGGTGTTGACGTAGAACGGGCCCGACTCGAAGTCGATCTCCGGGTTGGGGCTGGTGTAGTGCAGGCTGGCCGGGATCACGCCGTCGCGGATCGCGAACGCGGTCTTGATCAGCCCGCTCGCCCCGGCCGCCCGGTCGAGGTGGCCGACGTTCGTCTTGACCGACCCGATCGCGCAGTAGCGCCGGTCGCGGGTGGGCCCGAAGGCGCGGGCGAGCGCCGCCACCTCGATCGGGTCGCCCAGCTCGGTGGCGGTGCCGTGCGCCTCGACGTAGCTGATGTCCTCGCCGGTGACGCCCGCGTCGGCCATCGCGTCGGCGATCACCCGGGACTGGCCGACGACGCTGGGCGCGGTGTAGCCGACCTTGAGCGCGCCGTCGTTGTTCATCGCCGTGCCGCGGATCACCGCCCAGATGTGGTCGCCGTCGCGCACCGCGTCGGGCAGCCGCTTGAGCAGGACGGCGGCGGCGCCGTCGCCGAACATGCTGCCCTTGGCCCGCGCGTCGAAGGTGCGCACGTGCCCGTCGGGCGACTCCTGCCCGCCCGGCCCGTACAGGTGGCCCACGCGGTCCGGCACCCGGATGGAGACGCCGCCGGCCAGGGCGAGCTCGCACTCGCCGTTGCGCAGGCTCTGCACGGCCATGTGGGCGGCGACCAGCGAGGTGGAGCAGAACGTCTGCACGGCGACGCTGGGCCCGTGCAGGTCCAGCAGGTAGGAGACGGTCGTGGGCAGGGCGTCCTTGTCGTTGCCCATGATCACTTCGAAGTCGCTGAAGCCGGCCTGGCCGCCTCCGCCGAGCAGGTGGTCGGTCATCCTGAGCAGGTAGGTGCTGATGTTGGCGCCGCCGAACACGCCGACCCGGCCCCGGTGCTCCGGCGCGGCGTAACCGGCCTGTTCCAGCGCCTCCCAGCAGACCTCCAGGAACGCCCGCTGCTGCGGGTCGGTGATGGCGGCCATGCGCGGGCTCATGCCGAAGAACGCCGCGTCGAAGCCGCCGACGTCGTCGAGCACCGGCCGCGCGGGCACGTACGCGGGGTCGCGCACCTGCTCGGGGTCGGCCCCGGCGGCGAGCAGCTCCTCCTCGGAGAAGAACGTGATCGACTCGACGCCCTCGCGCAGGTTCCGCCAGAACGCCTCCACGTCCGGCGCGCCGGGGAAGCGGCCGGCCATGCCGACGATCGCGATCCGCCGGTCCTCGTCCTCGTCCTTGCGCTCGGTGACGCGTACGGGCTCCGCCCGCGCCGCGCTCACGGGCTGCTGCCGGGGCTCGCGCCGCTCGTCGAGGATGGCGGCCAGCGTGGCGACGGTGGGCGCCTCGAACAGCGTCACGGTCGGCACCGCGATGCCGTGCCGCTTCTTCACCAGCGCCAGCATCTGCAGCGCCACCAGGGAGTTGCCGCCGAGGTCGAAGAAGTTGTCCCGGGTGCCGACGGGCTCGACGCCCAGCACCTCCGACCAGAGCGCGGCCAGGTCCCGCTCGCCCGGCGAGATCGGCGCCGTGTACGGCTGGGGCAGTTCGGGCCGGGGAAACCGGTCGCCGCTCCCGGCCGCCGTCTCGCTCGCGGCGGCGTTCATCGCCCTGGGGAGCCGGTCGTCGAGGCCGCCCGCGGCGACGACGACGCGCTCGGCGTCGCCGGCCCGCACCCGGTCGAAGGCGGCCAGCGCCTCCTGCGCCGTCATGGAGTGGGCGGCCATGGCGGCGCCCAGCCCGCCCTCGATGCGGTCGAGCGTCACCGCCCAGGTGTCCCAGCTCGCGGCCGTCCACCGGGTGGCGCCGCCGTGGTGACGGTGGGCGATCGCGGTCAGCGCCGCGTTGGCGGCGGCGTAGCTGCCGAACGTGATGCCGCCCAGCAGTTCCGACGTGGAGGAGAACAGCACGCAGAAGTCCGGCGTGAGCTCCGCCTCTGCCAGGGCCCGCTCCAGCGCCAGCGCGCCGCCGACCTTGGCGTCGAAGTGGCGGGCGACGGCGTCCCCGTCGAGCTCGCGCAGCGGGCGGAAGGTGTCGGGCGTGGTCACGGCGGCGGCGTGCACGACGCCGTCCAGGCGGTCCTCCCCGGCGAGCAGCGCGCGTACGGCCGCCGTGTCGGTGACGTCCACCTCGGGGGTGCTCACGTCGGCGCCGAGCTCACGCAGGGCGCGCACGGCCCGCGCGCGCGGGTGCGCGTCGTCGCCGGGGACGCCGCTCCGGCTCGCCAGGATCAGCCGGCCGGCGCCCTCGCGCGCCAGGTGCCCGGCCAGGAGCAGGCCCACGTCCCCGAGGCCGCCGGTCACCAGGTACGTCCCGCCGGGCCGCACCGCCGCGCCTTGCCCGGACGTGGTGTCCCGGGGGGTGTACGCGCGGGTCAGGCGGGTGCCCCGGCGGTAGGCGACGAAGACGTCGCCGGACGGGACGCGCAGTTCCGCCTCCAGCGCGGCGGCCACCTCGGTGGCGTCCGCTCCGGCGGCCACGTCCACGGTGGCGCAGTCGAGGTTCAGGTACTCCTGGTTGGCGACCATGGGCAGGGTGGCGGCGGCGGCCATCCCGGGGCCGGGGCGCTCGCCGTCGTCCACGGCCTGCCCGCCGCGCGTCACGAGGATGATCCGCGCCGTCCCGGCGGTCGCCTCCCCGGCGAGCAGCGC
>NZ_LAVL01000241.1 GCF_001083785.1 Nonomuraea sp. SBT364
CGCCGGCCCCTTCCGCCCCGCCCCGCCCGGTGTGCCGCCCGGTGTGCCGCCCGGTGTGCCGCCCGCTGTGCCGCCCGCTGTGTCGCGGCCGGTGCCTACGGTGCCGGCCACTTCGTCCAGGCGGGGCGGCCGGAGGTGGCCGGGGGGCCGGTCGTCGGTCACTGCGGAGACGGGGATGGACTGCACGGTGGGCCAGACGTTCGCGCTCATGGGCTCACGCGTACCCGAGAGCCGCCCGGCCAGTCCTCGGCGCCCGCCGGAGGGGCGCGCTAGGCGAGCTGGACCACCGCGCGGGCCTTGGAGAGCACGCGGGCGTCGCCGGAGCGGGCCGTGAGCCCGACCACCACCCGCTTGTCGGCCAGCTTCTCCTCCACGACGCCGCTGACCGTGATCGTGGCGCCCTGGTCGTCGTCGGGCACGACCACCATCGAGGAGAAGCGCACCCCGTAGTCGACCACCGCCCCGGGATCGCCCGCCCAGTCGGTGACGAACCGCCCGGCCTGCGCCATCGTGTACATGCCGTGCGCGATCACGTCCGGCAGCCCGACCATCTTGGCGAACCGCTCGTTCCAGTGGATCTGGTTGAAGTCGCCGGACGCGCCCGCGTACATCACCAGGTTGAGGCGGCGCACGTTGTAGTCCACGGCCGGGATCTCGTGCCCGACCTCGATCTCGTCGTACTTCACCGTCGCCGTCATGTCAGGCCGCCCCTCCGCGCTCGACGATCGTGTTGTACGTGGTGCAGACCGGCTCGCCGTCGACCGTGGTGACCTCGCTCCTGACGGTCAGCAGCTCGTTGCGCCCGGCGCTGCGGATGTCGGTGATCGTCGCGGTGACGACGAGCCGGTCGCCGGCGTAGACGGGCCGGACGTACTCGAAGCGCTGCTCGCCGTGGACGACCATGGCGAAGTTCAGGCCGAGGCCGGGGTCGGCCAGCGCCTCGCCGCCGCTCTGCAGGCTGAACACGATGGGGAACGTCGGCGGCGCCACCACGTCGGGATGCCCGGCGGCCTGCGCGGCCTCCCTGTCCCGGTAGACGGGGTTGTTGTCGCCGATCGCCGCCGCGAACTCCCTGATCTTCACCCTGCTGACCTCGTACGGAGGGGAGGCCGGGTAGCTGCGTCCCACGAAGTCACGGTTCAACGCCATCAGTGCTCCCTCGCAATGTCTCACCGAGCGTCGTTGAGCCAGACGGTAACAGAACAAGGTTCGGCTGTCGCCGGGATGACCGGCTTTTTGCTCATGGAAAGCCCGCCACACACGACGAACCGGCGCCCTGTCAGCAGGACGCCGGTTGTGCGTTACGGGGTGGCAGGAGTGCTGCCCGGCGAGAACTAGCGGGTCTCGCGGTGCGCGCGGTGGCAGCGGCAGTTGGGGCAGTACTTCTTCAGCTCAAGCCGATCCGGGTCGTTGCGCCGGTTCTTCCGCGTGATGTAGTTGCGGTGCTTGCACTCCTGGCAGGCCAGCGTGATCTTCGGCCTAACGTCGGTGGCAGCCACTTGGGAGTGCCTTTCTACGTTCGGGACATGGACACGCCCATCCCAGGTCAGGTGACCTGGGGAAGGGCAGTAGCGGAGGCCGGACTTGAACCGGCGACACAACGATTATGAGCCGTTTGCTCTGCCTGACTGAGCTACTCCGCCTTGAGCCGGAAACGACCCGGCCCCGTAGAGGATACCCGACGCCGGGAGCACATTCGTAACTCGCCTGATCGAGCGGGGTGACCCCTAGTATGCCTCAGGATCACCGGTTAACCGAAATGAATAAAGCCCCACCTTGCGGTGAGGCCTGTCACAGCTGGAGCCCCCAAACGGAATCGAACCGTTGACCTTCTCCTTACCATGGAGACGCTCTGCCGACTGAGCTATAGGGGCCTGTCCGGCGCTGCGGACAGGTGTAACCATACACGGCGCTCAGCGATGATGCGAACTCGTTCGTCCTTCCAGCCGCCCGGCCGCGACGGGGGCCGCCGGCAGCCTGATGACCTCGCAGAGGTCGGCGAGATCGACGTGGCGCGCGACCTCTGCGACCGAGAGGCAATCGGCCACGAGCCACCCGTTGCGGCGCACCCGGAGCACCTGGCGCCCCGCGCGCAGGGCGAGCACGATCTCGAACCCGTCGCCACCGACCCATCGCCTGTCCATAGCGGCACACAGTAGCTTCCGGGTCTCTCATTTTTCGCTACGCCACCCGCGTTACACGCCATACCGGATCAGTAGCGGTAGAACCCGAGGAATCCCTTCACGCGGGAGATGTCGTCGACCCGGACCACGGCGCCGGTCTCGGGCGCGTTCATCATCCGCCCCCGGCCCAGGTAGATCCCGACATGGCGGGTCTTCTTGGCGCTCTTCCCGAAGAACACGAGATCGCCGGGTACGGCCTGCTTCACCCGGCGCATCCGGCGGACGTGGTCGTCGGTGTTGCCCGGCCCGAGCACGTCCTCCCCGTGCGCCAGCGCGTACACCCAGCGGGTCAGCCCGGAGCAGTCCAGCCCGCGTGTCCTGGCGGCCGGGCAGGGTTTGATCTTGCCTTGGTAGCCCAGGCAGGTGCCCTTGGACGGCCCGGGCTCCTCGGCGTGGCCGCCGCCCCAGGAGTAGACGATCCGGCGCTGCTCGATGGCGTACGCGATCTGCACGATCTCCGGCAGCACGTGCCGCCTGATCGGCGCGGAGGCCGTGGCGACCGATAAGACGAGCACGACGGCGACGGCCGCCCAGCGTCTGCTCGACACCCGCCACCCCCTCCCGCGCCACGATATGTCGTGGGATGCCGGTTTTATCCTGCCTTATCGACCCGTGTCGGAGGCCGATGGCGCGGGAGACGGTTTCGGGACCTATTTGGCGCGCAACTCCAACTCCACCGAGCCCACGGTGAACTTGATGCCGACCACGCCCTTCGACTTCGACGGCTTCGTGGCGAAGGTGAACGTCTTCTTCTGCCCGCGCCTGATCTCCGGGATCTCGCACCGGATCGCCGTGCCGCTGAACTTGCAGCCCGAGGTCGCCTTGACCACCCGCATGCCGCCGAAGGCCCGGCCGGACACCTTGACGTCCGTCACCGGGTGCGGGCCGGTGTTGGCGACGGTCAGGGTGAAGCTCTTGCGGTTGCGGGCCTTGCCGGACACCGTGACCTCGGCCGGCGGGTTGGCCAGCGACCGCAGGTCGGCCTCGGTGCCGTTGAACGCGTTCTGCCCGCCGGCCAGCGTGCCCTTCTCGGCCGACTGCCAGAACGTGTGGTTCTGCCAGCCCTTGGGCAGATCGCCCGGGTCCGTGCCCCATCGGGCGATCCAGAGCGGGTGCGTCTTGAACGCGTCGCTGTCGCCCGTGCACGTGCGCCACCAGCTCGTGGTGGTGTAGATGACCGCGTTCCGCCCGGTTTTCTGGCGGTATTTCTTCGTAAAGTCCTTGATCCAGGTGACCATTTCTTTTGCGGTCAATCCATAGCAGTTGTTCTTGCCGTTCTTCGCTTGATATGGATTGTCCTCAATGTCGAGCACGCCGGGGAGCGTCTTCCCATCACCGGTCCACGCCCCGCCGTTCTGCACGAAGTAGTCGGCCTGCGCCGCTCCGCTGGACTCGTGCGGCTGCGCGAAATGGTAGGCGCCGCGCATCAGCCCGGCCGCCGCCGCCCCGTCGAACTGCGACGTGAAGTGCGTGCTGCGGAAGTCGACACCCTCGGTGGCCAGCACGAAGGCGAACTTCCCGCCGCCGGAGGCCACCGCCGCCCAGTCGACGTCCTCCGTCCAGTTGCTGACATCAACTCCGGGGACCCCGTTGGCCGCCTGCGCGGTACCGGTCAATCCCACCGTCGCGGCCACCGCGACCAATAACAGACGTTTCACCCGCGAGATCATCCCGGAGCGCGACACAAATCCGCAAGTCCCGCATTATCCATATAGCTCGACGTATCAATTCGGTATAGCACCCCCAGCCCCAGCGGCGCCGCCGTCTCGCGCCATCCCGGCGGGCCTCCCGAGCATGTCGGCCGGCGTCTCCTTGCGGTCGTCCTTGCCGAACACCGGCAGACCGTTCACCCGCACCACCGGCACCACCCGGCCGCCGTCGGCGAGAAATTTCCGGTACGCCCCCGAAACCGCACTTCAGGGGCCTCGAACCAGCCCACGACGAGCACGTCGCGCACGTGACGTTTTCGCAGGTCAGAGCCGTATATGAACGCAGCGTTCGCGTTTGCCAAAGCCCCTCCCCGCGCCCACACTGGACCCCGATCCTCAATCAAGCCCCCGACCTGGGGTTTCTTCGCCATGCCCGGAGGACAACGACCATGATCCACGCCCGGGGACTGACCCGAGTCTTCACGATGAAGAAGGAGACCGTCGAGGCGGTACGCGGCATCGACCTCGACGTCGAGCCGGGACAGCTCGTCGCCTTCCTCGGCCCGAACGGCGCCGGCAAGTCCACCACCCTGCGCATGCTCACCACCCTGCTGCCCCCGACCTCCGGCACCGCCACGGTGGCCGGCCACGACGTGGCCCGCGACCCGGCCGCCGTGCGCGCCAGGATCGGCTACGTCGGCCAGAAGAACAGCGCCGGCGAGAACTTCCGCGTCCGCGACGAGCTCGTCACCCAGGGCCGCTGCTACGGCCTGACGACCGCCCGGGCCCGCGCCCGTACCTCCGAACTGCTGGACCTGCTCGACCTGACGCCGCTCGCCGGCCGCAAGCCCGGCACGCTCTCCGGCGGCCAGCGCCGCCGCCTGGACATCGCGCTCGGCCTCATCCACCGGCCCGACCTGCTGTTCCTGGACGAGCCGTCGACCGGGCTCGACCCGAAGAGCCGCGCCGACATCTGGTCCCACATCCTGCGCCTGCGGGAGACGTACGGGACCACGCTCTTCCTGACCACCCACTACCTCGAAGAGGCCGACAGCATGGCCGAGCGGGTGATCATCATCGACGGCGGCCGGATCATCGCCGACGGCACCGCCGAGCGGCTCAAGAACGACCTGGCCGGCGACCTGCTCACGATCACCACGGACACCGCGCGGGACGCCGCCGAGGCCGCCCGGATCGGCGGCGGCGAGGCCGACGGCCTGACCGTGCGGCTGCGCGTCGCCAACGCCGCCGCGGCGCTGCCTGAATACCTGCGCGCACTGGAGGCGGCCGGCATCAAGGTCGTCACCGCCGAGACCGCCCGCCCGACCCTTGACGACGTGTTCCTCAGCCTGACCGGGAGAAGCCTCGATGACGACCTTCCTGCGTGACACCGCCACCGTCTTCCGCCGCGAGTTCGCGCCCGTGCTGCGCGAGCCGGTCGGGCTGCTGTTCGAGATGGGGCAGCCGCTGCTGTTCCTGTTCCTGTTCGGGTCGCTGCTGGACGGGGCCGTGGGGTCGTCCTGGCAGTGGTTCGTGCCCGGCATCCTGGTGATGATGTGCCTGTCGGGCCCGATGGCCTCCGGCTACCACCTGCTGGTCGAGCTGATCGGCGGCTCGATGGAGCGGATGATGGTCACCCCGCTCAACCGCACCGCCATGCTCGTGGGCCGGACGCTCAAGGAGATGGCGATCCTGACCGCCCAGGCCGTGCTGATCATCCTGCTGGCGCTGCCGCTGGGCTTCGAGCTCCACCCGGCGGGCGTGCTGGCGGGGATGGCGCTGCTGATCGTGTTCGGGGTCGGGCTGGGGGCGCTGTCGTTCGTGCTGGCGCTGAAGTCGGCGCCCGGCGGCACCCTGTTCTACGTCGTCACGCAGGCGCTGCTGTTCCCGATGCTCCTGCTGTCGGGCGTGCTGCTGCCGATGGACTCCGGCCCGGCCTGGCTGCGGGTGCTGGGCGACGTCAACCCCGTCACGCACGCGGTGGACGCCCAGCGCGCCCTGTTCGCGGGCGACCTGGCCGACCCATCGGTCCTGTACGGCGCGGCGGCGGCTCTGGTGGTCGCGGGAGCCGGTCTGGTGCTGGGCAACCGCGCGATGCGCCGGGGCGTCTGAGACCCTGATCCGGATGAGTCACATCGTGGAGACCATGACGGTGCCGTGGATCGCCGTCCCGCACCGCCTGGAGGTCGTGCTCGCCGGCGACCTGCCCGCCACCGGCCCGGTCACGTCGGCGTTCGCCTACGTCCTGGACGAGGCGGACCGGACGCTGCTGACGCACGTGAACCGGCCGGGGCGGGGCTGGGAGATCCCCGGCGGCCATCTCGACCCGGGCGAGACGCCCGTCGAGGCGGCCGCCCGCGAGCTGGCCGAGGAGACCGGCCTGAGCCTGGCGCCCGCCCTGCTGTCGGTCTTCGCCTGGCACCGCATCGAGCTGTTCGTCCCGCCACCGCCCGGTCATCCCTACCCGGCGCTGACGTACATGGTGATGTTCACCGCCCGCCTGTCCGGGCCGGGGCTGCCCACGCGGCCGCCGGCGGGGTCGGAGAGCACGCGGGCGGAGTGGCTGCCGCGCGCGGACGTCGAGCGGCTCGGCGCCGGCCGCACCTGGCTGGGCCTGCACCGCAGGCTGTTCGCCTAGCGGGCCCGCTCGATGTCCGGGCCCCGGTACATCGACTCGGGGATGCTCGCCAGCGTCGACTCGTGCACCTGCGGACCGAGGCCGTACAGCTTCTGGAAGCTCATGATCAGCGGGCGCCAGGCGTCGGGGTCGATGTGGTCGTCCGTGCCCCGGGTCCGGATCTCGTCATGCACCCAGACCCGCGTCACGCGCACCTCGAAGGCGATCACGCCGTCGCCGGGGCCCACCTGGTGGGCGTTCTCCACGACGGCCTCCATGCTCACCGGGCACTCGGCCACCCGGGGCGGCGCCACCGTCTCGCTCGGCACCGGAGTCAGCCCGGCCCGCCCGAACTTGTCGGCCACGAACCGGTAGCCGCGGTCGTACTTGCCCGCCGGGACGGGATCGCTGCCGGTGGTCAGGGCCAGCCGGTCGACGGCCGCCGCGAGCGCGTCCGATGGCAGGTTCAGCACGCACTCGCCGGTCCTGGCCAAGTTCTGGGCGGTACGTGAGCGGGCGCCCCAGCCGAGCATGGCCCGCCAGCCCAGCCAGAAGGCCGACGACATGGGCGCCAGGTTGGGGGTGCCGTCCGGGTTCATGGAGGAGACCAGGACCACGGGGGTGCCGAAATAGAGGATGCCCGGTTCGATCCGGGTGTGCTTGTCAATGACGGTACTCACCCGAACACTGTGGCCAGAAGGGGCCGCGAACGCTGGCGGCAATCGGACGGCACGTCCCGCCGCGAAGCCGCCAAGGGGCCCATCGCCGGTGTACCGTCACAGGCAACCACAATGGAGGCCCGCCGGATGCAACCACCGTTCGCCCTCACAATCGAACAGCTCGGCGACACGGCGGTCATCACCTTGGCCGGTGAATTCGACACCACCCGGTGCTCCGAGGTTGCGGATGGCGTCGCGGCCCACATGTCCGACGGCTGCGTGCACCTCATCATCAACGCGGCCGACCTGTCGTTCTGCGACTCGATGGGGCTGCGGACGATCCTCGACTTCATGAACCGGGCCGACAAGGCCGGCGGCTGGCTCCGGCTGGCCGGGGTCCAGGGCGTGCTGCAGCGGCTCCTGGAGGTGACGGGGGTGTCGCAGGTGATCCCCGTCGACCCGGACGTCCCGACGGCCCTGCAATCGCGCATCTCCTGATCAGCGACGCTTGTAACGATCCAGCAGGTCCATCAGCTCCTGCTTGAGGTCGCCGACGAAGGTCTGCGCCGGCATGGTCCTGAAATCGCCTTCCCGGACCCAGATCAGCGAGGAGTGGTTCGGCGACGACGGGCGATTGTCCCCGACTTTGCGGCAGAGGAATCTGATTCCCGGAATGACCGGCGCGCCCGGCTCCCGGATCTCGTAAAAGCAGTGCAGGTCGCTGAGCACCTCGACGTCGATGTTCATCTCCGAGCGGAAATGCCGCCGCAACCCCTCGGCGAACGTCTCCGAGCGCCGCAATTGGCCACCGCATCCCTCCAGCCGGCCGGGGAACAACTCACGGTCGGCGGCCCGCTTGGCGAGAAGCAGCCGGATCCGCCCGTCACCGTCCTCCACGAAACACGTCCCCGCCACGTGGACCTCGGGGGTCTCGCGCAGGCGCTCCCGCGGCACGAACTGCGAGGCGATCTCGCCGCTGACCCACACGGCCACCTCGCCGATTCCGCGCAGCTTCCTGATCTGCGCGGTGAGCCCCCGCGAGTCGCGCGGCAGCGTGGGGAAGTCGTCGCGGTCGATCACCACGCCGAACGGCCGGGCCTCCCCGCACAGCCGGGAGCACTTGTTCAGGTTGTGGCCGGCCCAGTCGTCGCGCACGCGCAGCACCTTGCCGCGCACGATCCCCCAGCCCAGCTGCAGCTCGGCCGAGTGCCCGACGCGGTTGCCGAAGTCGAGGCAGAGCTTGCCGAACTCCCGCTCCACCCGGCCGACCGTCGCCAGGAGGCGCGACAGGAGCGCCGTCACCTCGCGCTGCGTCTGGCTCTCGGGAAGCTCCAGGACGAGAAGCGCGCCATCTCCCAAAGGTTTCAGATGGTACTCGGGAAACCTTTTACGGAGAATGGCGAGGAATCCACCGACGAAGTCGTGGAGGTTGATGAATACCTCATTCGCCTCCGCCCATCTGGTGAAACCGCGGACATCCACGAATATGACCACCGCACTGATGTCCTCCGCCATCCGGAAACCATCTTCCGTGTGAACCGACCCGACCCGCGGACGAATATAGTGGCGGCACTACGCACTTCAGCGGCCTGCCACGCCGAGTATGACACCCTCGCCGCATTTGTCCATCGGGCCGTTCTGCGCTCTCATATGACCGTGCCTCCTTCGAAGAGCGACCTGGCCCCCCACCTGTCCTCCACTCGTGAGGAAATCGCCCGGGCCGACACCAAGGCGACCGCACTGCTGGCCATCACCGCGATCGGCTTCGCCGCCTTCTCCGCCGCCGCGGCGGGCGCGGTGGCGGCTCCCGTACGCGGTCCCGCCCTCTGGCTGACGATGGCCGCACTGGTCGGCGTGACGGCGGTCGTCGAACTGCTGTTGCTGGTGCTGCGGCCGCGTATGGGAACGGAGTGGACGAGCCGCCACTATTTCGGGCACTGGCGGAAATTCATCGCCGCCCCGGACGACCTGGCCAAGGAACTGTCGGCCGACATCACCCAGGTGAAGCTGCTCATCCAGCTCAGTGACATCGCGTGGCGCAAGTTCCGGCTCATCCGGGCGTCCGTGGACGTGTTGATGATCGCTGTTCCGCTGATCTCGACGGCTATCTCGGTCACATTGCTGCTAGGCCCAAACAAATCCGGCTGAACGTCACTATTGTGATCAAAGCAACTTCAGGGGGAGGACGGGCGGATGGCGGCGGACGGGGCCCTGGGCAGTCGGTACATCCTCGTGGAGCAGATCGGCGCCGGAGGCATGGGGACCGTCTGGCGCGCCAGGCATCGCGACACCGGTGAGATCGTCGCCGCCAAGCTGCTGCGCGAAGGGCTGGCCTCGGACCGGGACCTGGTGCTCCGGTTCGTCCAGGAACGCAACGTGATGCTGAACCTGCGTCACCCCAACATCGCCACCGTGCGCGACTTCGTCGTCGAGGGCGACCGGCTGGCGCTGGTGATGGACTTCGTCGAGGGCGGCGACCTGCGGACGCTCGTCCACGAGCGCGGCACGCTGTCCCCGGCGGAGGCCGCGCGCATGGTCGCCCAGGTGGCCGGGGCGCTGGCCGCGGCGCACACCATGGGCGTGGTGCACCGCGACGTCAAGCCCGGCAACATCCTGATCGACGGCGGCACCGGGCAGCCGAAGCTGACGGACTTCGGCGTGGCCCGCATCGTGCACGGGCCCGGCATCACGCAGACCGCGTCGATCATCGGAACCCCCACCTACCTGGCGCCCGAGGTGGCCGACGGCACCGGGCCGACTCCGGCCGTGGACGTCTACGCGGCCGGGCTGATCCTGTACGAGCTGCTCGCCGGACGGCCTCCGTTCGTCGGCGAGCATCCGATGGCGCTGCTCCGGCAGCACGCGACGGCCGCGCCCCGGCGGCTGCCCGGCATGCCCGACGTCCTGTGGGCACTGATCGCGGCCTGCACCGCCAAGGATCCGGCCGCACGTCCCACGGCCGGTGAGCTGGCGGAGGCACTGGCCAGGGCGGTGCCGTCGGTGACCGGCCTGCCCGCCCTGCCGCCGGTCGGCATGGAGCATCCCCCTCTGGTGACCTCCGAGCCCCTGGCCTGGACACACCCCCCGCA
>NZ_LAVL01000242.1 GCF_001083785.1 Nonomuraea sp. SBT364
CCCCACCGACGCCTCCCCCGCCGCCCGCAGGCGCGAGCAGCGCGGCTGGTACTTCTACGACTGGGCCAACTCCGCCTTCTACACCACGGTCATCTCGGTCTTCCTCGGCCCGTACCTGATCCCGGTCGCCAAGACCGCGGCGTGCGCCAAGGACTTCCCGCAGGTCGCCTCCGCCACCTGTGTCGAGACCTTCGACCAGCTGGCCGCGGCCAACCCCGGCCTCGGCTACGTGGACGTGCTCGGCATGGACATCCGCCCGGCCGCGTACTTCGGGCTGATCACGACGGCCGCGGTGCTGCTGCAGATCGTCTTCCTGCCGATCGTGGGCGCGCTGGCCGACCACACCGGCCGCAAGCGGGAGATGCTCGGCGGCTTCGCCTACGCGGGCGCGCTGGCCGCGATGGGCCTGTACTTCGTCGAGGGCGACCGCTACCTGCTGGGCGGCGTGCTGTTCGTGATCGCCAACCTGGCCTACGGCTCGTCCGTCGTGGTCTACGACTCGTTCCTGCCGCAGATCTCCACGGCCGAGGAGCGTGACCGGGTCTCCTCACGCGGGTGGGCGATCGGCTATCTGGGCGGCGGCGTGCTGCTGGCGCTCAACCTCGTGCTCTTCCTCAACTACGAGAGCCTCGGGCTGGAGCAGGGCCACGCGGTGCGCATCGCCATGATGTCGGCCGGGTTGTGGTGGGCGACCTTCACGATCGTGCCCCTGCTGCGGCTGCGCAACCGGCCCGTGCCCGCCCACGAGCACACCGCGATGGCCTCGATGGGCGGCAGCTTCCGCCAGCTCGGCCGCACCCTCAGGGAACTGCGCAAGTATCCGCTGACGCTGCTGTTCCTGGTGGCGTACCTGGTCTACAACGACGGCATCCAGACGGTGATCGGCAACAGCGCGGCGTTCGCCTCCGAGGCGCTCAAGCTTGATCAGACGGTGCAGATCACCGCGATCCTCATGGTGCAGTTCGTGGCGTTCTTCGGCGCGCTGCTGCTCGGCAGGCTGGCCAGGCGGTTCGGCACCAAGAACACCGTGCTGGCGAGCCTGGTGGTGTGGACCGTCATCGTCATCACGGCGCTGTTCGTACGGGAGGGCGAGGCGACGCAGTTCTACCTGATGGCGTTCGCGATCGCGATCGTGCTGGGCGGCAGCCAGGCCCTGTCGCGCTCGCTGTTCTCCCAGGTGATCCCGAAGGGGCGGGAGGCGGAGTATTTCAGCCTGCTGCAGATCAGCGACAAGGGCTCGGCCTTCATCGGCTCGCTCACGATCACCATCACGCTGCAGTTCACCAACAGCTACCGCATCGCCATCCTGTCGATGATCGTCTTCTTCGTGCTCGGTTTCGTGCTGCTGGCCATGGTCAACCTGCCCAAGGCCATCCGCGCCGCCGGCAACGAGGTGCCCGCGAGGATTTAGGGCATGCCGTGCTCCCTCAGGAGGAGCTGCCACCGTCGGAGAGCTCGAGCCGGGCGAGCTCGCGGCGGGAGGTGACGCCGAGTTTCGGGTAGGCCCGGTAGAGGTGGTGTTCGACGGTCCGCCGGCTGAGGAACAGCCGCGCGGCGATCTCCCTGCTGGTGTGCCCTTCCGCCGCCAGCCGGGTGACCTGCAGTTCCTGCGGCGTCAGCCGATCCAGGAGGCTCGGCCCGGCCGGCCGGGCGGGTGCCGCCGACGCTCCGGCGGCCCGCAGTTCGCTCCGGCTGCGCTCGGCCCACGGCCGGGCGCGCAGCTCCTCGAAGATCCGCAACGCCGTCATGAGGTGTTCGCGGGCTTCGGGGGCGCGGTGGTCGCGCCGGAGCCACTCGCCGTACAGCAGCTCGGTCCGGGCCCGCTCGAACGGCCTGCCACCCTTGCCGTGCAGGGTCACCGCACGTTCGTACAGCTCCTGGGAGCCGGTGAGCAGAGCGCGGCAGCGCAGCGCCACCGCCTCCGCCCAGGGTTGCCGGATCGCGTGGGCCCACGCCTCGAAGCGGCGCAGCGGTTCCGCGGCCCGGTCGGCCGCCCCGAGCCGTACGGCCGCCTCGATCAGGTCAGGCATGGACGTGGTCAGCACCGTGACGTGGTGTCCCGGCCCGGCGTGGGCGGCTTCGAGACGCCGCAGGGCCGCCTCGTCGCGTCCCAGCCCCAGATCGAGAAAGCTCAGGGCGCAGGCGGCGGCCACACGGCTGGTGTCGGCCGCGTCCGCGACGAGCTTCCGGCACCGGGCCTCGTCTCCTTCGGCCGCGGCGATCCACGCGAGTGCCACCTCGATCTCGTCCAGACGCCGGCGCATGCCGGTGTCCCGGGCGATCGTGATGGCCTCGTCCGCGACCGCCGCGGCGTCCTGGTGGAGGCCGGCCCGGAACAGTGCGCTGCAACGGTTCTGCAGGATCTTCGGCAGACGGCCGATGAACCCCTGCCTCCGGTATTTCTCGATCTCCGCCGCGGTGAGCTCCAGGACCGCTTCGTCGTCGCCGAGCAGTGTCGCGGCGTAGATGGCGTGGATCCGGTCCGGATCGCCGTCCCCGGCGCGGATCCGCCGTACGTACCGGTCGAGCCGGCGCACGCCGGCCGCGTAGTCCTGCTCGACGAGCAGCGCCATTCCGGTCGCCGCGTCATCGGGCAGGCCCAGGGCGTCGAGCTGTCCGGCGGCGGTGTGGACCATGCCGGGTTCGCCGGAGAACCAGCCGTAACCCGCGGCGAGCCGGAGCATCTCGGCCGCGTGCTCCCGTCCGGCTCCGGCGGCTCCGTCGACGAGCAGGGCGGCCGCGCGGCCCGGGGCCTCCCGTTCGAACGCGACCGTGGCACGGACGCGGGCGACCCGGGCCCGGTGCGATCCGTCGACGGCCGTGTTCCCGGCGTCGATCGCGAGGGTCTCGGCGTGGTCCACGTCTCCCGCGGCGAGGGCCTGTTCGGCGGCTTCCGCCAGGCGAACGGCCCGGCGGCGCTGGTCCGGGGTGAGCCGGGCGGCCCGCTCGTACAGCTGGGCGGCCGAGGCGTACGCTCCCCGGGCGTGCGCCCGGCCGGCCGCCTTCGCCAGGTCGGCGGCGACCGTCTCCCGTGGCTCCGTCGTCGCGGCCGAGAGATGCCGCGCGCGCAGATCCGGGTCGTCCACCGCGTCGGCCAGGGCCGCGTGGACGGCGAGCCGGCGGCTGGGCGCGACCGCGTGGTAGGCGGCGTTCCGGATCATCGGATGACGGAAGACGACCCGATCTGTCGTGATGCAGACCAGTCCCGCCTGGTCCGCTCCGTCGAGATCCCTCAGATCCACGCCGAGAGCGCGACCGGCCGTCACGAGGGTGGGCAGATGCCCTCGGTCCTCGGCGGCGGCGAGCGACAGCATGGTCCGCGTGCGCGGGGTGAGCCCGGCGATCTGCGCGTGGAACAGGCCCGTGAGCCGCTCGGGCACCGGCAGGGGCGCCGCCGGTTCCGGCTGTACGGCAGGAGAGGCCGCGAACTCGACCAGCGCCAGGGGGTTGCCACCCGATTCGGCGATGATCCGCTCCACGAGCGCCGGGGGGAGCGTCCGCGCGGCGAGCACCCGCGCCGCCTCCGCGTCGCTCAGCCGAGAGAGGTGCAGCTCGGCGAGACCCGCGGCGTCGAAGGCGCCGGTACGGGCCGAGAACACCATGACCACGCCCTCCGCGGCGAGCCGCCTGGCGGTGAACAGCAACGCCTCCGTCGTGGCGCGGTCGACCCAGTGAGCGTCATCGACGAGACACAGCACCGGCTGCCGGTCGGCGAGCTCGGTGACGAGGGTGAGCACGGCGAGAGCGTTGCGGAACCGGTCCACCCCGGTGGCGCTCCCCGTGCCCAGCACCGCCCGCAGGGCATCCGCCTGAGCCTCGGGAAGGGCGCCGATGTGCTCCTGGACGGGCCAGAGCAGCTGAACCAGGCCCGCGTACGCCAGATCGGTCTCGCTCTCCGCACCAGTCACCCGCAGGATGCGCAAGCCGCGCCGGGCGGCGGTGGAGGCGGTCCAGTCCATCAGCGCCGATTTGCCGATCCCGGGCTCCCCGCGGATCACCACCGCGCCGCTCCGCCTGCTCGCGGCAGCGACCAGGAGTGCCTCAAGAGCCTCCTGCTCCGCCGCCCGCCCGTACAGCACCGGCCCTCCGTCAGTAGGTGTCAGTACCCATACGTAACTCTGCTGGGATGGCCGCAATTCCGTAATTTCTACCGATTCGGAGGATGCAGCCTGGTCCTTACCGTCTCTGCCATGACTGTCACGCGAACCAGGCCGACCCGGTTGATCGGGTTGACGCTCGCCCTGCTGGCGTTCTCCAACTTGATCACCTCGCTCGACTTCACCATCATCTATGTCGCCCTCCCGCACATCGGGCAGGACATCGGGTTCTCCACGCACGGCCTGCAGTGGGTGGTCAGCGCCTACGCCGTCTTCTACGGCGGGTTCCTCCTGCTGGGCGGGCGGATGGCCGACCTGCTGGGGCGGCGCCTGATACTGAACACCGGACTGCTCCTCTTCGGCGCGGCCTCGATCCTCGGCGCCCTGGCCACCTCCCCGGCGCCGCTGATCATCGCGCGGGTGACGCAGGGCATCGGTGCGGCGCTCGTCTTCCCCGCGACGCTGTCGCTGGTGAACACGGTGTTCGCCGAAGGCAGGGACCGTAACCGGGCGCTGATGTGGTGGGCGCTGGCCGGAGCGGGCGGACTCAGCCTGGGGGCGCTGCTGGGCGGCCTGCTCACCCACGCCTTCGGCTGGCAGGCCGTGTTCTGGGTGAACCTCCCGCTGGTGGCGGCCGCGCTGATCGGCACGTTCACCCTTCTCGACGCCGACCGTCCGCAGGTGCGCGGCTCGTTCGACATTCCCGGGGCGATCACCGGAACCCTCGGGGCCACCCTGCTGGTGTTCGCCATCGCCCAGGCCGGCGAGGCCGGCCTCACCCCGCCGGTGGCCGTGGCCGGTGTCCTCGCGCTGCTGTTGCTGGCCGGGTTCGTGGCGATCGAGGCGCGCAGCCGGTCCCCGCTGATGCCGCTGCGCCTGCTCGCCAACCGCAACCTCAGTGCCGGCACCCTGGTGATCATCCCGTTCGGGGCGGCCATGAACACCGTCATGTTCTTCCTCACCCTGTACTTCCAGGACGTGCTCGCTTACACCGCGCTCCAGGCCGGGCTGGCGTTCCTGGCGATGTCACTGGTCATCGCCGCCGGGGACTTCTTCTCCGAGCGGCTCATGCACCGGTTCGGAACCCGTACGACACTGATCATCGGGCTGGGCGCCGGGGTGATCGGCAACGTGCTGCTCGCCGCCGCGATGGGCTCGGGGGGCTCCTTCACCGCGCTGCTTCCCGGCGTCGTCGTCTACGGACTGGGGATGGGCATCGTCTTTCCCGCCATGTTCGCCGCCACCGGCACCGGCGTGGCCGATCACGAGCAGGGCACCGCCAGCGGGATGGCGTCGACCGCCTTCCAGGTGGGCATCGCCACCGGCCTGGCCGTCCTGGTGGCCGTCGCCACCGCGTGGGGGCTGCCCGCCGCGGTCTACACCGCCGCCGGCGGCACCGTCCTCGGCCTTCTCGCGGCCCTCGCCCTGCCGGCCCGCGGGCAGGCGCAGACGTCCTGACGGAGATGGCCCTGACGGAGATGGCCGCCGATCAGTCCGCATTCCCGCGCACGGATGTCCGCCCCGCTAGGGAGCGGCCAGGACCATCGTGCCCGGCCCCTGCGCGGCGCCGGGGCCCCGGACGGCCAGCACTGTCTCGGCGTTGGCCTCGCCGCCGCAGTGCGGGCACGTCACGACCGGGCTGAACTGCTGCCCGCACGAGTGCACGAGCAGCGCCGGCGGGCCGCCGGGCGGCGTGGCCCACCGGTCGCCCCACGCCATGAGCGTGATGAGCGCGGGCACGATGTCGCGGCCCGCCTCCGTCAGCACGTACTCGTGGCGCGGCGGCCGGTCCTGGTAGGGCTGCCGCTCCACCACCCCCGCCGCCACCAGGTGGTCCAGCCGCCTGGTCAGCAGGTTGCGCGAGATGCCCAGATCCTCGGCCAGGTCGTCGAACCGGCGCACGCCGAGGAAGAGGTCGCGCAGGATGAGCGGCGTCCAGGGCTCGGCGACGACGCCGACGGCCTGGGCGATGGAGCAGTGCATCTCCCCGAACCTGTTCACGGGCCCAGCATATGGGGTTGATAAAGTGAACTCATGTCAGTTCACATTCAGGACTCACCAGCGCGGGCGTACCGCGAAGCCGGCGAGGCCGGGGATCTCGACGCGCTGATGGCCACGCTCGCGCCGGACGCGGCCTTCCACTCCCCGCTGAGCGCCACGGCCGGCTTCACCGGCGAACGCGACCTGCGCGAACTGTTCGGGGTGGTGCTCGGCGTGGTGCGCGGCATGCGCTACCACACCGACGTGGGCGACGACCGCGTCCGCATGCTGGCCGCCACGGCCCGCGTGGGCCGCCAGGAACTGGAGGAGTCGGCGCTGCTGCGCTTCGGCGAGCACGGCCTGGTCGAAGAGATCACGCTGTGGGTGCGGCCGCTGCCGGGCCTCACCGCCCTCATGGCGGCCATCGGCACCGGCCTCGCCCGGGGCCGCCGGGGACTGCCGCTGCTGGTGGGAGCCGCGACGGGCACGCTGCACGCGATGACCCGCGCCGGTGACAGAACCCTGGTGCCCCTGCTGACCAACCGCAGCTCGTAGGCGCCGCGCCCAACTGCTAGCCCGATGCGCGATTGGATCACCCCGCAGGTGGGAATCCCATCACGGTACCAAGCGTTACACACCGTGGGAGACAGACCCCCCACGCATGGGGGCCCTGTAGGAGGCATTGAAACATGGGCGAGCGCGCGCTTCGTGGCACCCGGCTCGGGGCAACCAGCTACGAGAACGACCGTAACACGGATCTGGCCCCCCGCCAGGAGGTGTCCTACACCTGCCCCAAGGGCCATCGCTTCGAGGTTCCGCTTGCCGCCGAGGCCGAGATCCCCGCGACCTGGGAGTGCCGCATGTGCGGCGCCACCGCGGTTCGGGTCGACGGCGAGCAGCCGGAATCGAAGAAGACGAAGCCCCCGCGGACACACTGGGACATGCTCCTGGAGCGGCGGTCCATCGAAGACCTGGAAGAGGTGCTCAACGAGCGGCTGGCGGTCCTGCGGGCCCAGCGTCGCAAGAGCGCCTGACGACCTCTCACGGTGAAACCCCCGGGCTGACCGCCCGGGGGTTTTCTCTGTCCGGCGCCGGGTCAGTTTTCCCGGGTCAGTCTTCCCGGATCACTTCGCCGTGCACGACCTTGCCGGGCTTGCCGTGCTCCCCGGGCCGCTCCCCGCCGGGCCCGCGCTCCCCGAACTGCCCGGGCCGGCGCGGCGCCGCGTGCGGCGGGTCCGCCGGCACCGCGCCCGGCTGGGCCGCGAAGAGGTTCGCGTACGGCGAGGCCGCCGCCATCTTCTTCACGCGCCGCTGGAAGAAGTACGCGCCCAGCCGCCGCATCATCGGCCGGGTCATCGGCAGGATGCACAGCATGCCGACCACGTCGCTGAAGAAGCCGGGCGTGAGCAGCAGCGTGCCGCCCACGACGATGAGCCCGCCGTCGGCCAGCTCCCGCTCCGGCATCCGCCCCGACTGCAGCGCCTCCTGCAGGTTGCGCCACGCCTTGCGCCCCTCACGCCGGATCAGCCACGAGCCCAGCAGGCTCGCCGCGACGAGCAGGCCCACCGTCGGCCAGCCGCCGATGACCGCCCCCACCTGGATGAGCAGCCAGATCTCCAGCATCGGCACCAGCAGGAAGGCCAGGAATAGCACAAGCCGCATCGTTCGCCCTCGATTCCGCACACGTCTACACCACGGACAACGCCCGGCGGCCCCGATGCGTTCCGCTCAGGCCCACCCGGACGGACGGCCCTGTTCATCGGACGGGCGGCCCGGCCGCGCGTCCGCCCGTGCGCGCGGACGGCTCAGCCGCGCCGCCTGCGCATCCGGGCGGGCAGGCCGGTGACGCCCCACTGGGCGATGCGCCAGAACGCCTCCCCCATGACCCGGCCGCTCATCTTGCTCGTGCCGACCGTGCGCTCGACGAACGTGATCGGCACCTCGGCCACCCGCAGCCCGTGCCGGGCGGCCCGCAGCGTCAGGTCGACCTGGAAGCAGTAGCCCTGCGACTCGACGTCGGCCAGCCCGATCTTCTCCAGCGTGGCCGCCCGGTAGGCGCGGAAGCCCGCCGTGGCGTCGCGCACCGGCAGGCCCAGCATGAGCCGTGTGTAGACGTTGGCGCCCCGCGACAGGAACTCGCGGGAGGCGGGCCAGTTCATCACCCGGCCGCCCGGCACGTAACGCGAGCCGATGGCCAGGTCGGCGCCGTCGGCCAGCGCCTCCAGCAGCTTGTGCAGCTCCTCGGGCTGGTGCGAGCCGTCGGCGTCCATCTCGACCAGCACGTCGAAGCCCTCGTCCAGCCCCCACCGGAACCCGGCGATGTAGGCGGCGCCCAGGCCCTGCTTGGCCGGGCGGTGCAGGACGTGCACGTGGTCGTCGCCGGACGCGAGCTCGTCGGCGATCTTGCCGGTGCCGTCGGGGCTGTTGTCGTCGGCCACCAGCAGATGCGCGCCGGGCACCGCCGCCCGCAGCCGCTCGGCGATCCTCGGCAGGTTGTCGCGCTCGTTGTAGGTCGGGACGATGACCAGCACCCGCCCGAGAGTCTCCATCGTCAGTCGTTCCCCATCCGGTCGTCCCGCCGCCTGCGCCACACGGCGACTCCGACGGCCGCCGCTGCCATAACCATCAATGCCCACTCCGGCACCGCGCCGACCCTCGTGGCGATCGTCTGTTCGGTGCGTACCGGCACCGTCACCACGGTCTGGTCGGCCACGAGCTCGCGAGTCTGCCAGGAGACCCTACCGTCCGGTGTCACGTACGCGGAGATCCCGGTCGTGGCGGCGGTGACCACGGCCCTGTTGTGCTCGACGGCGCGCAGCTGCGACATGGCCAGCTGCTGCGCCGGCAGGTTGGACAGCGCGTAGGTGGCGTTGTTGGTCTGCACCACGAGCGGGGTGCCCCCGGCCCGTACGGTGCCGCGCACGGTGTCGTCGTAGGCCACCTCGTAGCAGTTGACGGCGCCGATGGTGACGGGGCCCAGCCTGAGGTCGCCGGGCCGGTCGCCGGGGATGGACTGCCTGCCGACCAGCGCGGCCCGGTCCCACAGGGCGAACACGAGCTCCTTGAACGGCGTGTACTCGCCGAACGGGACCAGGTGCTGCTTGTCGTAGTGGGCGCCGGGGCCGGTGACCGGGTCCCACACCAGGCTGCGGGTGGCGCGGTGCTCGTCGCCGATGGCCACCACGGCGCCGACCAGCGTGGGCACGCCGACATCCTTGATCGACTCGTCGATGGTCCGGTAGGCGGAGGCGTCGCGGTAGGGGTCGATGTCGGTGGAGTTCTCCGGCAGGACCACGATGTCGGGCTTGGGCAGCTTGCCGTCGCGGACGGCCTGGGCGATGCGCCTGGTGCCGTCGGCGTGGTTCTTCAGCACGATGGCGGGCTCGTCGCCGAAGATGTCGAGGCCGCGGCCGGGCACGCTGCCCTGCACGATGCCGACGTTGACGGTGCGGCCCTCGTCGCCGGGGCGCGGCACCGCCAGGCCGAGCAGGGGCACGGCCAGCGCGAGCGCCAGCGGCACCGCGGCCCGCCGCAGCACCGCCGCCCGGCGCAGCCCGGTGCGCGGCCGTACGAGCGCGTAGGCGAGCAGCGAGCCGCACAGGGCCACGGCGAACGACACCAGCGGCGCGCCGCCCAGCGCGGCGTACGGGGTGAACACCGACTCGCCCTGGCTGAAGGCCACCCGCGCCCACGGGAACCCGCCGATCGGCACCAGGCCGCGCAGCCACTCCATCGCCACCCACAGCGCGGCGAACCACAGCGGCCACCACTTCAGCCGGAACACCAGCGCGGCCGCCGCCGCCATGGCCGCGTAGAACAGGCTCTCGACGCCGACCAGCATCAGCCAGACGTCCTCGCCCACCGTCCGCACCCAGGCGAGCGCCGGCACCAGGAACACCAGCGCGCCCAGGTAGCCCAGCCAGGCCGCCCGCCGGGGCCGCGCCCCGTACAGGGACGCGACGATCAGCCCGAGGCCCAGCGGCGCGCACGGCCACCACCCGAGCGGCGGGAACGCCAGAAAGAGCCCGCCTCTTTTACACATCTGACGCTGCCGACGAAGAGGGTAGTGTAAAGTGTGGTGGGGTCCGGATGAATTAA
>NZ_LAVL01000243.1 GCF_001083785.1 Nonomuraea sp. SBT364
GGCGGGTGGCGACCGAGCGGCGGGTCGGCTGCGTGGCCGGGGCGCTGCCGGTGGAGCGCTACCGTGAGCTGCTGCTGGCGGCCGGGTTCACCGGGGTGCGGATCACGCTGACCGCCGACCACGGCGACGGCGTGCACTCGGCGATCGTCCGGGCGGGCAAGCCCGCGATCGGCCCCGGCCTGGAGATCCGTCCGATGCGCGAGGACGACGCCGCCGAGGTGCTGGCCATCTACCAGGCCGGGCTCGACACCGGCCAGGCCAGCTTCGAGACCGTCGCGCCGAACTGGGCGGGCTTCACCGCGCACCGGCCGGCGCACCTGCGTTACGTGGCGGCCGACGCCGGGTCGGGCGAGGTCGTCGGCTGGATCGCCGCGTCCCCGGTGTCGGCCCGGCCGGTGTACGCGGGCGTGGTGGAGCACAGCGTCTACGTGCACCCAGGCTGCCAGGCGCACGGCATCGGCCGCGCCCTGCTGTCGGCGCTGATCGACGCCGCCTCGGACCACGGCGTCTGGACGATCCAGTCCGGCGTCTTCCCGGAGAACGCCGGCAGCCTGTCGATGCACCGGGCGCTCGGCTTCCGCGTCGTCGGCACCCGCGAGCGCCTCGGCCGTCACCACGGCGTGTGGCGCGACGTCCTCCTCCTGGAGCGGCGCGCCTGACCCGACCGGCCCCGACCGGACCTGCTGGCCCCGCCGGGGTCGCCAGGGGCGGTTACGGGGCGGTGGCCGTACGGCCCAGGGTGCTTTCCCTGGCGACGAGCCGGTGGGAGGCGCAGACCTCCTCCGGCCTGCCGGCCGCCCCGGCCGACAGCCGCCTGGCGAGCAGCTCGACGGCCGTCTCGGCGATCCCCTGCTTGTCGGGCGACATCGTGGACAGCGACGGCGTGGAGAACCGCCCGTCCTCGATGTCGTCGAAGCCGAACAGCGCCACGTCCTCCGGCACCCGCACCCCCCGGGCCAGCAGGGTGCGCATCGCCCCCAGCGCCAGCGTGTCGTTCATGCAGAACACCGCGTCGGGAGCCGCGCCGGAGTCGAGCAGGGCGGCCATCGCGCGGGCCCCGTCGGCGCGGTGGTAGGCCTGCACGTGCGCCACCAGCGCCGGGTTTTCCTCCAGCCCCGCCTCGGCCAGCGCCTGGCGGTAGCCGCGCAGGCGCAGCCGGGCGGTGGCGCCCGAGGCAGCCCGCCGTGCTCCTATGGCGGCGATCCTGCGCCGGCCGAGCTCCGCCAGATGCGTGGTCGCCTGCCGGGCCGCCACCACGTTGTCGATGCCGACGTGGTCGTACGGCGCCCGCCCCACGCGCTCGCCGAGCAGCACCATCGGCGTGACGTCGGCGCGCTGCGCCAGGTCGGAGCCGGTCAGCGCGAGCGGGCTGAACAGCAGCCCGTCGATGAGGTGGGCCCGGATCCCGCTCACCACCACGCGCTCCCTGGACCGCTCGGCCTGGGTCTGGTCGATCAGCACCGTCCAGCCGTGCCGGTCGGCGGCGGTGATGACGTGCGTGGCCAGCTCGGCGAAGTAGGGGATGTCCAGGTCGGGCACCGCCAGCGCGATCACCCCGGAGCGGCCCGAGCGCAGGTTGCGTGCCGAGAGGTTGGGCCGGTAGTTGAGGTCGGCGATCGCCTGTTCCACCCGGGCCCTGGTCTCGGGCTTCACGAACTCATAGCCGTTGACCACGTTGGAGACGGTCTTGATGGAGACGCCCGCCCGCTCGGCCACGTCCTTGAGTCTCGGCTGCACACGGGGAGTGTACCGATGATTTCCAACGATGTAACTTTATCGTCGCGGGGGATTTACAACGTTAGATACATCGATGTAGAACTACCTGCAATTCACCGCCCCTGGGAGTGATCGCGATGGCCGTGTCATCCAGCCATAACCTGACCCGTCGAGGACTGCTCGCACTCGGCGCCGGTGCGGGCAGCGCCCTGCTGCTGAGCGCGTGCGGCGGAGGCGGCGGCCCGGCGGGACCCGCCGGCCCCTCCAAGGCGGCCTCCGCCGCCCCCACCACCTACACGGGACCGAAGGTCGACCTGGCCTTCTGGAACGGGTTCACCGGGGGCGACGGCCCGTTCATGAAGAAGCTCGTCGAGCGGTTCAACGGCGAGCACCCCAACATCAAGGTGACGATGAACGTCTACCAGTGGGCCGACTACTACGCCAAGGTGCCCGCCGCCGTCACCGCAGGCCAGGGGCCCGACGTCGGCATCATGCACGTCGACAGCGTCCCCACCAACGCCGCCCGGCAGGTCATCGTGCCGCTGGACGACCTGGCCGCCTCGCTCAGCCTCACCGAGTCCGACTTCTCGCCGCCCGTCTGGAAGGCCGGCGTCTACCGGAACGCCCGCTACGCCATCCCCCTCGACGTGCACCCGCTGGGCATGTTCTACAACAAGGCCGTCGTCGCCGAGGCCGGGCTCGACCCCGACAAGCCGCCGCGGACCGGGGCCGACTACCTGGCCGCCCTGGAGGAGCTGAAGAAGGCCGGCATCCAGGGGCACTGGGCCACGCCGTTCCCGTTCACGGGCACCTTCCAGTTCGGCTCCCTGCTCCACCAGTTCGGCGGCACGCTGTTCAGCGCCGACGCCGCCACCGCGACGTTCGCCCAGGAGCCCGGGGTCAAGGCGCTGAGCTGGCTGGTGGACCTCATCACGAAGGGCTACAGCCCGAAGAACGTCGGCCAGGACGCCGACCTGATCGCGCTGAAGAACGGCAAGGCCGCCTACAACTGGAACGGCATCTGGACCATCAACACCCTCAACGAGGCCGAGGGCCTGGAGTGGGGCGTGGCGCCGCTCCCCGTGATCGGCGACCAGCCGGCCGCCTGGGCGGGTTCGCACCAGTTCGTAGTGTTCAAGCAGCGGGCCCGGGACGACGACAAGCTCGCGGCGGCCAAGGTGTTCATCAACTGGATCAGCCAGCACTCCATCGAGTGGGCCAAGGGCGGCCAGGTGCCGGCCCGCAAGACGATCAGGGAAGGCGCGGAGTTCAAGGCGCTGGAGCACCAGTCCGTCATCGGCTCCCAGATCGACCACCTGTACTTCCTGCCTCCGGTTCCCGGCATCCCCGACGCCTCCGCTCAGATCGACACCGCGGTGAACCAGGCGATCCTGCTGAAGAAGGAGCCGGCGGCCGCGCTCGGCGAGGCGGCGGCGAAGGCCGACAAGATCCTCGAGCAGAACCGCAAGAAGTACGGCGCCTGAGCCCATGGTCGACCTGCGCGCCCGCTCCGCGGCCGTCGTGAGCGTCGCCCCGCGTCCCGTCCGGCGGCGCGGGCGGTTCACCCCGCTGTTCTTCCTGGCGCCCTACCTGGTGCTGTTCTGCCTGTTCGTGGTGGTCCCCGCGATCTTCGGCGGCTGGATCAGCCTGCACGAGTGGGACTACCTGCTGCCCGGCAAGCCGTTCACCGGGCTGGACAACTACCTCGCCCTGTTCGACCCGGACTCGCGCGTCTCCGGCGACTTCTGGACGTCGATGAAGGCCACCGGCATCTTCACCGTGGCCAGCGTGCCGCCGCTGGTCATCCTCCCGCTGGGCGTGGCCCTCCTGCTGAACCGCCGCTTCCGCGGCCGGACGTTCTTCCGCGCGGTGTTCTTCATGCCGTTCGTGCTCGGCGTCGCGGTCATCAGCGTGATGTGGCGCATCCTGCTCGACCCCAACATCGGCTTCGTCAACCACCTGCTCGGCGCGAACATCCCGTGGACCACCGACCTGCCGTGGGCGTGGATCTCCCTGGTCGGCATCACCGTGTGGTGGACGCTCGGCTTCAACGCCGTCATCTACCTGGCGGGACTGCAGGACATCCCGGCCGAGCTGTACGACGCGGCCGGCGTCGACGGCGCCAACCGGTGGCAGCGCTTCGTCCACGTCACGCTGCCCGGACTGCGGCCCGTCGCGCTGTTCGTGACCACCACCACGATCCTCGCCTCGGCCAACATGTTCGGCCAGTCGTTCCTGATCACCAAGGGCGCGCCCGGCGTCGAGACCCGCACGACGATCATGTACATCGCGCAGGAGGGGCTCCGCGACTACCGGATGGGCAGCGCGGCTGCGATGAGCTACGTGCTGACCCTGGTGCTCGTCGCGGTCAGCGTGATCAACTTCCGACTGTTCAGGAGCAGGTCTTGAAAGCGTTGCGCGCCTCCGCCTGGTATCTCATGCTCACCGGCTTCGCGATCCTCGTCATCGGGCCGCTGCTGTGGATGGTGTTCACCTCGCTCAAGTCCAACGGCGAGGCCACCAGGATCCCGCCGACGTTCGTGCCCGAGCGGTTCACCGCCGATGGCTACGGCACCCTGTTCGAGGGCAGGACGCAGGCGCCCGTGCTGCGCTGGTTCGCCAACAGCATGATCGCCGCCACCGCCCAGACCCTGCTGATCCTCCTGGTCGCCTCCACGGCCGCCTACGCGCTGGCCAGGCTGGAGTTCCGCGGCAAGGGCCCGCTGTTCGCCGTCATCGTGGGCACCCTGCTGGTGCCCAGTTTCGTGCTGCTGATCCCCAACTTCCTGATCGTGGACCGGCTCGGCTGGCTCGACAGCCTGTGGGCGCTGATCGTGCCGGGGGCCGCGGGCGCGTTCGGCGTCTTCTTCCTGCGGCAGTTCTTCCTCGGCCTGCCGAGGGAGCTGGAGGAGGCGGCCACCATCGAGGGCGCCAACCACCTGCACATCTTCGTCAAGATCGTGCTCCCGCTGTCACGCCCGGCGCTGGCGACGCTCGCCGTGCTCAGCTTCCTGGGCAACTGGAACGAGTTCATCTGGCCCATCTACGTGATCTTCAGCCCCGACTACTTCACCCTGCCGCCCGGCCTGTCCATCCTGCAGGGCGCCTACACCATCGACTATCCGGTGATCATGGCGGGCGCCGTGCTGGCGAGCGTGCCCGCACTGATCATCTTCGTCGTCGCCCAGCGGTACGTGATCGAGGGCGTCTCCAGGACCGGCCTCAAGGGCTGACCGCACAGATCCGAGGAGTTTCATACATGAGGACCGCACGGCTGACCCTGGACCGCGACTTCGCTGTAGGGCCGGTCGACCGCCGCCTGTTCGGCTCGTTCGTCGAGCACATGGGACGCTGCGTCTACACCGGGATCTTCGAGCCCGGCCACCCGGCGGCCGACGAGCGCGGGTTCCGGACCGACGTGCTGGAACTGGCCCGCGAGCTGGGGGTGAGCGTGGTGCGCTACCCCGGCGGCAACTTCGTCTCCGGCTACCGCTGGGAGGACGGCGTGGGGCCCGACCGGCCCACCAGGCTCGACCTCGCGTGGCGGCAGATCGAGACGAACCGGTTCGGGCTGGACGAGTTCGTCGCCTGGAGCCGGGCCGCGAGCGTAGAGCCGATGATGGCGGTCAACCTCGGCACCCGCGGCATCCAGGAGGCGTGCGACCTGCTGGAGTACGCCAACCACCCGTCCGGCACGTACTGGTCGGACCAGCGCGTCAAGCACGGCGCCGCCGAGCCGTACGGGATCAGGCTCTGGTGCCTGGGCAACGAGATGGACGGCCCGTGGCAGATCGGCCACAAGACCGCCGAGGAGTACGGCCGGCTCGCCGGCGAGACCGCCAGGGCGATGCGGCTGGTCGATCCCGGGGTCGAGCTGGTGCTGTGCGGCAGCTCCAACAGCTCCATGCCGACCTTCGGCGCGTGGGAGGCGACCGTGCTGGAGCACGCCTACGACGCCGTCGACTACCTGTCCCTGCACGCCTACTACGAGGAGGACGGTGACCTGCAGGGCTTCCTGGCCAGCGCGGCCGACATGGACCGCTTCATCTCCTCGGTGGTGTCCACCGCCGACCACGTGGCCGCCAAGCTGCGCAGCCGCAAGAAGATCAACCTGTCCTTCGACGAGTGGAACGTCTGGAACGCCACCCGCTTCCGCGGGCGCGGCCGCTCGCCGTTCGAGGAGGCTCCGCGGCTCATCGAGGACACCTACACCGCGGCCGACGCCGTCGTCGTCGGCGACTTCCTCATCACGCTGCTCAGCCATGCCGGCCGGGTGAGCGTCGCCTGCCAGGCCCAGCTCGCCAACGTCATCGCGCCGATCCGCACCGAGCCCGGCGGCCCGGCGTGGCGGCAGAGCATCTTCCACCCCTTCGCGCTGACCGCCAGGCACGCCGCAGGTCAGGTGCTGCGGGTGGAACCGGCGGGCCCGGTGCTCGACACCGCCCGCTACGGCGAGGTGCCGCAACTGTCGGCCGTGGCGACCGCGACCGAGGACGAGGTCGTGGTGTTCGCCGTGAACCGGTCGGCGGCGGAGACGCTGGAGCTGCGGGCCGACCTGCGCGACGTCGGCGCGGCCCGCGTCGTCGAGGCCACCGCGATCGCCGAGGAGGACCCGCACCTGCTCGGCGGCCCCGACGAGGAGGTGCGCCCGCGCCCCCTGCCGGGCGTCGCGCTGGACCGGGCCATCCTCACCGCGGCCCTGCCGCCGGCGTCCTGGAGCATGATCAGGATCGCCCGGGACGCATGACGCCCCGCCGCCCGGCGCTGTGGGCGGGCGCGCTCGCACTCACCCTGCTGGCCGCCTGCTCGCCGGAACCGCCACCTCAACCACCCGCTCCGGGAGCCTCCATGACCTTCACCAATCCGGTGTACGACGCCAACTTCCCCGACCCCGGCGTGATCCGGGCCGGTTCCACCTGGTACGCCTACGGCACCAACGGCCCCATCGGCAACGTGCCCTACCTCACCTCGCCCGACCTGGTCACCTGGACCGAGGGCGGTGACGCGCTGCCCGGGCTGGGCCCGTGGGCCGAACCCGGCAACACCTGGGCGCCCGAGGTGGTCGCCCTGCCGGGCGGCGGCTACGCGCTCTACTACACCGCCCGCTCGACCGAGGCCGGCCTGCAGTGCGTCGGCGTCGCCGTGTCCGACCGCCCCGAGGGCCCGTTCGTCGACCGTTCGGACCGGCCGCTGATCTGCGAGGCCGACGAGGGCGGCTCCATCGACGCCAGCCCGTTCCTCGACGAGGACGGCACGCTCTACCTCTACTGGAAGAACGACGGCAACCACATCGGCGAGCCCACCCACCTGTACGGCCGCCGCCTCACCCCCGACGGCCTGAAGCTGACCGGCGAGCGGGTCAGGCTGCTGACCAACACCGCCCCCTGGCACAAGCACGTCATCGAGGCGCCGCAGATGGTCCGGCACGACGGCCGCCTGTACCTGTTCTACTCGGCCGGCGCCTTCGACTCCGACGAGTACGCCGCCGGGTACGCCACCTGCGAAGGGCCGCTCGGGCCCTGCGCGGACGCGGCGGAGAACCCGATCCTGCGCTCCACCGCGCGGGCCGCGGGCCCCGGTCACAGCTTCCTGGTGACGACCCCCGGCGGCGAGACCTGGCTGCTCTACCACGCCTGGCCGCCGGACGCCGTGGGCAGCGTGGAGCCGGGCCGGCTGCTGTGGATGGACCGGGTCGACTGGGTCGACGGCAAGCCGATCGTCCGGGGGCCGACGCACACCCCGCAGAAGCGGCCCGCGTGAGCGCGCCGGGCCCGTGGATCAGGCGGACTCGCGGACGACGAGGGCGGGCTCGAAGATGATCGAGGTCGGCGGGCGGCCCGGCTGATCGATGTGCTCCAGCAGCAGGCGGGCCATCTCGGCGGCCATGTCCTCGACGGGATGGCGGACGGTGGTGAGCGCGGGACGGCAGGCGGTGGCCGCGCTGCTGTCGTCGAACCCGGCCACGGCCACGTCGCCGGGCACGTCGCGGCCGTGGTGCCGCAGCGCCGTGAGCGCCCCCTGAGCCATCAGGTCGTTGGCGACGAAGACGCCGTCGAGGTCCGGATGCTCGGCCAGCAGGCGCTCCATGGCCGCCTCACCGCTGTGGTAGGTGAACCCGCCCTCCGCGCAGGGGATGTACGGCTGGCCGTGGGCTGCCATCGCGTCCAGGAAACCGGACAGCCGGGCCTGCCCCGCCGGCACGTCCAGCGGCCCGGAGATCGTCGCGATCCGCCGGCAGCCCCGCGAGACGAGCCGGTCGGCGGCGAGCTTGGCCCCGGCCCGGTGGTCGACGTCGACGTAGCTGATCGGGATCGGCCGGGCGGGCCTGGCGAAGAGCACGGCCGGCACCCGCGCCTCGGTGAGCTGCGCCGGCAGCGGGTCCTCGGCGTGGGTGGAGACCAGGACGGCCCCGTCGGCGTCGCCCTGCCGCAGGTAGGCGAGCACCTGGGCACGCGCCTCGGCGCTCTCGGCGAACATCAGCACCGGATGGATGCCCCGGGGGCGGAGGAAGCCGACGATGCCGCCGACGACGCGGCCGAAGAAGGGGTCGGTGAAGACCCGGCCGGGGAAGGAGCCGGCCTCGTCGTCGCCTTCGCCCGCGCCGGAGACGACGAGGGCGACGGCGCCGGTGCGCCGCGTGACGAGCGAGCGGGCCGCCCGGTTGGGCACGTAGCCGGTGGCGTCGATGGCCCGCCTGACCGTCTCCTGGATCGCCGGGTCGACGTTGCGGATGCCGTTGATCACCCGGGAGACGGTGGCGCGGGAGACTCCCGCCGCCCGGGCCACGTCCTCCAGTGTGGGCGACGAGCCGGATGACGCCGGGAGACCTTGCCTCATCAGGCTTTTATAGCACAGGCTCGGAGAGCGCTCTCCTAGGCTGCGCGGTGGTGACGGCGCTCAGTGGCAGGTCGGCGGCGGAGCGGCCGGCCAGCACCGTGAAGGCGCCCGCCTCGGTGAGCCAGCCGCCGTCCTCTGCCGACCAGTGCTGGAAGGCCCGTGCCGCGAGGTCGAGCGTGACCTCGACCGCCTCTCCCGGCTCCGCCTCCACCCGGCCGTACGCCGCCAGCCACCGCACGGGGCGCCCCGGCACGGCCGTACGCGGTCGCGCCAGGTAGACCTGGACCACCTCCCGCCCGGCCCGCCCGCCCGTGTTGCGCACCCGTACCCGGACCCGGAGCGGCGCGCCGGGCGCGACCTCTGCCGGGACCGACAGCTCCTCGTACGACCAGGTCGTGTAGCCGAGACCGTGCCCGAACCAGTACGCGGGCGGCTCGGCCGACCGGAGCCAGGCGCGGTAGCCGATGTCCAGGCCCTCGGTATAGGCGAGCACGCCGTCCACCGGGACGGTGGAGACGAGCGCCCGCCCGGCCCAGGTCGTCGGCAGGCGGCCACCGGGCTCGGCCCGGCCGAGCAGGACGTCGGCCAGGCCGTGCCCCGCCTCCTGGCCGGGGAACCAGCTCAGCAGCACGGCGGGCACGTCCTCGCGCCACGGCAGGGCGACGGGCCCGCCCGAGTTGACGACCACGACGGTCGCGGGATTGGCCGCCGCCACCGCCCGGACGAGCTCGTCCTGGCGGCCCGGCAGGCTCAGGTGCTCGCGGTCGGCGCCCTCGCTCTCGACCTCGTCGGTGGTGCCCACCACGACGATCGCCACGTCGCTGGACCCGGCGAGCGCGACGGCGGCGGCCAGCTCCACGTCGTCGCCGCGCCGGGGCGGGTCGGCGGCCAGCACCGAGGCGACCCCCGTGTGCGGGGCGAGCCGGCGCCGCAGCACGAGCTCCACCTCCCGATCCGCGTCCAGCTCCAGCCGGGCGCGCCGGTAGGGCGGGGACAGGTGCACGGTCGCGGGGTCGTCGGTGTCGCGCGCCACCTCCTCGTCGATGAGGACGCGGCCGTCCGCCTCCAGGGTGACGCGGCCCCACCCGGCGACGGCCAGCTCCCACGGGCCGCCGTCGCCCGTGCGCAGGAGCGCGTGGATCTCCACGGCGGCGGCGGACGCGGCCCGGCCGGGCTCCAGGACGCGGCCGGTCAGCCGGTGCTCGGTGTGCAGTTCCGCACCGGCGGCGTCCAGCAGCCTCACCAGCACGCCGGGCTCGCCGGTGCGCGGGTCGCGCGCGTTGCCGGTGCCCAGCGGGGTCGGCCGGTCGCCGGTGCGCACGCCGGGCGCGTGGACCACCTCCGCCACGCCGGCCAGCGCGTCGCGGAGTCCGTCGAGGGGTGACACGACGGACATCGGGTACACGCCGGCGCTCCCGCCGCCCTGGATCCGGGCCTCGGCGGCGTTCGGCCCGACCACGGCGACCCTGCGCAGCCGCCCCGCGTCCAGGGGCAGCAGCTCGCCCTCGTTCCGCAGCAGCACCGCGCTCGCCGCGACCGCCCGCCGCAACACCCTCCGCACCTCCC
>NZ_LAVL01000244.1 GCF_001083785.1 Nonomuraea sp. SBT364
AGATGGTTAAAAGAGACAGATCCCGACCTGGCGGACCCCGCCGGCGGTGGTGACCCGGGCATGGTCGCCGTCGAGGACGACGGCGCCCGACTCCGCGAGCGCCCGCGCGGCCGTCAGGCGCGGGTTGAGCTGCGCCACCTGGTCCCGGTCGTAGGGCAGCTCCCGGTGGAAGTGGCCCGCTTCGTACAGGTCGTAGCCGACCCGCCCGGCGGTGCCGAGCTGGGTGAGCGCGGCCCGTACGCGCTCGACCGGCAGCCCGGAGCGGTCGGTGAGCAGCCCGATCTCGACGGCCGGCTCGAAGTTGAGCAGCATCCCGACCACGTCGGCGTCGCCGGCGGCCTCGTCGGTGGCCAGGTCGTCCAGGACGGCGCCCTCGCCGGAGAAGCCGCGCCACGGCTGGGGCGAGACGGCCAGCGTGTAGCGCATGCCGGGCAGCTCCAGCTCCCAGGCACTGGCCTGGTGCTCGGCGCCGGCGGGCGGGCCGTAGACGCGCAGGGCCTTGGCGAAGCGCAGCAGCGGCATCAGCGTGGCGACCCGCCCGGCGCCCGACAGGCACACGGCGCCGCGGCCCGGCCCGGCGGCCAGGCGCAGGTCGTTGCCGGCGGGCACGGCCCACACGGTCGCGGAGGCCTTGCGCGGCAGCGAGCGCAGGAACCGCACGGCCTGCGGCCCCTTCAGCTCGGCTCGCAGGTCGAACCCGGCCGCGATGACCTGGACCTCGGCGAAGCCGCGCAGCCACCGGCTGGGCAGCGGCACCTTCTTCTCCACGACGGCGCCGTCGAGCGTGGTGACGGTCAGCTCGTCGGGGCCGACGCCCAGGTGCAGCGGGTCGCGGCCGCCGACGCGGGCGAGCGACTCGCGCAGCGGGCCGTTGACGTCGACGTTGGTGGTGCCCCGGTCGAGCACGTCGCCGTCGAGGGCGAGCACGTCGAGCCGGGCGTAGACGCCGCCGCAGGCGGAGAACGACTCGAACCTGAGCCGGTCGCCGTCGCAGGTCACCACCGGGTCGCGGGTCCAGCCGGGGCGCGGCTGGTGGTAGCGGGCCATGGCCACGTCGGCCACGGCCAGCAGGCCCGCGGCGGCGGGGGCGGCCTGGGTGAGCAGCCCGCTGAAGAACCGGGGATGGGTCTGGGGCCCGGACAGGGCCGTGCCACCGGAGGTCGACAGGCCGAGCCGGCCGTGGGCGAGCACGGAGGGCCCGGCGTAGGAGTACGCCTGCACCGCTTGAGTCATGGCCCGGACGATAGTGATCACCACTGACACAATCGCGCCGGGTACGTAAAACCTCCGATGCGCGACCTGTGAGACGGTTCCACAATGAGCCTGGTGCTCACCGTCGACCTGGCTCATGTCTCCTTCGCCCGTTTCTCCGTGCCCGCGGGTCAGGCGTCGTGGACCGGTCCCGAGCACCTGATCGGCTTTCCCGCGACGCAGCTCGTCGCCTCGTGGACGGCGCGTACGCCGCCCGGCTCGTGGATCGAGGTGGAGCTGCAGGCGGTGACCGCGGCCGGTACCCGGACCAGGTGGTACGTGATGGGCCGCTGGTCGGAGCACGGCGAGCCGCGCACGTCGGTCCCCGGGCAGGGCGACGAGGACGGGGACGTGGCGGTGGACACGTTCGTGGCGCGGCGGCCGGTGACGGCCTACAGGGTGCGCGTCACGGCGCACGGCGCGGGCGCGCGGGTGGCCGGCCTGGGCGTGATGGCCTCGGCGCTGCCCGCCCGGCCGGCGCCGAGCGCGCCGGGGCCCGGCGGGGCGTTCCACCTGGTGGTGCCCGCGCACTCGCAGCACGAGCACGCCGGGCACCATCCGCAGTGGGACGGCGGCGGCGCGAACTGGTGCGGCCCCGCCGCGGTGGCCATGGTGCTGGCCTACTGGGGCCGCGGCCCGGCGCCCGCCGAGCTCGGCTGGGTGGGCGACGGCGATTCGTTCCCGGCGGTCGACCACGCGGCGCGCGGCGCCTACGACACCAGCTACCAGGGCACCGGCAACTGGCCGTTCAACGTCGCGTACGCGGGCACGTACGGGCTGGCCGGGTTCGTGACCCGGCTGCGGTCGGCGGCGGAGCTGGAGCGGCTGGTGCGCGCCGGGATCCCGGTGATCACGTCGCAGTCGTTCAAGGAGCACGAACTGCCGGGCTCCGGCTACTCCACAAGCGGGCACATCATGGTCGTCACCGGTTTCACGGCCGGGGGCGACGTCATGGTCAACGATCCGGCCGCGCCGGGCGACGCGCAGGTGCGCCGGGTCTATCCGCGTGCCGCGTTCGAGCACGTGTGGCTCAGGAGTTCCGGCAGCGGCGGCGTCGCGTACGTGCTGCACCCACCCGAGATGTCCTTGCCCCCGTCAAATGGCAATTGGTGAGATATGAGTATTCGACCGATCGATGTGGCCCGGACCGACGGCGGCCCGCAGTGGGTGGAGGCCGTGGCCACGCCGGAAGGCGTCGAGGTGTGGTGGGACGAGCCACGCCCGCACGAGGGCGGCCGGCGCTGCGTGGTGCGCCGCCTGCCGGACGGCGAGCGCGTGGACGCCCTGCCGGACGGCTGGAACGCGCGCAACCGGGTGATCGAGTACGGTGGCCGCTCGTGGCGTCCGCTGCCCGGTGGCGGCCTGGTGTTCACGAACTGGGCCGACCAGCGCGTCTACCGGATCGGCGGCGACGGCCCGGTGGCGCTCACCCCGGCCGGCCCCGCCCGCTACGCCGACCTCTACCTGCCGCCCGGCCGGGCCGAGGTGTGGGCGGTGCGGGAGAGCGAGGACGTGCGCGACCTGGTGGCGATCCCGCTGGACGGCGGCCCGCTCACGGTGATCGTCGAAGCCCAGCATTTCCTGATGAACCCCCGCCTGTCCCCCGGCGGCGGCCATGTCGCCTGGATCGGCTGGGACCACCCGGCGATGCCGTGGGACGGCACCGAGCTGTGCGTCGCCCCGCTCGGCCCCGGCGGGCAGGCCGGGCCGTACGAGGTGGTCGCGGGCGGGCCCGGCGAGTCGGTGGTGCAGGCCGAGTGGCGCGACGACGACACGCTGTACGCGATCACCGATCCGACCGGCTGGTGGAACGTGCACCTGATCGGCAGGGACGGGACGCGCGTGCGCAACCTGACGCCGGTCGAGGCGGAGTTCGGCCACGCGGCGTGGAAGCCGGGCTCGGGCTGCCTGGCGGTGGCCGGTGACCGGCTCGTGGTCGTGTACGGCACACCGGACCGCCGCAGGCTGGCCGTGCTGGAGCCGGGCGGCGGCGAGCTGCGGGAGATCGGCGGGGAGGCGACCTACTGGAGCTCGACCGTGTCGGCGGCCGGGGGCAAGGTGGCGGCGGTGGCGGCGACGCCGTACACGCCCCTGGAGGTGATGCTCGTCGACCTGGACGGCGGCGGGCACGAGGTGGTGTCGGCGCCCAAGCCGCTGCCGGATCGCGACCTGCTGCCCGTGCCGGAGGCGGTGACGGTCGAGGGCGTGCACGCGCACCTGTACCCGCCGGCCGGGGCGCGCGGCCCGGCACCGTACGTGATCTTCGTGCACGGCGGCCCGACGGGCAACCATCCGGTGATGCTCGACCTGGAGATCGCCTACTTCACCAGCCGGGGCCTGGGCGTCGCGGTGGTCAACTACGGCGGCTCCACCGGCTACGGCCGTGCCTACCGCGAGCGGCTGCGGCACCAGTGGGGCGTGGTCGACGTGCAGGACTGCGCGAAGGTGGCGCGCGGGCTGGTGGAGCTGGGCCGGGCCGACGCGGCCAGGATCGCGATCCGGGGCGGCAGCGCGGGCGGCTGGACGACGGTGGCGGCGCTGGTGCACAGCGACGTGTTCGCGGGCGGCGTCGCCCACTACGCGATCACCGACCCGGAGAGCTGGGCGGCCGAGACGCACGACTTCGAGTCGCGCTACCTGGACGGCCTGATCGGCCCGCTGCCGGAGACGCGGCAGCGCTACAGCGAGCGCTCGCCGCTGCTGCACGCGCACCGGGCGTCGGGGCCGTGCCTGATGCTGCACGGGCTGGAGGACGCGATCGTGGACGTCGGCCAGGCCGAGCGGTTCGTCGCCGAGCTGGACAGGAACGGCAAAGAGTGGGCACTTCTCACCTTCGAGGGTGAGCAGCACGGCTGGCGCAGGGAAGAGACGATCGTGGCGGTGCTGGAGGCCGAGCTGGCCTTCTACGGACAGATCTTCGGGTTCGAGACGCCCGGGGTTGCACCGCTGAAGCTGGAGGGCAGCAAGTGAAGAGTGTCGCCGAGATCTGCTCGGACCTGATCAGGTTCGACACCACCAATCCGGGCTCCGGTGAGCGGCCGGCCGCCGAGTACGTGGCCACGCTGCTGGCCGACGCCGGGCTGGAGCCGGAGGTGTTCGAGTCCGCGCCGCGCCGCACCACGGTGGTGGCGCGCATCGCGGGCGCCTCCCCCGACGCGCTGCTGGTGCACGGGCACCTGGACGTGGTCCCGGCCGACCCGGCCGAGTGGCGGATGCACCCGTTCTCGGGCGAGATCGTCGACGGGTGCGTGTACGGCAGGGGCGCGGTCGACATGAAGGGGTCGTGCGCGATGACCCTGTCGGCGGTGCTCGGCATGCGGGCGCTGGGCGTGCGGCCCCGGCGGGACGTGGTGCTGGCGTTCCTGGCCGACGAGGAGGCGACCGGCGACTTCGGGTCGCGGCACGCGGTGACCGAGCACCGGGAGCTGTTCGACGGGGTCACGCAGGCGATCAGCGAGTCGGGCGGGTTCAGCGTCGCCTCGGGCGAGCACCGCGTCTACCCGGTGGCGGTGGGCGAGCGCGGCACCGCGTGGATGAAGCTCACCGCGCACGGCGTGGCCGGGCACGGCTCCCGGCCGGCGGTGGACAACCCGGTCGCGACGCTGGTCCACGCGCTGTCGCGGATCGCCTCCCACCAGTGGCCGGTACGGCTCACGCCGTCGGTCGCGGCGCTCGTCCGGAGCCTGTCGGAGATCACCGGTCAGCCGATCGACCTGGACCGGCTGGACGCCGAGGCGGAGCGGCTCGGCTCGCTCGGCCACCTGTTCAAGGGGCAGATCCGCAACTCGGCCAACCCGACGATGCTGGAGGCGGGCTACAAGGTGAACGTGGTGCCCTCGACCGCCGAGGCGCACGTGGACGGCCGCTACCTGCCGGGGCTGCAGGAGGAGTTCCTGGCGACGATCGACGAGCTGCTCGGCCCGAAGATCACCCGCGAGTTCGTCAACCTGGAGGACGCCCCGGCCGCGCCCTACCCGTCGTCCTTCTTCGACGACCTGGCCGCCAGCCTCGTGGCCGAGGACCCGCTGGCCAGGCCGGTGCCGTACGTGATGAGCGGCGGCACGGACGCCAAGTCGTTCGCCAGGATCGGCATCGAGGGGTACGGGTTCGCGCCGCTCATGCTGCGGCCGGACCTGGACTACTTCGGCATGTTCCACGGCAAGGACGAACGGGTGCCGGTGGAGGGCCTGGAGTTCGGCGTCCGGGTGCTGACGCGGCTGCTCACGTAGGTCCTGACCGCTGTCACGGGTCACGGAGGGCGACGTGCTCGGCACGAGCCGAGAGTGGAATAAAGCATTCCGTTCTGCTAGGCTGAGTGAGACGAAAGGACATGCCATGAACTCCGGCTGGACTCTGCTCGACGCCTCGCACGACGCCCTCCGCACGGCCGTGACCGCCACGCCCGCCGGCGCCTGGGAGCTGCCCACGCCCTGCGCCGGCTGGAACGTCACCCAGGTGCTCCAGCACGCCGCCGGCGACCAGATCGCCTACGCCGCCACCCTGACCGGCGAGCCCGGCCCCGAGGAGAACCCGTTCACGCCGTCCGGCTCGCTGGCCGGCGACCCGCTCGCCTTCGTGGAGGCCGCCATGGAGCGCTCGGCCAGGGCGTGGGCGGCGGCCGACAGGGACGCCGCCGAGCTGCCCGTGCCGATGCCGCCGAACAAGATGGCGCCGTGGCTGGGCGCGGGCGCGTGCGCGCTCGACGCGGCCGTGCACGCGTGGGACATCGCGGCCGCCACCGGCCGGCCGTCCCCGCTCACCCCGGAGATGGCGCGCGAGCTGCTGGTGGTGGCGCGGGAGACCACCGAGCCGGTGCGCGGCTTCGCCTACGCCGCCGCCCTGCCCCCCGAGCCGGGCGACGACGAGGTCGCGACCCTGCTGCGCTACCTGGGCCGCGACCCCCACTGGACCCCGTGAGACCGTGCGGACCCGCCTGAGGGCTCAGGCCGTGCGGCGGAGGGTTCGCCGCACGGCGAGCCCGCCCAGCGCCGCCGACGCGAGGACGAGGATCCCCGCCTCCGTCCACTGGAAGCGCCAGAACATCGACGCCGGATGATACGACACCGCGTAGCGGTAGCCCTCGGCGAACAGGCAATCGTGCCACGCCTCGGTGTTGCGGTTGCTGCGCCCGGCGTCCAGCCGGCGCTCGCAGCCCGCGGGCGTGCCCACCTCCCGCCCCGCGGGGTCCACCCAGGTGCCGCCGCCCACCAGCCGCGCGTCCGGGTCGCCGAGCTCCACCGTCCCGGTCAGCTCGGTGCGGAGCGGGGTCGCGTAGTGGTCGCTGAGCGCGAACAGCGCGAACATGGTCGCCGCCACCCCGGCCACGACCAGCGCCATCGCCGGCAGCGTCCGCCTGAACAGGGCCCCCGCCAGCGTCCCCAGCGCGAACGCGTACAGCCACCAGGCGGCCGGGGCCACGCCGGTCATGTTGAAGATCCCGATGTTGCCGAACCCGGAGTCGATCCCCTCCCGGAACACCGGCCGCCACAGGCTGACCATGAGCGACAGCAGCAGCCCGCCCGCCACCACCGCCCCGCCGAGCACGGCCAGCTTGACCACCAGCCACCGCCGCACCGGCACCGCCTGCGTCCACGCCAGCCGGTGCGTGCCGCGCTCGTACTCCCTGCCGAGCAGCGGCGCCCCCCAGAACGCGCCGATCAGCGCGGGCAGCACCAGCGGCATCCAGCCGAAGACCGAGTAGATCGCGTCGTAGCGCTCCCCGAGGCCGGCGACCGCCTCCAGCGACCCGCAGAACGCGGTCGCCCCCGCGCAGCCGCCCGGCACGAGCCCGGCGACGTACGACCTCGCCTCGACGGCCGAGCCGAGCAGCACCAGCCCGAGCACGGCCAGGAAACCGAAGGTGAGCAGGATCTGCGCCCGGTGCTGACGCCAGGTGACCCAGATCATCCCGCCACCTCCACCGGGCCGGGCAGCGCGGCCGACTCGGGGCTGCGCAGGTAGCCCATGACGAGCTCGTCCAGCCCCGGCCGCCGCGCGCTCCAGCGCGGGTCCGGCGGCGGCCCGCCGCGCACGAGCAAACTGGCCTGCCTCCCCGCCCGGCTCGCGGTGACGACCCGGCAGCCGGCGACCGGGCCGCCGGCCGGGCCGGTCAGCACGTGGTGCGCGTCGAGCAGCTCCTCGATGTCGCCGCTGACCTGGAGCCGGCCGCCGTTCAGCACGATCAGCCAGTCGCAGGTGTCCGCCAGGTCGGAGACCACGTGCGAGGACAGCAGCACCGTCAGCCCGTGCTCGGCCACCTCGGCCATGATCGCCCGCATCACGTCGTGCCGGGCGACCGGGTCCAGGTTCGCCAGGGGCTCGTCCAGCACCAGCAAATCCGGCATCCGGGCCAGCGCCACCGTCAGCGCGACCTGCGCCTGCTGCCCGCCGGACAACCGGCCGGCCTTGCGGTCCAGCGGGACGCCGAGCCCGCCCAGCCGCTTCCTGGCGGCCTCCTCGTCCCACCGGTCGTTCATCCGCCGCCCGAACCGCAGCATCTCCGCCACGGTGAACGTCTCGTACAGCGGCTTGTCCTGGGCGACGAACGCGGCCTGCCCGCGTACCGTGACGCTCCCCTTCGCCGGCGCGAGCAGCCCGACGGCGGCGTGCATGAGCGTGGTCTTGCCGGCGCCGTTGGGGCCGACCAGCGCGGCCACCCGCCCGGCCGGGACCGCCAGCGAGCAGTCGCGCAGCGCCCAGCCCCGCCGGTAGCGCACGCCCAGGCCGGTGACCTCCAGCGCGTTCACGCGACCCCCTCGCGGGCGGCGCCGGCCAGCACCACGCTGAACAGCGCCCGCAGGTCCTCCTCGTCGAGCCCGGCGGCGCGCGCCTGGCGCACCCACTCCTCCAGCCCGCGCCGCAGCCGGTGCTGGTCGGCCAGCGTCGGCCCGGCGATCCCCTGCTCCACGAACGTGCCGAGCCCCGGCCGGCCCGCCACCAGGCCCTCGCGCTCCAGCTCCCGGTAGGCCTTGAGCACGGTGTTCGGGTTGATCGCCAGGCTTTCGACGACCTCACGCGCGGTGGGCAGCTGGTCCCCCGGGCGCAGCGTCCCGAGCCGCAGCGCCTGTTTGACCTGGTGGACGAGCTGCAGGTACGTCGCCACCCCCGACGCCCGGTCGAGCTGGAACTCGATCACTAAAGCACCCTTTCACTATTTGAATAGTGAAAGGGTGGTGGATCGCGGCGCCGCCTGTCAACCCCGCGGCTCGTCCTCCGGTTCGCCGTCGACGTAGATGTCGAGCTTCTCGTTGTAGAAGGCGATCAGGCCGGCGATGCGCTCGCTCTCCGGGAGCGGCGTGCGATACGACCACGCCAGGTCCTCGTGGCCGTTGACCGACCAGTACTCGGCCGTGCCCTTGTACGGGCAGCGGGTGACCGTGCCGGTGTGCTCCAGCAGGTCGAGCCGGACGTCGGTCTTGGGCAGGTAGTAGCGGGGCCGCAGCCCGGTCTCGAACAGGATGCGGGCGTTGCGCGAGTCGGCCACCGTCACCCCGCCGACCTCCACCCGCACGTGGCGGGAGCTCGGCAGGATGTCGATGCGCGTGTACGGGTCGCGCGCGTGCACGTACACCTCCTCGTCCTCCTCGAACCAGGCGTCCATCGCGTCCCAGTCGAAGCGGACGTGACCCCGTACGGCCTCCAGCGGCGAGTCGTCGTAGACGAGCGCCTCACCGCCTCCCGGGGCGAGCGTGTGGACGGCGGCGTCGCCGCGGCTCGGGGAGTGGCGGGTCTCGCCCGTCGGCTTGAGCACGCCCTGCTCGACGTCCTCCAGCGGGAAGTAGTAGGCCGGGTAGTGCGGGCTCTCCCACACCAGCAGGGCGCGGGTGGTGTCGGCGACCGCGCGGCCGCCCAGATAGGTCCTGACTCGCTTGGCCGTGCGCTCGACGCGCACCCGGCCACGGCTCGTGGCGTCCATGCCCGCCGCAACCGCGGGACGGCCTCCGCTATTCCGGCCCTACCCCACGCCGAACGCCGCCAGCGTGCCCCACGTGACGAGCGTGCCCACGAGCGCCCCCACGGCCACCTGGGGCCACGTGTGGTGGGTCAGCCGCACCCGCGCCCAGCACACCAGCGCCACCACCGCCGCCCCGCCCAGCAGCGTCGGCACGACCGGCAGCACGTGGGCCATGACCACGACGGTGCCGGCGGACACCGCCGCGTGGAAGGAGATCTTCCAGCGCATCGTCACCGGGATCGTCACGGCCAGCGCGGCCAGCATCGCCGTCACCACCGCCACCAGCAGCGTCGGCGCGCCGAGCAGCCCCAGCAGCACCAGCGCGAACAGCACCGCGCCGACGGCGGCCAGCAGCGGGCCGGTGCGGCGGGCCCGGTCGACGATGTGGTGGGAGTCCAGCCGCCCCGAGCGCACGCCCACGGCGATCACCGCGGCGGGCACGCCGCCGCACAGCACCGAGGCCACCAGCCCCCACACCCGGCTCTTATACACATCTCC
>NZ_LAVL01000245.1 GCF_001083785.1 Nonomuraea sp. SBT364
CCTCTACCCCCTCGAACGCCGCCTGGTCCGCATCCTCCGCGAGAGCCCCACCACCGAACTCATGATCTGCCGCCGCCGCTGACCCCAGCCCACCGCCCCCCTCGCACCGGCCACCGGCGCCGGGGAGGGGCGCGAAGGGCTGGGGTCAGCGGCGGCGGCAGATCATGAGTTCGGTGGTGGGGCTCTCGCGGAGGATGCGGACCAGGCGGCGTTCGAGGGGGTAGAGGAGGGCGCCGGCGAGCCAGCCGGTGACCTCCGTCAGGGTGACCGCGCGCAGCAGGCCGCCCCAGAGCTTGCGCCACAGCGGGTGGGCGTCGACCTGGGCGTTCATGAGCACCAGCATGGGGACGCGGTGGATGACGTCGAAGCCGGCCTCGCCGAGGGCGGCGGTGATCCACTTGAGCGTGTGGTTGACCTGGTAGTCGGAGCGCTGCTCGGGCCGGTGCAGGAAGTTCTCCGACAGGACGAAGATGCCGCCGGGCCGGACGGCCTCGCCGATGGAGCGCAGCGCGGCCTTGTAGCGGTCGTCGTCGGTGATGTGGAAGAGCATGTCCATGGCCGAGGCCGCGTCGTACGAGCCGGGCTCCAGGGCGCCGGCCGGGTCGGCGATGTCGAGCCGGAGGAAGGAGGCGCTGGGGAAGCGCTCGCGGAGCCGGTCGACGGCGGCCTGGGTGAGGTCGCTGCCGGTGATCGACTCGACGCCGAGCGCCCGCCACTGGCGGATGTAGAAGCCGGTGCCGGAGCCGACGTCGAGGACCCGCGCCTTGGTCAGGTCGAGCGGGACGGCGGCGGCTTCGCGGCGGAAGCCTTCGGCGCGCACCCGGTACATCCAGATGTTGAACGCCCGGCCGAGCGCCTTGTAGCCGACGCCGCTCTCGGTCCAGTCGGACTGCAGGCGCGATTCCCAGAAGTCTTTCAGTTCGGCATGTGGCTTCATCGCACTGAGATTTACAGCACACTCCCGCGCCGTCAAACCGGGACGGCCCCGCGCGGGACCGTCCCGTACGAAAGGGTCAGGCGGTGCAGGCGGCGAGGACGCGGTCGGCGGCCTCGGCGAGCGGGATCTCGCTCTTCTCGCCGGTGACGCGGTCGCGCAGCTCCACGACGCCCTGGGCGAGGCCGCGGCCCACGATGAGGATGGTGGGCAGGCCGAGCAGCTCGGCGTCCTTGAACTTGACGCCGGGTGAGACCTGCGGCCGGTCGTCGACCAGGACGCGCAGGCCGCGCGACTCGAGCTCGGCGGCCAGCTCCAGGGCGACCTCGACCTGGCGTTCCTTGCCGGTGCCGACGATGTGGACGTCGGCGGGCGCGACCTCGCGCGGCCAGACGAGGCCGAGCTGGTCGTGGGCCTGCTCGGCGATGACGGCGACGGCGCGGGAGACGCCGATGCCGTAGGAGCCCATGGTGATGCGGACGGGCTTGCCGTCGGGGCCGAGGGCGTCGAGGCCGGCGGCGTCGGCGTACTTGCGGCCGAGCTGGAAGATGTGGCCGATCTCGATGCCGCGGTCGATGGACAGCGGGGAGCCGCAGCGGGGGCAGGGGTCGCCGGCGCGCACCTCGGCGGCCTCGACGGTGCCGTCGGGGGTGAAGTCGCGGCCGGCGACGACGTGGGCGGCGTGCTTGCCGGGCTCGTTGGCGCCGGTGACCCAGGCGGTGCCGTCGACGACGCGGGGGTCGACGAGGTAGCGGATGCCGAGGCCGCGCAGCACCTGCGGGCCGATGTAGCCGCGGACGAGGCCGGGGTGCTTGGCGAAGTCGCCGGCTTCGAAGATGGCGGGCTCGCCGGGGGCCAGCGCGGCCTCCAGGCGCTTGAAGTCGACCTCGCGGTCGCCGGGCACGCCGATGACGAGGGTCTCGACCTTGTCGGAGCCGGGGGTGGTGACCTTGACGACGACGTTCTTCAGCGTGTCGGCGGCGGTGATCGACATGCCGTGCCGCTCGTTGACGCAGGACACGAGGCTGTCGATCGTGGGGGTGTCGGGGGTGTCGAGGACGTTGAGCGCGTCGAGGCCGTCGAAGGGGCGCGCGGCGGGCGCGGGGGTGGTGACGGCCTCGGCGTTGGCGGCGTAGCCGCAGGAGTGGCAGGCGACGAAGGTGTCCTCGCCGGTGGGCGTGGGCGCCAGGAACTCCTCGGAGGCCGAGCCGCCCATCGCGCCGGACGTGGCGAACACGATCTTGTACGTGATGCCGAGGCGGTCGAAGGTGCGGATGTAGGTCTCGCGGTGCGCCTCGTAGGAACGCTTGAGGCCGTCGTCGTCGAGGTCGAAGGAGTAGGAGTCCTTCATGAGGAATTCGCGCCCGCGCAGGATGCCCGCCCGGGGCCGCGCCTCATCGCGATATTTCGTCTGGATCTGGTAGAGGGTGACCGGGTAGTCCTTGTAGGAGGAATATTCGCTCTTCACCATGTCGGTGAACAGCTCCTCGTGCGTGGGGCCGAGCAGATAGTCGGCGCCCTTACGGTCCTGGAGCCGGAAGAGGGTGTCGCCGTATTCGGTCCAGCGGCCGGTGGCCTCGTAGTATTCGCGGGGCAGCAGGGCGGGGAAGAGCACTTCCTGGCCGCCCATCCGGTTCATCTCCTCGCGGACGACGCGGGCGACGTTCTCCATGACGATCTTGCCCAGGGGCAGCCAGGAGTAGATGCCGGGCGCCACGCGGCGCACGTAGCCGGCGCGGACGAGGAGCTTGTGGCTCGGCACTTCCGCGTCTGCCGGGTCGTCCCGCAGGGTGCGAAGAAACAACGACGACATGCGCAGCAACACGGCCACTCCTCGTTCGAACCCGATGTGAGGGCTACAGGCTATCGACTCCCGGCGATGGCGCGCGCTCAGACGGCGACGGTGATCCAGCCGCCCATCGCGGCGGCCAGACCGGTGGCGAACAGCCCCGCCAGCCCCAGCGCGCACACCAGCGCCCGCGCCCGTCCTCCGGCGCCCCGGCGCAGGGCGAGCATCACGCCGATGGCCGCCGCGCCGATCAGCACGGCGGGCATCGGCCAGAAGGACCGCTCGTCGCCGATGAACCCCGGGGTCGCCCGGTCCACGACGTCGGCCAGCACGAGGGCGCCGATGACGCCGGCCGCGTAGTCGCCCCACCGGTCCTTCCTGCGGGTCACGTACGCCAGCAGGCCGGTGCCGACCAGCAGGGCGATCGTCCAGTTGAGCCCGGCGGCGCTGCCGCCGACGACGTCGAAGGCCAGGTCGCCCCGCAGCGCGCTGCCGCCCATGGCGGCGACCAGCGAGGCCACGGCGGCCAGGAACGTGGTCAGCAGCGCCCAGCCGAACCCGGACGCGCTCGCCCCGACGGCCAGCGCCATCGCCAGATAGACGTAGGGGTCGTAGACGTGCCCGATCCACCCCGGCCCCCGGCCGGCGGTGAGCATGCCGATGAAGCCGACGGCCAGTCCCCCCAGGAAGGCCGCCAGCAGGTGACGTTCGATGCCGCGCTGGCGCCGGTCGAATTCGGCGAAGTCGGCATACTCGATCGCGGTTTTCTCCATCCCCATTCCCTGGTCATCCCACCCCCGGTGATTCTCCAGGGACGACCAGATCGAGATTATGCGATCGTACAGAAAAGGCAAATTTCGGTTAACCGTAAGCAATCATGGCATTTGTGAACAAAGTGCCGGACGGTACCGGAGTGATGAAAGTCAGCCGCCGAGAAGTTCTTCCCACGGGTGGCGGGTGTTGGTGCGGCGGGTGGTGTCGAGGGCCCCGGCCAGCCGCCAGAACCCGGGGCGGGCGCGGGCCCGGACGCGGCCCATCGGGTCGACGGCGCGCAGTTCGAAGCGGACGCCCATGACGTCGAGCACCGCGTGGGTGTCACCGCAGGGGCCCGCCGCCGTGGCGTCGAGGAGGGCGGCGACCTCGGAGGCGTAGGGGCCGTCACGCCATTCGATGTGCCAGCTGTGGTCTGCGCCCCGCCACCAGGTGAGGTCGCGGCACGCCTCGATGAACTCCGCCTTGGTCGCCAGCACGGCCATGACGCGACCGAACGCCTCGAACCTGATCGAGTCCGGCAGATGCCTCCGCGGCCCGTGCTTTCGCCTCACGAACAACCACTCTGATCGCGACCACACCCATCCCGCAAGTGCCGGACCCGGTCGGCGACCTTGAGGCCCGGCTCCGCGGGGAGGAGGATCGGGGTGAGGTCACAGCCGATCGGGGATACATCGATCACGCCCGCCGGTCCTGTCCGGTGGGCTCAGGGAGGCAGCGTGGCGTTGCGCGTGGCGGTCATCGGGTCGGGACCCGCCGGGATCTACACGGCCGAGGCGCTGGTCAAGCAGTCGGGCGAGGCCGTCGAGGTCGACGTGCTCGAACGGCTGCCGACGCCGTACGGTCTGGTCCGCTACGGCGTGGCGCCCGACCACACGTCGATCAAGTCCATCGCCGGCTACCTGCGCAGGGTGCTGGAGCTGCCCCAGGTGCGTTTCCTGGGCGGTGTCACGCTGGGCGAGCACCTGTCCGTCGCGGATCTGCTGGCCTGCTACGACGCCGTCGTCTACGCCACCGGGGCGATGGTGGACCGGCGGCTCGGCATCCCGGGCGAGGACCTGCCGGGGAGCGTGGCGGCCACCGACTTCGTCAACTGGTACTGCGGGCATCCGGACGTGGACCCGTCGCGGTTCACGCTCGACAGCTCCGAGGTCGCGGTGATCGGCGTCGGCAACGTGGCCGTGGACGTGGTCCGGGTGCTGGCCAAGACCGCCGAGGAGCTGAGCGCCACCGACGTGCCGCACGACGTGCTCGAACGTCTCGGCGACAGCCAGGTCAAGGCCATCCACATGATCGGCCGGCGCGGCCCGGAGCACGCCAAGTTCACGCTCAAGGAGCTGCGCGAGCTCGGCGCGCTGGCCAACGCCGACGTGTGCGTGCGTCCCGACGAGGCGGTCGTGCTCGGCGGCGACTTCCCGCGCCAGGTGCGCGGCAACATCGAGGTGCTTCAGTCGTGGGCGTCGCGCGAGCCCGCCGGCCGGCCGCGCCGCCTGGACGTGCGTTTCTGGCTGCGCCCGGTCGAGATCCTGGGCGCCGACCGGGTCGAGGGGCTCAAGCTCGAACGGACCCGCCTGTCGGACGAGGGCCGCGTGGTCGGCACCGGCGAGTACGAGACGCTCCCGGTCGGCATGGTGCTGCGGTCCGTGGGCTACCAGAGCGTGCCGCTGCCCGGCGTGCCGTTCTCGGAGGCGTCGATGACGGTGCCGAACGAGGCGGGGCGGGTGCGCGAGCGTGAATACGTCGCGGGCTGGCTCAAGCGCGGCCCGACGGGCGTGATCGGGACGAACAAGTCCGACGCCGCCGAGACCGTCCGCACGCTCCTGTCCGACCTGGCCGGCGCCGGCGGCGGCCCGCTCGCCTCCGTCGACGCGCTGCTGGCCGAGCGGGGCGCGCACCCGGTGACGTACGCGGAATGGCTCGCGATCGAGACGGCCGAGGCCGAGCTGGCCAAGACACTGGGCCGGGGCGAACGGGTCAAACTGGTCGGCCTGGAGGCCATGCTGCGGGCCTGCCGGCCCTGAACCGGAAAGGTCACGCATGCTTGACTTCGACCAGGTCCACCGCGAGCAACAGGCGCTCTACCCCGGCGCCGTACCGGGCTGGCAGCCCGTGCACACCGTGTACGTGCCGGCCGACCGGTTCTCGGCGGGCACCGTGGCCGCGTGGGGCGAGGAGGCGCTGCGCCTGGTCAAGGCCCATCTGGCCGGGCCCGGCGACCTCGCCGAGGTCTTCGGGGTGCCCGGCGCCCTGGCGGGCGGCGTGCACGAGAGGCTGCTGCGCAAGCTCGCGGGCGAGCCGGTCGAGGATCTGCGGGTGGACTTCGAGGACGGCTACGGCGGGCGTCCGGAGGACGAGGACGGGCACGTCGACCGGGCCGTCGAGGCGCTGGCCGCGATGCACGAGGCTGGGACGCTGCCGCGGCGGTGGGGGCTGCGCGTCAAGTCGTTCGCCGACGGCGATCCGGAGCGCTCGACGCGGACGCTCGACCGGTTCGTCACCGGCATGGCCGGGCTGCCCGGCGGCCTGCCGGAGGGTTTCGTGGTGACCTTTCCCAAAGTTCTGATGGAGGCCTATCTGGGGATGTTCGCCGGATTCCTCCAGGGGCTGGACGATCGGGCGGGGCGGCGGCTGCGGTTCGAGATGCAGGTGGAGGCGCCGCAGACGGTGCGGTTCCTGCGGCCCGGCCTGACGTGCGGGGGACGGCTGTCGGCGGCGCACTTCGGGGTGTTCGACTACACGGCCGCGATCGGGCTGCCGCCGCACGAGCAGCGGCTCGACCACCCCGCGTGCGACCACGCCAGGCACGCCATGCAGACCGCCTACGCGGGCACCGGCGTGGAGCTGTCCGACGGGTCGCTGGCCGCCTCGCCCGCCTCCGGCTCGTCGGACGACGTGCGGGCGCTGTGGCGCCGGCACGCCGGGCTGGTGCGGCATTCGCTCGCACACGGCTTCCACCAGGGCTGGGACATGCATCCCGCGCATTTGGTGAGCCGGTTCGCCACGGTTCACGCCTTCCACCTGGCGACCTACGACTCCTACCGGGAGCGGGTGCGGGCCTGGGAGGAGCGGCGGCCGGTGAGCGGCGTCATGGACGAGCCCGCGACGATCCGCACACTGGTGTCGGCGTTGCGCAGGGCCGACGCGGCACTCGGCTGACCCGGCGCAAGGCGGCTCAGGGCGGCTCAGTCGCGTTCGACGAGCGCGCGCCAGCGGCGGACCATGTGCGCGTCGACCGGCTCCGACCAGCCGCGGCGCACGGCGGAGCCGACGTGGAAGGCGCGAACGCCGTAGTCGAGCAGGTCGGGCACGTGGTGCGGCTTGAGGCCGCCGCCGGCCAGGATGATGGACCCGTCCCCCGCGTCCGCGCGTCCCTTGAGCACCGGCAGGCCGTCGCCCACGCCGTGCGGCGAGCCCGCCGTGAGCACGGTCGCCAGGTTGGGCAGCAGCCGCACGGCCCGCCAGGACGCCTGCACGTCGGCCGCGTGGTCCACGGCCCGGTGGAACGTCCACGGCAGCGGCGACACCGCGTGGATGAGCGCCTCCGTAGCCTCCAGGTCGACCGCGCCGGCCTCGTCCAGGAACCCGAACACGAACCCGGCGGCCCCGGCCTGCGCCAGTTCACGGGCGTCCCGGCGCAGGCGCTCCAGTTCCTCGGGGCCTCCGGCGAACCCGGGGCCGCCGCGCAACATCACCATCTGCGGCAACGGGCACGCGGCGGCGATGGCCGCGACCGTCTCCGGAGCGGGCGTCAGCCCGTCGGCCGCCATGTCGGCGACGACCTCCAGGCGGTCGGCGCCGCCTTCTTCAGCGGCCACGGCGTCGCGCACGTCAAGCGCGATCACCTCAAGGAGGGATCCGGTCATGCAGCAGAGGTTATATGGTGCTCTGCACCTTTTTGCGCGAATAGAGATCCCGAGGATCGGCCTCAGGCGCTGATCAGCTCGGGCAGCGTCAGGTCACGGAAGGCCGTGACGGCCGAGTCGGACGCCGGGCGCTGGAAGAGCGCGCCGGACGCGCGATGCGGCAGGTCCACCGTCCGCAGGTGCCGAAAACCCCGGCCGCGATAGTAGTCCTGCAGCCGCCGGTTGCCCTTGGCGCAGTCGAGCCGCAACCACGGCAGCCCCGCCGCGTACGTGGTCGCGCCGGCCCAGTCGAGCAGCGCGTCGCCCAGGCCACTGCCCGACCAGGGACGGGCGATGGCCAGCTTGTGCACGTACAGCCCCGCGCCGGGGTCGTCGGCCGGACCCCAGAACTCGGGGTCGGCGTGACCGTCCAGCGCGATGGTGGCGACCGGCGGGGCCGACTCGTCCGGGTCGAAGTAGCGCAGCTCGTCGTCGAGCAGGAACAGCACCCGCTCCTCGATGAGCGGCGCGATGCGGTCGGGGCCGAAGCCCGCGCGGGGCCACTGCCGTACGCCCTGCGCGTGCAGCCACTCGGCGGTGTCGGTGAGGAGGGTGAGCACGCCCGGGAGATCGGCGGGCTCGGCCCGCCTGAGGGTCAGCGGGTGCAGGAGGGTGTTCGCGTGCATGCGTCTGCCTTTCATTGCGAAGGGTGGCCGAATCGATACAGAGCGTAATCGCTCAATGGGACACAAACCCGACAGGGCTAGATAACCCGATATATGCGGATAAATCGCTACTGGGGGAGCGTGCACCACTCCCCGCGCTCAGCGAGACGGCAAGCTCACTGGGCCGCGGCCGGCGGGATCACCCCCAAGCGAGCCCGCTCAGCGGCGGTCGAGCTCGTATCTGATCAGATGTTTGTCGGCAGGCAGCACCGACACCGCGACGCGCACCGGCATGTCGCCCTCGTCGTAACCGACCCGGATATAGACCACAACAGGCGTGCCGAGCTCCAGCTGGAGCCGCTCGGCCTCCTCCTGGTTGGGCATGCGTGCCCAGATGTCGTCCACCACGCGCACCTGCCCGTGGCCCAGCTCCTCCAGCACCCGGTTGGCGCCGCGCTCGATGTCCCCCGGCCGGGCGATCTCGGAGTTGGCGACCAGATCGCGGGGGAAGTAGGAGTCGTTGGTGTTGTACGGCTGGCCGTCCACGAACCTCAGGCGGCGGCGCACCACCGCGAGCTGCCCGTCGCTCAGCTCCAGCCGGCTGGCGATCTCCTCCACCGGGGAGACGGTCAGCACCTCTATGTATTGGCTGGGGGCGCGGCCTTCCTGGGTCACGGCGTAGGCGAAGGCTTCACGCAGCTCTCCCGTGGGCTGCGGCTCCAGCTCCCGCTGCGGGTAGATGAGCAGCGGCCTGCGATCCCTGACCACCGTTCCGCGTCGTGGCGTACGCGTGACAAGCCCCTCATTGACCAACTCCCCGAGGGCCAACCTGACGGTGTTGCGGCTCACCCCATGGTCCTCCATGAGCTGCGCCTCAGTCGGCAGCTGCGCTCCGGGGCCGAGTACGCCGGAGTAGATGGCCCTTCGTAGTTCCGAAGCCACCTGCTGATACAGCACCGACCTTGCCACTTTTACCCCTTTTGTTCCAACAATTTAGACGATCTGGTTCTAGCAGGCCATCACCCCTTGACCGGACGGCATCGGGAGCCGCATCATCCATTCGTTGGTACAAATCCATCGAAAGGCCGGTGAGGGGGTGAGGGCCGGTGGTGCCGGTCCAAGCGGGTACGCCGTACCTGCCCTGGGACTCCCCCCGTGATGCAACACGTTTACTGCGTTACGCGTTGCCTCGCCAGGGATTCACCCACACCTACCAGAGCAACGGGTACGGTATGTCCGCACTTTCCGAGTCAGCCGAGCTGAACGTGTGGTGTGAGGACGGGTCCCTCGTCTGGTTCGAGGGGAGCGAGCTCGTCCACCACCCCATCGACGACCCGGCCGGCGCGGCGGATCGCATCGCCGCACGTTACCGACACCCGGAGTCCTCGCAAGAGGGTCACTCCCCCACCAACTCCGTGCGCGAACCCACGGTCTAGGACTCCATCCCTCGCCGGAGTCCTGGCGCCGCCGCTCACGGGGCAGGAAGCGCGCCCTGGCGGGTCCCCCACGCCCGCCAGGGCGCGCGATCCCCTTTTCGCCTCCCGGGCACGCCTCCGCGGCGGCCGTCCCCGGCCTCCCCGGATGCCTCCGCAGTGGCCGTCCCCGCCTCCTCGTTCACCGGTATGCGGACAGCCCCGGAGCGCCTTCTCCGGAATGCCTCGATGCCGAGCAAGCGCTTGGGGCGTGCTCGCGTTACGATGGAGCCGGCACGGCGGGCACACCGCTTGACAGCCCTCCGGGGACGCGCCTAACGTCCAAGCAAGCGCTTGGTTCGTACGAGGAGGCGGCCCATGACCCCCCACGCTGCCCGGTTGATCACGCCGAGCCGGCACGCGGGCCTGGCGATCCCCCACCGGCGCAAGCCCCGCCC
>NZ_LAVL01000246.1 GCF_001083785.1 Nonomuraea sp. SBT364
TCAGAATGTGTATAAGAGACATCGGCCGGGGCTGCCCGCAGGCCTGGGCGACGTCCCAGCCGTGCAGGGTCACCTCGACGGCGCCCACCCCGGCGACCACCTCCGCCGCCAGCGGCAGCCCGCCGACGGACACCACGGCGCTCCGTACCGCCCCGGCCCACGCCCCGAGCGTCGCGCACGCCGCGCCCCGCAGCCCGCCCGCGCCCGTACCGACGACCTTGGAGGAGGCGGGCGCCGGGATGTGGCCGTGGGTGGCGGCCTCGTACAGGGCCTGGAAGGAGTCGTTCATGTGGGCGAGCAGGTCGGCCAGCGTCCAGGCGGCGCAGGGGGTGGGGCGGCGCAGGGCGGCGGGGGTGACGAGGTTCAGGGAGCCGGTGGTGTAGGCGATGGCCCGGTCCAGGAGGGCCGCGGTGGACGGCGTCGGGACCGTGAGCGTCGGTCGGGCCATGGATGCGCCTCCTCCTGTACGGAACGCGTACTCGGAAAGGTTGACACCGGGACGGCGCGAAAGTCATCGGTCGCGGGGCGTTCCGGGGAACGAGGCAGGAACCTTCCCGCGTGCCGGGGTGTAGGGGAGGTATGCGGTTGATGGTGATGGGTGCGGCATTCGTACTGATGGCTGGGTGTGCGGCGGGCGGGCAGGCGCGGAGCGAGCCGCCGGGCCCGACCCCGAGTCCCACCGGGACGGGCAAGACGTGCGGGGGGACGCCGGTGATCACGGGGACCGGGTTCCCCGAGGTGAAGGGGAAGGCGCGGGAGGCGGAGCTGTGGGGGCTGCTGTTCGCGGAGGTGCCGTTCGAGGCCGGGGCGGAGGTGAAGATCGTGTGGCGGATGACCGGCGAGGGGCCGTTGCGCGCGTCGGCGTCGCTCGGCGGGCGGCGGGCGAAGCTCGTGTGGCTGGAGGAGCACGGCGGGTCCAGCTGGCAGCGTCCCGGCCACGAGTGGGGCACCGGATGGATCTTCCCGAAGCCCGGCTGCTGGAAGGTGGAGCTGGCCAGGACGCGTGGCTCCGGGCAGGTCTGGCTAGACGTGCGGTGAGCCGAGGACGCGGTCGACGAACGCGGTCACGTCGGCCAGGACCTCGTCCTTGTTCGTCTCGTTGAACACCTCGTGCCTGGCCTCCGGGTAGACGCGTTCGGTGAGGTCGTCGCCGCGGACGGCCTCGACGCCGATCCGGCTGCCCGGCAGGGGGACGAGGCGGTCGTCGGCGCCGTGGATCCACAGGGTGGGCAGCGCGCCGAGGGTGCCGCCCTTGGCGATCGTCTCCAGGGTCGTCGCGAGCGCCCGCAGCGTGGGGCGCTTGAACGGGCCGTGCCAGACCAGCGGGTCGGCGGCGAGCGCGGCGCCGACCGAGGGGTCGCGGGAGAGCGTCGACGGGTCGAGCGGCGTGTCGGGGAGCTCGTCGAGCGGGAGCAGCGTGTCGACCACCTCCCAGACGCCGATCACCGGCCCCGACAGCACGAGCGCGGCCAGGCCGGAGCCGTGGCGCTGGGCGTAGCGGGCGGCGATCAGGCCGCCCATCGAGTGACCGATGAGCACGACCGGCACGCCGGGGTGGTCGGCCCTGGCCCGTTCGTCGACCGTGTGCACGTCGGTGACGACGTCCTCGTAGTCCTCGATGAGCACCCGCTCGCCGGCCGACCTGCCGTGCCCCATGTGGTCGGGCCCGTAGACGGCGGCGCCGTGCCTGACCAGCGTGTCGGCCACGTACTCGTAGCGGCCGATGTGCTCGCCGTAGCCGTGGACGAGGAGCGCGACGTAGCGGGGGTCGGGGTGCGGCCATTCGCGTACGACGTTGACGCCGCGCGTGCCGCTGAACTGGTGCTCCCGGGATTCCGCCATGCCCTCGCTCCTCGTGTTGCCGTACGCCGATCGTACGCAGAGGGTGAGAGGTCCGAAAACTGCCGACTTTCCGGGCGGCGGCGGTGTTTACCCGGGTATGAACATCGAGGAACTCGACGCCTACGGGTGCACGCTGACGGAGCCGTTGCTCACGCCCGCGCAGTGTGCGGAGATCGCGAGGCTGTACGACGAGGCCGGGCGGTTCCGGTCGACGGTGGACATGGAACGCCATCGCTTCGGACGGGGACAGTACCGGTATTTCCGGCACCCGCTCCCGCCGCCGGTCGCCGAGCTGCGCGAAGCGCTCTATCCCCGGCTGCTGCCGATCGCCCGGGACTGGGCGGCGCGGCTGGGCCGGCCCGCCCCCTGGCCCGACGATCTCGGCACCTGGCTGGACCTGTGCCACCAGGCCGGGCAGACCCGGCCGACGCCCATCCTGCTCCGCTACCGCGAAGGCGACTGGAACGCGTTGCACCGGGACCTGTACGGGGACCTGGTGTTCCCGCTCCAGGTGGTGATCGGGCTGGACCGGCCCGGCGACGACTACACCGGAGGCGAGTTCATGCTGGTGGAGCAGCGGCCCCGGGCCCAGTCACGCGGCACCGCCACGCTGCTGCCGCAGGGCCACGGCCTGGTGTTCACCACCCGCGACCGGCCGGTGCGCTCGGCCCGCGGCTGGTCGGCCGCGCCCGTGCGGCACGGCGTCAGCGTCGTGCGCTCCGGCCTTCGGCACACCCTGGGCCTCGTCTTCCACGATGCCGCGTGAGCCTCCCGACGGCGGCTGAGCTGGACGCCCTCCTGGGGCTGCTCGCCGGGGCGCGCGCGGAGGCGGTCGTGGTGGGGCACGGCCGGGGCTCCTCGGTGGACGGCTTCCTGTCGTCCTGGCCGGGCACCGTGCTCGCGGTGGTGGACTGGCCCGAGGAGGCGGCGTCGTGGCTGCGCCAGGCCACGCGGTTCGCCGCCGGTCCGCCGGACGCCTGGGTGGTGGCCGGGCCGCCGCCCGGATGGGCGCGGATGGCCTGCCGCCTGCGTCAGAGCACCGCCTGGGACCCGGGCCGCACGTTCGGCTTCGCCTCGACGGCGGGCGCCGTGGCGCTGGCCCCGCCCGGCACGCTGGAGGGCATGCGCGGAGCCTGCCGGAACGGCGGCACCTGGCGCCTGGGCCGCAACCTGATCATCCGCGAGTCAGAACGTGGGTGACTGGTCGGTGACGTAGTCGAACTCGTCGTCGGACAGGGTGCGGCGCAGGACGCGGACGACCTTGCCCGGGTCGTCGACGGGCCCCGGCTGGTAGAACGGCCTGCCGTCACGGCCGAACGTGATCGCCGACGGCCCCTCCCAGGCGCCCAGCAGCGGCGAAACCGACGGGAAGTCCTCGTGCGGCTCGAAGCCGAGCGAGCGCGCGTACTGCTCGGAGCCGAACACCAGGGTCTGCGCCAGCTCCAGCGGCACCTCCTGCCAGCTCTTGTAGTCGCTGAAGAAGTAGTCGCGGAACCGGCGCAGATCGCGCTCGCCGAGCACGTCGGGACCGGCCACGTACTTGATGCCCAGGCAGTAGACGTCGGCGAGGAAGCCGCCGACCGTCATCTTGTCCCAGCTGTGCCGCCGGGCGACCAGCACCGACACCATGCCGCCGCCGGAGCCGGGCTCCTCGTCGGTCCAGCCGCGCGCCGGGTCGACGCCGAGGCCGTCGCTCCAACCGGCGCTGACCCAGCATCCGAGGAGCTCGGGCTCGCGGCCGGAGCCGGCGCCCTCGGCCGCGATGGCGCGCACCAGCGGCGCGACGGCCGACGGCGGCACTCCCAGGGCGCGGGCGATCTCCTTGGGCGAGCGGCCCTCGGCCCGCAGCTCGCGTACGCGGTCCTTCAGTTCTGCGCTGTCCACCCGCGCAGCCTAGCGGCCCGGCCCTGGACCACGTACGACCGCCGTGCGAGGGTCTGGAGATGCGGGACTACTATCGCGAGTTCGCCGCCGACTACCACTGGCTCTTCCCGGACGAGATCGTCAGCCCGCCGGGGGTGCTCGGCGGCACCTCGACGGACAGCATCGAGCTCATCGAGGCCGTGGCCGGCGGGCTTCCGCCCGGCGCGCGGGTGCTCGACTGCGCCTGCGGCATCGGCACCGACGTCATGGCGCTGGCCCACCGGGGGTTCCGGGTGACGGGCACCGACGGCAGCGCGGCCATGGTCGAGCGGGCGCGGCTCCGGCTGCCCGGCCACGACCTGCGCACCTGCTCGTGGCAGGACCTGCCCGACACCCTCGGCGAACCGTACGAGCTGGTGCTGTGCCTGGGCAACTCGCTGGTGCACACCGGCTCCCCGGAGGCCATGGTGGCGGCGCTGTCGGCGATGCGGAAGGTGCTCGCGCCCGGCGGCACGCTCGTCGTGGACTCGCGCAACTGGGAGCTGCTCCACCGCGAGCGTCCCAGGATCGTGCCCGCTCCGGAGGTCAGGCGGCGCGACGGGGTGCGCTGCCGGTGCCTGTACGTGTGGGACATCCCCGAGGAGTTCGGGCCGCCGTGCCGCGCGGAGGTCGTGATGCTGCTGGAGCCCGACGGCGGCCCGGTCACGCACCGCCGCCACGTGATCGACTTTCACCCGTTCACCCCCGGCGACCTGGCGACGCGGCTCCGGGAGGCCGGGTTCGACGTCACCGGCACCTCCTACCGCCCGGACCGGGCCCGCTACGCGATCAGCGCCCGCCCGGCGCCGTAAGGGCGGCTGAAGGCGATCGTAAGCGCCGCCCGGCACCGTGGGGCCGTAACCCCAGGGAAAGGCGGCACGTTGAGCCAGTACGAGATCATCCGCGTCTTCGACGCGCCCCGGGAGCGGGTCTTCCGGGCGTGGACCGACGCGGCGCGGTTCGCCCGGTGGTTCGGGCTGCCGGACATGAGCACGGAGGCGGTGCTGGACGTGCGGCCCGGCGGGGCGTGGCGGGCGACGCTCCGCGACGACGACGGGTTCGAGGTGCTGCTGGACGGCGTGTACCGGGAGGTGGCGGAACCGGGGCGGCTGGTGTTCACCACCGGCGATCCGGACGACCCGGGCGACGGGCCCGCGTCGCTGGTGACGGTCGAGCTGGCCGAGTCGGACGGCGGCACGGTCATGCGCTTCCACCAGCACGGCGTCAACACCGGCGGCGGGTCCGGGTGGGCGGGGTTCCTCGACCGGCTGGCCGAAGCACTGGTGCGATGATCAGCCGGGCGGAGCCGCGGCCAGGTCGGCGGCGTCGTCCAGCTTGAGGCGGGCGCCCTCCTCGTACGCCTCGGCGAACGCCGGCTCCCCCAGGCCGGCGCGGGCGGTGGCGGAGATGCGGGCGAGCTCCTGCTGTTCCGACGGGCCGGCCGGGGTGTTGTGCTGGTCGCGTACGGCCGCGGTCAAGCCCAGCAGCCGGGCGGCGGCGCGGTGCGACCCGGCCGCGGCCAGAGCTCCGGCCAGCCCCTCCGTGGCCCCCGCCGACGAGCGCGGGTCGCCGATCTTCCGGGCGGCGTCCAGCGCCTCCAGGTGCAGGCGCATCGCCCCCGGCGGGTCGCCGCGCAGCTCGGTGAGGTAGCCGAGCTCGGTGAGCGTGACCGGCAGGTGCAGCGCGGGCTCGACGCCGGGGCCGCGCGGCACGCCGTCGAGCAGCCGGTTCAGGTGCCGTTCGGCCAGGTCCAGCTCGCCCGCCCGGCGCGCCGCGAGTGCCAGGCCCATCTCGGCCATCATCTCGGTGTCCCTGTAGCTCTGGGCGGCGGCCTGCCGCAGCGCCTTCCCGCACAGCTCCAGCGCCCGCCCGTAGTCGCCGGACTGCAGGGCGAGCCAGCCGAGCCAGGCGGTGCGCCCGGCCGCCTCCGCCCACAGCCCCAGCTCCTCCGCCATGCGCAGACCCTGCCCGAACAGCTCGGCGGCCCGGTCGAGGTCGCCCGTCATCTCGGCGTGGCCGCCCAGCCACTCGGTGGCCTGCAACAGGCCCCACCGGTCACCCAGCTCGCGGAACAGCCGCGCGCCCTCCGCGCCGTCCCGCGCGAGCGCGTCATGGTCGCGGCGGGTGAACGCCGCCCTGGCCCGCTTGCTCAGCGCCGCCGCCACGCCCCACGTGTCGCCGTCGCGGCGGAACGTGGTCAGCGCCCTGCCGATCAGCTCCTCGCTCGTCGGCAGGTCGGGCGCGTTCATGCCCAGGAACAGCTCCGCCCGCGCCCGTACGCCCGGATCGGCGAGGTCGCGCAGCGGCCCCTCCCAGTCGGTCTCCTCGCCCAGCACCAGCGCGAACCCGGCACGCCAGGCGGCGGCCCGCGCCGCGGCGGGGTCGCCGGCCGGGGCGGCGGTCAGCGCCACGTCGAAGGCGCGGCGGGCCTCCGCCGGCCTGCCGCGCAGGAACCAGTACCAGCCCAGCGCGTTCACCAGGCGCAGTGCCGTCTCCGGCGTGCCCTGGTCGGCGGCGGTGGCCAGGGCGGCACGCAGGTTGGCGGACTCGGCGTCGAGCCGCTGCAGCCACTCGCGCTGCTCGTGGCCGTACAGATGCGGCTCGGCCTCCTCGGCGAGCCCCGCGTAATAGCCGGCGTGCGCACGTCGTACGCCGTCGAGCTCCCCGGCGTCGGCGAGCCGGGCCAGGCAGTATTCGGTCACCGACTCCAGCATCCGGTAGCGGACGCCCGACGGGCCGTCCACCACGACCACGAGCGAGCGGTCCACCAGCCGGGCGAGCATGTCGAGGACGTCGGGCGCGGCCGGCCCGCCCGACGCGCACACGGCCTCGGCGGCCTCCAGCGTGCAGCCGTCGGCGTGTACGGCCAGGCGGCGCAGGACGGCGCGCTCCGGCTCCGGCAGCAGGTCCCAGCTCCAGTCGATCACCGCCATGAGCGTCTGCTGGCGCGGCGGCGCCCCCCGCTGACCGGAGGCCAGCAGCCGGAACCGGTCGTCCAGGCGCGCGACCACGCCGTGCACGCCGAGCAGCCGTACCCGGGTCGCCGCCAGCTCCAGCGCGAGCGGGATGCCGTCGAGGCGGCGGCAGAGCTGGGCGACCGCCTGCGCGTTGCCCGCGTCGAGCGCGAAGCCGCGCGCCGAGGCGGCCGCCCTGGTCACGAAGAGCCGCACCGCGTCCGACCCGGCCATGGCGGTCAGGTCGGTGCTGTCGGGCACGCCGAGCGGCGGCACCGCCCACAGCACCTCGCCGTCCACCGCCAGCGGCTCCCTGCTCGTGGCCAGGATCCGCAGCTCGGGCGCGGCCCGCAGCAGCAGCTCGGCCAGCTCGGCGACCTGCTCGACGACGTGCTCGCAGTTGTCCAGCACGAGCAGCAGATGCCGGTCGCGCAACGCGTCCGCCAGCCGCTCGGCGGGCGTCCCGGAACCGGCGTCCTGCCGGATGTCGAGCGCGGCCAGCACGGGCTCCGCCAGCGACGGGGTACGCCGGTCCAGCGGGGCCAGCTCCACCAGCCACACCCCGCCGGCGAACTCCCCGACCAGCCGCGACGCGGTCTCCAGTGCCAGCCGGGTCTTGCCGACGCCGCCGGAGCCGGTGAGCGTCACCAGCCGCTCGGTGCCGAGCAGGGACCGCACCTCCGCCAGGGCGTCCTCACGGCCGATGAGCTTGCTCAGCGCGGCGGGCAGATTGCTCGCCGGCCGCTCGGCGGGCACGCTCAGCGCCGGGTCCTGGCCGAGGATCGCCTGGTGCAGCGCCACCAGCTCGGGCCCCGGATCGAGACCGAGCTCGTCGGCCAGCCGCTCGCGCAGGTCACCGTAGGCGGCCAGCGCGTCGCTCTGGCGGCCCGCCCGGTACAGGGCGCGCATCTGCGCCGCGCGCAGCCGCTCCCTGAGCGGGTGGCGGGCCACCAGGTCGCCCAGCTCCCCCACCAGCAGGCCGTGCTCCCCCAGCTCCAGGCGCGCCTCGGCGTGCAGCTCCAGCGCGGTCAGCCGCTGCTCCTCCAGCCGCGTGGCCGCCGTACGGATGTGCTCCTCGTCGGCGAAGTCCGCGTACGCCGCCCCCCGCCACAACGCGAGCGCGTCCCCGAGCAGCGCCGCGCGGGCACCGGGGCTGCCGGCCGCCTCGGCGCGCGCCAGCAGGTCGGCGAACCGTACGGCGTCCACGTCGGCGGAGCGCAGCAGGTAACCGGGGGCCCTGGAGACGATCAGGTCGCGGCTGCCGGGCTCGGCGTCCTCCAGCGCCTTGCGCAGCTGGGAGACGCGCACCTGCAGGGCGGCCGACGGGTTGCCGGGCGGCTCGTCGCCCCACAGGTCGTCGACCAGCCGGTCGGCGGAGACCGTGTGGCCCCCGTGCACGAGCAGGTCTGCCAGGAGCGCGCGCACCTTCAGGCCGGGGATCGTGACCGGCTCCCCCTCGTCGGTCCATACGGCCAGCGGACCCAGCACCCCAAAACGCATGCCCGTCACCTTATGCGGTGCCTTAAGCGGGCGAAAAGAACACCAGAAGGCCCCTGCGCGACCGTGGTGAGCATGAGAACTCTCGCAGGACGCAGGGAATGGACCGGGCTGGCCGTGCTGTCCGCGGTGGCGCTGCTGCTGTCGATCGACGTCAGCGTGCTCTACCTGGCGTTGCCGCACCTCAGCGCCGAACTCGGCGCCTCCGCGTCGCAGCAGCTCTGGATCATGGACGTCTACTCGTTCATGCTGGCGGGGTTCCTGGTGACCATGGGGACGCTGGGCGACCGGATCGGGCGGCGCCGGCTGCTCCTGACGGGCGCGGCGGCGTTCGGGGTGGCCTCGGTGCTGGCCGCGTACGCGCCGAACGCCGAGGCGCTGGTCGTCACGCGGGCGCTGCTCGGGATCGCGGGCGCGACGCTGATGCCCTCGTCCATGGCGCTCATCCGGAACATGTTCCGCGACGCCAAGCAGGCCGGGACCGCCATCGGGCTCTGGTTCAGCTGCTTCATGGTCGGCATGGCGATCGGGCCGCTGGTGGGCGGGCTGATGCTGGAGCACTTCTGGTGGGGGGCGGCGTTCCTGCTGGGGGTGCCGTTGATGGTGGTCGTGCTGGTGACCGGGCGGGCGCTGCTGCCCGAGTACCGCGACCCCGCCGCCGGGCGGCTCGACCCGGCCAGCGTCGCGCTGTCGCTCGGCGCCATCCTGCCGGTCATCTACGGGCTCAAGGAGATCGCCAGGAGCGGATGGCACCCGGTGCCGGTCGCCGCCGTGGCCGCCGGGCTGGTCGTGGGCGTGGCCTTCGTACGTCGGCAGCGGCGGCTGGCCAGTCCCCTGCTCGACCTGCGGCTGTTCGCCAACCGGGCGTTCTCGGCCACGCTGGTGATCATGCTGCTGGGCGGGATCGTGATGGCGGGCACCACGCTCATGACCACCCAGTACCTGCAGACCGTGGCCGCCCTCTCGCCGCTCCAGGCCGGGCTCTGGCTGGTGCCGCAGAACCTCGCCATGATCGTCGCGCTCACCGCCGCACCCGCCGCGGCCCGGCGGGTCGGGGCCGCGGCCGTCATGGCCGCCGGGCTGGCACTCGGCGCCGGCGGGCTCTTCCTGCACACGCTGGTGCCCGCCGCCGGTGGCACCTGGCTCGTGGTGATCGGGCTGGTGCTCGCCTCGGCCGGGATCGCGCTGCCGATGGGCGTCGGCAACGGCGTCATCATGACCGCCGCACCGCCCGAGAAGGCCGGCTCGGCGGCGTCGCTCTCGGAGACCGGCGGCGAGTTCGGCGTGGCCGTGGGGGTGGCGGCGCTCGGCAGCCTCGGCACCGCCGTCTACCGGGGCGAACTGCCCGACGCGCTGCCCGTGGAGGCGGCCCGGGAGAGCATCTCCGCCGCCGTCGCCGTGGCCGGGCACCTGCCGGACCTTCTCGACCAGGCCAGGGCCGCCTTCACCGCCGGGCTCCACGTCGTGGCCGCGGTCAGCATGGTCACCTTCCTCGCCCTGGCGGTCCTCGCGGCGCCCCTCCTCCGCCACC
>NZ_LAVL01000247.1 GCF_001083785.1 Nonomuraea sp. SBT364
CCCCCGCCCGCCCGAACAGCTCCCGCAACTCCCCGCGGTCGGTCTCCCTGAATGCACGGATCTCCACGACACCCTCCCATTTATGTGTACGTCCTACACAGTACGCCATATACGGAAGGCCGGTAGCCTGCGCCGATAAGCCCCGCGTCAGCGGACGCCGGTCGGCGGGATCTTGGGCTTAGCCCGGTCTTACCGGCCCCTCGTCACTCTTGGGTCACCGGAATCGAGGAGATGACATGGACGCGAACGAGCCTGGCGGCGGCTGGAGCCAGTTCGGCGACAGGCCGCCCGTCGCGGGCGGCTTCCCTGGGCCGGGCGCGGCGCCGCCACCGCCCCCGCCGCGGCGGCACGGCTTCCTTCTCACCAGGAAGGCCGTCGCCGGTCTCGCGCTGGCGGGCCTGACCGCCCTGGCGGTGGCGGCGGCTGGCGGCGGCGCCGTCGGCGCGTACCTGAGCGAGGCGTCCCGCCCGGCGGCGACGGCCACCCCGGACGGCCCGAGCCCCGTCTTCCGCACGGCCTCGGACCAGTTCACGATCGCGCAGGTGGCGGAGAAGGTGCAGCCGTCGGTCGTGATGATCCAGGGGCGGAGCGCCGAGGGGTCAGGGGTGGTGCTGTCGGCCGACGGGCTGATCCTCACCAACAACCACGTCGTGGCCGGGCAGGACGGCGGCCTGGCCGTGAAGCTCAACGACGGGCGCACCGCCCGGGCTACCGTGATCGGCACCGACCCGGCGACCGACCTGGCCGTCATCAGGGCCGCCGACGTGTCGGGGCTCGCCGCGGTGACGCTCGGCGACAGCGACCGGCTCAAGGTCGGCGACGACGTGCTGGCCATCGGCAGCCCGCTCGGCCTGGACGGCACGGTCACCGCGGGCATCGTCAGCGCGCTCGACCGCACGGTGACCGCCGGGAGCGGCCCGGACCAGCAGGTCCCGCCCGGCTGGAACCAGCAGGAGCGGGAGACCACCACGCTCGGCGGCATGATCCAGACCGACGCCGCGATCAACCCCGGCAACTCGGGCGGCGCGCTGGTCAACGCGGCGGGCGAGCTGATCGGCATCAACAGCGCCGTCGCGCCCGACGGCGTCAACCTCGGCTTCGCGATCCCGGTGAACACCGCCAAGCAGGTGGCCGACCAGCTCATCCGCGACGGGAAGGTCAGCCACGCCTACCTCGGGGTGAGCGTCACCGACGCCGCCGGCGACGTGCCCGGCGCCCTGATCCGCGAGGTCACCCCGGGCAGCGCGGCCGAGAAGGCGGGCCTGAAGCAGGGCGACCTCATCACGAAGATCGGCGACACGCCCGTGGAGGGCGCGGACACGGTCGTCGGCCAGGTCCGCGGTTTCCGGGTCGGGCAGCAGGTGGAGATCACGTACCGGCGCGACGCGGAGACCGCCACCGTGAAGGTCACGATGGCCGGGCAGAAGTAGCGCGAGGGGGGCCGGCGCTTCCCGGAGCGCGGATGACCGCCGCCCGCGCATCACCGGGGCCGGCGCCGCGCCCGCTCCTCCGCCGCGTCGAGTGCGGGCGTGAGCGGCGCGAGCGTGGCGCGCAGCAGGTCCGGCAGCGACCCGGACGGCACGACGAGCCCGCCGGCGGTGAAGGACGCGGCCGTGGTCTGCAGCCACCCTTCGAGCGCGATGCGGACCGCGGCGGCCACGCTCGCCGCGAGCACCCGGGCGGTCCGCTCGTCGTCGTCGCCGAGGCGTCCGGCGATCGCGCCGGCGAGAGGGTTCTCGATCGCGCCGGTGGTGCCGACGAACGCCTCGCGCAGCGAGGGACGGGTGGTGATCAGCAGCAGCGCGTCGCGGCCGGGTTCGCTCGCGGTGGTGTACGCCTCGACGACCGCCTCGACGAGGGCCGCGGCGAGGCCGACGCCGACGGGCCGGCCGGCCACCGCCGCCGCGATCCGCGCTTCCCGTTCGCCGGCGACGGCGGCGACGATCGCCTGTTCGCGGCTGGAGAAGTAGTTGTTGTACGTCCGGGGCGAGACCCCGGCGGCCTCGGCGATGTCGTCGACGCGCACGTCGTCCGGCCCGCGCTCCAGGGCGAGCCGCAGGGCAGCCGCGCTCAGCGCCTCCCGGGTGGCCTGCTTCTTCTGCTCACGCAACCCGGCTCGCCTTGTCGTCACGAACCCATCATCCCACCTTCGATGCGTGCACGCAAATTTGCGTGCACGCATTTTTACTGTCTAGCCTGGCGCCGCATCCGCATTCCATGCGAACCAGGGAGCACCATGATCACAGATGTCGTCATCGCCGGCGGCGGCCCGAACGGGCTGATGCTGGCCTGCGAGCTGAGCCTGGCCGGGATCCGGCCGCTCGTGCTGGAGCGGCTGCCCGAGCCCAGCCCGGAACCGAGGGCTAACGGACTGCTCGGCCAGGTCGTGAAGGTGCTCGACCACCGCGGGCTGCACGAGCGCCTCAGCGGCAGCCCGCAGCCGCCGCAGCCCAACTCCGCCTACTTCATGTTCGGCGCGATGGGCCTGGACCTGAGCCTGCTGGAGCACAGCCCCGTCCACGCCCTGCCGGTGCCGCAGCGGCGCATCGAGCAGGTCCTCCAGGAACGCGCCGCCGAACTGGGCGTGGAGATCCGGCGGGAGCACGAGCTCGTCGGCCTGTCGCAGGACGACGGGGCCGTCACCGTCGACGTCGCGGGCCCGGACGGAGAGTACCGCCTGCGCGCCCGGTACCTGATCGGCGCCGACGGAGCCCACAGCGCGACGCGCAAGCTCTCCGGCATCGAGTTCCCCGGCGTCACCTACGACCGCATGACCGTCCGCTCGGCGCACGCGACGGTCCCGGCCGACTGGGTCGACCCGGAGAGCGGCGCGCTGGAGGTGCCCGGTCACGGCGCCGTTCTGCCGTTCCTGCCGCACCGCACCGAGCACGGCGGGTTCTCCTACGCACCGATGCCCGGCCACCCTCCGCTGATCAGCACCACCGAGTGGGATCAGCCCGCGACCGACGCCCCGATGAGCCTGGAGGAGCTGCGGGCGAGCGTCCGCCGCGTGCTCGGCGTCGACGTGCCGCTCGGGCCGCCCGGCGGACAGGGCCCGCACGTGCTGCGCCGGCTGGCCGGCGGCAACACCCGGGTCGCCGGCCGGTTCGCCCACGGCCGGGTGTTCCTGATCGGTGACGCCGCCCACGTGTACGCCGCAACCGGGGGCGGACCGGGACTCAACCTCGGCCTGCAGGACGCGGTCAACCTCGGCTGGAAGCTCGCCGCCGAGCTCCGGGGCAGCGCCCCGCCCGGACTGCTGGACACCTACGCGACGGAGCGCCGATCGGCCGCCCACCGCATGGTGCTGAACGCCCGGGCGCAGGCGGCCCTGATCGCCCCCGGCAGCGACGTCACCGGCCTGCGCGACCTGTTCACCGAACTGCTCCACGACCCGGGTACGGTGCGGCGCCTGGCCGAACTCACCACGGGCGCCGACGTCCGCTACGACATGGGAGCGGCCGGGCCGCACCCCCTGATCGGCCGCTTCGCCCCCGACCTGGAGCTGGACACCCCGACCGGCCCGGTCCGGCTGGCCGAGCTGACCAGGACCGCACGGCCGCTGCTGCTCGACCTGACCGAAGGAGCATCGCTGGCGCGCGACCCCGCGCTGCGCCACGACGGGATCGACGTCGTCACCGCGCGGCCCCGGCCCGGCGCGCCCACCGCCCTGCTCCTGCGGCCGGACTGCTACGTGGCCTGGGCGTCCGCCTCACCCGAGCCGGATCCCACGGAGACGGAAGCGCTCCGGGCCGCCGCGCGGCGCTGGTTCGGCGCCGCCGAACCGCCCGGGGATGTGCGGTGAAACGCGAAATCCCGCCCGATCAGCTGATCGGACGGGATTCGGAAAGGGCCGGGGTGGAGCTATGGGGATTCGAACCCCAGACCTCCTCCATGCCATGGAGGCGCGCTACCAACTGCGCCATAGCCCCTGGTCACCGCGCGGAGTGTGCTCTTTGCGGCGCTCGGAGAGCATATAGCCATCCGCGTGAATCGCCTAATCGCGCCCGGCCGCCCTGCCCACCAGGACGGCCAGGCCGTCGAGGTGGTTGCGGAGCCCGAACTCGAAGATCGTGTCGAGGTCCAGGTCGAGACCCGGCTGGGTGACGACCCTGCCCAGGGTCGGGTAGACGCCCGAGGCGAGCGCGGTGGCGAACTCGCGTTCCTGGCCGCGCAGCCACGCGTCGTCTGTGAGGCCGGTCTCGGCCCGCTCCTGGATCTCGGCCTCCAGGCCGGCGGCGGCGCCGCGGACGAAGCCGGCCAGGCACACGCTGACGTGCAGCATCGTGTTGGCGTCGAGGCCGAGCCCGTCGACGGCGCGCAGCAGCCATTCGGTGTGGGCCATGGCGTGGGGCACGAACTGGGGCCTGGTCAGCGGCGTCGCCTGGACCGCCCACGGGTGCCGGCGGCAGATCCGCCACTGCAGCCGCAGCGAGGTCTCGATCCGGGCCCGCCATCCCCGGGGCGGCGGTTCGGGCAGCGGCTCCTCGGCGTATGCGGCGTCGGCCATGAGGCAGACGAGCTCGTCCTTGTCCCGAACGTGCCGGTACAGCGCCATCGCGGAGGTGCCCATCTCACCCGCGACCCGCCGCATGGAGACGGCCGCCAGCCCTTCCGCGTCGGCGACGCGCATGGCCGTGCGTACGACCCGCTGCCGGGTGAGCTCCTGACCGGGACGGCGGGCCCGTACGGCGTCCGCCACGACGGTGCCGACGCCGGGCACGGCCCGCACCAGCCCTTCCTCCCGCAGCGTGGCGAGGACCTTGCTGGCCGTGGCCATGGCCACGCCCCACTCACGGGTGATCTCGCGCGTGGACGGGACGCGGTCGCCGGCCGCCAGCTCGCCCTCCCGGATGCGGCGCCGCAGCTCACCCGCGATCGCCTGATAGGGCGGCATCACGACGGCTCCTTCCGGCGGTGCTCTAGTGCACCGCACCCCCGGATCGTGCCACATCCGGGGCCAGGCGCTCTAGTGCACCGGCGCCCCCTCTTGCCGGTGGAATCGCCCGGCTCCTACTGTGCGCGTACGCCGTACACCAAAGGAGCACCCGATGACCCGGAAGGTCCTCATCGTCGGCGCCGGCATCGCCGGCCCGGCACTCGCCTACTGGCTCGCCCGCCACGGCTTCCGGCCCACGGTCGTGGAGCGCCACCCCGGCCCGCGCGAGGGCGGCCAGGCCGTCGACTTCCGCGGCGTCCCTCAGCTGACCGTCCTCGACCGCATGGGCGTCCTGCCCGCGATCCGCGCCGTTCAGACCCGCCCGGAACCCATCGCCATCGTCGACGAGCGCGGCAGACGCCTGTCGGCGCTGCCCGCCGAGCTGTTCGGCGGCGAGGTGGAGATCCTCCGCGGCGATCTGGCGCGCATCCTCCACGAGGCCACCCGCGACGTGGCCGAGTACATCCACGACGACACGATCACCGGTCTGGACGGCCGTGAGGTCACCTTCGAACGCACCCCTCCCCGCTCCTTCGACCTGGTCGTCGGGGCCGACGGCACGCACTCCGCCGTCCGCGCGCTCGCCTTCGGGCCGAGCCGCCCGCGCCACCTCGGCATGTACGGCGCGATCTTCAGCGTGCCCGGCCACCACGCGAGCCAGATGTACAGCATGCCGGGCCGCTCCGCCACCGTCATCGGCGGCCGGGCCATGCTCGACTTCGCCTCCCCCGAGCTGGACCACGACCACCGTGACGTGAACGCTCAGAAAGCTCTGGTCGCGAACGTCTTCGCCGACGCGGGGTGGCGGGTGCCCGCCCTGCTGGAGGCCATGTGGCAGGCTCCGGACTTCTACTTCGACGCCGCCGCCCAGGTCAAGCTGGACCGCTGGGCGAAGGGCAGGGTGGCGCTCGTGGGCGACGCCGGCTACGCGCCCGGCCCTGGCGGCATGGGCACCGGCCTGGCGATCGTCGGCGCGTACGTGCTGGCGGGCGAGCTCGCAGCGGCGGGCGGCGATCACGAGACGGCGTTCGCCCGCTACGAGCAGCGGCTGCGCCCCTACGCCGAGACGTGCCAGAAACAGGCGCAGGGCGGCGAGCAGTTTCTGGTGCCGCGCAAACGGCACCAGATCTGGCTGCGCAACCAGGCCATGCGCATGCTGCCGTACGTCCCCGGCATCAAGGGCATGGGCACGAAGGCCGCCAACGCCATCGCGCTGGAGGACTACGCTAGCGCCGCCCCTCCGCGTCAGGACTGTCATCGCTGCTGATCGGCTCGGGCAGGGTGCCCGCGTTGTGCTCCAGCAGCCGCCAGCCCCGGCGGCCCTGCTCCAGCACCGACCACGAGCAGTTGCCGAGCCCGCCGATGGCCGACCACAGCTCCTGCGGCAGCCCGAGCAGCTCGCAGATGCCCAGCCGCAGCGCCGCGCCGTGGGAGGCCACGACGAGCAGGCCGTCGTCGTCGAGCTTGGCCGCCCAGCGGCGCATGGCGGTGGCCACCCGGGCGGCCACGTCGGGCACGGGCTCGCCGTCGGGGGCCTCCCAGGCGACGTACTCCCTGGGCCAGCGCTCGGCGATCTCCTCGCGGGTCAGGCCCTCCCACTGACCGCCGCCGCGCTCGCGGAAGTCCTTGTCGACGCCGACCTCCAGGCCGGCGACACGGCCCAGCGCGAGGGCGGTGTCGTTGGCCCGCTGCAGGTCGGAGGAGACGATGAGGGTCGGCCGAAGCGAGGCGAGCAGCGAGGCGGCCCGGGCCGCCTGCGCGATCCCGGTCTCGTCCAGCGGGATGTCGGAGTGACCCTGGAAACGGTGCTCCACATTCCACAGGGTCTGCCCGTGCCTGAGGCAGACGATCCGTTTGCTCAAGTGCGGGCCCTTTGGATGTTGGCCTGCATCACGCTCTCCGGCAGGGCGATGGCCGGGCAGTCCTTCCACAGCCGCTCCAGGGCGTAGAAGGTGCGGTCCTCCTCGTGCTGGACGTGCACGACGATGTCGATGTAGTCGAGGAGCACCCAGCGGCCCTCGCGCTCACCTTCGCGGCGCACGGGCTTGACGTCCGCCTCGGTGCGCAGCTTGTCTTCGATCTCGTCGACGATGGCGCGGACCTGGCGGTCGTTCGTGGCGGAGCAGAGCAGGAAGGCGTCGGTGATGACCAGCTGCTCGCTGACGTCGTAGGCGAGGATGTCGTCGGCCAGCTTGTCGGCGGCCGCCTCTGCGGCGATCTGCACGAGCTGGACGGCTCTGTCGGATGCTGTCACGATGCGGGTCGGTCCTCCTGTGTCGGCAACATGCCCTTATGTTGAGGGTACCCTTTTCGGCCGCCCCGCCTCACGCACGTCAGCCGTGGGCGTGATAGAGCCCGCGTTTGTTGATGTACTGCACGATGCCGTCCGGCACCAGATACCAGATGGGCTCGCCCTTCTCGACCCGCTGCCGGCACTCCGACGACGAGATCGCCAGCGCCGGGATCTCCAGCAGCGTCACCCGCCCCTCGGGCAGCCCGGGGTTGTGCAGGGTGTGCCCCGGCCGGGTGCAGCCGACGAAATGGGCCAGCTCGAACAGCTCTTCGGCGTCCTGCCAGCCGAGAATGGCGCCGAGGGCGTCGGCGCCGGTGATGAAGTACAACTCCACCCCGGACCCATAAATCCGGGAAATATCCCGCAAAGTGTCGATGGTGAACGTCGGCCCCGGCCGGTCCACGTCCACCCGGCTGACAGAGAAACGCGGGTTCGACGCCGTCGCGATCACCGTCATCAGATAACGGTCCTCGGGCGCGGACACCTCGCGCTCCGACTTCTGGTACGGCCGCCCCGTCGGCACGAACACGACCTCGTCGAGATCGAAGTGGTGCGCCACCTCGCTGGCCGCGACGAGGTGACCGTGGTGGATGGGGTCGAACGTACCGCCCATAACACCCACGCGTCGCTTCCCCTGGACACCAGGCGCGTTCATCATGAAACGGACCCTACGCGGACGCTCTCCCCAACATGAGGGCACCCCCCTCGATGATGACCGCGCATCACACCGGTTGCGGACGTAGCATGCCGGGCATGACGACCACCCCGGACCGCAGCCGCGTCCAACTGCCCGGCATCTCTTCCCGTGCCTACGAACACCCCGCAGACCGGTCGGCCCTGGTCGCTCTGCGCAAGTTGAGCGGGTTCGACACGGTGCTCAAGCAGATGTCCGGCCTCGTGAGCGAGCGGCGTCTTCGCCTGATGTATCTCGCCTCCGCCGTGCGCGTGAGCGAGACCCAGTTCCGCTCCCTCCACGACATGGGCCGCGACGCCGCCTACACCCTCGACCTGCACCGCATCCCGGAGATCTACGTCCAGCAGGATCCGCAGGTCCAGGCCAAGGCCATCGGCTTCGACGACCCGTTCATCGTCGTGACCACCGGCCTGCTCAACCTCATGAACGAGGAGGAGCAGCGCTTCGTCATCGGTCACGAGACCTCCCACATCCTGTCGGGCCACGCGGTCTACCGCACCATGCTCGACATCCTCACCCGCCTGGCGGCCCGCGTCGCCTGGATCCCGCTCGGCTACATCGGCCTGCGCGCGATCGTGGCCGGCCTGGAGGAGTGGTACCGCAAGTCCGAGCTCTCCTCCGACCGCGGCGGCCTGCTCACCAGCCAGAACCCGGAAGCGGCCAAGCGCGCGCTGATGAAGCTCGCCGGCGGCGACTACACCAACGAGATGAACATCGAGGCGTTCCTGGAGCAGTACCAGGAGTACGACACCGCCGGCGACCTGCGCGACGGCTTCCTCAAGGTGCTCAACCTGCTCGGCACCACCCACCCGTTCGCCGTGGTGCGCGTGGCCGAGCTGGACAAGTGGCAGCGCAGCGGCGAGTACGACCGCATCATCGGCGGCGACTACCCCCGCCGCGAGGACGACCCCAACGCCCGGGTCACCGACGAGGTCAAGGCCGCCGCCGAGTCCTACCGCCGGTCCTGGTCGGAGTCCCAGGACCCGTTCATCGGCGTGCTGCGTGACGTGGCCGAGGGCGCCGTCAACGCCGGCGAGCGCATCTTCAACCGCTTCGCGCGCCGCGACGGCGGCCAGGGCTGACGCCGCACACCGGGCAGCCCGCCGTTCCCGGCGGCGCGGTCCGCGGTCGCGTCATCACCGCCGTCCGTCTCACAGCAGCAGGGCGATCGCGCGTACGGCCGCCGCGCACAGGGCGACGAACCCGCCCAGCACGGCCAGTGCGCGCAGCCCTTCCTTGCGCAACTCAGGCAGCCGGGCGCCGATCCGCTCGATCTCCCGCCCGGTGATGCCCCCGCACAACATCCCGAACACCACGCCCGCGGCGGTCACCGGCGCGGGCTGCTGCCACCAGGTGGAGTCGATCTCGCCGCCCCCGGTGATCCACAGCGCCCCGCCCGCCACCACGGCCGCGGGCACCCCGGGCCATACGGCCGCCGTCGTCACCGCCCCGGCCAGCGCGAACGGGAACAGCAGCACCCGCAGCGTCACCCGGACCCGCCGTGACGAGCGCTTCCTGACCATCCAGTGGCTCATCCAGCACGACCTGATCAGCACCACGAACACGGCCGTGATGCCGATGCAGGCGATCGGCCACATCACCGACGCCACCACGCACGGCACGGCCAGCACGGCGAGCAGCAACAGCGCCGTGTTGCCGGCCGGCAGCGTGGTGGCCGCCGCCTCGGACCTGAACCCGGCGCCGCGCGCCACCGTCCGCGCCCTGCCCCGGGCCGCCGTCACCTTCCCGTCGTCGGCCCGGCTCCGCACCACCGCCGCCCCATCACCGCGACCCCGTCCCGCAGCCGCCTCCCCATCC
>NZ_LAVL01000248.1 GCF_001083785.1 Nonomuraea sp. SBT364
AAGACGTAATCCGAGTTGTGGTGCGGCGGGGGGGGTGGGAATATGTGAATAGGAGACGGGGCGCGCCACCGGGGGGGGGGGGGGGGGGGGAGGGGGGCGGGGGCCGGGGGGGCGGGGGCGGGCGGGGCGGGGGGGCGCCCCGCCGCGAGGGCGCAGGTGGCGGCCGTCAGGAGCAGCTCGGCCCGCTTGGTGGCCTGGCCGTGGATGCGGTCGAGGCGGGCGATGGCCGCGGCGGCCTCGTCCAGGGCGTCCTGGGGAAGCCCGGCGGCCAGCAGGGCGGCGCAGCGTTCGATGCTGAGGTTCGGGTCCGGGGTGCCGAGCTTGCCGAACCGCTCGGCCGCCTGGTCGAAGCAGGCCAGCGCGGCCGGCAGGTCGCCGATGCGCAGCGCCAGCACGCCCCGGTGCACGATGGCGTCGGCCGACTCCAGCTCCTGCCCGGTGGCGTTGAACAGCTCCTCGGCCCGGGCCAGGTCGGTGGCGGCGCGGCCGACGGAGCCGAGCGCCAGGTAGCAGGAGGCGCGTTCGGTGCGCGCCCGCGCCTGCCAGACGAGGTCGTCGCGCAGCGCGGCGACGGCGCTGTTGAGGTCGGCCAGCGCGTCGCGGTGCAGCCCGAGCGTCGCCAGCACACCGCCTCTGCGCAGCAGGATGCGGCTGTTGAGCTGCCCGGACGACTGGCGTACCGCGGCGTCCAGGGCGTTGCGGCCCGCGGTGGTGCGGCCGGCGAAGGCGAGCGCGACGCCGAGCGTGGCGCGTACGTCCGCCTCCCGCTCCGCCGAGCCCGATCGGCGGGCCAGCCGGCGCGCGGCCTGGAGCTCCCGGACGGCGGCGTCGATGTCGCCGAACTCGCGCAGCACGATCCCGACGGCCTGCCGGGCGATGGAGGCGGTCAGCGGCGGCGGCCCGGCCGCGAGCAGGGCGCGGGCCCGGTCGAGCGCCTCGTTCGGCCGCGAGAGGGCGAGCGGCAGGAGCTCTTCGGGGGCGGGTGCGGTGGGTTCGGGATCCGCCGGCATGCTTCGAGGTTTAACGGTCCGCTGTAGCGCCCGCAACTCTGCGTCGATATAGAGGAGGGTAAACGTGATGTCCGAGTCGCCGTTGCGACGCCTGGGAGAGGCAACACATGGATGCGGTGTTCGACGCTCAGTTCCGGCTCGTCAAGGACGCGCTCGCCGCGCGGGGCATCCAGGCCGAGGTGGCCTACACGCCCGCCGGCCAGGTGGACTACCTGTATCAGGCGGACCATCTGCTGGCGCTGGACCGCGACGGCAACGTCGAGCGGATCACCGAAGTGCTGCCGCGGGCGCGGCGCCTGCGTGAGCGCGGCACGGCGGAGCTGGCCGTGCTGTCGCTGGACGAGGCCGAGGACGGCGGGATGACTGTGCCGGACGCCTTGTCCATCATCGAGGACCGCCTGGGCGGGGGTGACGAGGGCCGCCTGCCGCCGGCCTCGCCGGTGCACGTGCTGCACATCACCCGGCTGTGCCCCGGTACCGAGCCGGAGGTGCCCGCCGGGAGCCCCGACCGGCCGTGGCCGCCGCCCTGTCCGGAGGAGGAGGCGGTGCGGCGGGTGCGGATCGGCGTCAGCGACACCGGCTGGCTCGGCCTGGACCCGGCCGCATACCCGTGGCTGGCGAACGTGTCGGGCGAACTGGAGCCGCTGGGGCCGCCCTCGCCGATCAGCGGGCTGCCGCGGATCCCGGCGTTCGCCGGGCACGGCACGTTCGCGGCCGGGGTGGCCGCCTGCCAGGCGCCGTCGGCGGAGATCACCGTCGTCGACCACTTCTCGGCCTCCGGCGCGGAGCTGGAAGACGTCATGATCGCCAAACTGGAGGCGCTGGCCGCCCAGTCGCCCGCGCCCGACGTGATCAACCTGTCGGCCGGCACCTACACCCGTGACAACTGGACGTCGCTCGGCTTCGAGGCGTTCCGGGCCGCGCACCCGGACGTGGTGCTGGTCGCGGCGGCCGGCAACGACGCGACGGACCGGCCGTTCTACCCGGCCGCCTTCGACTGGGTGGTGTCGGTGGGCGCGCTCGGCCCGGACGGGGCGCACCGCTCCTGGTTCAGCAACTACGGCCCCTGGGTGGACGTCTACGCGCCGGGCGAGGGCCACGTCAACGCCTACGCCACCGGCGAGTACACCTACCGGGAGCCGCCCAAGCGCCCCGCCGTGCAGAACTTCGCCGGCATGGCCAGGTGGGACGGCACCTCGTTCGCCGCGCCGCTGGTCGCCGGGCTGATCGCGGGCCGGATGGCGCGCACCGGCGAGTCCGCCCGGGACGCCAGGGACGCGGTGCTCGCCGCCGCCCGGGACGTGGCGGAGGTGGGCGGTGCGCTGTTCCCGTGCGACCGGGGGTGATCGGGCGCGGGGCCCCCGTGCCCGCGCCCACACCTTGTAGAGCACGCGGGCCCCCGTTTGATACGGGTGATTTTTCTAACGGATGTGTATCAACCGTGAGGCACGGCGGCTCCGTCATGGTGACCGCAGTCGTCGAGCAGCGAAGAGCAGACATGGCCACGATCCCGCCCGTCCTCGCGCGCTCACGCAGTCCGATGCCGTGTCTCGCCTGGACGCACCGGCCATCTGCGTTCACCCTTGCTGGGTGGGCCGGGCCGGGAAGGGAGCACACGGACATGCGAGACGATCCATCGGTCGTCGCCCTGGTGGTGCGGGCGCGGGCCGGTGACAAGGACGCGTGGGACGAGATCGTCGAGCGCTACGCGTCGCTGGTGTGGTCGATCTGCAAGGCGTTCCGGCTGAGCCGGGCCGACGCCGACGACGTGAGCCAGACGGTGTGGCTGTCGCTGGTCGAGCAGCTGCCCCGGCTGCGCCAGCCCGCGGCGCTGCCCGGCTGGCTGGCCACGGCCACCCGGCGCGAGTGTCTCAGGAACGCCCACCAGTCCGAGCGCCAGCAGCGGCTGAGCCGCCAGGCCGAGGCCGACGCCCTGGTCAGCGCCGGCTCGCCCGAGCTGGACCGGGAGCTGCTCGACGCCGAGCGCGACGCCGCCCTCGTGGCGGGGTTCCGGCAGCTCGGCGAGCGCTGCCGCACCCTGCTGGCGATGCTGATGCGGCAGCCGCCCGCGTCCTACTCCGACATCGGCGAGGCGCTCGGCATGCCCGTCGGCGCCATCGGCCCGACCCGGGCCCGGTGCCTTGCCAAGCTGCGCCAGGTTCCGGTGGTGGCCGCCCTGATCAGGTCCGAACGGGAGAACCAGGGAGAAGGCGAGTGGCATGGTCACGCCGTGGTGGAGTGACGACGATCGGTTCTTCGCCGCGCTCAAGCAGGCGCTCGGCGCCGCGGAGGAGGTGCCGGAGGACTTCGTCGCGGCCGGCAAGGCGATCTTCACGTGGTACGACATCGACGCCGAGCTGGCGGCGCTCACCTACGACTCGGCGCTGGAGGGCGTGGCGGCGGCGACGCGGGGGGCCGAGCTCGCGCCGCTGCGCGCGCTGATCTTCGCCACCGGCGAGCTCACCATCGAGCTGGAGGTGGGCCAGGAGGCGCTGCTCGGCCAGGTGGTGCCGGCCCGCGCCGGCACCGCGTACACGCATCTGGTGACGGGGGACGTGGTGGCGTCGGCGATCGACGAGTCGGGGTGTTTCGTGTTCCGGCCGGTGCCCGGGCAGGCGTTCCGGCTGCAGTGCCGGCCCGCCGGCGGCACGAATGTGGTCACCGACTGGATCGCGTTGTAATGATGTAAGCATGGACGCGTACTCGAAGATCGTCACCTCGGTGGCCGCCGAGCTGTTACCGAAGGTGGCCGGCCTGCGGGCGGGGCGGGGGAGCGGGTCGGCGGTGGTGTTCACCGCCGACGGGTTCCTGCTCACGAACGCGCACGTGGTCGGCCGGGTCCGGTCGGGCACGGTCGCCTTCGCCGACGGGACCTCGGGCGGCTTCACCGTCGTCGGCCGCGACCCGCTGTCGGACCTGGCGGTGATCAGGGCCGAGGTGCCCACGCCGGAGCCGGCCGTGCTCGGCGACAGCGACGAGCTCGTCGTCGGGCAGCTCGTGGTGGCCGTGGGCAATCCGCTCGGGCTGGCCGGTTCGGTGACGGCCGGCGTCGTGTCGGGGCTGGGCCGGTCGCTGCCCGCCCGCAGCGGCTCGGCCGTCCGGCTGATCGAGGACGTCATCCAGACCGACGCGGCGCTCAATCCGGGCAACTCCGGCGGTGCGCTCGCCGACTCGGAGGCCCGGGTGGTCGGCGTCAACACCGCCGTCGCCGGCGCGGGCGTCGGCCTGGCCGTCCCGGTCAACGCCACCACCCGGGCCATCATCGCCGCCCTCATCAGGGACGGGCGCGTACGGCGGGCCTTCCTCGGCCTGGTCACCTCGCCCGCGCCGCTGCCGGAGCCGCTGCGGCGGCGCACCGGGCAGGACAGCGCGCTGCGCGTGGCGGAGGTGATCCCCGGCTCGCCCGCCGGCCGGGCCGGGCTGCGGGCGGGCGACCTGGTGCTGAGCGCCGGCCGCAGCGCCGTCGGCGACGCGCAGGACCTGCAGCGGCTGATGTTCGCCGAGGCGATCGGCCGGCCGCTGCCGATCACCGTCTACCGCAACGGCGCCCTGGTCGACGTGATAGCCGAACCGGTGGAGCTCACGGGCTCAGAGCTTTGAGCGCGGCGCGCTCCCGGCGGGCCAGCAGGTCGTCCAGCAGCGCGTCCCACTGCTCCCCGACCTTGTCGATGTCGTACGTCCTGACCGTCTCCAGCCCGCCGGCCGCCAGGCGGCGGCGCAGCGGCTCGTCCTCGATCACCCGGATGACGGCGGCGGCCAGGTTGGCGTTGGTGCGCGGTTTGACCAGCAGCGCGTCGACCTCGTCGGTCAGCATCTCCTTGGGGCCGTGCGGGCTGTTGAAGCTGACGATCGCCAGCCCCTTGGCCATCGCCTCCAGGATCGTCATCGAGAAGCCCTCGTGGCGCGAGCTCATCACGTAGATCGACGCCTTCTCCAGCTCGGCGCCGATGTCGGGGGTGGGGCCGGGCAGCTCGACCTTGCCTTCCAGGCCGGCCTCGGCGATCTGCTCGCGGAGCTTGTCCTCCTGCGGTCCGGCGCCGAGGATGCGCAGCCGCCAGTCCGGATGCGCCTCGGCCACCTGCTCCCAGGCGGTGATCAGCCGGTGGAAGCCCTTGATGCGGGTCATCCTGCCGACCGCGACCGCGACCTTGGCGTCGAGCTTGGCCAGGTCGCCCGTCATCGGCGGCACCCCGTTCGGGATGCGGACCAGCTTGGGCCCCTTCGGCAGCGCCTCGCGGTAGTCGCGCTGGTCGGCCTTGGTCAGGGAGACGAGGGCGTTCAGGCGGCGGTAGCGCCACTTGATCAGCTTCTGCACCGATTCGGGCTGGGTGCGCAGCGCCACGTGCTCCTGGCCGATCGTGATCACGCTCGGCAGCGCGAGCTGGGCCACGGCCAGGTTCAGGCCGGGGCGGGTGGCCATCAGGACGCCGGTGTCCAGGGATCGGATGAACCGCCCCAGTTTCAGGTCGGTCCACAGGTTGAAGCGGTGGTAGGCGCTCTCCTCCGGGGGGATGAGCTTGCTGGGCAGCTTCGACAGCATCGCCCGCACCGGGTCGGGGCCGGGGTTCAGCCGGTCGTCCAGGTAGGTTAACCGCACCCGGGGATCGATGGGGAAGAACGGCTCCTCGGCCTCCCGCAGGATGCTCACGATCTCCACGTCGTGCCGCTCGGCCAGGTAGCCCGCCAGGTTGAACACCGTCCTGATCGTGCCGCCCATCCCGTTGGCGTGCAGCAGGAGGATCCTGATCTGCCGTGTCGAGGGCGGCGGCGCCTGCCGTGCCCTCCTGCGGTTGTAGCCCCGGTACAGCCGGGCCATCGCCGACTTGCCTCTACGCGCCAGTCCGCGCAACTGAAGAACCCCCGATCGGCCGACAATACGGTCACATCCGGGGCCGGTGGTGTGAACAACACCCAACGGCGCCGGGTCGAGCGAGTGGTGTGCACCGTCCATCCCCGTGGCGCTATCCACTTCTATGATCTTTAGACGCCATAGGGGGTATTAAGGTTGCATCCGCGGCCTATGCGATGGATCAGGGGTGTGCACCGGGCCCTCCGCCAGCAGGCCGAGCGCCACCTCGATCGCCTTCTCCAGTTGCCGGTCCACGCCCGCCGCGTAGTCCTGCGGGGTGATGTCCACCTCGATGTCCGGATCGGTGCCGTAGTTCTCCACCTGCCAGCCGACGTCGTCGAAGGCGAAGGAGAACTCCGGCTGCGTCGTCACCGTCCCGTCGGCGAGCGTGTGCCGCGGCCAGATGCCGATCACCCCGCCCCACGTCCGCTTGCCCACCAGCGGGCCGAGCCCGAGCAGCTTGAAGGTATGGCTGAAGATGTCGCCGTCGGAGCCCGCCCACTCGTTCGTGATCGCCACCAGCGGGCCGCGCGGCGACTCCGGAGGGTACGGCTCGGCGTCGCCCCAGCGCGGGTAGTCGTAACCGAGGCGGCGCCGGGCCAGCTTCTCCAGCAGCAGCGCCGAGACGTTCCCGCCGCCGTTGAAGCGCACGTCCACGATCAGCGCGTGCCTGTCGTACTCGGCCAGGAACCCCCGGTGGAACTCGGCGAACCCGGCCCGCCCCATGTCCGGCACGTGCAGGTAGCCGGCCCGGCCGCCGGAACGCTGGTGGCACCGGGCCCGGTTGAGGTTCACCCAGTCGCGGTAGCGGGCCGGCCGCTCGTCGGCGATCGCCCGCACCGTCACCGCGAACACCCGCTCGCCCCGCCGCAGCGTCAGCTCCACCTCCTCCCCGGCCTGGTTCACCAGCCGCTCGTTCGGGGTGGCCGCCGCGCCGATCGGCGCCCCGTTGATCGCCAGCACCGCGTCGCCCGGCCGGACGTCCACGCCGAGGCGGTTCAGCGGCGAGGTCGCCCGAGGGTCCCACGGGTCGCCGGTGACGATCGCGCGGATGTGGTAGACGCCGTCGCGGTGCTCCCAGTCGACGCCCAGCTTGCCCTGGCTGTAGTCGGGGCCGGGCCGGTACTCGCCGCCGCTCTCGTAGGCGTGACTGGTGGCCAGCTCGCCGTGCAGCTCCCACAGCAGGTCGGAGAACTCGCCCCGGGTCGTCACCCGCTCCACCAGCGGCCGGTAGCGGTCGTGGACGGCCGGCCAGTCGACGCCCGCCATGTCCTCGGTCCAGAAGTGCTCGCGCTGCAGCCGCCACGCCTCGCGGAACATCTGCCGCCACTCCGCCTCCGGGCACACCGACACCTTGATCCGCGACAGGTCGATCCAGCCGCTCTCGCGCCCCGGCGTCTCGTCGTCGCCCGGCTGCTCGGCCGCCTTCACCACCCGCAGCCGGTCGCCCGTCGTGCGGTAGAGCAGCGTGCGATGGTCGCGGCCGAGCTCGAAGTCGGCCACCCCGTCGGCGAAGGTCTCACCGCTGCCCTTGGCGAAGTCGTACAACTGCAGGGTGCTGTCGCCCTGCAGCGGGCTGGTCAGGACGAGCGCCTTGCCCTTCAGCCCGGCCACCCGCTCGTAGCGGCCCTCCGGCAGCGGGAAGGCGGTGACGCGCCGCGCCAGCCCCTCCTCCTCGACCCGCACCGGCTCCGGCTCCTCCTCCTCGCCCTCCTCGTCCTCGTCGTCCTTTGCGTGCAGGGGCCGGGGCTCGGGCACGAACGGGTCCGGCACGCCGGCGCGCAGCGCGACCGCGTACGGGCGGGTGCCCAGCGGGAAGCACAGGTCGAACTGGAGCTGGTCGTAGGCGGGGGAGAAGACCCGCTGGCCGATGAAGTACAGGTAGCGGCCCCCGGGGTCGAAGCTCGGCCGCGAGTCGCGCAGCAGCGGCTCGGTGGCCGTCACCGTGCGGGCGGTGCCCGGATGGTGCAGCTTGATCGCGGTGGTCTGGGCGTTGAGCGGGCTGGCGTAGGCGAGCCACTGCCCGTCGTGCGACCACGCCGGGTCCTCGGGCGCGCCGTGCGGGTTGGCCTCCACCAGCACGGTACGGCCGGCCGCCAGGTCCACCAGATGCAGCTCGTGCCGGTGGTTGGTGACGGCCACCCGGTCATGGGCGGGATCGGGCACCAGCGCGGTGATCCGCCCCAGCCGCGCCACCGGCCGCGCGCCGCCGCCGCCGGTCCGGTCGCAGCCGTGCAGGATCACCAGCGCCTCCTCGTCGTCGTCACCGCTGGCGGCGGCGATCAGGCGGCGGCCGTCGTTCAGCCAGGTGAGGAACCGGTAACGGACGCCGTCCGGCTCCCCGTACTGCCGCACCGGCCCCTCCCACCCCGCCATCCCGTACGCCTTCCCGCGCGCCGTGACGGCCAGCGCGCTGCCGTCCGGGCTGAGCGTGGCGTGGTCGAGGTAGTCGGCGGCGTCGACGAAGCGGCGGTTGCGCTGCGTGCGCGTGCTGGCCAGCGACACCCGCAGCCGGCGCGGCTCCTCGCCAGGATCCAGCAGGTACAGGTCGGCGCCCGCGTGGTAGACCAGCCGGTGCCCGTCGCTCGACAGATTGCGCGCGTAGTAGCCGTCGTGGTGCGTGTGCCGGCGCAGGTCGTCGCCGCCCGGCGTGCACGAGTAGACGTTGCCCACGCCCTCGTGGTCGGACAGGAAGCACACCCGGTCCCCGCTCCAGCAGGGCGAGGCCAGGTTGCCCGGCAGCCGGATGAGCCGCCGGAACTCGCCGTCGCCCTCCCGGTCGATCCACAGGTCGCCGACCGTGCCGCCCCGGTACCGCTTCCACCTCGCCGGGTCGGCCGTGTTCCGGCCCAGCACGATCATGCCCCCCGGCCCGTGGGCGATCGAGTTGGCCGGGCCGTACGGCAGCCGCTCCGGCACCCCGCCCGGCTCCACCCGGTGCAGCCACTTGCGCCCCTCGAACGGCTGCCCCTGGTCGCTCGCGTACAGGATGCGCCCCTCGGGATCCCAGCCCGTCACCGTGCACCGCGCCCCGTGGAAGGTCACCCGCCGCGCCGCGCCGCCGCCGGTCGGCAGCACGTACACCTCTTCCGGCCCCTCCTCGCGCCCCACGAACGCGACCTGGTCGCCGCGCGGCGAGATGCGCGGGTAGCCCGCCTCGGCCACCCCCGCCGTCAGCCGGAACGCCCTGCCGCCCTCGGCGGACACCATCCACAGGTCGTCCTCGGCGGCGAACACCACGACGTCCCGCAGCACCGCGGGGAAGCGCAGATAACCGGACATGGCGCCCTCCACAGACGATCAGGCAGCCGGGTCCCGGCTGCCTGATCACATCACCGCGCTACGCCTCTTCGGGGCGCGTGGTGGCTTCCTTCTTCGTCTCCTTGACCTGCCGGCTCGACTTGATGGCCTGCTTCTTGGCCTTGCCGGACTTGGCGCTGGGTTTCTTCTTCGTGTCAGCCATGGTGTTTCCCCCCTGTACGGACAGGAGCGCCGGATTGGCGCAACCAATGGCGTTACTACCCATCTATCGCCATAACCCGACATACCACTATTTCCTCACCCTTATCGGGGGTGTCACCCGCCGGCCAGCCGGTTCACCGCCTCGACCACCGCGCCCGCGCCGTCCTCCGCCGCCACCCCCGCGGCGAGCTCCCGGGCCCTGCGCCGATAGGCGGGCTCGGTCACCGCCGCCCGGAGCGCGTCCGCCAGCCGCCCGGCCGTCAGGCGCCGCAACGGGACGGGCGCCGGCCCCACTCCCAGCGCCGCCAGCCGCGACGCCCACAACGCCTGGTCGGCCATCACCGGCAGCCCGACCCCCGGCACCCCCGCCCGTATCC
>NZ_LAVL01000249.1 GCF_001083785.1 Nonomuraea sp. SBT364
GTGATGGGGGCGCGGCTGGCGCGTGAGGTGATGCGGCTGGCGCTGCTGCTGCGCCGCCGTTATCCGCCGTACGCGAAGTGGCTGGGCAGTGCGCTGGCGCGGTTGCCGGGGTCGGTGGAGCTGGGTGAGTCGCTGGGGGTGGCGCTGGCGGCGCGGTCGTGGCGGGAGCGGCAGGAGGGGTTGTCGTCGGCGTATTCGCGGCTGGCGGCGTTGCAGAACCGGGCGGGGCTGGCGGTGCGGCTGGATGAGGGAGTGCGTGGATTCCATGACCGGCCGTTCGAGGTGATCGGGGGTGACCGGTTCGCCGAGGCGCTGCTGGGGCAGGTCGCCGATCCGGTGGTCAGGGAGTTGCCGGTGGTGGGGTGTGTCGATCAGTTGTCGGATTCGACTGATCTGCTGATGGCGCCGGGGCGGGCGCGTGCGGTGACGGCGGCCGCGCTGGGCCTGGGCGCCTGACGGTCGCGCCCGGGCCGGGGCGGTCATGGTGATGCGGTCATGGGTGTGTGGCGGTCATGGTTGTGTGCCGGCCAGGGTGGCGGCCAGGTCCTCGGTGCGGGCGCGCCAGGCGGGCAGGGTGGCGCGCAGGGTGGCGGGGTCGCCGGTGCTGGTGAGGATGAGGCGGGCGCCGTGGCCGGTGCCTTCGGCCAGTTCCCAGCGGATGGTGCCGCCGTCGCCGGCGTACTCCAGGAGTTTGCCGGGTTCGACGCGGGCGACGGGGCCGGCGTGGACGCCTTCGGCGGTGAAGGGGGCGGGTGGCGGCGCGCCGAGCTGGGCGTGGCCGCCGTCGAGGGTGTTCCACACGTCGGCGGCGGGGCGGGTGAGCTGGCGTTCGACGCGCAGGGTGTCGTCGTCGACGGTGCCGGAGATGAGGCCGAGGATGGCGATGTAGTCCTCGTGGAGGCGGGCGGTGGGGGGTTCGGTGAAGGGGCGGCCGTCGAGGTGGGCGGCGAGGGCGGCGGCGCAGGTGTGCCAGCCGGAGGCGAAGCTGGCGGCGCCGTGGTGGTCGCCGAAGGTGTGGGTGAGTTCGAGGATGCTGCCGTCGCCGTCGGGGTGTACTTCCCAGCGGAGTTCGTCCTCGCCCCAGGTGTGGGCGAACACGTGGGGCGGGCGCAGCTCGGTGACGCGGCCGTCGGGGCCGAAGCCGTAGGTGACGCGGTCGCCGTCGATGGTCATCTCGGCGGGGAACCAGTGTTTGACGTGGTCGGGTTCGGTGATGGCGCGCCACACCTTGGCGGGCGGGTGGGGCAGGCGGCGCCGCATGCGCAGGACGGTGCGGCCGTCGGGGCGGGTGGACAGGTGCTCGTTCACTGCTCCTCCAGAGCGTCGGGCGGGCTGTCAGTCGGGGTGTCGGGCATGGTGTCGGGCGGGCTGTCGATCGGAGTGTCGGGCATGGTGTCGGGCATGGTGTCGAGGTGGCGTTCGAGCCGGTCGAGGCTGCCGGCCCACAGCCGGCGGTAGGGGGTGAGCCAGGCGTCGATCTCGGCCAGCGGCTGGGGGCGCAGCTCGTACCAGCGGCGCTGGGCGTCCTTGCGGACGGTGACGAGGCCGGCTTCGCGGAGCACGCGCAGGTGTTTGGAGGTGCCTGGCTGGGTGAGGCCGAGGCGTTCGGTGAGTTCGCCGACCAGGCGTGGGCGTTCGAGCAGGAGGTCGAGGATCTGCCGCCGGGCCGGTTCCGCGAGTACGTCGAAACGCATGTACATACTCTACCGGTTATATGCTGGATAGGGAATGTGTCAGTGGTCGTGGCGGGCCGCGTTCGCGGCGATCGCGTCCCGCACGTACCCGGCCAGGCCCGGCGCCGCCTCGTCGTAGACGGCCGTGAACCGCGGGTCGGACACGTACAGCTCGCCGAGACAGCGGTGGATGTCGTACGTGCACGTGTAGAACCAGCGGCTGATGTGGAGCCGGTGCCGCTCGGCCAGGTCCATCGCCGGTTCGCCGCCGGCCGGCAGCCCCGCCGTGTACGCCGCCGCGAGCTCCTCGCCGACCGCGGCGGCCTCGGCCTTCAGCGCCAGCCAGTCGGCCTTGGTGTAGGAGGCGACGCGGCGGCGGCTGTCGGCGTAGGCGTCGGTGCCTCCCCAGCGGCGTTCGGTCTCGGCGTCGTGGTCCTCGGGCCGGAAGGCGCCGAAGACCTCCAGCCGTTCCTCGGGGGTCAGCGTGATGCCGCGGGCGCGCGCCTCGATCGCCCGTTCCACCGCGGTGATCACCTCGCGCAGCCGGTCGGACTTGCGGATCAGCAGCTCGTGCTGGCGGCGCAGCTGGGTGAGCTCGTCCACGCGCGGGTCGTCGAGGATGACGGCGATCTCCTCCAGGGGGAACCCGAGCTCCCGGTAGAGCAGCACCTGCTGCAGCCGCACCAGGTCGTCGTCGGTGTAGCGGCGGTATCCGGCGGCGGTGCGCTCACCCGGGCTGAGCAGCCCGATCTCGTCGTAGTGGTGCAGCGTGCGCACGGTCACCCCGGCCAGCCGGGACACCTGTCCGACAGACAGACTCATGCCCCCAGCATGAACCCTCACGCCACGTCAGAGGCAAACTGGACTCTCCGGCGGCGGGAGAGTCCATGCTGGGGGACGTGGACGAGGATCTGCTGCCGATCGGGCAGTTCGCCCGGCTGAGCCGCCTCAGCGTCAAGCAGCTGCGGCACTACGACGAGCTGGGGCTGCTGGAGCCGGCCTACGTGGACGGCGACTCCGGATACCGCTACTACCGGCCCGCGCAGGCGGGCGCGGCGCTGTCGATCGGGCTGCTGCGCTCGCTCGACGTGCCGCTGCCCGTCGTCGGCGAGGTGCTGTCGGGGCGGCCGGGCGCGCTGGAGTCGGTACGGGAGTCGCTGGAGGCCGAGCTGGCCCGCAGGCGTCAGGCGCTGGCGGCGCTGGAGCGCGTCATCGCCGAAGGGCTGCCGGCGGCGCACGTACGGGTCGTCGAGGAGCCCGCCCACCGGGTGGCGGTGGTACGCGAGCCGGCGGCCGGCCCGGACGGCATCGGCGCGGCCACCTCGGCCGCGGTCGCCCGCCTCATGGCGGCCCGCTCCGCCGCCGGGCCCGGCCCGGCGGCGGGGGTGCGGCTGATCGGCCTGTTCCCCGCCGATCTCGGCGAGGTGGTCGAGGTGGCGGTCGCGCTCGTGCTGGAGCCCGGCGACGCCTGGGAGCCGGGCGCGGGCGTGCGGGCCGAGACGCTGCCCGGCGGCTCGTTCGCCATGGCCACCCACGTGGGCCCGTACGGCCAGATCTCGCTCACCGCGCACGCGGTGCTCGCGTGGTGCGCCGAGCGGCGGCTGCGGGTGGGCGGCCCGATCCGCGAGGTGTACGTGTCCGATCCGGCGGTGACGCCGCCGGAACAGCTCGTCACCCATTTGATGGTTTGCCTGGAGGAGGAGCGATGAACCCCGAACTGGTCACGCACGGACCGGTCACCTGCCTGAACGTCACCGGGCTGGGAGAGCCGGGCGGCCCCGAGCACACCTCGGCGATCCGCGCCCTGTACACGGTCGCCGACGGCATGGGCGGCCCCGCGGGGCCGCTGGAGGGGATGTGGTGGGTGGAGGACGAGCGGCCGGCGCTGCAGGTGCCCCGTGAGCAGTGGCGCTGGCATCTGCTGCTGCCGCTGCCCGGCCTGCCGGAGCCGGGGGCGCTGGAGCTGGCCCGTGAGCGGGCCCGGCCGTCGGGCGCGGCGGTGGACCGGGTCCGCGTGATCGCGCACACCGAGGGGGAGTGCGTGGAGATGCTGCACGCCGGCCCGTTCAGCGAGGAGCATCGCACGCTGGCGGTCATGGACGCGTTCATGGCCGAGCATCACCTGGTCGTCAACGGCTTGCATCATGAGGTGTATCTGACGCCGCTGGACGACCCGTCCCCGCGCACGCTGCTGCGCCAGCCGGTCCGCAAAGCCGGCTGACCCTGGCTGCCCCCCGGGGCATGGCCGGTTTCAGAGCCGGTTTCAGAGCCGGGTGAGGATGACGGGGCCGTCGGCGGTGACGGCGATGCTGTGCTCGGCGTGGGCGGCGCGGCTGCCGTCGACGGTGTGGAGCGTCCAGCCGTCGGCGGCGGCCCGGTAGCGGCCGTCGCCGCCGGCGGTGAACATCGGCTCGATCGCGATCGTCAGCCCCGGCCGCAGGACGAGCCCCCGGCCGGGGCGGCCGCGGTTGGCCACGTGCGGGTCCTCGTGCATGCGGCGGCCGATGCCGTGGCCGCCGAAGTCGGCCAGCATCCCGTAGCCGCCGCGCTCGGCCTCGGCGGCGACGGCGTGACCGATGTCGCCCATCCGCCCGCCGGGGACGGCGGCGGCGATGCCGGCGGCCAGCGCCCGTTCGGCGGCGCCGATGAGCTCCAGGTCGCGCGGGCGCGGCGTGCCGACGACGAAGCTGACGGCGCTGTCGCCGGCCCAGCCGTCGAGGTAGGCGCCGCAGTCGACGCTGACGAGGTCGCCGTCGGCGAGCCGGTCACGGCCGGGGATGCCGTGCACGACCGCGTCGTTGACCGACACGCACACCACGGCCGGGTAGGGGGTGGGGGCGAACGCCGGATGGTAGCCGAGGAAGGCGGGGGTGGCGCCGGCCTCGGCGATGACCGTGGCGGCGATGTCGTCCAGTTCGGTGACACGCACGCCCACGGCGGCGTGCTCGGCGATCCGGGCGAGGGCGCGGGCGACGACCCGGCCCGCTTCACGCATCGCGTCGATCTCACCGGGTGTCTTCAACTCGACCATGCCGATAACTATACCGGTATTTTTATCGAAGGTTGTAAGGTGGAGGCATGGTGCGTCCCCCTTTGACCCCCGAGGAGCGGCTCCGCGGCGAACACCTCGGGCTGCTCCTGCGTCATGCCCGCGGCGGGCGCAGCATCGTCGAGGTCGCCGCCGCGGCCGGCATGTCGGCCGAGACCCTCCGCAAGATCGAGACCGGCCGGATCGCCACCCCTGCCTTCTTCACCATCGCCGCCCTCGCCGACGTGCTCGGCGTCTCCCTCGACCACCTCGCCACCCGCACCACCCCGGCGATCCCCACCTGAACCCGGCCCCACCTGAACCCGGCCCCACGGGAACCCGGCCCCACGGGAAGCCCGCATCGAGCCCGCGTGCAGCCCGCGAAGCCCCCGTCACGGCCGGCGGGGCTCGCGCAGCAGCGGATGGGCGCGCATCGCCACCTCCAGCTCGCCCGGCAGCTCGTCACGGTAGCGGCCCAGCGTCGACAGGTCGCTGTGACCCAGCACCCGGCGCACCGCGTCCATGTCGACCGCGTCGGCCAGCAGATGCGTCGCCGTCGTGTGCCGCAGCCCGTGCGGCGTCACCGACCGCGCCCGGTCGGGGTCGACCTGCCCGCGCACCCGGTCGATCACCGCCTGCACGTCGCCGCGCGCCAGCCGCCGCCCCCGCCACGACAGCAGCAGAGCCTTGTCGGCCGACCGCGGCCGCCCCCGCTCCAGATAGACCCCCAGCACGCCGGCCACGTCACCGGGCAGCGGCACGTCACGCGTGCGGCCGCCCTTGCCGAAGATCCGCCAGTAGCGCACCCCGTCGTTGGTGAAGAAATCCTCCACGTTCGCGCCCACCAGCTCCGACACCCGCGGCCCCACCGTCGCCAGCAACAGCACGATCAGCGCGTCACGCACCTCCGTGCGCTGGTCACGACGCCGGCCCGGCCGCGGCGCCGGCTCACCCTCACCCAGCTCCCGCGCCGCCCCGATGAGCCCCTGCGCCTGCTCACGCGTCAGCGCCCGCCGCTCGGGCCGCAGCCCGCCCCGCTCGCGCGCCCGCACCGTCGCCGACGGCATCGGATCCAGCTGCACCCACCCGGCACGCGCCGCGTGCTTGAACAGCGCCGACACCGACCGGCGGAAACGCGCCTGCGACGACGCCGACTGCCGCGCACCCGGCACCGGGTCGCTGCGCCGCCCGTCGGGCTTGCGCGCGAACGCCAGCAAGATCGCGTCGATGTCCTCGCCCGTCAGATCGTCGAGCACCGTGGCCGCGCCGGCCAGCTCCACCAGCGTCGCCACGTCCCGCGCGTACACCTCCGCCGTCGAGGGCGACAACGCCCCCGTCAGCGTCCGCGCCCGCACCAGCTCCACATAGCGATCAGCCGCCTCCGCCACCGTGACCCTGTCGAGCTCCGCAGGCCGCACCGTCCCCCCTCACCCCGGGAAAGATCCCTTCCAACAAGGAACGGTAGCGGCCCCCACCGACGAAATCAGATGTCGCGGAACGTCTCGATCCGCGCCCCCAGCGCGTTCAGCCGCTCGGCCAGGTCCTCGTAACCGCGATTGATCACATACACGTTGCGCAGCACCGAGGTGCCCTCGGCCGCCATCATCGCCAGCAGCACCACCACCGCCGGCCGCAACGCCGGCGGGCACATCATCTCCGCCGACCGCCACCGGGTCGGCCCCTCCACCAGCACCCGGTGCGGGTCCAGCAGCTTCACCGACGCGCCCAGCCGCGTCAGCTCCGTCAGATAGATCGCCCGGTTGTCGTAGACCCAGTCGTGGATGAGCGTCGAGCCCTGCGCCGAGGCGGCGATCGCCGCGAAGAACGGCACGTTGTCGATGTTCAGCCCCGGGAACGGCATCGGATGGATCTTGTCGATGGGGGAGACGAGCTTGGACGGCCGCACCGTCAGATCCACCAGCCGGGTGCGGCCGTTGGCCGCCGGATACTCCGCCCCCCGGTCGTGGTCCAGGCCCATCTCCTCCAGGACCGCCAGCTCGATCTCCAGGAACTCCACCGGCACCCGGCAGATCGTCAGCTCCGAGGAGGTCACCACCGCCGCCGCCAGCAGGCTCATCGCCTCGACCGGATCCTCCGACGGCGAATAGTCGACGTCACGCTCGATCGACGGCACCCCGTGCACCGTCAGCGTCGTCGTGCCGATGCCCTCCACCTGCACGCCGAGCTGCTCCAGGAAGAAGCACAGATCCTGCACCATGTAGTTGGACGAGGCGTTGCGGATCACCGTCACGCCGTCGTGCCGCGCCGCCGCGAGCAGCGCGTTCTCCGTCACCGTGTCGCCGCGCTCGGTCAGCACGATCGGCCGCGACGGCGACACCTCCCGGTCCACCCGCGCGTGGTAGAAACCGCCCGTCGCGGTGATGTCGAGGCCGAAGTGCCGCAGCGCCGACATGTGCGGCTGCACCGTACGCGTGCCCAGGTCGCAGCCGCCCGCGTACGGGATGCGGAACTGCTCGGTGCGGTGCATGAGCGGGCCGAGGAACATGATGACGCTGCGAGTACGGCGCGCCGCCTCGGTGTCCATCGCCTCCAGCTCCAGCCGCGCCGGAGGGATGATCTCCAGGTCGCTGCCCTCGTTGATCCACCGCGCCCGCACCCCGATCGAGGCGAGCACCTCCAGGATCCGGTAGACCTCCTCGATCCGCGCGACCTTCCGCAGGATCGTGCGCCCGGAGTTCAGCAGCGACGCGCACAGCAGCGCCACGCACGCGTTCTTCGACGTCTTGACCTCGATGCTGCCCGACAGGCGGCGGCCGCCCACCACCCGCAGATGCATCGGCCCGGCGTAACCGAGCGACACGATCTCGCTGTCGAGCGCCTCGCCGATCCGCGCGATCATCTCAAGACTGATGTTCTGGTTGCCGCGCTCGATCCGGTTGACCGCGCTCTGACTCGTCGCCAGGGCATCAGCCAGCTGAAGCTGTGTCCACCCGCGATGCTGGCGAGCATCCCGGATCAACCGGCCGATCCGCACAAGGTAATCGTCTGTCACAACCCCACAACCTATCTCACATATGAGATGCCCCCGGGATCGACGTGCCGGACAGTTCCCGATGAACCGCCAGATGCGCCGGTGTGCCGTCGGCCTTCCGCTTGTGCACGAACGCCTCCCGCGCCTCCCGGAACCCCGACCGGTCATCGAACATGTCGCGGCTCATCTCCGCCAGCTCCTCCACCCGGTAGGCCTCCAGCGGCCTGCGCCGCTCGTCGGCATCCCTGGCCGCCTGTTTGGCCGCCAGCAACCGTCCATACCCGGGATCGGCCGCGAGTCTCTCGGCGTACTCCAGCACCGCCCGCTCGAACGCCGGCCGCGAACCTGCCACCGCCCGGTCCGCCAGCCCCAGCTCGACCGCCTCCTGCGCGCCGATCGGCAGCGCCTCCTGCGTCAGCCGCGCCGCCGCCTGCGCCCCCACCCGGCGCGTCAGCGTGTACGTCCACAACTCGCTGCCGAACAACCCCATCGTCCGGTAGTGCGGATTGAGCACCACCCCCTCGCGCACGATCACCCGGTCGGCGCCCAGCCCCATCATCACCCCGCCGGCACCCGCGTTGCCGCCCACCGACGTCACCACCAGCTGGCCCGTGCACCACACCAGCTCCCGGCACACCTGGTTGATCGCGTTGATGTTCGTCCACGCCTCCAGCTCCGGATGGCGCGCCGCCTCGATCACGTTCAGATGGATGCCGTTGGAGAACACCTCGCCGCCACGCAGCACCAGCACCCGCGTGTCCTGCGCCGCCGCGTAACGCACCGCCGCCGCCAGCCGCCGGCACTGGTCGGTCGACATCGCCCCGTTGTAGAAATCGAAGCTCACCACCCCGACGCCGTCGCCGCGATCGTAGGTGATCTCGCTGTAGCCGGACCGCTCATCGGCGCCGGCGGCCCGCTCGCCCAGCACCGACACCGCCGGCAGCTTCACCGCCCCCGCCTCCTCGGCGCGCAGATGCCCCACCCACACCGAGCCGTCGCCGGTGTGCACGAGCACCGCGCCCTCACGCCGGCCCGCGACCGTCCCCGGCGTCCCCAGCAGCGCCGGCCCCGGATACACGTCGAACACCCGCACCCGCATCCCGCACAGCTCGGCCAGCCCGCCCGGCGACCCGTCGGCCGCGCGCACCCGCCGCACCACGTCCGCCGTCGGCTCCGCCCACGACAACTCCCGGTCGGCGCGCCGCATCGCCGGCCGCAACCGGCCCACCACCTCCGGCCGCGCGTAGTCCAGCGGCTCGGGCACGAACGACGGGTCACCCGCCCTGGCCGCCACCTCCAGCACCAGTTCCACCGCCGCGTCCGCCACCGGCCCGTTGTACAGCGCGGACTTGCGCGGCGGCTCCTCCGGCATGGCGAACATCCGGTACGCCCAGATCGGCCCCGCGTCCATCTCCTCGACCGCCTGCAGCGCCGTCACGCCCCACTCGGCCGCACCCTCGCTGATCGCCCAGTCCAGCGACGACGGCCCCCGGTCGCCGGGCGGCCCCGGGTGGATGATCACCGTGCGCTGGGTGCGCCACAGCTCGGCCGGCACCTTCTCCTTCAGGAACGGGCAGATCACCAGATCCGGCTTGGCCAGCTGGACGGCCTCCAGCATCACCTCCTGCGACAACGCCAGCTCCACGCTGACGTCATGACCGGCCCGGCGCAGCTCCAGCCAGGCACGCTGGGTCAGGCCGTTGAACGAGGAACACAGCAGCAGGATGCGCAACGGGGGTTTCCTCCGGACGATGTCGTTTATGGCAGTCCCATATGGGATGTTCGTGCATTGATGCTGACATGGTCTGGCAAGCATCGATGACAGATCGCCGCAGAATCCCACCCGAGTGGAGGTGATTTATCCCGCTATGTCGGGATTTTTCTTCGGTTGGGGGCCCAACCTCCACCCCACCCCACAG
>NZ_LAVL01000024.1 GCF_001083785.1 Nonomuraea sp. SBT364
GCCCGATGGTGGCGGAGCCGAGCGATTGCCAGGCCCGCTCGCTCTCCCCCCGCAGCGCCGCCCCCGTGCCCTCCGGCAGCGTGTACGAGTCGAGGACCATCACGTCGATCCCCAGCTCCCGCGCCTGCGCCGCCAGCCGGGACGGCTCCCGGAGCGCCGGCACCATCGGCAGCCTCCGCTCGCTCAGCTGCGCGGCCGCCCACTCCGACCCGGTCACCTCCCCCAGGAACGTCACCGGGACGCCGCGCGAGCGCAGCTCCTCGGCCAGCGCCACGCATCGGACCAGGTGGCCGACGCCGATCGCGGCCCCGGCATCACAGCGAACGCCGACTCCCGTCATGCGTCCTGCAACTCCTTCTGCTCCACGTGGGCGTTGAGCCGGCACACCTCGGGCCGGTCGCGCAGCCAGCCGACCAGCTCCCGGAACGGCACGCACCGGTCGCCCAGCGCGGCCACGACGTGCGCGATGAGCCGCCAGTCGGCGTCGGTGTCGAGCGTGACCCGCAGGTCGCCCGCCCCCGGCGGGTAGGCCAGGCCGAGCAGCCGGAAGTCCCCCGGCCCGGCGTAGACGTAGGACGTCACGTGGGTGCGGTGGTAGGCCGTCGCCTCCCGGTCGGCGCGACGCAGCGCCGCCAGCCCGGCGATCTCCACGTCGAGGCCGCGCGGCAGCGTGCCGGACAGCCCGGTGCTGAGGTAGTCGAGCGTGCCGCCGAGCGCGCGGTAGACCAGCGCCGCCTCCCGGATCACCGCCGGGTCGAGCAGCGGGCAGTCGGCGGTGAACCGCATGACCGCCTCACCCGCCCGCCCCTCCAGCGCCTGCGCGAACCGGGTGAGCACGTCGTCCACCGGCCCCCGGTGGCAGGCCACGCCGAGGGCCGCGCACTCGGCCGCGACGGCGTCGTCCGCGGCCTCTGTCGTGGTCGCCACCACGAGCTCGTCGACCGCGCCCGACTCCCGTACGGCACGGACCACCCAGCCCAGCACCGTGCGGCCGCCGAGGTCGCGCAGGACCTTGCCGGGGAGCCGGGTGGACCCCATCCGCGCCTGAATGATTCCGACAATCCTCAACGATTCCCCCTGTTACCGTCGGTGAATTGATGGTCGCGCTATGCTACCGGCCGACGTAAGGGGGACCGCTTGAGCATTCTCGGTGGATCGTCAATGTTGATCACCGGAGGCACGGGTTCGTTCGGCAAGGCCTTCATCCGTCACGCGCTCGACGCCGTCGGCGTGCGCAGGCTGGTGGTGTTCTCGCGCGACGAGCTCAAACAGTACGAGCTGCGCCAGACGCTCGGCGAGGACGAGCGGCTGCGCTACTTCATCGGCGACGTGCGCGACCGCGAGCGGCTGGCCCGCGCCATGCACGGGGTCGACTACGTGGTGCACGCGGCGGCGCTCAAGCAGGTCGACACGGCCGAGTACAACCCGTTCGAGTATGTCCGCACCAATGTCGCCGGCTCGCAGAACGTCGTGGAGGCGGCCATCGACTGCGGCGTGCGCAAGGTCGTGGCGCTGTCCACCGACAAGGCATCCAGCCCGATCAACCTCTACGGCGCCACGAAGCTGGTCGCCGACAAGCTGTTCGTGTCGGCCAACCACTACGCGGCCGGGCACGAGACCCGCTTCGCCGTGGTGCGCTACGGCAACGTGGTCGGCAGCCGGGGGTCGGTGGTGCCGTTCTTCCTGAAGCTGGCCCGCGAGGGCGCCAGCCTGCCCATCACCGACAAGCGGATGACCCGCTTCTGGATCACGCTCGACCAGGCCGTCGAGTTCGTGGTCGACTCCTTCGACCTGATGCAGGGCGGCGAGCTCTACGTGCCGCGCATCCCCAGCATGCGCATCGTCGACCTGGCCGACGCGCTCGCGCCCGGCAGCCCCGTCTACGAGATCGGCATCAGGCCCGGCGAGAAGCTGCACGAGGAGATGATCGGCCCCGACGACGGCCGCCGCACGCTGCGCCTGGCCGACCGCTACGTGGTCCAGCCGACGATCGCGACCTGGGGTTACGTGCCGCCGCTGAGCGGCGAGGTGCTGCCGGAGGGGTTCGCCTACCGCTCCGACGCCAACGACCGCTGGCTGTCGGTCGACGACCTGCGCTCGATGGTGTCGGCCTGATGCTCCCCTACGGGAGGCAGTCGGTCGACGAGTCCGACATCCGGGCCGTGGCCGAGGTGCTGCGCGGCGACTGGCTGACCACCGGCCCCGCCGTGACCCGGTTCGAGTCGGAGCTGGCCAGGTGGACGGGCGGGGTGCCGTGCCTGGCCGTCACGTCCGGCACGGCGGCGCTGCACGTGGCCTACGCCGCCGCCGGGGTCGGGGCGGGCGACGAGGTGATCACCTCACCGCTGACGTTCGTGGCCACGGCCGCGACCGCCGCGCTGCGCGGCGCCCGGGTGCGCTTCGCCGACGTGCAGCCCGACACCGGCAACCTCGACCCGGACGCCGCCTCGGCCCTGGTGACGGGCCGGACGCGGGCGATCACCGCGGTCGACTACGCGGGCCATCCGGCCGACTACGACGAGCTGCGCGAGGTGGCGTCGGCGGCCGGGGCGGTGCTCATCGGCGACGCGGCGCACTCCATCGGCTCGGCCTACAAGGACCGGCCGGTGGGCTCGCTCGCCGACCTGACGACGTTCTCGTTCTTCCCGACGAAGACCGTGACCACGGCCGAGGGCGGGGCCGTCGTGGCGGCCGCCCCCGGGCTGCTCGCAGCCGCGTCCCGGTTCCGCAACCACGGCCTGGTCAGGGACCCGGCCGAGCAGCGCGACCCCGGCGAGGGCGGCTGGCACCAGGAGGTGCACGCGTTCGGGCTCAACTACCGGCTGCCCGACGTGCTGTGCGCTCTCGGCACCAGCCAGCTCGGGCGGCTGGCCGCGTTCCGGGCCAGGCGGGCCGAGCTGTTCGACCGCTACGACCGGCTGCTCGCCGGCCTGCCGGGGCTCACCCTGCCCGCGCGGCGCCCGTACGTGTCGCCGAGCTGGCACCTCTATCCGGTGCGGATCGGCGGCGGGCGCAGGCGGGAGACCTACGAGCGGATGCGCGCGGCCGGGATCGGCGTGCAGGTCAACTACCTGCCGGCCTACTGGCACCCGGTGTTCGCCGACCTCGGCTACCGGCGCGGCCTGTGCCCGGCCGCCGAGGCCTACTACGCCGAGGAGCTGTCGCTGCCGCTCTTCCCCGCCCTGACCGACGCCGACCAGGACCGGGTCGTGGAGGCCCTGGCGGACATCCTGTCCTAGTGCTCCAGCAGCAGCAGGCAGCCGTCGTCGCCCCGGTCCACCAGGAAGCTGCGGCCGGGCACGTCCGCCGGCGGGCGGCTGCGGGTGCGCACCAGGGTGCGCAGCGCCCGGCCCTGGTCGATGACGACCTCCCACCACGTCACGTCGCCGACGACCTCGTCGATGCCCGAGAGCGGCACCCGGGCGCGGAAGCCGCGCCCGGCCAGCGTCACCGGGAAGTACATCTCCTCGCCGTCGCTCCTGCGCACCAGCCTGATCACCGGCTCACCGTCGCCGACGTCGGCCAGCTCGCCGGAGAACACCAGGTCGCCGCCGTCCACGCGGCACTCCCCGATCAGCGCCTCGGCCTCGCGCAGCCGCAGCCCCCACGCCCCGCGGAAGCTGAGCACCGGCACCACCCACACGCCCGACCTGCGCCGGGGCGGCGGTGTCAGCGGCGCGAGCCTGCGATCGCCGCGCACCTTGCCCTCCAGGCGCAACCCCGCTCCCCTGAGCTGGACGTACAGATCCCAGTGCCCGTGCCTGCGCAGTTGCCGGGCGCTGAGCGCCGCCGGGTCGAAGGCGAACCGGAACGGGAACCCGTGCTCGGGCACCGGCCCGCCGTCCGGCTGGGGCGCGTCCTCCCAGACCGGTGAGGCGCTCTCCTCGCCGAGCGGCACCCGGTCGCCGGTGCGGCGTTCCTCCAGCCACGCCGACACCCGCACCCGGCCCAGCTCGCCGACGTCGAACCTGCCGACGCCCGCCCGGCCGGAGCCGTGCAGCACGCCGTCGCGCCACTCCAGCTCCACCAGCCTGGCGGTCGCCTCCAGCTCGCCGGAGACCTCCGACAGGCGGCTCGGCAGCGCCGGATGCCGGCCGTACCAGCGCTTGCGCAGCAGGCCGGCGGAGCTGACCCGCGGCTGCAGGCGGCCGTCACGTGCCTGCGCGAACACGCTCGCCAGCTCGTCCAGGCGGCGCTGGTGCAGCAGATGCACCTGGAGGCGGTGCGCGAACGGCAGCCCGAGCAGCGCGGCTCGCGACACCCCGTCGAGATACCGTACGGCCAGATCCACCAGGGCCGGGTCGGCGGCGGAACCCAGCCGGGCGAGGGCCTCGACCGCGACGGTCATGTCGATGTCCAGCGTGTCGCGGTCGAACTCGGGCCGCAGCCGGGGCGCGCCCGCGTCCAGCAGCGCGGCGGTCTCCAGCACCGACAGCAGGCGGTCGCGCAGGTTGTCCGGCTCCAGGCGGCGCTGGGTGATGGAGGAGCCCGGCTCGTCCCGCTGCCGCCAGTGGTAGACGACCTTGTGCAGCACGTCCACCGACCGCGCGCCGACGTGGGCGGCCATGGCGACCGGCTGGTCCTCGTACATCCGCTCGGGGAAGCGCAGGCCGAGACGGTCCCAGGTGGCGCGGCGGTAGACCTTGTTCCACAGCATGCGGTCGCGGACCAGCAGCGGGCGGCGGGTGATGTGGGTGCGCTCGGCCGGCTCGGCGAACGGCTCCCTGTGCGCCCACGACGGGACGAGCAGGTTGCGGTGCAGCCGCATGACGTTGCCGCAGGCCAGGTCGGAGCCGGTGGACTCCAGGGAGGACACCAGGCGCTGGAACGCCGGGCGCGGCACCATGTCGTCGCCGTCGACGAAGGCCAGGTAGCGGCCGCTCGCCTCGCGCACCCCTGTGTTGCGGGCCCGGCCGACGCCCAGGTTGTCCTGCCGGATGAGCCGGATCCGGCCGTCCTGTTCCGCCCGGGCGGCCACGACGGCCGCGCCGCCGTCGCGGCTGCCGTCGTCCACGCAGATCACCTCGATGTCCCGCAGCGTCTGCGCGGCCAGCGAGTCGAGGCACGGCGTGAGGTACTTCTCGACGTCGTAGAACGGCACGATCACGGAAAGGACCGGCACGAATGCTCCTTCCTCAGCCGGACAGCAGCCGCATGACCCGGCGGGCCATCCGGCGGGGGCGGGACAGACGGCGCGACAGCCGGTAGCCCAGCGTCCTGCGGTAGGCGGTCGCCTTCCGCTGAGTCCTGCGCAGCTTGGAACGCGCCCTGACCAGCTCACGCTCGCGGTAGCTGAGCTTGGTCTCCAGCCTGGCGATCCTGGCCATGGCCGCCGTGATCTGCCCGGCCAGCCGGTCGCGGGAGCGCAGCAGGTCGCGGTAGGCGGGCGCGGCGCCGGTCCGCTCGGCGGGCTGCCCCAGTTCGGCGTCGAGCTTGCGGGCCAGGTCCAGCTCGCGCTGGTCGCAGGGCCTGCCGGCCATGCCGCAGAGCGTCAGCGTGAGCTGGTCGGCCTCCAGCGGCCACGGCCACGGGTGGTGATGCCCGGCGGCCAGCAGGCGGACCGCGAACCGCCACAGGATCCGGCAGAGCACGATCACGGGCGCGGGCTCCGGCTCCGGCGCGGGCCCGGGGCTGATGGCGGAGAACCGCTCCCCGTCCCACACCAGGCTGTCGGTCGCCGCCGTCGCGTCGCCGCTCGTCTCCACCCAGCGGGCCAGCGCGCCCAGCAGCTCGCGCACGGTGCGCACGTCCTCGCGGGCGCACGCCTCGACGAGGATCTCCTCGACGACCCGGCCCGCCGGGATCTCGCGCGACTCCCCGCCGGGCAGCCGCCGCAGCGCGACCTCGCCGCCCTCCTCACGCAGCTCGTCCACGGCGTGGCCGTCCTCCACCAGCCCCAGCGGCAGGTCCACCTCCTCGGGCCTGTCGCGGGAGGCCACGGTGAGCCAGAGCGGCGCCAGATGCTCGCCGAGGCCGTGCCGGAAGGCCAGCCGGGTCAGCCGCAGCGGATCGGCCACCAGCATGCGGTCGTCGGCGCGCGCGCTCAGCGGGAACGTGAGCGCCTCGGGCAGGTCACGCGCCAGCGCCTCCCGGGACAGGATCGCGCGCGGCGCCCGGCTGTCGGGGTAGGCCGCGTAGCAGCGCTCCACGGCCAGCCCGGTGGCCTCCAGGTCGAAGTCGAGCGCGGCGGGACCGCTCGGGTAGGTGGGGTCGAAGCCGTGCGGCTCCCACTGCCCGTCTCCCCCGTCCCGGTCGGCCGGGCGCGCTTCGAGGAACCGGTCCACGCCGAGGTCGTTGCGCACCCCGAGGACGAGCCGCCCGCCGGGCGCCACGAGCGCGGCCAGCGCCGCCATCGACTCGCGCCAGGCCGCCGCCGGCGCCTCGGCCGAGTGCGTGCGCTGCAGCCCGTCCAGCGCCAGGACCAGGTCGTACGGCCTGTCACAGCAGAACGCGGCAAGCCGCCCGCAGTGCACGTCGAGGCCGGGATGGCGGTCGCCGAGCGCGCACGCGTCCGGGTAGGACCGCACCAGCAGCGCGACCGCCGAGGCGCGCCCGGCCACCTCGTCGATCAGTTCCCGTGGGTGCGGCCCGACCAGCAGGACGGAGCCGGAGGCCGGAAGCAGCCGGCCGATCAGCTCCCCTGCCACGCCGCGCCAGTCCGTGATGCTCGACCCGTCGGACATGTCTGACCACAGCAGCATCTCGCCGCCGATCAACCGGACGTTCTCGGGCGCCTCGGTCATGCGCATCGCACCCGCTTCCAGCCGAACATTCGCCGTAGCTCCTCAGGTGTCGCCTGATACTCGAATCCCAGCTCGCACCGCGCGGCCTCGCCGGCCGCCTCCGGGTCGACGCGCACGTCGTGCAGCTCCGGCCACAGCCGCATGCGGCGCGCGGTGCCGCCGTACTCGGGCCGCTCGTCGTCCAGTTGCATCGGATCGCCGTACACGCCGACCTCGCAGCCGACGGACGCGCCGTAGAACAGGGCGCTGCCGAGCCGGTTGGAGGCCACCCGGCGGTGCCGTCTGAGTTCGGTGAGCTGTTTGCGCAGGAAGTCGCGGCCGCTCCCGTCCCAGCGCGACCCGCGCTCGCCGTGACAGATGACCCGGAACCCGCGCGACTCGTACGCCTGGCGGATGCCCGGGTTCGCGAATTCCAGCCAATAGAGACATATGGTCACCGGGCCGGTTTCCGTCTCCCGGATCTGGTCGGCCAGCCGCGCGTGGTCGCCCGTGACGGAGTGCTTCTCCCAGCCGTGAAAGGGATACCAGATCGTGCCCGCCCGTTTGGCCTTGACGCCGAGATCCGGTTCGAGGTCAAGCAGGTAGATCCAGGGTGCGCCGATGAGGTAATGCCCGCGCCGCCCCATCGACCAGCCTCTGCGACGTAGCACGTCAGACCATACAAAACGGGGATATCCGGGAGTGCACCAGTGATCGTTAGGCGGAAATCCATGCAAATAGTTCCATCCGTGCTGGAGGAATCCCTGGATACGCCTGGGCGCTTCGTCGCCCATTCCGCAATATCGTCCAAGTATGCGGGAGTGACCGTACCAGTGATTGGATTCGTCCATTGTTTCCCCTCGCGCAGTCGGCAGGCCCCATCCGACATTCCCAGCCCCAGGCGCAGGCCACTCGGAGTTATACGCTTCCATTACCCGCGACGGGTGCTTGGTTTCTGTTGAACGGGGATCACCGCTACACTCAGTTCTGGCTTGAAGACAGAGAGTGAGTGAAGCATGAGTCATCTCGACCGGCTGCGTGAGGTTTTCCGCAGCTCGCTTAACCTCCCGGCCGCCGCCGACGTCGACGGCCTCGAATACCGCGCCATCCCCCAGTGGGACTCCCTGGCCCACATGTCGCTGATCGCGGCGATGGAGGACGAGTTCGCCGTCATGATCGACACCGACGAGATGATCGACATGAGCTCGTTCGCCAAGGCGGCGGCGCTCCTGGAGAAGCATGGCATCGGCGCAGCGGCCCGCTGACCCCCGCGTCGTCCTGGTCACCGGCTCCACCTCGGGCATCGGCCGGGCCATCGCCATGCGGCTGGCCACCACCCACCGCGAGGTCGTCATCCACGGCCGCGACCAGGTCCGCACCGCGAAGGCGGCCGGCGAGCTGGCCGCGCAGACCGGCGGCCGGGTCGGCGGCGTCCACGGTGACGTGTCCGACCCCGCCGCGATCTCCGCGATGATGCGCGAGATCCACCAGCGGCACGGCCGCCTCGACGGCCTGGTGATCAACGCCGGCGTCCACGCGGCCGCCCTGCTCGGCATGCTGCCCAGCGCCGGGGTCCGCGACCTGTTCGAGGTCAACGCGATGGGCGCGGTCCACACCCTGCAGGGCGCCGTCCGGCTGCTGCGCCGGGGCATCAGCCCGTCGGTCGTGCTGGTCTCCTCGGTCATGGGCCGCGACGGCGGCGCCGGTCAGGCCGTCTACTCCGCCACCAAGGCGTCCCTGCTGGGGCTGGCCAAGGCCGCGGCCAAAGAGCTGGGCCCGGCGGGCATCCGGGTCAACGCGGTCACGCCCGGCTACATCCAGACCTCGATGCTGTCCACGCTCGACGCCGAGGCGGGCGCCGCCACCGTGGCCGCCACCCCGCTCGGCCGCCTGGGCACCGCCGACGACGTCGCCGCCCTGGCCGCCTTCCTGCTCTCCAGCGACGCCTGCTTCATCACCGGGCAGGTCATCGGGGTCGACGGCGGGCTGGTGCCGTGACCCATGGCTGATCTCCCGCACCCGGGCGCGCGGCTCGTCTCCGACGACGAGCCGGGCGGCCTCGGCGGCGACGCTCTCGCCGCCCGCACCGCGCGCGCCGCCGCCGCCCTGGCCGAGCTGCCGCCCGGCCCGGTCTTCTGCGGCATGCGCAACGACCTGCCCTCGGTAGTGCGCTACCTGGCCGCCTGGCAGGCCCGCAGGGCGGTGGCGCTGCTCGATCCCGACCTGCCCGCCGCCTCGCTGGCCGACCTCGCGAGCCGGTTCAGGCCCGCAGCCCTGCTCGGCTTCGCGCACGCGCCGCACGGCGCCACGGCGCGCACCGCCGGCAGCGCGACGCACCCCGACCTGGCCGTGCTGCTGGCGACCTCCGGCTCCACCGGCAGCCCCAAACTGGTCCGGCTGTCGCGCGCCGCCGTGCTGGCCAACGCGCGGGCCATCGCCGAGGCGCTGGCCATCGGGCCCGCCGAGATCGCGCCCACCAGCCTGCCGCTGCACTACAGCTACGGCCTGTCGGTGCTCAACAGCCACCTGGTGGCGGGCGCGAGCGTCCTGCTGACCGACGCCGGCCTGCTCGAACGCTCCTTCTGGACCTCGCTCGACGAGCACCGCTGCACCTCGCTCGCCGCGGTCCCCTACCAGTACGAGATGCTGCGCAGGCTCCGCTTCGACCCCGCCGACCACCCCGCCCTCACCACGCTCACCCAGGCCGGCGGGCGGCTCAGGGCCGAGCTGATCACCGAGTTCGCCGCCCTGTCCACCACCTTCTACGTCATGTACGGCCAGACCGAGGCGACCGCCCGCATCGCGGTGCTGCCCCCCGACCGGCTGGCCGGCAAGCCCGGCTCGGCGGGGCTCGCGGTGCCCGGCGGCCGGTTGGAGATCGTCGACGGCGAGGTCGTCTACCACGGCCCCAACGTGATGATGGGCTACGCGGAGGAGGCCGCCGACCTGGCCAAGGGCGACGAGCTGGGCGGCGTGCTGCGCACCGGCGACCTGGGCCACCTCGACGACGAGGGATTCCTGCACCTCACCGGCCGGGTCAAGCGGATCGCCAAGATCTTCGGCGTGCGGGTCAACCTCGACGACGTGGAGCGGCTGCTGCGCGACTGCGGGCCGATCGCGGCCACCGGGGGCGACGACCGGGTCACGGTGTGGGCCGAGGGCGTCGACGCCAAGGGCTGCTCGACGCTGGCCCGGCGGCTCGGCACCGAGCTTCGGCTGCACTGGAGCGGCTTCGACGTGCGTGGCGTCGACCGGCTGCCGCTGCTCACCACCGGCAAGATCGACTACCGCGCCCTGGAGGCCCGGACGTGACCGTTTTCACCCTGTCGGCCGCCGAGCGGGAAGCCGCGCTGCTGCCCGCGCTGACCGCGCTCACCGAGCGGCACCGCCTGGCCTGCGAGCCCTACCGGCGCATCCTCGACGCGATCGGCGCGGCCGGGCCCTACGACCGGGTGGCCGCGCTGCCGTGGCTGCCGGTGCGGCTGTTCAAGACGCACGAGCTGCGCAGCGTGCCGGAGGAGCAGGTGTTCCGGGTGCTCACCTCCAGCGGCACGACGGGGCAGCGGCCCAGCCGGATCTACCTCGACCGGGAGGCCGCGGCCGCCCAGCCGCGCATGCTCGCGGCGACGCTGCGGGCGGTGCTGGGCGAGCGGCGGATGCCCATGCTGATCGTCGACAGCCGCTCGGTGGTGCGCGACCCAGCGCTGAGCGCCCGCGGCGCGGGCGTGCTCGGCATGATGAACTTCGGCAGGGACCACACCTTCGCCCTCGACGAGCAGGGCGAGCTCGACGCCGAGGCGGTCAAGGGCTTCCTGGCCCGGCACGGCGCCGAGCCCTACCTGATCTTCGGCTTCACCTACATGGCCTGGCTCCATCTGCGTGAGCTGGGCATGGACCTGTCGCAGGGCGTGCTCGTGCACTCCGGCGGCTGGAAGAAGCTGGCCGAGCAGTCGGTCGACAACCCCGAATACCGCAGGCGGCTGGGCGAGGAGTGCGGGCTGCGCCGCATCCACAACTTCTACGGCATGGTCGAGCAGATCGGCACCGTCTTCCTCGAAGGCCCCGACGGCGGCGGCCTCTACTGCCCCGACTTCGCCGATGTGGTGATCCGCGACCCCGACACCTGGCAGGAGGCCCCGCCGGGCGTGCCGGGGCTGATCGAGGTGGTGAGCACGCTGCCGACGTCCTATCCCGGGCACGTGCTGCTCACCGAGGATCTCGGCGTGGTGCACGGCGTCGACGACGGCGTCTGGCCCGGCAAGCGCTTCTCGGTGCTGGGCCGGCTGCCCCGGGCCGAGGCGCGCGGCTGCAGCGACACCTACCGGCAGGCGGCCGCGTAATGCTCGACGTCAGGTTCCCCGACGGCCCGCCCGTCCCGGTCGACACGCTGCTCGACCAGGTCACCGCCGGTGGTGACCTGGCCGTCGGCGACGAACGGGTGCGCGACTTCCTCACCGGCTTCGGCCGCCGCCTGCTGCGGCCCACGCTGTCGCGCCGCCATCCCGAGCTCGGCTCGCTGGGGTTCTTCCTGCGCCGCAGCGAGCTGCAGCGCACCGTCCAGAGCCTGCGCGGTGATCACGTACGGGTGCCGCGCGGCCTGGTGTTCCACATCCCGCCGGCCAACGTCGACACCGTGTTCGTCTACTCGTGGGCGCTGGCGGCGCTGATGGGCAACCGCAACGTGGTGCGCCTGTCGCCCAGGGCCGGCGCGGTGGCCTCGACCATCGTCGACACACTGCTGGAGTCGCTCGACGGGGCCGACCCGGTGGTGGCCGCGACCCAGCGGATCGTCTGCTACGACCGCTCCGACTCCATCACCGCCGCGCTCTCCTCGGCCTGCGACCTGCGCGTCATCTGGGGCGGCGACCGGACCGTCGACGAGATCCGCAAGCATCCGCTGACGCCGCACGCGCGTGACCTGACCTTCCCCGACCGATCGTCGTTCGCGGTCGTGCGGTCCTCGGCCTGGCTGGCCGCGCCGCCGGCCACCCGGGTGGCGATGGCCGAGGGGTTCGTCAACGACTCCTACTGGTTCGACCAGGCCGCCTGCTCCTCGCCGCGCACCGTCTTCTGGGTGGGTCCGCGCGGCGAGTGCGACGCGGCCCGCGCCGACTTCACCGCCCACCTGTCGCAGGCCGTCACCCAGCGCGGCTGGGCGGTCGACGCGGCGATGGCCGTGGAGAAGCGGGTGGCCACCTACGGGATGGCCGCCGACGGGTCCGCCGGGGCGATCGACTTCCACGGCAACGCGCTGGCCAACGTCACGCTGTCGACCGCCGTGGCCGCTCCCCGCCGCTGGCTCGGCACCGGCACGTTCGCCCACGCCCGGCTCGGCTCGCTGGCCGAGCTGGTGCCGCTGGTGGGGCGGCGTGACCAGACGATGACGCACTTCGGGTTCTCCCGGGCCGAGCTGCTGGAGCTGGCCCAGGTGCTGGCCGGGCGTGGCGTCGACCGCATGGTCCCGTTCGGTGACGCGCTGAGCTTTCACCGGGTGTGGGACGGGGTCGACCTGGCCGCCGAGTTCACCCGGCTGGTCATGGTCTCGGCTGATCGGTGAAGGTTTCGCGCTGAGGGGGCGCCATGACGGTCGCACTGTCCAGGATGCCGGTGCTACCCGCCGCGAAGGCCCGGCGGGGGTTCGGCTGGGTGCCGGCGGGGCTGGTGACCGTGGCCGCGGTGGTGGTGCTGTGGCGGTTCGGAGTGCCGCTGCGGGACCTCGGCGCATTCGGCGGATACATCAGCCTCGGGGTGATGTTGCCCGGGGTGCTGCTCTGGCGGGCGCTGGGGCCGGGGGGCGGATCGCTCCCCGCCGACCTGGCGGCCGGGCTGGCGCTGGGCTACGCGATCGAGGTGCTGGTCTACCTGCCGGCGCGGGCGCTCGGGGCGCCGATGGCGGTGGTCGCCTGGCCGGTGGTGACCGTGGTGGCGTTCCTGGCCGTGCCCCGGCTGCGACGGCACTGGCGCGGCTCGGGCGTACGGGTGCCGCTGTGGTGGGCGTGGGCCATGTCGGGCATCGTCGGCTACCTGCTCGCCTGGAGCGCCCGGCAGTTCTACCCGACGCACGGGCTGACCTGGCCGGGCAACGCCGGACCCTACGTCGACATGCCCTACCACCTGGCCCTCGTGGGCGAGCTCCGGCACCACATGCCGCCGCAGTTCCCCGCGGTGCTGGGTGAGCCGCTGTCCTACCACTGGTTCGTCTATGCGGAGATGGCCGCGACGAGCTGGGTGACCGGGATCGAGCCGCAGACGCTGCTCTACCGGCTGGCGGTGCTGCCCATGCTGGCGGCCACCATGGTGCTGCTCGCGGTGACCGGGTGGCGGCTGGCGGGGCGGCCCTGGGTGGGCATCGAGTCCGTGGTGGCCACCTGCCTGGCCTGTTCGCCGGCCCTGCACGCGGGCGGGGAGCTGTTCCCGGCGGCGTCGCCGTTCGGCGCCTGGCTGAGCCCCACGCAGACGCTGGGCGCGCTGCTGTTCGCGCCGGTGGCCCTGGCGCTGGTCGGGCTCCTGCGGGGCGGGCGTGGGCGGTGGGTCGTGGTGGGGGTGCTGCTGCTCGCGCTCACCGGGGCCAAGGCGACGTACCTGCCGCTGCTCGTGGCCGGGCTGGGGCTGGTGCTGGTGGTGCGGCTGCTGACGGACCGGCGGGTGCACCGGCCCGCGCTGGCCGCCGGCGGGTTCGCCGTGGCGGGGCTGCTGATCGCGCAGTTCGTGCTGTTCGCGCACGGGTCCCAGGGCATGACGGTGACGCCGCTCGACACGATGCGGCGGCTGTGGCGGGCGGCGGCCGAGCTGAGCGACCCGGAGATGGCGGCGCTGCCGCTCGGGCTCGCCCTCGCGCTCGCCGCGCTGTACGTGGCCGTCCTGGCGGGCGTGTGGGCGGGCATCGCGGGGTTCTTCGTACGCCCGGTCCCGGGGGACGATCCGCCGCCCGGTGGCGCGGGTGCCGGTGGGCGGTGGGCGGCTCTGTGCGATCCGGGGGTTCTGCTGCTGGGCGGGATCGGGGTGGCCGGGGTCGGGGCGGTGCTGGTGCTCGGGCATCCGGCCGCTTCGCAGCTCTACTTCCTGACCAGCGCGAAGCCGTACCTGGCGATCGTGGCGGTGGCGGGGGCCGGGGTGCTGCTGCGGGCCTTTCCTGGGGCGTGGCGGGTGGCCGCGGGCGCGCTGGCCGCGGGGGCGGGGCTGGCGGTTCTGGTGGCGGCGGAGTTCGGCGTCGAGATGCCGGTGCGGGGACTGCGGCCGGCCGACGTCGCGCTGCCGTACCTGGTGCTGGGGGGTGTGCTGGTCGTCGTGGCGGCGGCGCTGGCGGTGTGGCGCAAGCCGGTCGCGGTGGTGCTGGTGGCGCTGGCGTGCGGCTTCACGGTGCCGGCGGCGGCGGACAGGGCGGTGCGGCAGGTGGGCCCGAGCGGTGGGTCCCAGCCGATGATCCCGGAAGGGGGCGTGGAGGCGGCGCGGTGGCTGCGGGAGCATTCCGGGCCCGGCGACGTGGTGGCCACCAACCTGCACTGCCGGCCGACGGTGCGGCGGCACTGCGACAGCAGGCACTACTGGGTGTCGGCCTACAGCGAGCGGCGGGTGCTGGTCGAGGGGTGGGCCTACGCGGGGAGCACGCTGGCGCGCACGCCGGAGACCACGGAGTCGTACCTGCGGATCGGGTTCGCCGACCCGTTGCGGCTGGCGGTGAACGACGCGGCCTTCCAGACGCCGTCGGAACAGACCATCGGGCGACTGGCCCAGAAATATGGGGTCAAGTGGTTGTTCGTGGAGGGAGTGCGGGAGACGCCGGACGTCGGGCGGTTCGCGCGGTTGAGGTTCCGGATGGGCGAGTGCGCCGTCTACGAGGTGATCGCCAGGTAAAGACCTGGCCTGGTCCGTGCCCGGTGCGCGGAAATCAACCGGCCATATCCGTCCCGCGCGAACACCATTTTCCCCAGGACCAGCGACGAGGGGAACCCATGGACACGCGCTTGCGCGCAGGCACCGTCGTCGACGCGCCGGCCAGGCTCGCGACCGTCGACATCGTCATTCCCGTCTACAACGAGGAACGCGCGCTGCCCGGCTGCGTGCGCACGCTCGCCGAGTTCCTGGACGGCTCCTTCCCGATGCCGTGGCGCATCACGATCGTGGACAACGGCAGCACCGATTCCACCTGGCAGATCGCCCAGGCGCTGGCCTCGCAGCACGGCCGGGTGCACGCCAGGCGGCTGGAGATCGCCGGTCGCGGCGCGGCGTTGAAGGCGGCCTGGCGTGACAGCCCGGCCGACATCGTCGCGTACATGGACGTGGACCTGTCCACCGGGCTCGGCGCGCTGTTCCCCATGGTGGCCTCGCTGGCCAGCGGCCACTCCGAGATCGCCATCGGCACCCGGCTCGCGCACACCGCCCGCACCCGCCGCTCGGTCAAGCGGGAGGTCATCTCGCGCGGCTACAACGCGCTGCTGAGGCTCGGCTTCGGGGCCCGGTTCAGCGACGCGCAGTGCGGGTTCAAGGCGGCGCGGGCGGACGTGGTCAGGCCGTTGATGGACCGGATCGAGGACGACGCCTGGTTCTTCGACACCGAGCTGCTGCTGCTGGCCGAGCACAACGGGCTGCGCGTGCACGAGGTGCCGGTCGACTGGGTGGAGGACCTGGACTCGCGGGTCCGGGTGGTCCGCACGGCCGTGGCCGACCTGAAGGGGCTGGCCCGGCTGACCTGGTCGATGTCCACCGGGCGGGCGGCGGTCGACGTGGCCCGGCCGGCCGAGCTCGCGCCCGTCCACCCGGACGCCGTGGTGGCCGAGCCGAAGGTGGCCAAACTGGTGAAGTTCGCCGCCGTCGGGGCGTTCACCACGGTCCTGTACGCGCTGCTCTACCTGCCGCTCAGGGAGGTGCTGGAGCCGGCGCTGTGCAACCTGGCCGCGCTCGTGCTCACCGGGGTGGTCAACACCGAGGCCAATCGCCGCTGGACGTTCGGGCGGCGGGGCGGCAAGCGTACCGGGATGCATCTGCGGGCGGCGGCGGTGTTCCTGTCGAACTACGCCGTCACCACCGCGGTGGTGGTGGGACTGGCGCCGGCGGCGGGGCGGCTGTTCGAGGTCGCCGCCGTCGTCGCCACCTACGGCGTGCTCACCCTGCTGCGCTTCATCGCCCTCGACCGCTGGGTTTTCGCCCGCACACGGAGTTGATGCATTGTGGACGTCACGGAGATCAGGCAGCTCGTCGCGCTGGAGCAGACCCACTGGTGGTATCGGGAGCGGCGCGCGATCCTGCGCGGCGAGCTGCGCAGGCTGGCCCGGTCCGGCCGTCCCGGCCGGGCGCTCGACCTGGGCGCGGCGGGCGGCGGCAACACGCGGGTGCTGGTGGAGGAGGGCTGGGACGCGACCGCGACCGACTGCTCGGAGGAGGCCGTGGAGGTCGCCAGGCAGCGCGGGCTGCGCGCCATGGTCGCCGACGCCCGCTGGCCGCCGGTGGAGTCGGCCAGCGTCGACCTGGTGACCGCGTTCGACGTGCTGGAGCACGTCGAGGAGGACTACCTGGTCACCGAGCAGATGGCGCGGGTGCTGCGGCCCGGCGGGCACGCGCTGATCGCGGTGCCGTGCGACATGTCGCTGTGGTCCGAGCACGACGACGCGGTCGGCCACCTGCGCCGCTACGACCGCGCCTCGCTGGTCACCGTGGTGGAGAAGGCGGGGCTGCGGGTGGAGCGACTGTGGAGCTGGAACGTTCTGCTGCGCCCGCTGGTCGCCCGGCATCGGCGCGGCTCGACGGGCAGTGACCTGCGCAAACTGCCGTTCGCCGTGAACGCGGGGCTGTCGGCCGTGGTGATGGCCGAACGGTACCTGCCGGTCAAATCATGCAAAGGCGTAACACTGTTCTTGCGGGCCCGGCTGGGCGGGTGATCGCGGCGATACAGTTGGGCATGTGCTGATTCAGGGCTTGCTCGCCGTCTCGCTGTCGGTCACCGGCGCCCCCGCTGCCGCCGCTCAGGCGAAGACCGACTGTGCCAAGGTCAAGTGCCTGGCGCTCACGTTCGACGACGGGCCGGGCAAGACCACCCCGGCCCTGCTCGACCTGCTGAAGAAGGAGCGGGTCAAGGCCACCTTCTTCCTGGTCGGCAAGGCTGTGGAGGAGCGTCCGGCGATCGCCAGGCGGGCCGCCCGCGAGGGGCACGCGATCGGCAACCACACCTATTCGCACCCGTCGCTGCCGACGCTGTTCGACGACGACATCCTCGACGAGCTCGCCGCCGCCCAGGAGGCCATCGAGAAGGCCGTCGGCCGGGCTCCGGCGATGTTCCGGCCGCCGTACGGGCACACCGACGACCGGGTGCGCTACCTGGCCGCCCAGGAGGACCTGGCGGAGGTGCTGTGGACGGGCACCACCCTCGACTGGGACCTGCGCGACGCCAAGAAGATCAAGGCCGCGGTGCTGCGGCTGGCCGAGCGCGACGGCGTCATCCTCATGCACGACACGGTCCCGGCGACGGTCAAGGCCATGCCCGGGATCGTCAAGGAGCTGAAGAAGCGCGGCTACCACCTGGTCACGGTGCCGACGCTGCTGCGGGGCAAGAAGCTGGAGGCCGGGGTCAGCTACCCGGAGTGATCTCACCGGCCGGCCGGAAGGCTCTGAGCGTGGCGTCGACGAGCGCGTCGGCGTAGCCGGCGGTCAGCGGCCCCGAGCGGTGCAGCCACCGATGGTGGAGGGGCGCGTAGAGCACTTCGAGCACCAGGTCGAGGTCGGCGTCGGCGTCGAGCTGGCCGGCCCGCTGGGCGCTGCGCAGCCGCTCCTTCTTGACCTCGTCCACGGGGTCCGCGAGCTTCTCGCGATACTGGGCGGCGAGGTCGGGGTCGTTGATGATCTCCAGGTTGAGCGCCCGGATCGGCGCCTCGAAGGCCGGGTCGGCCAGCTCGGCCACCGTCGCCCGCATGACCAGCTTGAGGTCGGCCTCCAGGTCTCCCGTGTCGGGCAGCGCCATGCCCTCGCCCTCGGGGTCCTGGCTGAGGGCCAGGAAGGAGTCGAAGACCACGGCGCCCTTCGACGGCCACCAGCGGTAGATCGTCTGCTTCCCGACCCCGGCCCGTGCCGCGATGGCCTCGATGGAGACCTTCGCGTACCCCATCTCGGAGATCAGCTCGCGGGCGGCGTCGAGGATCGCCTGCCGTGACCGCTCGCTGCGGCGGGCGGGGTTCGGCTTCCTGGTCTCGGGCATGGGGCTCAGGCTACCACCGCTCCGAGACGGCACGTCTCGTCTTGACAGGATGAGTCCCCGCCCCCACACTGAAGCTCGTAGCGAGACGAGACGTCTCGTCCTAGATTGAGGAGTTGACGCGTCATGACGACCGCCAAAGTGTGGTTCATCACCGGTGGTTCCCGTGGGCTGGGCAGGGCGTTCACCGAGGCCGCGCTGGCCGCCGGCGACAAGGTCGTGGCCACCGCCCGCGATGTCGAGCCGCTCGCGGACCTCGCCGCCGCGTATCCGGACGACCTGCTGCCCATGTCGCTCGACGTCTCCGACCGCCAGGCCGTGCACGAGGGCGTGGACCGCGCCGTGGCGGCCTTCGGCGGGCTCGACATCGTGGTCAACAACGCGGGCGGGCTGCTGTACGGCATGGTGGAGGAGGCCACCGAGGAGCAGGTCCGGGCCCATCTCGACGTCAATTTCTTCGGCGCGGTGTGGGTGGCCCAGGCGGTGGTCCCGCACCTGCGGGCCCGCGGGTCCGGGCGCATCCTGCAGGTGACGTCGATGGGCACCGGCGGAGGCATGGCCTCGGTCGGCTACTACGGCGCGGGCAAGGCGGCGCTCGACTCGGTCAGCGAGGCGCTGGCGATGGAGGTCGAGCAGTTCGGCATCAAGGTCACCATCGTGCAGATGGGCGGCTACTCCACCGGGCTGTTCACGACGGGCACGACCGCGACCACTCCCCAGCCGGACTACGACGCCCTGCGGGCCCAGTTGGAGGAGATGTGGGGCGATGACGCCGGGCCCGAGCCGGACACGGCCGCCGCCGTCGTCATGGAGCTGGCCGCGCTGCACGACCCGCCCCAGCGGCTGATCGTCGGCAGCCGCTCCTACGACATCGTCCAGGAAATGGATCAGGCCCGCGCCGAGCTGTACCGGGCGTGGGAGCACCTCAGCCGGAAGGCTCTGGGGTGAGACAGCGGGCCGATGCGCCCGCCGCTGGCCGTCCGCTCAGGTGAGCGGATGGACCTCCGGGTGGGTGCGCCACCAGCGGGTGAAGGCCGGGTTGTCCCCGACGTGGTCCGCGAACGCGCGGGCGAGGCCGCGATAGACGGCGGCGGCCGCGGTGGTGCTGAGGCGGTCGCGGCGCCAGGCCAGGAGGAGGCGGGCGACCTGCGGTTCGCCGGCCAGGGGGCGGACGACGGTGCCTTCGGCGGCGGGCCAGGTGGGGTCGACGAGGCGGACGCCGTGCCCGGCGGCGACGAGAGGCCGGCCGGCGCCGCTGGGGGCGTCGTAGCGGACGTCGGGTTCGAACCCGGCGGCGCGGCAGGAGGCCCGCAGCGCGGCCAGGGAGCCGTCGTCGGCGCCTGGCGGGCTGATCCAGCGTTCGTCCCGCAGATCGGCGAGGTCGATCTCCGGGAGTGCGGCGAGCGGGTGACCGGCCGACAGGGCCACGAAGATGGGGTAACGCGGGACCAGCGTGCGCGTGACCACGGGAGCCGTCAGGGGCACGTCGAAGCCCTCGATCATGCCCATGAGCGCGGCGTCGAGCCGGCCGTGGGCCAGGGCGTCGGCGAGCAGGACGGCGGAGGGCTCGATCCGCAGCGAGATGGGCCGGCCGGGCAGGGCCTCGGCGACGCGGTCGACGACGCTGCCCACGCAGGCCAGGTGGACGCAGCCGAGCTGGAGCCCGGCGGTGGAGGCGCCGGTGTCGCGCAGGTCGCCGAAGAGCGCGTCGATTTCGGACAGCACGATCCTGGCCCGGGCGATGACCTGGCGGCCCAGCGGCGTTGGCTCGACGCCCGCGTGGCTGCGCACGAAGAGCTCTCCCCCGACGATCTCCTCGACCTTCCTGAGCTGGTTCGTCATGGCGGGCTGCGACAGACCGAGGCGCGCGGCGGCTCTGGTCACGCTGCCCGTCTCGGCTATCGCACAGACCATCCGGAGGTGCCTGAGGTCGAGGTCCATGACCAGAAATTAGGGCATACGCAACACTTATGCCCGGCTGTATGACCCACGCTCACGGATGACTTTCACACTCGGACCGACCTCGCATCCAAGTGGATACCCCCCTCCGGAGGTTCGTGTGCGAAAGCTTCTCCTGTTAGCCGCCCTGCTCCTGCCCTTCGCGGTCGCGGCTCCGGCCATGGCCATGGCCTCGGCCGAGCCGCCGCCCGTCGCGGCGGCGACGGCCGACGATCACGTACGGAAGGAGCCCCTGGCCGTAGAGGACCGGGCGCCGCTGCCCGCCTCCAAGGACGCGCTCCGGCGCGACTACGACGAACCCGGCGAACCCACCGCGATGGCCGCCCAGGCCGCCTGCAGCGTGAGCGACTTCACCAGCCGCACGGGCAGCGCACTCGTCCAGCAGATCAAGGCGTCCACCGTCGAGTGCGTCGGCACGCTGTTCAGCCTGACGGGCCAGGACGCGTACGGCGCCTTCCGCGAGGCGCAGATGGCCGCTGTCGCGTACGCGCTCCGCGACAACGGCGCGAGCTACCCGGGCGACAACAGCACCCATACCGCCCAGCTCGTTCTCTACCTGCGGGCCGGCTACTACGTCCAGTGGTACAACCCCGCCGACGTCGGGGCGTACGGCCAGGCGCTGAAGAGCGCCATCAGGGCCGGCCTGGACGCCTTCTTCGCCCACCCGCGATCTTCGACGGTCAGCGACGCCAACGGCGAGGTGCTGGCCGAGGCGGTCACGCTGATCGACAGCGCCGGCGAGAACGACCGCTACCTGTATGTCGTCGAGCGCCTGCTCAACGACTACGACAGCATGTACGACGCGTCCTGGTCGATGCTGAACGCGGTGAACAGCGTGTACACGGTGCTGTTCAGGGGGCATCAGCTGCCGGCGTTCGTCGCGGCCGTGCGGGCCGATCACGGGGTGCTCGACACACTGGGCTCGTTCGCGGCACGCCACCTGTCGCTGCTCGGCACCGAGCGGGCGTACCTGACCTCGAACGCGGGCCGCGAGCTGGCCCGCTTCCTGCAGTACGCGGACCTGCGGGCGGCGGTCCGGCCGCTGGCGCGCGACCTGCTCGGGCGCAGCTCCATCACCGGCGCCACGTCGGCCCTGTGGGTCGGGGTCGCGGAGATGGCCGACTACTACGACGGGGCGAACTGCTCGTACTACGACATCTGCGATCTGCAGGAGCGGCTGGCGGCCGAGGTGCTGCCGGTCACCCACACCTGTAGTCCCAGCATCAGGATCCGCGCCCAGCAGATGACGTCCGCGCAGCTGAGCGGCAGTTGCTCCAGCCTGGCGGGGCAGGACGCGTTCTTCCACGGCCTGGCGCGTGACAGCGGCCCGGTGTCCGGCGACGGGAACACCACGCTGGAGGTGGTGGTGTTCGACTCCAGCACCGACTACCAGACCTACGCCGGCGCGATGTTCGGCATCGATACGAACAACGGCGGCATGTACCTGGAGGGCGACCCGGCGGCGGCGGGCAACCAGCCGAGGTTCATCGCGTACGAGGCCGAGTGGCTGCGCCCCGGCTTCCAGATCTGGAACCTCAACCACGAGTACACCCACTACCTGGACGGCCGTTTCAACATGCACGGCGACTTCACGGCCGGGGTCAGCACGCCGACGATCTGGTGGATCGAGGGCTTCGCCGAGTACGTGTCGTACTCGTACCGGAATCTGACGTACGACGCGGCGATCGCCGAGGCGGCCAAGCGGACGTACGGGCTGTCGACGCTGTGGGACACCACGTATGCGCACGATTCCACCCGGATCTACCGGTGGGGGTACCTGGCCGTCCGGTACATGTTCGAGCGGCATCCGGCTGACGTGGCGACCGTGCTCGGCTCGTACCGGACCGGGCGGTGGAGTGCCGCGCGCACGTTCCTGACCAGCACGATCGGCAGCCGGTACGACTCGGACTGGTCCACCTGGCTGGCCTCCTGCTGCTCGGGCGGCGGCAACCAGTCCCCGTCGGCGGCCTTCTCCTTCACCGTGGACGGCCTGGCCGCCGCCTTCACCGACACCTCGTCCGACGCCGACGGCACGATCGCCTCCCGCCGGTGGGACTTCGGCGACGGCGCCTCCTCCACGGCGGCGAACCCGGCTCACACCTTCCCGTCGCCCGGCACGTACACGGTCAGTCTGACCGTCACCGACGACGAGGGCGCGACCGCGACCACCAGCAAGCAGGTCACGGTCTCGACCGGCTCCGCCCCTGAGTGCACCGGCTCCGACACGCGACAGCTCGGGCAGGACTGCCGGCGGAGCGGTTTGTCGGCGTCCACCGGGAACTACGCCTACCTGTACCTGTACGTGCCGGCGGGGACGGCGAAGCTGACCATCACCTCGTCGGGCGGCACCGGTGACGCCGACCTGTACTACAGCGGAAGCTCCTGGGCCACCACGTCGTCCTACGCGCAGCGGGCGACGGGGACGGGCAACGCGCACACGCTGACGGTCGTCAACCCGGCGACCGGCTACCACTACGTCAGCCTGCACGGGGCGCGGGCCTTCACGGGGGCGGCGGTCACGACGGACTTCTGACAGCCCTGCCACTCCCGGGGCCGCGCGGCCCCGGGAGTCAGGCCGGGCGCGATGCCGTCCGCTCGATGATCACGACCGGGATCCGCCTTGACGTCTTCCGCTGATAGCCGAGGTAGTGCGGCCAGATACCGGTCATCGTCTCCCACAGGCGGGGCCGCTCGTCCTCGGCCGCCGGGCGGGCCTCGGCGTCGAACACCTCGGCCTCGACCTGCACCTTGACCTGCGGCTGAGCGAGCAGGTTGTGGAACCAGAGCGGATGGTCGGCGGCGCCGCCGTTGGAGGCGACCACGAGGTAGCGGTCGCCGTCGCGGCCGTAGATGAGTGCGGTGCGCCGGGGAAGCCCCGAGCGTCGGCCGATCGTCGTGATCAGCAGCGTGGGGGCGCCGTGGAAGAGGTGACCGCGAGCGCCGCCGGACTCGGCGTAACCCTTGACGTGCTTGGCCACCCAGCCGGTCGGGCTGTCGATCGGCTCCTGGCTCATCGCGCCGCTCCGCCCATCTGGCGGGTGCCGGCGCCCGGCACGCGCCGGCCGGTGGGGCCGCCCGAGGTCGTCGCCACAAGGACCGTTGTCGTGGTGCGCATAGGACTCCTTGGAGATACCCAAACTTGGGTAACCAAATTTGGGTATCGAACTATGGCTCATCCACCTCCCTGCCGTCAAACCGGTGCGCGGCCGATCAGGCCGGCTCCTCGCCGCGTTCCAGCCGCCCGATCAGGTCGCGGATCCACGCCGCCTCGGCCGCCGCCTGCGCCGCGCGCAGGGCGAACAACTCCGTCACGCTCCTGGGGCGCTTTCCCTCCCGGGCCGTGGCCACGATCCGCGCCCGCTCACCCTCCAGAGCGCGCACCCGCTCGTCGAGCAGCGCGATCACCTCCTCCTCGGGCAGCGCGGGCAGCAGCACCAGGGCGGCGTCGAGCAGTTCCGGACGCCGATCGGGAACCCTCAGGGCGCTTCTGAGCAGCCCGCGGAACTCCGCCTCGCCCTTCTCGTTGATGGCGTAGTCGACGCGACCCGGCCATTCGTGGACCTCGCTGGTGTCCAGGAGACCTTCCTTGGCCAGTTGCCGCAGCGCGTGGTAGATCGAGCCCGACCTGAGCCCCGCCCATTGCCCGGCCTCCCACGACTCCAGCTCGGAGCCCACCAGGTAGCCGTGCGCCTGACCGTGCAGCCGCACCACGCCGAGGACCAGCAGTCGCGTCGCCGACATCGTCTCCCCCACTCACCGGGGCCCGGTAACCGCCGCTGCCCTGCCGAACAGGCTAGCCGTCGTGCCCGTGGCGGCGAGCGCGGTGGAGGGCCCAGATCAGCTCGTGGTTGAGCGGGCCCGGCCGCGCCAGGATGTCGCCGAACTCGCTGGCCAGCGGGGCGAGCTGGGAGGCGTAGCAGAGGATGGCCCGCCGCTTGGCGCCCCAGGCTTCCGCGTCGAGCCGCTCCTCCCGGTGCGGGCTGATGGACTCCAGCGTCCGCAACGGCGCCCCCGCCCTCGGGTGCTCGGTGAGCGCCCGGGAGGCCGCCCCCGTCCCCCACTCGCGGACGACCGACGCGTACGGCAGGTCGGCGTAGAGCCACGGAGCCGGGCCGCCGGCGCGCTCCAGGGTCTCCAGCGCCTGGTCGCGGACCCGGAGGTGGGCGCGGTTGCCGATGCCCATGGGCAGCAGGACCTGGGTGTCCGGCCCGGCGTGGGTGGCCAGGCAGTCGTCCAGGCCGCTCAGCCGCGTCCCGCCGGCGGGCGCGTCGGGATGGTCGAGCACGATCTGCGCCACGCCGAGCGCCGTGCAGGCCCGGGCGTCCTCCGCGCGCCGCTCGCGTACGGCCTCGTCGGTGGAGGTGAACCCGCACAGCCGGTCCCACGCCGACGGGCCCGAGTCCGTGGCGGGCGGCCCGCCGTGGACGGTGACGATCGCGGCGGGACGCGGCAGCGCGGCCAGAACGCCCGCCGTCGACAGGACCGCGTCGTCGAAGTGCGGCGAGACCACCAGCGTGCGAAAGCTCACGCCCGGCCCCCGGTCCGCGTCAGAGCCAGTCCGCGGCTGCCGCGTTTGCGCAGGTAGGCACGCCCGTCGCAGACGAACTCCAGCGCGGGCGCGGCCAGCTCGCAGCGTTCGGCGACGGTCCAGGCCGACTGCTCGCGCACCCACGGCCACACCGTGTCGTTGAGCCGCTCGGCGGCCAGCGAGATCAGCAGGAGATTCGCCGGCAGCCGGTGCAGGAGGTCGAGGTCCTGGCCGTAGTAGAGCATCTCGCTCAGCAGGTACGCGCCGGCGGGTCCGCCCGCGGCCAGCTCCTCCAGCCCGTCGGCCGTGGCCTCGACTCCCGGCACGGTTCGCAGGCGGGCGTGGAAGGCGGGGTTGGGCTCGGCGGCGTACACGGTGTAGCCCTTGTCCACGAGCCGCCGGGCGAGCGCGCCCTCACAGGCTCCGACCTCGACGACCGGGCCGTCGTCGGGGACCCACCAGCGGGCCACCCAGGCGGCGGTCGCGTCCAGCCGGGCGCCCTCGTAGGCGGAGGACTCGAACTCCCACGGGTCGGCCACCTGGGCGGCGTCGTCGGTCAGGCTGGCGGTCAGCGCGTACAGCCGGTCGGCCGGCCCCGGCTCCAGGCGGACGAAGCGCTCGACGGCCGGCACCCGGTCCGTGGTGACGAGGCGGTCGGCCACCCGGCTGTTCAGCAGCGGCGCGGCGTGGATCGCGGCGAAGCCGAGCTTGGCCGCCGCCTGGGCGCCGTCCAGGGACACGGCGAGATCGGCGATGAGCTGCAGGTGAGGGTTGTCGCCCACCGCGCAGGCGGCGACGCCTGCGGCGTGGACGACGCTCCTGCCGAACCTGGCCCGGCGGGAGCGGTGGTCGGCGGGCGAGTGCGTCCACACCTCGGGCTCCGGCACGTCGCGCAGCCGGGCGGCGAGCGTTTCCGTCGCAGGGAGCGGGGCGGTGTTCCCGCCCGGGTCGACGTGCGGCGCGAGCAGATCCAGCCGCTCGGCGAGCGGCCTGCCGCCCGGCAGGACGACGGGCTCGGCCCGCGCCCCGGCCAGCACGTGAACGTCGTCGCCGGCATGGCGGGCCAGGACGGACAGGAATTCCAGGGCGATGTCTTCGGCATGCAGCACTGCGACGACCGGTGTCATGGTGTCCCCCGTGAGCCGGTGAGTTGACGCTACAGTAAAGAATCTTTCCAGTCGAGGATAAGGGGGCGCCAGGCCGTAGGGAAGATCCACTTCGGGATTTCCGGGTCAGCCTCCTCAAGCAGGCCGAGCCCCCGTGCCACGCGCCTCAATGGCGGTGGGACGGGGGCTCGCTCACGCTGACCCGGGGCCGCGATCGCCAATCTTCCGGGTTCCTTGATTTCTGCGATCGGTCAGCAGCCGCTGGTGATTCTGGTGAGTGTCGAAGCGGCCCCGATGTTGAACTTCTTCTTCCCCTTCGTGCCACCGTTGGTCACGAAGCACTCCCTGTAGTTGGCGACCGGATTGTTGATGTGCAACGTCGCATACACGCGGTGCGAACAATGGTTGTTGAAGTAGACCGTGACGCTGATGTCGCCGTCCGCCCACGAATAATTGGACCTTGCGCCCTTCGGGGCCTTGCATGCGATGCTCGTCCGGGAAGCCGATTGAGCTGAGAGTTCGCCGGAGCTCGCCGCCTGGGCACCGCCCCCGGACAGCGCCGTGAGCGCACCTGCGGCGGCCACCGTCGCCACCAGAATCCCGAGAGTCTTCTTCACCGAGTTTTCCTCCCTATCAAGCAGATCATCGAGCAGTCTGCCAAGGGAACCATCGCGAAGTCGTTGGCCAGGAATCCACAATTTCTTGACGCTCGGTCCACAGTTCAAGCCGGGGTGCTCTCACGAAAACGCCGGAGGGAGGCGGTGCTCCAGCCAAGGCCCGCCGAAATCAACGAGTTGACCGCCAAAGGGCTCCTCCGACACCGGGAGGAGATAGCCGATGAGACGGTGGAGGAGAATGGCGGGTGAGCGCTTTCGCATTACCGCGCGCACCCGGTTGACGGCCCGCCGTCCCAGGGAGCGTGGCTATGCCCAGCGGGAGATCGGTGCGTTGTTCGGTGTGAGCCACGCACCGGCGAAAGGCCGGGGTCGAAGGGGCCGGGAGGTCCCTGGGGAGACAGCCCCGAGCCGTAGGCGAGGGACCACGCCCTTCAGGCGACGGCGCCTACTCCCACTCGATGGTGCCCGGGGGCTTGCTGGTCACGTCGACCACGACGCGGTTGACCTCGCGCACCTCGTTGGTGATCCGCGTGGAGATGCGCGACAGCACGTCGTAGGGCACCCGCGCCCAGTCGGCCGTCATCGCGTCCTCGGACGTGACCGGCCGCAGCACGACCGGATGCCCGTACGTACGGCCGTCGCCCTGGACGCCGACCGAGCGGACGTCGGCGAGCAGGACGACCGGGCACTGCCAGATCTCCCGGTCGAGGCCGGCCCGGGACAGTTCCTCGCGGGCGATGGCATCGGCGTCGCGCAGCAGGTCGAGGCGGTCGCGGGTGACCTCGCCGACGATGCGGATGGCGAGGCCGGGGCCGGGGAACGGCTGGCGCCAGACCATCGCGGCCGGCAGGCCGAGCTCCTCGCCGGCGCGGCGGACCTCGTCCTTGAACAGCGTGCGCAGCGGCTCGACCAGCTTGAACTGCAGGTCTTCCGGCAGGCCGCCGACGTTGTGGTGGGACTTGATGTTGGCGGTGCCGGTGCCGCCGCCGGACTCGACCACGTCGGGGTAGAGGGTGCCCTGGACGAGGAAGTCGACGGGGCCGTCGGCCATGATGGCGCGCTGCTCGTCCTCGAAGACGCGGATGAACTCGCGACCGATGATCTTGCGCTTCTCCTCCGGGTCGCTGACGCCCTCCAGCGCCTTCAGGAAGCGGTCGGCGGCGTCGACGACGCGCAGGTTGACGCCGGTGGCGGCGACGAAGTCACGTTCGACCTGCTCGGCCTCGCCCTTGCGCAGCAGGCCGTGGTCGACGAACACGCAGGTCAGGCGGCTGCCGATGGCGCGCTGGACGATGGCGGCGGCCACCGCGGAGTCGACGCCGCCCGACAGGGCGCAGATGGCGCGGCCGTCGCCGACCTGCTGCCGCACGGCCTCGACGGAGTCTTCGACGATGTTGAGCATCGTCCAGGTGGGGCGGCAGCCGGCCGCGTCGAGGAAGTGCTTGAGCACGGCCTGGCCGTGCTCGGAGTGCAGCACCTCGGGGTGGAACTGGACGCCGTAGAGGCCGCGCTCCGGGTGCTCGAACGCGGCGACCGGGGTCTCGCTGGTCGACGCGGTCACCGCGAAACCGGCGGGGGCCGCCGCGACGCTGTCGCCGTGGGACATCCAGACCTGCTGGCTGCCCGGCAGCCCGGCGAAGATCACGCCCTCGCGCAGGACCTCCAGCGAGGTGCCGCCGTATTCGGCCACGCCGGTGCGGGCCACCTCGCCGCCGAGCGCCTGGGCCATGGCCTGAAACCCGTAGCAGATGCCGAACGTGGGCACCCCGGTGTCGAACAGGCCGTGCGGCACGGCGGGGGCGTTGTCCGCGTAGACGGACGACGGGCCGCCCGAGAGGATGATCGCCTTGGGCTTTTTGGCCAGCATCTCCTCGACCGGCATCGTCGACGGGACGATCTCGGAGTAGACGTGGCACTCGCGCACCCGCCTCGCGATGAGCTGCGCGTACTGCGCGCCGAAGTCGACGACCAGTACCGTGTCGAATTCAGACACCGAAGAGAACCCCCCAAAGGCGAATGCGGTAATCCCAGTGTATCGGCCCCCGCCTCAGAGGATGGCGTCGAGGAGGCCCAGCGGCGGCGAGCCCAGATCGAACATCGCCTTGTGGAAACGCCGCAGCGTGAACGCCGCGCCCCACTCGCGCCGCGCCCGCTCCCGAAGGTCCAGGATGACCAGCTTGCCCCAGGTGTAGCGGCCGTACGTCGGGTCGAACGAGGCCCGCCTGGCCTCCGCCAGCGCGGCCGGCCCCGCCAGGTGCGTGTCCGACTCGAACCGCGCCGCCGCGTCCTCCACCGTCATGACGCCGGTGTGCACGCCGATCGCGCAGGCCAGCCGGGTGACGCGGATCAGCGCCTCCACCCAGACGCCGATCTCGAACCGCGGGTCGTCGGCCTCGAAGCCCTCCTCGACGCACAGTTCCTCGGCGTAGTGGGCCCAGCCTTCGATGAACGACATCGACTGCAGCAGCCGCCGGACGTCGGACCCGGCGGCGCGCAGGGCCAGGCCGTGGGAGAAGTGGCCGGGCGCCACCTCGTGCACGTTGATGGCGGGCAGCGTGGTGTCGCTGAAGACCTCCAGCCACTCCTCCGCGTCCTGGGCCGGCCACGACGGGTCGGGCGGGGTGATGTGGTACCAGGAGGGGCCGGCCGGCTCGCCGGGGGCGTTCCACGACATCATCGCCATCGCCCACCGGCGCGACTCGGGCGCGAGGCCGACCAGGCACTCGCCGTCGTGGTAGGGCACCAGGTCCTTCTCGCGGGTGAACGCGATCGCCTTCTCGGTGCCGGCCCTGGCCGCCTCGATCACGCCGTCGGCGTCCGGGTGCTGCTTGACGAGCTCGCGTACGACGTCCAGCGGCGGACGGCCGGGTTCGCCGAGACGCGCGCACGCGTCGGTGAGCCGGGCGAGCAGCCTGTCGCGTTCGGCGTCGGCGCGCTCGGCGAGCTTGCCCAGATCCACGTCCAGGCCCTCGGCGGCGCCCATCAGGCGGGCCAGGGCGGGGCCGCCGAGCGCGGCGTCCGGGTCGCCCGTCTCGGCGGCGCGCTCGACGTGCGCGACCAGCGCCGCGTGCGCCTTCAGGGCCGCCTCGTCGGTGACGCCGGCGGCCAGGCCCTTCACGGCGCCGAGCAGGGAGCGCGCCACCGGGGCGCTGAGCTGGTCGAGGGAGGCGATCGCGTGGGCCACGGCGTCGGGCCAGAGCGCCAGGTGGGCGGCCTTGGCCGCGGCGCGCGCGGCCCCGGGGCCGTAGTCGCGGTCGTAGCAGGCCAGGTCGAGGTTGGACAGGTGGATCAGCGGGTTCTTGCGGTGCAGCTCCAGCTCGCCGAGCTGGAAGCGCAGGCTTTCCTCGAACACGCCCAGGTGCCGCGCATCGTACGGGTCGGCGGGGACGTCGCCCTCACCCAGGCGGGCCAGCCCGGCTCTGACGCCCTCGGGCGACAGGTCCTGGATGGCGCCGTCGTACTCGTGCCTGCCGCCGCCCTCGCGAGCTTCGGCCATGGTCAGGTCGGTGATGGCGCGGAGTCTGGGCTGGAGTTCGGTCATGCCTCGGGAGGATAAGGGAGGATGCCTGGCATGAACATCCGCTTCACCCGGCGCGGGGACACGCCGGTGCGGGAGTTCGAGGGGCTCGCCGCGGCTCCGAGCGGTTTCCTCTCGGCGGACAGGGCAGGTGGAAGACGTGAGCTGGGATGTCCGGGCGCTCGACCTGTTGCAGGCGGGGCCGCCCACACCGCTGATCGAGTTCCCCGTCGGGGCGCCGGGGATCCGGCTGCTGCTCAAGGACGAGTCCGCGCATCCGACCGGGAGCCTGCGGCACCGGCATGCCAGGGCGCTGTTCCGGCAGGCGGTGCTCGACGGGGTGATCTCCAGCGGGACGACCGTGGTCGAGGCCACGGGGGGCAACGCCGCCGTGGCTCAGGCGTGGTTCGCCCGGCGGCTCGCCCTGCCGTACGTGGCGATCATGCCTGGGAAGCGGTCGGCGGAGCGGGCGCGCGCGGTGGAGGAGCTCGGCGGTGAGTGCCGGTTCGTGACGCCGCCGCTGGCGATCTACGACGCGGCGCGGGAGGTGCCGGGGCACTTCCTCGACCAGTTCGGGCGGGCCGTCGAGCACGACCTCGCCACCGAGCTGTTCGCCCAGGTACGTCCCGACTGGGTGGTGGTGGGAGCCGGGACCGGCGCCACGTCGGCGACCCTGGGCCGCTGGCGTCGTGACCACGCCGAGGAGGGGCCCGGGGTGGCCGTGGCGGATCCGGAGAACTCCGCCTATTTCCCCGGCTGGACGCTGGACGTGCCCGACTACGCCACCGGGATGCCGTCGCGGATCGAGGGGATCGGGCGGCCTCGGATCGAGCCCGGGTTCCGGCCCGACCTCGTCGACCTGGTCATCCCGGTGCCCGACGCGGCGAGCGTGGCCGCGGCGCGGCTCATCCGGGAGGTGACCGGGCTGCCGGTCGGCGGCTCGTCGGGGACCGCGCTCTGGGCGGCCCTTGAGCTGGTGGAGCGGATGCGCGGCCGGGGCGAGAGCGGGACGGTGGTGTCGGTGCTCGGCGACGCCCAGGATCGGCATCTGGCGACCTTCCATGACGACGGATGGGCCGCCGCCAAGGGCCTGGACGTCCACGGGTTCCAGGAACGGCTGCGGGACCGTACGGGATTCAGCTCAACGGGTGGCTGACCCAGACGTTGGGCTCGACGTAGACGGCGTAGTCCTGCTCCACCACGCAGTGGACCGGGCTGAGCGCGCCGGGGACCTCGATCGTGCCCGTGCGGTCGAACGGCTCGCCGGTCCAGCCGCGCCACTCGGCGAGCGTGCCCGAGACGACCATCGAGCGCGGCGCCACCTTGACGATCTTCCCGCCCGCGCGTACGTGGACGCGTAGCCAGGCGTCGTGCGGGAGGCCGTCGGGGCGGGTGCGGAAGGCGTACTCGGCCATGGGGGTGTGCGGTTCGAGGTGCTTCTGGTTGGGCCGCACCGGGGCGACGAGCTCGTCGAAGCCCTGCTTGGCGGCATGTTCGCGCATGGCGGCGACCATGAGCGGGGAGAGGCCGGTGCCCAGCAGGTCGCGCCGGACGGTGATCTCCAGGGCCGAGATCCTGTCGGGCGTGGTGCCGCCCTCGCGGCCCAGCCAGGCGCGCCGGATCGCGCCGTCCCAGCCGTCGTCGGGCAGCCCGTCGGCGGCGAACGGCACCATGCAGGCCCTCGCCGCCAGCCGGCCCGGCTCGTCCTCGCTGTCGGCCACCAGCACGTAGTCCGCGTAGGTGCGGGCGCAGATCCCGTAGTAGAAGTCCGCGATGGGGTCGTTCAGCATGAACTCCTGCCAGGAGCTCTCCATGTTCCACAGGGTCGCGGCGAACTCGGGGCGCTCGGCAAGCGTCGTGATCCGGAGGGTCATGGGGATAAGTGTTACATTTCGGACGGCCGCTGGATGGGCTGGTGCTCGGTCTTGAAGATCAGCGTCGTGTGCAGGTGCACGATCTCCGGCCGGATCAGGAACTTCTCCAGGCAGAGCCGGTGCAGGTGGTCGGCGTCGGCCACGGCGACGTGCACCAGGAAGTCCTCCGCGCCGGCCACGTGGAAGAGCGTGATCGTCTCCGGCAGGCCCAGCACGAACGAGCGCAGCGGGTCCACGAGCTGACTGGTGTGCGGCCGCACCCGCAGCGCGAACAGCGCCTGAAGAGGGCGGCCCAGCCGGGCGGGGTCGACGGAGGCGCGGAACCCGGTGATGATCCCCCGGCGGCGCAGTGACCGGACCCGTTCGAGCGCGGTGGAAGGCGCCACGCCGAGCCGCCCGGCGAGGTCCTTGTTGGGCAGCCGCGCGTCCTTCTGCAACTCGGCGAGGATCGCGAGGTCGATCGCATCCAGTTCGGCGTTATACATGTTTATCGCCCTTCGATTCGGCCAGGCTAGCCTTTCGCCGACGAAGTCATCAATATCCCGAGATATGTGGAACATTGAGGAGTTCACCGAAGCCGCCGGGATCACCGTCGGCGAGCTGGCCGCGTACGTGGCCGGCAGCCAGCGAGGTGAGGCCCCCGTGCTGCGCCGCACGCCGCCGCGGGAGCTGGCCGAGCGGCTCGGCCTGCGGGACCTGATCGCGAAGGGCGGCCTGACGCCGGGCACCTACCGCGACTTCCTGCGGACGTTCCTGGAGGAGGGCACCAGGCTGCACCATCCCGGCTTTCTCGCCCACCAGACCGCCTCGCCGGACTTCCCGGCCGCGCTCGCCGATTTCGTGCACGGCGCCACGAACAACCCGATGGCCGTCTACGAGATGGGGGCGGCGGCTGCCACGGTCGAGTTCGAGGTCTTGCGGTGGATGCTGGGCAAGGTGGGCTTCGCGGCGGGCGGCGGGGTGCTGACGCACGGCGGTTCGCTGGCGAACCTGACCGCCCTGCTGGCGGCCCGGGCGCGGGCGGTGCCGGACGCCTGGGACGACGGCGTGCCGGGCGACCTGGTGATCCTGGCCCCGCCGGCGGCGCACTACTCGATCGCGCGGGCGGTCTCCATCCTCGGGCTCGGGCAGCGGTCGCTGATCCCGCTGGAGACGGACGGACTCGGCCGGATCGATCCCGCCAGACTGCCCGACATTTCAGGGAAAAGGGTGATGGCGCTGGTCGCGTCCGCCTGTGCCACCGGCACCGGGCTCCACGACGACCTGCGGGCCATCGGCGCGTGGTGCAGCGAACGCGGCGTCTGGTTCCACGTGGACGCCGCGCACGGCGCCTCGGCCCTGCTGTCGGACCGGCACGCGCACCTGCTCGACGGCGTCGAGCTGGCCGACTCGGTCATCTGGGACGCGCACAAGATGCTGCGCACCTCGTCACTGGCCGCCGCCGTGCTGGTGCGGCGCGAGGCCGACCTGGACGCCGCCTTCAAGCAGGAGGCCAGCTACCTCTTCTACGGCGACCAGGGCTTCGACCTCATCAACCGCACGGTCGAGTGCACCAAGGCGGAGCTCGGGCTGAAGATCTTCCTGAACCTCGCCTGGCGCGGCGAGCGCGGCCTCGGCGAGTACGTGGCCGGGCGGTACGACACGGCGCGCCGGTTCTGGGAACTGGCCCGCGACCGGCCCGGCTTCACGGTGCCGTACGAGCCGGAGAGCAACATCGTCTGCTTCCGTCACGGCGACGGCGACCAGGCGGCCATCCGGGAACGGCTCATGCGCGACGGCTCCTTCCACCTCAGCTCCACCGAGCTGGGCGGCGTACGCCACCTGAGGATCACCGTGATGTCCCCGGCGACGGACGACCGCACGCTGACCTCGCTCCTGGACGAGATCGAGGCCCTGTGAGCTAGCGGCAGGCGACGCCGGTCAGGTCGAGCCTGCCGTTGTAGTCGTCGCCCGGACCGGTGTGGTCGCCGTGCCGGGCGCGGATGCTCACGCAGATGTCCTTGCCGTAGACCTTGACGGGGCCCGCGTAATACTTGAAACGGCCCTGGTCCTCGTCGTAGTTGTTCTTCCAGTTGTCCTCGGCCCAGCGAGAGTTGTACATCTCCAGCCACATGGGCGTCTTCTCGCCGTAGCGGGCGCCCTTGCGCTTGACCAGGGCGGCACAGTTCCACCCGGTGCGGGCGTTGTAGTAGAGCTTGACGTCACTGCGGTAGTAGGTGGAGCCGTCGAGCGCGTCCTTCATCGGCACCTTCCAGCTCCCGACCAGCGTGCCGCTGCAACCGTACGCCGCCGCGCCGGCCGCCGTGGGCGTGGCCAGGTGCAGCGCCAGGACGGCCGCCCCCGCGAGCGAAGCGGTCATCGTTCTTTTGAACACCATGAAACCCCCAAGAAGAGTCAAAAGACCCTTCCAGGGTTAACAAAGCCCGGCGTCCGCAGTCAAACTCACTTCAGCCGCAGCCGCTTCATCGTCTTGAGCGTCGTCGCCAGCACGTCGGCCCACTTCTCGTACGTCAGGTCGAACGGCGGCTCGAACCCCAGCCAGCTCGCCTGCGAGGCCACGGTCTGCGCCTCGGTGTAGCGCAGCAGCCCCTCGGCCCCGTGCCTGCGCCCCAGGCCGGACGCCTTCATCCCGCCCATCGGCGCGTCGTAGGAGGCGTACGCGGAACCGTACCCCTCGTTGATGTTGACCGTGCCCGCGTCGAGCCGGGCGGCGAACGCGCGGCCGCGCGCCGGGTCGGTGGTCCAGACGGCGGCGTTCAGCCCGTAGATGGTGTCGTTGGCCAGCTCGGCCGCCTCGTCGTCGGTGCCGTACGGGTAGAGCGCGACCACCGGGCCGAACGTCTCGTTGCGGCACAGCTCCATGTCCTCGGTGACGCCGGTGAGCACGGTGGGCTCGTAGAACAGCGGCCCGAGGTCGGGCCTGGCCCGGCCGCCGGCCAGCACGGTCGCGCCGCGCGCCACGGCGTCGTCCACGTGCGCGGTGACCGCGTCGAGCTGCCGCCGGAAGGTGAGCGATCCCATCTGGACCGACCAGTCGCGCCCCGGCCCCACCTTGAGGTTGCCGACCTGCCTGGCGAACCGGGAGGCGAACGCCTCGAACATGGACGCGGGCACGTAGATCCGCTCGATCGACATGCAGAACTGCCCCGCGTTGGCGAAGGACGCCCGCACCGCGCCGAGCACGGCCTGGTCCAGGTCGGCGTCGTCGAGCACCACCATCGGGTTCTTGCCGCCGAGCTCCAGCGAGCAGCCGATGAGCCGCTTGGCCGCCTCCTCGGCGACCTTCCTGCCGCCGCGCGTGGAGCCGGTGAAGGCGACGTAGTCGGCGCCGTCGAACAGCGCGTCGCCGACGTCGGCGGGCTCGCCGAGCACGATCTGCCAGATCTCGCGCGGCATGCCCAGCTCCACCAGCAGGTCCACGGCCCACCGGGTGGACAGCGCGGTCTGTGTGTCGGGCTTGTGCACCAGCGCGTTGCCGGCCAGCAGCGCGGGCACCGCGTCGGTGACGCCGAGGGCGAGCGGATAGTTCCACGGGGTGATCAGGGCGACCACGCCCTTGGGCCGGCGCAGCTCGGTGACCCGGGTGGCGATGGGGAAGATGCCCTTGCGGCGGCTCGGCGCGAGCAGCCCGGCGGCGCGGCGCGCGTAGTAGAGCGTGCAGCCGGCGACGTCGAGCACCTCCTCGAAGGCGTGCTTGCGGGCCTTGCCGGTCTCGTCCTGGAGCAGGTCGAGGATCTCGTCGCGCCGGTCCAGCAGGGCGTCGTGCAGCAGCAGGAACGGCCGCGCCCGCTCCGCGACCGGCCGCGCGGCCCACTCGGCCTGCGCCTCCCTGGCACGCCGGTACGCCTCCCGCACGTCGTCGGCGCCGGACAGGGACAGCTCGGCGAGTGGCTCACCGGTGAAGGGGGCAGTGATCCGCTGGGTGCCGCCGCTGGTCGTCAGGTGCATGGCAGAAGGATATTCCGGGACCCTACCGACGGGTAGTTTTTGCCCGTTCCTTACGTGGGACAGAATTTGGTCATGCCAGACATCGCGCCGCTCAGACCGGGAGACCCGCGCAGGCTCGGCGGGCTGGAGCTGCTAGGCCGTCTGGGCGAAGGTGGGCAGGGCGAGGTCTTCCTGGCCAGAGAGCCTTCCGGCACCCAGGTCGCGGTCAAGTGGCTGCGCCCCGAGTCGGCCGGCGACGAGGTGAGCGTCGGGCGGTTCCTGCGCGAGGTCCAGGTGGCGCAGCAGGTCGCGCCGTTCTGCACGGCGGCCGTGCTGGGCACCGGTGTCGAGCACGACCGGCCCTACATCGTCAGCGAGTTCATCGAGGGCCCGTCGCTGCAGCGGATCGTCCAGCAGGAGGGGCCGCGCGCCGGGTCGACGCTGCACCGGCTGGCCATCGGCACCGCCACCGCGCTGGCCGCGATCCACCAGGCCGGGATCGTGCACCGCGACTTCAAGCCGGCCAACGTCATCCTCGGCGCCGACGGGCCTCGGGTGATCGACTTCGGCATCGCGCGGGCGCTCGACGCGACCTCCACGATCAGCAGCATGCCGGTCGGCACGCCGGCGTACATGCCGCCCGAGCAGATCCTGGGGCACCAGGTGGGGCCGGCGGCCGACATGTTCTCGTGGGCCGGCACGATGGTCTACGCGGCCTCCGGGCGGGCCCCGTTCGGCAGCGACACCATGCCGGCGGTGATCAACCGGGTGCTCAACCAGCCGCCCGACGTCATCGAGCTCGACGGGTCGCTGCGCGAGGTCGTGATGGCCTGCCTGAGCAAGGACCCGGCGCAGCGGCCCAGCGCCGAGCAGGTGATCATGCGGCTGCTGCAGCGGCCGATGGCGCCGGGCTCCGGCATCCTCGCGCAGGGCTCGGCGGCCGCTGTACCTGCCGCTGCGCCTTCCTCTGCGCCTGCCGCTGTACCGGCTCCGCCGTGGGCCTCGCCGGCCCAGTATCAGCCGCCGACCGCTCCCAGCGGGTATCCGCAGCAGCCCTACGTGCCGGCGCGGCCGCCCAAGCGCTCGCCCAGGACGTCGCTGATCATGGGCGTGACGGTGGGCTGCGCGTTGCTGCTGCTGGCCGGGGTGGTGACGATCATCCGGCTCGACAAGACCCCGGCCGTCGCGACGCAGTCGCACTCGCCATCGCCCACCCGGTCCAGCTCCACACCGACCGCGAGGCCGACGCCCACCACCACCGAGGTCCCGCCCAAGGGCACGGCCAGGGCGCTCCCCGGCGCCTCGGCGACACTCTACGAGCACCCGTCCGACGCGATCACGCTCACCTCGTACGAGGTCTACAACGAGTCGGGCAAGGAGTGGACGGACTACGCCAGGAAGTCGCTGCGCGGGAAGTTCACCAAGTATCCGCGCAACAAGGAGTCGATGGTCTCGCCCGACGGCCGTTTCCTGGCCGCCCGCGGCAAGGAGTTCGACTCCGACGACTACGACTTCATCGACATCATCGACCAGCGGACGGGCGAGAAGAACACGGTCACGACGGTGAAGGCGCCGCTGGAGAGCACGATCCGGTCGTGGTCGCAGGACGGCACCAAGCTCCTGCTCAACATCGAGGAGGAGAAGGACGACGAGTGGTACTACATCGGATTCGCCGTCATCGACGTTAAATACCGCGTTCCCAAGATCTCGCTGGTGCGTGACAAGCAGGTACAGGAGACCGGCTTCGGCTGGGACGCCGAGGAGCAGGGCGCGGTCAACGTCTACGGCGGCAAGAACAAGGGCCTGCGCTTCTACGACGCCGCCGGTGAGAAGGTCCGCGACGCGCCCGGCATCGGTGCGCCGGCGTCGGGCACGTCGGCGATGTTCTCCCCGTCGGGCGCGGCGTTCGTCACCAACTGTCCCAACGGCGGCGACGGCGACCACTGCGTCTGGGACTCCCGGACCGGCAAGCGCCTGCGCACCTTCACCTCCGACTGCGACAAGGTGCTCGGCTGGTACGACGAGACCCACCTCTACTGCTGGGAGCAGGACAACGAGACCAAGGACACGGTCCAGGTGGTCGACTTCCGCGGCAAGCTGGTGCGCAAACTGCTCGACATCACCGACGACGTGGACTTCAGCCCGATCTACACCTTCAATCCGCGTTGACCCGTGAACCGGCCGGGCGCGCGATCCGTGAAGTAGGACATGAAGACGCCGATCCGCCCGGCCGTCGCCGTCGCGGCCCTCGCGACGGCCCTGGCCGCCTGCACGACCCCCGCCCCGGCCGACCCGCCCGCCGTCCAGAAGACGCAGCTGGGCGCCGTCCGCCTGGTCGCCTACAGCGACTGCGACGACCTGCTCGCCGGCCTGCGCGAGAAGGCGGCCGCCAACGTCGGCCCGTGGGGCTTCGGCGGGGGCTACGCGCTGTTCAAGGCGGACGACCAGGCGGCGACCGCCCGGGAGAGCAAGGTCGCCCAGACCCCCGACCACTCCACCACGAACGTGCACGAAGCCGGTGTGGACGAGCCGGACCTGGTCAAGACCGACGGAAACCGTGTCTTCACCGTCAACGGCGGCACCCTGCGCGTCATCGACACCGCCACCAAGAAGGTCACCGGCTCGGTCGACCTGACCGCCGACGGCGAACGCGGCTACGCGCCCAGCAGCCTGCTCGTCTCCGGTGACCGGGCGCTGGTGATGTTCCAGGGCGGCAGCCCGGTCATGGACCGCGGCTTCGCCCCCGTCGGCGACACCCGCTACGTGCTCGTGGACGTGTCCGGACAGCCGAAGGTCCTCGGCTCGGTCACGCCGGAGGGCTCCCACGTCGACGCCCGCATGGTCGGCTCGACCGTCCGGCTGATCACCCGCAACCAGCCCCGCATCACCTTCCCACAGCCCAAGGACACCACCCCGGAGGCCGAACGGACCAGGGTCAACCAGCAGGCGATCCGTCAGGCCCCCGCCGACGCCTGGCTGCCCGAGATCGAGATCACCGACGCCTCGGGCGCCACGACCAAGAAGCAGGTCCCCTGCGAGCGGGTCAGCCACCCCGCCGACTACACCGGCACCTCGCTGCTGACCGTGCACACGCTCGACCTCGCACGGGGGCTCACCGCCGAGGGCACCGACCCGATCAGCCTGGCCGCCGACGGCGACATCGTGTACGGCACCGGCCAGAGCCTGTACGTGGCCAGCAACCCGCGCTGGTGGATGCCCGTCGGGATCGCCATCAGCGACACCCCGGTGCCGCCGGCCAAGGAGCCGACGCCCCGGGAGCCGAAGCTCCCGCCGGAGGAGACGGAGGTGCACCGGTTCGACATCGGCGGCTCCGGCGCCCCCGCGTACGTGGCCTCGGGCAAGGTGCCCGGCCGGCTGCTCAACCAGTATTCGCTCTCCGAGCACGAGGGCCACCTGCGCGTGGCCACCACGCTCAACTCCGTCGACGCCAAGACCAGCTCCAGCAGCGTGCACGTGCTCGACGCCGCCACCTTGGCCGAGGTCGGCAAGGTCGGCGGGCTGGGCGAGGGCGAGCGCATCTACTCGGTCAGGTTCATCGGCCCGGTCGGCTACGTCGTCACCTTCCGCCAGGTGGACCCGCTCTACACGCTGGACCTGCGCGACCCGGCCGCCCCCAGGGTCACCGGCGAACTGAAGATCACCGGCTACTCGGCGTACCTGCACCCGGCGGGCGACGGGCGGCTGATCGGCATCGGCCAGGAGGCCAGCGAGGAGGGCCGCACCCGGGGCACCCAGGTCTCCCTCTTCGACGTCAGCGACCCGGCGAAGCCCGGCAGGCTGTCGCAGTTCTTCCAGGAGAACTCCGGCTCCGAGGCCGAGTGGGACCCGCACGCGTTCCTCTACTGGCCCAAGACCGGCACCGCGGTCATCCCGCTCAACAGCTACACCGAGCGCAGCCAGCGGACGGGCGCGATGGTTCTGCGGATCACCGATGCCGAGATCGCCAAGGTCGGCTTGATCGAGCACCCGGCGCCGCGCGGCGAGTCCTACCAGCCGGGCATCCAGCGCTCGATGATCATCGGTGACGCCGTCTGGACGTTCTCCTACACGGGAGTCCAGGTCAACGACGCCGCCACGCTGGCCGAGCAGGCCTGGATCCCGCTGGAGTCATGACCGCTCGGGCGCGGCCACCGGCACGATCTCGGGCGCGCCCAGCCTGATGGCGTCGGCCGCGTGGTCGGTGTCCTGCTCCTGCGACAGCCGCTCGGCCTCGACCCGCTTGGTGAAGTACTCGACCTCCCGCTTGACCTGCTCGCCGTCCCAGCCCAGCGGCCCGGCGAGCAGCTCGGCGGCCTCCTGCGCGACGGCCTGGCCGCGGTGGAAGGTCTCGATCGAGATGTGCGTACGGCGTGTCAGCACGTCGTTGAGATGCCGGGCGCCCTCGTGGGTGGCGGCGTACACCACCTCGGCGCGCAGGTAGTCGTCGGCCCCCGCCAGCGGCCGGGCCAGCGACGGGTCGTCGTCGATCAGCTCCAGCACCTCGTCGATGAGCGAGCCGTAGCGCTGCAGCAGGTGCTCGATCCTGGCCACGTGCAGCCCGGACTGGTGCGCCAGCCGATGCCTGGCGTTCCACAGCGCCTGGTAGCCCTCGGCCCCGGCCAGCGGGATCCGGTCCGTGCACGAGCGCGGCACCCGCTGGTCGAGCCCGTGCGCCACGGCGTCGACGGCGTCCTTGGCCATGACGCGGTAGGTCGTGTACTTGCCTCCGGCGATCATCACCAGCCCCGGCACCGGGTGCGCCACCACGTGCTCGCGCGACAGCTTGGACGTCTCGTCCGACTCGCCGGACAGCAGCGGCCGCAGCCCCGCGTAGACGCCCTCCACGTCGTCCCTGGTCAGCGGTACGGACAAGACCTCGTTGACGTGGTCGAGCAGGTAGTCGATGTCGGCCCGGGAGGCCGCCGGGTGCGCCTTGTCCAGGGTCCACTCGGTGTCGGTGGTGCCGATGATCCAGTGCCGGCCCCACGGGATCACGAAGAGCACGGACTTCTCCGTACGCAGGATGAGCCCCGTCAGGGAGTGGATGCGGTCACGCGGCACCACCAGATGGATGCCCTTGGACGCGCGCACGTGAATCTGCCCGCGCCCGCCCACCAGCTCCTGGATGTCGTCGGTCCACACGCCGGTGGCGTTGACCACCTGCTGCGCCCGCACGTCGAGCTCGTCGCCGCTCTCCAGGTCGCGCACCCGCACCCCGGTGACCCGCTCGCCCTCGCGCAGGAAGCCGACGGCCTGGGCCCGCGGCGCCACCTGGGCGCCGTAGGTGGCGGCGGTGCGGAGCATGGTCATCACGTAACGGGCGTCGTCGACCTGCGCGTCCCAGTACTGCACGGCGCCGGTGAACGCGGTGCGCTTGAGCGCCGGTGCCAGCCGCAGCGCCCGGCTCCTGGACAGGTGCCGGTGCCCCGGCACGCCCCTGGTCAGCCCGGAGGCGAACCCCAGCGTGTCGTAGAGCGCCACCCCCGCGCCCACGTACGGGCGCTCCCAGCCCAGATGGGTCATCGGGAACAGGAACGGCACCGGCCGCACCAGGTGCGGGGCGATCCGCTGGAGCAGCAGCGCGCGCTCCTGCAGCGCCTCCCTGACCAGCTCGAAGTTGAGCTGTTCGAGATAGCGCAGACCGCCGTGGATCAGCTTGGACGAACGTGAGGAGGTGCCGGAGGCGAAGTCGCGGGCCTCGACCAGCCCCACCTCCAGCCCGCGTGTGGCGGCGTCGAGCGCGATGCCCGCACCGACCACGCCGCCGCCGACCACGACCACGTCCAGCTCGCGCCCGGCCATCGTCTCCAGCGCCGCGCTCCGCTCGGCGGGCCCGAGCCGGGCCACACCCCTTCCGGCCGCCATGACTCCCCCTGGGTATGGGCTTGCATTGATCCCATACTTACCCCTTAACACACGGATCACCTTCGCAGGGCGGGAGCACCTCACACACCGATCACCTTCGCAGGGCGGGAGTGCTCAGGCGCGGATCACTTTCACGCCGGCTTCGGTGAGCGTGGTGGTGACGGCGTCGGGCAGCTGGGCGTCGGTGACGAGCGTGTCGATCTGCCCGATGGGGCAAATACGGGAAAATGCCCTCTTACCGATTTTCGAGGAATCCGCCACCACCACGACCTGCGCGGCCCGGCTGATGAGCTGGTGGTTGACCGCGGCCTCCCCCTCGTGATGCGCCGAGGCGCCCAGCGCCACGTCCAGGCCGTCGACGCCGAGGAATGCCACGTCCATCGTCACCTGGTCGAGCACCCCGGAGGCGAGCGGGCCGATCAGCTCATAGGACTGCTGCCTGGCCACCCCGCCCGTGACCACGATCTTGACGTGCCGGCGCACGGTCAGCTCGGCGGCGATGTTGAGCGCGTTGGTGACGATCGTGAAGCCGGACTCCAGCGCGGCCTGCGTGGCCAGGGTGCGGGCCAGCTCGGAGGTCGTGGTGCCGCCGTTCATGCCGACCACCGCGCCCGGCTGCACCAGTTCGGCGGCGGCGGCCGCGATGCGCTGCTTCTCGTCGGCGTGCCTGGCCGTCTTGTAGCGCAGCGGCAGGTCGTAGCTGACGCTCTGGGCGACCGCCCCGCCGCGCGTGCGCATGAGCATCTGCTGCTGGGCGAGCTGGTCGAAGTCGCGGCGGATCGTCGCGGTGGAGACGTCGAGCTGCTGGGCCGCCTCCTCGACGGTCAGGCGGCCTTCCTGGCTGAGCAGCTCAAGAATCGCGTTCCACCGATCGTAACGGGACACGATCAGCCTCCCTTCGCCGGATCCGTCAGGGGGCAAGCGTGGCACAGCGACGAGGTCCGAGCCACCAGTGTCCATTAGTGCTCTATTCTGCTATAAACAACGCAGAAACGAACATTCGGAGGTAGCGTTGCCCACCCACACCGAGGCCGAGATCGCGTCCCAGCCCGAGTGCTGGCGCCGTGCCGTCGCCGACGTCCCGGCAGGCGCGCTGCCCCGGCCGGGCGAGCGGGTCGCCGTCGTCGGCTGCGGCACCTCGTGGTTCATCGCCATGGCCTACGCGACCCTGCGCGAGCGCGCCGGGCAGGGCGAGACCGACGCGTTCGCCGCCTCCGAGGCCCCCGCCGGCCGGAGCTACGACCGCGTGCTCGCGCTCACCCGCTCCGGCACCACCACCGAGGTGCTCGACCTGCTCGGCCGGACCGGCACCCCGTCCACGGCCATCACCGCCGACCCGAACACGCCGATCAGGACCGCCGCTGACGAGCTCGTCGTGCTCGACTACGCCGACGAGCGGTCCGTCGTGCAGACCCGCTTCGCCACCACCCAGCTCGCCCTGCTCCGCGCCAGCCTCGGCGAGGACCTCGGCCAGGCCATCGCCGACGCCGAGCCGGCCGTCGCCGAGCCGCTGCCGGACGAGCTGGTCGCCGCCGAGCAGTTCAGCTTCCTGGGCTCCGGCTGGTCGGTCGGCCTGGCGCAGGAGGCCGCGCTGAAGATGCGCGAGGCGTCCCGCTCGTGGACCGAGGCGTACCCGGCGATGGAATACCGTCACGGCCCGATCAGCATCGCCGGGCCCGGCCGCGTCACCTGGATGCTCGGCACCGCCCCCGAGGGCCTGCTCGAACAGGTCGAGGCCACCGGCGGCACGTTCGTGGAGAGCGGGCTGGACCCGATGGCCGAGCTGATCCGGGCCCAGCGGGTCGCGGTCGCCCGCGCGTTCGCCCGAGGACTGAACCCCGACGAGCCCATGCACCTCACGCGATCTGTGATCCTTTCTTCATGAGCCTTACTCTCGCCGACGCCCGCATCGTGACCCCCGAGGGAGTGCACGAGGGGTGGCTGACCATCGAAGACGGCCGCATCACGCACGTGGGCCACGGCAGCGCCCCCCGCCCGGGTCACAGCCTGGGCGGGCGGCACGTGGTGCCCGGCTTCGTCGACATGCACAACCACGGCGGCGCGGGCGGGTCGTTCCCGTCCGGCGAGCAGGACAAGGCGCGTGACGCCGTGGCGCTGCACGAGCGTCACGGCACCACGACCCTGGTGGCCAGCCTGGTCACCGACTCACTCGACCGGCTGACCCGGGCCGCCGCGTCGCTGGCCGAGCTGTGCGACGACGGCCTGCTGGCCGGCATCCACTTCGAAGGCCCGTACATCGCCAAGGCGCGCTGCGGCGCGCACAACCCCGCGCTGCTGCGCGAGCCGTCGCCGCAGGAGTTCGCCGGGCTGGTCAAGGCCGGGCGCGGGCACGTACGCATGCTGACGATCGCCGGCGAGCTGCCCGGCGCACTCGACACGATCAGGCTGGCCGTCTCCGAGGGCGTGATCGCCGCGCTGGGCCACACCAGCGCCGACTACGACCTGGCCCGCGAGACCATCGAGGCCGGCGTCACCGTCGCCACCCATCTCTACAACGCGATGCCGCAGCTCGGCCACCGCGACCCGGGCCCGATCGCGGCCCTGCTGGAGGACGAGCGGGTCACGGTCGAGCTGGTCAACGACGGCGTCCACGTGCATACGGCGATGCTCAGGCTGGCCTGCGAGGTGGCCGGGCCGGGACGCACGGCGCTGATCACCGACGCGATGATGGCCACCGGGCTGAGCGACGGCGAATACCCGCTCGGGTCGATGGCCGTGCGCGTCGTCGACGGCGTCGCCCGGCTGGTCGAGGGCGGCTCGATCGCGGGCTCCACGCTGACCATGGACGTGGCCTTCCGGCGGGCCGTGCGGGAGATGGGGCTGTCGCTGCCCGACGCGGCGCAGATCGCCTCGCTGACCCCGGCGCGGGTGCTCGGCCTGGCCGACCGCGTCGGCTCGATCGCCGTCGGCAAGTCGGCCGACCTGGTGGTGCTGACGGATGAGCTGGAGGTGGCCGGGGTGATGAAGCGCGGCGACTGGATCACGGAGCCCTGATGATCCTCACCGTGACGCTCAACGCCGCCCTCGACGTGACCTACCAGGTGCCCGCCGTCCAGTGGGACGGCGTCAACCGGGTGACCGCCGTGCACCGGCGGGCGGGCGGCAAGGGCGTCAACGTGGCCCGCGTCCTGTCCGCGCTCGGTCAGGACGTGCTGGTCACCGGCCTGGCCGGCGGCCCGACCGGCCGCGCGATCGAGGCCGACCTGCGCGCGGCCGGGCTGCCCGCCGCGCTGGCGCCGATCGCCGGCGAGTCCCGCACCACGCTGGTGGTGTCGCAGCCTTCCGGCGCCACCCTGTTCAACGAGCCGGGCCCGCCGGTCACCGAGGACGAGGTAGGAAATTTCCTGGCTCATTATGAGTCGCTGCTCGACGGCGCGCGGGCGGTGGTCATCTCGGGGAGCCTGCCGCGGGGCGTTCCCGCGGACATGTACGCCACGCTGGCCGCCGTCGCCGCGGCCCGGGACGTGCCGGCGATCGTCGACGCCGACGGGGAGCCGCTCAGGCACGCGCCCCTCGGCCGGCCCGCGGTCGTCAAGCCCAACGCCGAGGAACTGGCCAGGGCCGTCCCGCACGGCACCCCCGAGCAGGGCGCCGAGGCGCTGCGCGACCGGGGCGCCGAGGCCGTCGTCGTCTCCATGGGCGCCGACGGCCTGCTGGCGGTCACCGCCGAAGGAGTCCTGCGGGCGCGCATGCCGTACAAGGTCGACGGCAACCCCACCGGGGCCGGCGACGCGCTGGTGGCCGGGCTCGCGCTGGGCCTGGTGGAGCGGTCACCGTGGCACGACCGGCTCAGGCGGGCGGCGGCGCTGGGCGCCGCGGCCGTGGCCGCGCCACTCGCCGGCGACTTCGACCGCGACGTCTACACCGACGTCCACCCCCTCATCGAGATCCTGTAGAAGGAGCCCGTCATGCCGCTCGCCGGAATCGGCGACATCGTCCGCGAGTCACCCGCCGGGGTGGGCGCGTTCAACGTCATCCAGCTGGAGCACGCCACCGCCATCGTCGCGGGCGCGGAGGCCCTCGGCCTGCCGGTGGTGCTCCAGATCAGCGAGAACTGCGTCCGCTACCACGGCGCGCTGGAGCCCATCGCGCTCGCCTCGCTCGCGGTCGCCCGCCGCGCGGAGGTCCCGGTCGCGGTGCACCTCGACCACGCCACCGACCGCGCCCTCGTCGAGGAGGCCGTCACCCTCGGGATCGGCTCGGTGATGTACGACGCGTCCGCGCTGCCCGACGAGGCCAACGTGACCACCACCGCCGAGGTGACCGCCTGGTGCCACGAGCGCGGCGTCTGGGTGGAGGCCGAGCTGGGCGAGGTCGGCGGCAAGGACGGCGTGCACGCCCCCGGCGCCCGCACCAAGCCGCACGAGGCGGCCGACTACGTGACCAGGACCGGCGTCGACGCGCTCGCCGTGGCCGTCGGCACCTCCCACGCGATGACCACCAAGGACGCCGTGCTCGACCTGGGCCTCATCGCCGAACTGCGGGCCGCCCTGTCCGTGCCGCTGGTGCTGCACGGCTCCTCGGGCGTGCCCGACGAGACCCTCCGCGAGGCCGTGCGGCAGGGCATGAAGAAGGTCAACATCGCCACCCACCTGAACAAGGCGTTCACCGGCGCGATCCGCGACTACCTGGAACACGACGGCAAGGTCGTCGACCCGCGCAAGTACGTCAAGGCCGGCCGCGACGCGGTGTCCCGCGAGGTGAGTCACCTGCTCGGCGTGCTCACGGGCTGAGCTCTCAGGCCGGCGCCTCCAGCACGGCGAGGACCCGCTCGACCTGGCGGCCGAAGGTGCCGGGCGGGTTGCGCGGGCCCTCCCCCGACAGCAGGAACAGCCAGGTGAGCGCGTGCAGCCTGGTGCATTCGCGCAGCCTGGCCCGCTCGGCGGCGGTCAGCTCGACGTGGCTCAGCACGTCGATCTCGCCGTCCACCCACATCGAGACGTGCTGGGACAGCTCCGACAGCTCGTAGGCCCGGTCGCTGCGGCCGGAGTCCTCGAAGTCGACGATCCGCACCCGCTCGCCGTCCCACAGGAAGTTGGCCAGGTTGCCGTCACCGGCGCCGAGCACCGGCGGCAGGTCGCCCTCGCGTGGCCGCCACCGCTCCAGCCACCGGCCGCCCTCCCTGACCGCGCGGTCGGCCAGCGGGTCCCTGCCCGGCCATCGCGCACACCACTGACTGACCTGTTCGGCCAGCGCCGCCGGGCCCCAGTTGCGGACCGGGACCTCGGCGAGCACCTGCGGCGGGACGGCGGCGTGCAGCTCCGCGACCGCCCGGGCCAGCGCGGCGGCCAGCGCGGGGGCGTCGGCCAGGCCGCGCAGCGGCACCCCGTCGATGCGGGACATGATCACGCCGCCCTCGTTGGAGATCGGCCGGGGGGCGAGCCCCGGCGCGTAGCGGGCGAGCAGCGTCAGCGCCCGCCACTCGCGCTCGGCCGCGCCCGGCTTCTCCTCCTTGTAGCGCTTGCTGACGACGTCGCCCCGCACCTCGACCGCGTGCGTCCCCTGAAGATCGGCCATCTACGCATGCTAGGTGGTCAGGCGTAGTCGGGCACCATGGCGCCCGCCAGGCTCAGGTGGGGCGCGGCCTCGTCGTGACGCCCCTGCCGCTGGAGTGTCCGCCCCAGCAACTGGTGCGCGTACGCGTCGTCGGGCGACAGCTCCACCAGACGCTCCAGCGTGGCGCGGGCCCGCCCGAGCTGCGCCGAGGCGTAGTAGGCCCGCCCCGCCAGCATGAGCACGTTGCGGTCGCCGCCGTGCTCGCCGAACAGCGGCCCCAGCATCACCAGCGCGCCCAGCGGGTCACGCTGGTCCAGCAGCGACTCGGCGTGGCGGAAGCGCTCGACCTCCTCGGGCAGCCGCCGCTCCGGGCCGCCGCCGCCCAGCGCGAACTCCCTGATCACCTCCGGCGACTGCGCCCCGGCCAGCGCCCGGCCGCCGATCACCAGCGTGGGCGAGGTCTTGACGCCCATGGCCTTGCCCCTCAGCAGAAGGTCGCGTACGCGCTCCTCCCCGGCCCCGTCGTCGAGCAGCGCGGCCCCCTCGGGGAAGCCCGCCTCGGCGGCGATCCGGTGCAGGACCGGGCGGTCGCTGATGTCGAGGCCGTCGATGAAGTGCGCCTTCATCACCAGCTCGGCCACGGCGTCCTGGTCGGCACCGTGCTGCTCGGCGAGCGCGATCAGCCGGTGCGCGTCGTGGCTGCTGGCCCGCCACGCCGCGCCCCAGCGCCAGCCGAAGCCTTCCTCGGCGGCGATCAGCGACATCCGCACCCGGTTCTCCCCCGGGGTGAGGCCGGGGGCGCACCGCGCCAGCGCCTCGTCCACCATGGGGTCGGCCATGGCCTCCTCGTGCGGGATCGCCCGGGCGGGCGCCGTCGGGTCGATCCGGAACGGCCGCCAGACCACCTCGGCGTCCAGCCCTTCGACGGCCCTCTCCACACGCCGCTTGCCGATGTAGGCCCAGCCGCAGACCACGTCGGCCCAGATCTCGATTCGCATGACGCCGAGACTATGCGACAAGTGTCAATTAAGCAACATATGTCGTATAGTCGTGGCATGAACCCCGACGACCCGCGCGCCCAGCGCACCCGGGCCAGGCTGCACGCCGCCCTCCTCGACCTGGCGGCCGAGCGCGAACTGGGCTCGATCACGATCTCCGAGGTCGCCAAGCGCGCCGAGGTCAACCGGGCCACCGTCTACCTGCACTACCCCGACGTCGACACGCTGGCCGCCGACGCGCTGGAGGACGCGGTCGCCGAGGTCGCCCGCGCCGCCGCGCTCTGCCCCCTCGACGCGCCCCGCGACCGCGCCCCCGAGCCGCTCACCGCCCTGTTCGCGCACGTCTCCGCAGGCGCCGCCCGCTACGCCTGGCTGCTCGGCAGCCCCCGCTGCACCGCCCGGCTCCGCGAACGCCTCACCGGCGAGCTGTCGGCCCGCTTCGCGGGGGGCGCGCGTCCGCCCGGCTTCGACGACGTGCCGCCCGACGTGCACGCCGCCTACCTGTCGGGCGCGCTGGTCGGCGTGATCGCCCACTGGGTGACCGGCCCGCGCACCACCCCGGCCGCCGAGCTGGCCCTGTCGTTCTGGCGCCTGTTCCGCCCCTGACCTCCGTCCGCCCCGGAGAGAAGTCCTTCGGATCGGGCAGCAGGACGACATGGGCGGGCCCGGCGATCTGTTCGTTGACTCGTCCGCCCGGTGATCGCACCATTCAATACCGAACCTGTTGTTCCGTCACGAGAAAGGTCGCCATGGGATTGGGCAGGCTCCTGCACGACCACGCCGAGCACGCCGACGCGGGCGGCACCATCGACCACCCGCGCGCCTACGAGATCGTCGCCACACTCGGCTACCCCGGTGGCCGCCGCGCCGCCTTCACCCGCATCGCCACCCAGGTCAAGCCCCGGCCCGGCGACCGGATCCTCGACGTCGGATGCGGCACCGGCTATCTCAGCCGCATCCTGTCACCCGTCGCCGGCCCCACCGGCCGGATCACCGGCGTGGACCCCTCCCCTGCGATGATCGACTACGCCCGCGACCGGGCCCCGGCCAACTGTGAGTACGTCGTCGCCGAGGGACAGGACCTGCCCTTCCCCGACGGCTCCTTCGACGCGGTCGTCTCCACGCTGGCCGTCCACCACATCCCGTCCGAGGCCCGGCCGGCGGCGTTGCGCGAGATGTCCCGCGTGCTGCGCCCCGGCGGCCGGCTGCTCGTCGCCGAGTTCAGGCCGCCGGAGAACCCGCTGCTCAAGCGCCTCATGGGCTTGCTGTCCGGCCCCGCCATGGCGCACACCCCGCAGGAACTGCTGGGCACCCTGATCCCGGACGCGGGCTTCCGGGTGGAGTCGGAAGGACCTTTGCCGTCGCTGCTGTATTACGTCCGCGCCGTGCGACCCTGACTTTCCCCGCGGGGTGAGGATTTTCCACCGAGGCGCACGGTCCTCCACCCGGCCGCTTGGGCGATCTCAGGTGAATCCATTGCCGAGCCCTCTCCGCGTCCTTACGATCACGCCTCGTAAGCATCCGGACACAGGAGGTCCCCGTGGCCAAGCATGAAGACCCGAACAGCCCCGAACTCAAGCCGTTCGAGCCCGACCCCGGCAAGAAGTGACCGCCACGGCCGACGTCGCCTACCTGGACGACCTGGGCGACGTGCTGAGTTCCGTGCTGCGGGCGATCGAGGCGGTGCCGCGGCACCGGTTCGTGCCCGACGTGGCCCTGCTGGTCCCCGAATTCGAGGGCCCGCCCCGGGTGATCGACCGGGAGGCCGACCCGGACGCGTGGTGGCGGGCCGTCCACTCCCGGTTCGCCATCGTCACGCAGTTCGACGACGGACGCGGCGACATCCGGACGGCGAAGGGCGACTACACCTCGTCGTGCTCGGCGCCCGTCACGGTCGCGCACCTGCTGAACCTGCTGGACACCGCTCCCGGCAACCGGGTGCTGGAGGTCGGCACCGGCACCGGATGGACTGCGGCTCTGCTGTCACATCTGGTCGGCGCGTCGAACGTGACGAGCATCGAGATCGACCCGGCAGTGGCCGCGCGCGCCGCCGAACGGCTGGGCGACGGCCCGCACCTGATCGTCGGCGACGGGGCGGACGGCTGCCCGGAGCGAGCCCCGTACGATCGCGTCCACGTCACCTGCGGGATCCAGAAAGTTCCTTACACGTGGATCGAGCAGACGCGGCCGGGCGGGCTGATCGTCGCGCCCTACTGCCCCGGCTTCGGCTCGGGACACGCGCTGCGCCTGACGGTCATGCCGGACGGCACGGCGGTCGGCCGCTTCTCGGGCGGCGCGCTGTACATGATGATGCGCTCCCAGCGCCCCGCCGACCCCGGACCCGTGCGGCCCGAGGACGCGCTTGAGTTCCGGACCGCGGTCGATCCGCGCACGTTGGCCTATGCCCCCCTCGGGGCGGATCTGGCCATCGCCGCGCTCACCGGACTGCGCACCAGCGTCTACCAGGAGGACGACTTCTACCGGATGTGGGTGATCGGCGGGCCGGACGAGTGGGCGGCCGCGAGCTGGCAGCCGGATCGGGACGACTTCGAAGTCTACCGGTTCGGCGACCGGGATGTCTGGGCGGAGGCGGTCAACGCCTATTTCACCTGGGTGAGCTGGGGAGAGCCCGGCCACGACCGGTTCGGCATGACGGTCACCCCCGAGGAGCAGCGGGTGTGGCTGGACGAATCGACGAGGGTGCTCGGCTGAACGCGCCGGGGCGGCCCTCGCCTGCTCCCACCAGGCAGGGACCGCCCCGAGTGCAAGCTTCGCGATCATGCACGACCGGCGCGGCCACACCGGGTGGAGAATCCTCCACCTTGTGGAAGATTCTTCCCACACGGTGGAGGTTTTCCCACTCTCAGGCTCAGCGCTGGATGGGCGCGACGACGACCTCGACGCGCTGGAACTCCTTGATGTCGGAGTAACCGGTGGACGCCATCGTCCGCTTGAGCGCGCCCATCAGGTTCATCGAGCCGTCGGCGACGCTGGACGGGCCGTGCAGAATCTGCTCCAGCGTGCCCACCGTGCCGAACTCGACCCGGCGGCCGCGCGGCAGGTCGGGGTGGTGCGCCTCGGAGCCCCAGTGGAAGCCGTGGCCGGGCGCCTCGGCGGCGCGGGCCAGCGGGGAGCCCACCATGACGGCGTCGGCGCCGCAGGCGATGGCCTTGGCGATGTCGCCGGAGGTGCCCATGCCGCCGTCGGCGATCACGTGCACGTAGCGGCCGCCGGACTCGTCCATGTAGTCGCGGCGGGCGGCGGCCACGTCGGAGATGGCGGTGGCCATCGGCACGGCGACGCCGAGCACGTTGCGGGTGGTGTGGGAGGCGCCGCCGCCGAAGCCGACCAGCACGCCGGCCGCGCCGGTGCGCATCAGGTGCAGCGCCGCCGTGTAGGTGGCGCAGCCGCCCACGATCACCGGGACGTCGAGCTCGTAGATGAACTGCTTGAGGTTGAGCGGCTCGGCCCGCCCGGACACGTGCTCGGCCGAGACGGTGGTGCCCCGGATGACGAACATGTCGACCCCGGCGTCGATGACCGCCTTGTGGTACTGCACGGTGCGCTGCGGCGACAGCCGGACGGCGGTGGTCACACCGGAGGCGCGGATCTCCTCGATGCGACGGCCGATCAGCTCTTCCTTGATCGGCGCCGTGTAGATCTCCTGGAGTCTGCGGGTGGCCGCCTCGGCGTCGAGGGAGGCGCACTCCTCCAGCAGCGGGGACGGGTCCTCGTAGCGGGTCCACAGCCCTTCGAGGTCGAGCGGCGCGAGCCCGCCGAGCCGGCCGATCTCGATCGCGGTGGCGGGTGAGACGACGCTGTCCATGGGCGCGACGACGACGGGCAGTTCGAACCGGTACGCGTCGATCTGCCAGGCGATCGAGACCTCTTCCGGGTCGCGGGTGCGCCGCGACGGGACGAGGCCGATCTCGTCGAGCGAGTAAGCCCGGCGGCCTGCCTTGCCCCGGCCGATCTCCACCTGCTGAGTCATGCGGTTTTACCTTCTGTGATAGTTCGGAGCTTCCACGGTCATCTGGATGTCGTGGGGATGGCTCTCCTTGAGGCCCGCTGCCGTGATCGGCATGAGCTCGCAGTCGGTGTGCATCTGGGGGATGGTGCGGCAGCCGGCGTACCACATGCCCTGACGCAGGCCGCCGACGAGCTGGTGGGCGACCGCCGCGACGGGGCCGCGGTAGGGGACCTGGCCCTCGATGCCCTCCGGGATGTACTTGTCCTCGCCGCCGACCTCGGCCTGGGCGTAGCGGTCCTTGCTGAAGGAGGTGCCGCCGCGCTCGCGGTTGCGCACCGCGCCGAGCGAGCCCATGCCCCGGTAGGACTTGAACTGCTTGCCGTTGATGAAGATCAGCTCGCCGGGCGACTCCTCGCAGCCGGCCAGCAGGGAGCCGAGCATGACGGTGTCGGCGCCGGCCGCGATGGCCTTGACGATGTCGCCGGAGTATTGCAGGCCGCCGTCGCCGATCACCGGCACGCCCGCGGGGGCGCAGGCCAGTGACGCCTCGTGGATGGCGGTGACCTGCGGCGCGCCCACCCCGGCGACGACCCGGGTGGTGCAGATCGAGCCGGGGCCGACGCCCACCTTGACCGCGTCGGCGCCCGCGTCGACGAGCATCTGGGCGCCGGCCCTGGTGGCGATGTTGCCGCCGATGACGTCGATCTTGCTGTTGGCCTTGACCTTGGCGATCATGTCGGCCAGGCCCTTGGAGTGGCCGTGCGCGACGTCGACCACGATGGTGTCGACGCCCGCCTCGATGAGCGCCTTGGCGCGCACCTCGGCGTCGCCGCCGACGCCCACGGCCGCGCCGACCACCAGGCGGCCGTCGGCGTCCTTGGTGGCCAGCGGGTATTGCTCGCTCTTGGTGAAGTCTTTGACCGTGATCAGGCCGCGCAGCCTGCCGTCGGGGTCGACCAGGGGCAGCTTCTCGATCTTGTTCTTGCGGAGCAGCGCGTAGGCGTCGTCACGCGAGACCCCCACCGGGGCGGTGACGAGCGGCATCTTGGTCATGACCTCGCGCACCGGCCGCGCCTGGTCGGTCTCGAAGCGCATGTCGCGGTTGGTGACGATGCCGACGAGGATGCCGGCGCCGTCGGTGACGGGCACCCCGGAGATCCGGTAGGTGGCGCACAGCCGCTCGACGTCGGCCAGGGTGTCGTCGGGGCTGCAGGTCACGGGGTTGGTCACCATGCCGGCCTCGGACCGTTTGACCAGGTCGACCTGCTGGGCCTGCTCCTCCACCGACAGGTTGCGGTGCAGGATGCCGATGCCGCCCTGCCTGGCCATCGCGACGGCCATGCGGGCCTCGGTCACGGTGTCCATGGCCGCGGAGACGAGCGGGATCGACAGCGTGATGCGGCGCGACAGCCGCGTGACGGTGTCGGCCTCACCTGGCTGCAGGTCGGAATAGGCCGGGACCAGCAGCACGTCGTCGAAGGTCAGACCCGTCTGCGTGAACTTGGACATGCTGCGGCCCCTCCTGCCGTTGCGCTGATGCAGCAAGTCTAGGGCCTGACTCCAAACCGCACGGAGGCCGGGAGGACGATGACCCCCACGGTCCGTCGTACTCCCGGCATCCAGCAAAAGAGCCGGGGGACGGAACGGTCGGTGAGCCGTCCCATCCCCCGGCCACCGGCATCCGGGCCAGACGTCGCGCACGCCACCGAACCCCCCTCCGCGTCCTGATGGCAGGCGACGCCGGGCCCCGTAACGGAATGCCGACGCTGAGTTAAGCCTGGGTTACGGAACGGCACAGCGCAATGTGAAAACGTGCAATTGCACGAAGTTGCACCCTGAGCCGGGGCAGTCGGTGCAACCAGCGGACAAGTAAGGAATGCCGGGTTATCCTCGCGGCACGCCGCGCGTTCCCCCCTACGGAGCCCGACACATGCGCAACGAGCACCAAACCATGCCAGACCCGCTCGAAACGCTGGGCCTCGATCCCACCCAAACGGCCCTCTACACCGCGGTGCTGCGCCTGCACCGCGCCACCCGCACCGAGCTCGCCGAGGCCACCGACGGACCCGTCGACCAGGTCAGCAGCCAGCTCGCCGACCTGGTCAGGCTCGGCGTGGTGGACGAGCAGTCCGGCGAGTACCTGGCCAGGCACCCGGCGGCGGCGCTCGGCCGGCTGGTGGCCGAGCGGCTGGACCGGCTCGCCGAGGAGAGCCGCAGGATCGACTCGGCGCTCGGCTCCATCCGCGGCCTGATCCGCGACTACGACGCCGGTCGCGACCACCGCAGCGGCCCGTTCCCCGTCGAGTCCGCCAGCGGGGCGGACGTGCTCTACGAGAGCGTCATGGGCATGGCCGTCCAGTCCCCGCCGATGACGCTGCTGACCGCCATCCCGGACGAGCGGACGATGACCGACTTCGCCAGCAAGTTCGCCGAGCCGTGGACCGACGCCCAGCGCCGGGGGCTGCTCGTGGTGCGCGCGGTGCTGCCCGTCGCCACCCTCCCGCTTCCCGGGGTACGCGACCAGCTCACCCGGCTGGTCGAGACCGGCGGCCAGGTGCGCACGCTGGACCGGGTGCCGAGCTGGTTCATGACCGCCGGCTCCGACATGGCGGGGCTGCCCGCGACCTGGGGCGGCAACCTGCCCGACCACGCCTACAACTTCTACCTGATGCGGACCCCCATCGTGACGGGCCTGCTCCGCTCGCTGTTCGAGGAGTGGTGGGGCCGGGCCGTACCGCTGCCCTGGCAGCACGGCGTCAGCGGCATGGCCCAGGTCCTGCGGCTGGCCGCGCAGGGCCTGTGCGACGACTCCATCGCCCGTCAGCTCGGCCTGTCGGTGCGCACCGTACGGGCGCGGTTCGCCGACGCGATGACCGAGCTCGGCGCCCAGTCGCGCTTCCACGCGGGCGTGGAGGCCGCACGGCGCGGCTGGCTCAGCTAATGCCCACCGCTCGCGCCGCATCGGTCATATGGTGGGAAGGTGCTGGAAGACGTCCCCCGCGACCCGTTCGCGGACGACCCCAACGACCCTTCCGCTGCGATGGGCGAGCTCGGTGACGCCGAGCCGCTGACCGCCGCCGAGCGCGACGAGGCCATCACCGACCTGGCCGACGTCGAGGTCTTCCGCTCCCTGCTGGAGCAGCAGGGGGTGCTGGGCCTGGTGCTCGACTGCCCGGAGTGCGGCGAGCAGCACTTCTTCGACTGGGACCTGCTGCGCGGCAACCTGCGCCAGATGATCGAGCTGGGCCAGCCCCAGATGCACGAGCCGGCCTTCCAGCCGGATCCGGCCGACTACGTCACCTGGGAGTATGCGCGAGGCTACGTCGACGGCGTCATCGACACCGAGGAACGGCGCTGATCGAGCACGTCGCCGACCAGGGCCGCGAGCACCCGGGCGGCCGGATCGCCGCTGTCGGGCAGCTCTCCGGCCGCGAGCGCGTCGAGCAGCGCGTCGCTCTCTTCCTCAGGGGTCAAGCCGACTCCAGCTCGGCCATCTGCCTCAACCTGGCCAGCGCCCGGTGCTGGGCGACGCGTACGGCACCTGGTGACATGCCGAGTACATTACCGGTCTCCTCGGCCGACAGCCCCGACACCACCCGCAACAGCAGCAACTCGCGCTGATTCGGCGGCAGCCGGGCGAGCAGCCTGCGGGCGTGCTCGACCTCGATGTAGCGGACGACGGTCTCCTCCGGCCCCGGCCCGTCGTCGGGCCCGTCGGGGAGATCCTGCGTCGGCACGGCCGAGCGCACGGAACTCCGCAGCGCGTCGGCCACCTTGTGCGAGGCGATCCCGAAGACGAACGACGCGAACGGCCGTCCCATGTCGCGGTATCGCGGCAGCGCGGACAGGACCGCGATGCACACCTCCTGGGCCACGTCATCGGCAATGTGATATTGCCCAGAAACCCTGCCCAGCCTGGCGCGGCAATAGCGCACCACCATCGGACGCAACTCGCCGAGCAAGGATTCGATCGCACTGCGATCTCCCTGCACGGCGAGGCTCGTCAGTTCTCTTAGGTCGGAGTCATCCGTCCGTGCCGGAAGTCTCGACGCGAGCCTTACCCCAATTTTGGCGTCGGCGACGCTTCCCTCGCTCACGTTAGGCATGATGCCCGGCCTGATCCGGCCTGTCGTCATGGCGAACGGCTACGGATTGGTCACATTGACGCGACGATAACCGTTAGTAATCGAGTGACAACACTAAGGCTTAATACCTGGCAGATTATTTCACCCATAAGCCAAATGGCACGACATTCGTCAGACTGCGGACGCTTAACCCCCACTTCGGGTTTACTGCGATAAACGATATTTCGCAGAAAAATGTGACATAGCGCTACAAACACAAAACGGCCCGCACCGGAAGCCGGTGCGGGCCGTCGTGCGGCGGAAACCTCAGTGACCGTGCCCGTGGCCGTGCCCCTGGCCGGCGGCCGGGGCCTCCTCCTCGGGCTTGTCGACCACGAGAGCCTCGGTGGTCAGCAGCATGCCCGCGATCGACGCCGCGTTCTGCACCGCCGAGCGGGTGACCTTGACCGGGTCGTTGACGCCCTGCGCGAGCAGGTCGCCGTACTCGCCGGTGGCCGCGTTGAGGCCGTGACGCGCGGGCAGCTCAGCCACCTTGTGCGTGACGACGTAGCCCTCCAGACCGGCGTTCTCGGCGATCCAGCGGGCCGGCTCGACCAGCGCGCGGCGCACGATGTTGACGCCGGTGGCCTCGTCGCCCGTCAGGCCGAGGTCGTCGAGCTCCTTGGCGACGTGGATCAGCGCGGAGCCGCCGCCGGAGACGATGCCCTCCTCGATCGCGGCGCGCGTCGCGGAGATCGCGTCCTCGAGGCGGTGCTTCTTCTCCTTGAGCTCCACCTCGGTGGCCGCGCCGACGCGCAGCACGCACACGCCGCCGGCGAGCTTGGCCAGGCGCTCCTGGAGCTTCTCGCGGTCCCAGTCGGAGTCGGACTGCTCGATCGCGAGCTTGATCTCCTTGACCCGGTCCTCGATGGCGGCCGCGTCGCCGGCGCCGTCGACGATGGTCGTGGCGTCCTTGGTGACGACGATGCGGCGAGCGGTGCCGAGCACCTCGAGGCCGACGTTCTCCAGCTTGAGACCGACCTCCTCGCTGACGACCTGGCCGCCGGTGAGGATGGCCATGTCCTGCAGCATCGCCTTGCGGCGGTCGCCGAAGCCGGGGGCCTTGACGGCGACGGAGGTGAAGGTGCCGCGGATCTTGTTGGTGACCAGGACGGCCAGGGCTTCGCCCTCGACGTCCTCGGCGACCACGAGCAGCGGCTTCTTCGTCTGGGCGATCTGCTCCAGCAGCGGCAGGAAGTCCGCGATCGAGGAGACCTTGCCCTGGGTGAGCAGGATGTAGGCGTCCTCCAGGACGGACTCCATCCGCTCGGAGTCGGTCACCATGTAGGCCGACAGGTAACCCTTGTCGAACTGCAGGCCCTCGGTGAACTCCAGCTCCATGCCCATGGCGTTGGACTCTTCGACGGTCAGCACGCCGTCCTTGCCGACCTTGTCGAACGCCTCGGCGATCAGGTCACCGATCTTGGCGTCCTGGGCGGAGATGGTCGCCACGTCGGCGATGGCCTTCTTGTCCTCGACCGCGATGGCCGAGGCGAGGAGCCGGTCGCTGACGTCCTTGGCGGCCTTGTCGATGCCGCGCTTGAGCGACAGCGGCGAGGCGCCGGCGGCCACGTTGCGCAGGCCCTCGCGGACCATGGCCTGGGCCAGGACGGTCGCGGTGGTGGTGCCGTCACCCGCGATGTCGTTGGTCTTGGTGGCAACTTCCTTGGCGAGCTGGGCGCCGAGGTTCTCGTAGCGGTCCTCCAGCTCGATCTCACGAGCGATGGTCACGCCGTCGTTCGTGATCGTCGGAGCACCGAACTTCTTGTCGATGACGACGTTGCGGCCACGCGGGCCGAGGGTAACCTTCACGGCGTCCGCGAGGGCGTTGACTCCGCGCTCAAGTGCGCGGCGGGCGTCCTCGTCGAACTCCAGGATCTTCGCCATTTTGCTGAGAGTCCTCTCCTAGCGTCGAAGGCCCCGGCCGCCTTTGGAGCGCCCGGGGCCCGACACGACCGGCTTACTTCTCGATGATCGCGAGAACGTCGCGGGCGGAGAGCACGAGGTACTCCTCGCCGCCGTACTTGACCTCGGTGCCGCCGTACTTGCTGTAGAGGACGATGTCGCCCTCGGAGACGTCGAGCGGAATCCGCTTGTCGCCGTCCTCGTCCCAGTTGCCGGGACCCACCGCGAGGACCTTGCCCTCCTGCGGCTTCTCCTTGGCGGTGTCAGGGATGACCAGGCCGGAAGCGGTGGTCTGCTCTGCCTCAAGCGGCTGAACCACGATTCGGTCGCCGAGCGGCTTAACGGGAACCTTGGTGGCGGTCGTCACGATCGGACCTCCCCTTCAGATTTGAATGATCAGAAGAGGCGACCAGCGGGGCCTGCCGTCGCGGGTGCCAGACCTGCCTCGTCGCACAGTTGGCACTCTCAAGGGGAGAGTGCCAACAGGAAACATATGCAAGAGGGGCTTGACAGTCAACACGAACGCGTCCGCTCTGGGCGATCAGGGGGACGAGCCTTCCGCCAGGTCGGCCAGGATCCCGGTCCGGGCGGGGTTCCGGCCCGGGGCCGCCCTGGCGCGCGACGCGCCGACACGCCGGCGATCGCGAGGGCCCGGCGCGACACCGGTCTCCGGCCTCCCGTACGACGTGCACTACCGTCGTACGTCGTGGACCTGGACGCCTTCGCCGAGCTGCTGACCCCGCGCGGCCTGCGGGCGCTGGCCGAGGCGGAGGAGCTCACCGGGACCGACCCGGTCGCGGCCGCCACCCGGCTGCGCCGCACCTACGACGCCGCGCTCACCTCGGCGGCGCTCACCCAGGCGGGGCTGCGCGAGCGGGCCCGCGCCAAGTTCGGCGCCGACGCGGCCCGCATGTTCTTCACCCCGCACGGCCTGGAGCAGTCCACCCGCGCCGAGGTCGCCGAGCACCGGGCCCGCCGCCTGACGGAGACCGGCGCCGGGCCTCGGGTCGCCGACGTCTGCTGCGGCATCGGGGGCGACTTCCTGGCGCTGGCCCGCGACGGCCGCACGGTCGACGCCGTCGACGCCGACCCGCTGACCGCCGCCGTCGCCCGCGCCAACGCCGAGGCGTTCGGCCTGGGCGACCGCGTCACGGTGCGGGTGGCCGACGCCGCGACGGTGCGGCCCGAGGACCACGACGTGCTGTTCGCCGACCCGGCGCGGCGCGGCTCCAGGGGCCGCACGTTCGACCCCATGGCCTACTCGCCGCCCTGGCCGGTGGTGCTCGACCTGCTCTCCCGGGCGCGCCGCGCCTGCCTCAAGGTCGCCCCCGGCATCCCGTACGAGTTCATCCCCGAGCAGGCGCAGGCCGAGTGGGTCTCGTACAAGGGCGAGGTGAAGGAGGCCGCGCTCTGGACGGGCGCCGGCGAGCCGGGCAGGCGGGCCACGCTCCTGCCGGGCGGGCACACGCTGACGGCCACCGGCGTCCAGGCCACCACCGGGCCGGTGGGGCGGTACGTGTACGAGCCGGACGGGGCCGCCGTGCGGGCGCACCTGGTGGGCGAGGTGGCCGAACTGGTCGGCGGCTGGCTGGCCGACCCGATGATCGCCTACATCTCGGGGGACGAGCCGGTCGACACGCCGTGGGCCGCGAGGTACGAGGTGGACGAGACGCTGCCGTTCTCACTCAAACGGCTCAGAGCGGCGCTGCGGGCTCGCCGAATCGGAAATGTCACCATTAAAAAGCGCGGATCGGCTGTGGATATCGAACGGCTGCGCGGCGACCTCCGGCTTTCCGGTGAAGAATCCGCCGTCGTCATTCTGACGAGGATTATGGATAAACCATCGGTCCTGATCTGCCACCCGCCGCGACCTGCGTGAATGACAAATCGGGACGATTCCATCATAAGCGCGATCTTCTCCTTCGCCGATGACGGACCTTGATCGAAAGGCTAAGGTTGGCGGGCGGGAGTTCTCCCCCCTATTGCGGTGAGCCGCGTTCTCCTTCTTACATCTGCACATCGGACCCATACCACCGCCACGCGGCAGACCGTCGACAGCGAAGGAGCCTTTCGGTGGACCACTCCAACCACACCACCACCCTTCTGCAGGCAGGCGGCCAGACCGCCATCTCCGACAGGATGCGGGAGCTGCTGGCGCGTGCCGCCCAGGATCATGTTTACGAGCAGCGCACGCAGGGAGCCGTCCTGGATGAGATCCGGCAGCGGCTGGAGGGCATGGAGTGGCTCCTGCGCGAGGTGCGCGAACGCGAGCTCGGCGGGCTGAGCGGCACTCTTGAGACCGTCTCTGGGCGACTCGACGACATCGCGGCCAAGCCGCCCATGTGGGCCGAAGGGCTGGCCCAGCACGTCGAGGCCGTGCGCGACCACGTCGACGCCGTCGGCGAGCAGGTGGGCGGCGTCGACACCCGGGTGGAGTCGGTCAGCCAGCGGGTGCACCCCGTCGCGGAGCTGCCGAAGCTGCGCGCCGACCTCGGCGCCGTGTCCGCGAACGTCGAGGAGGCGCTCAGCCGGCTGCAGTCGGTGCTGGAGGTCACCGACGGGGTGACCCAGCGGATGGGCGAGTTCACCACCAAGCTGGCGCAGGTCAGCGCGGGCATGGAGGTCGCCGCCGGGCGCTTCAGCCGCATCGACAAGTCGCTGGCCGAGCTTCACTCGCGCACCGACCGGGTCGAGGGCGTGATGCTGGACCTGTCCGACAGCCTCGACGAGCGCCTGGCCCTCACCACGCAGCAGTCGTCCGCCTCGGCCGAGCAGGTCAACGCCAAGGTCGACGCCCTGGAGGAGCGCCTGCTGGGCCGCGTCGACGACGCCGAGCAGCGTCTCGGCGGCCGCTTCGACGGCGTCGACAGCCGCGTCGACCGGGTCGACGGCCGGCTCGTCGCGATCGACTCGCGCCTGGAGAGCGTCGACGTCCGTTTCGAGAGCGCCGACGAGACGCTGGCCGGCGTCGACGGCCGCCTGCAGAGCCTCGACGGCCGGGCCGCCGCCGTCGACTCGCGCCTCGACGGCTTCGGCACCCGCCTGGCCGCCGTGGACGGCCGCCTCACCTCGATGAACGCCGCGCTCACCGGCCACGACGCCCGCTTCGACGCCCTCGCGGAGACCCTCGACGGCCACGACGAGCACTTCACCACCCTGGGCGACCGCCTCGGCCGCCACGACGGGCACTTCGCCACCCTGACCGAGCGCCTCAGCGGGCAGGACGAGCGCTTCGACGCGCTCGCCCAGCGGCTGGGCGGCCACGACGGCTACTTCGACGCCCTGGCCGAACGGCTCGGCGGGCACGAGGAGCACTTCGACTCGCTGGCCGAACGGCTCGGCGGGCACGAGGAGCGGTTCGACGCCCTGGCCGAGCGGCTCGGCGGGCACGACGGGCGCTTCGACCGGCTCGACGGCCGGCTCGGCGGCCAGGAGCAGCGCTTCGACGCGCTCGACGAGCGGCTGGCCGAGGCGGAGGAGCACCTGGTCACCCGGGTCGACGGCCTCGACGCCCACCTCAGCGGCCTCACCACCCGCTCCGAGCAGGCCAGCGAGGCCCTGGAGTCCGTCGGCGAGCACATCGGCAAGCTCCCGGCCGCGCTGGCCATCGACGAGCGCATCGGCGAGCTGCTCGACTCCCACCGCGACGAGCACGTCAAGCGGCTGGCCGAGGCGGCGGCGTCGCTCACGGAGATCGTCCGCTCCCGCCCCGACCGCGACGCGCTCGCCGAGACGGTCTCGGGCATCGTCGAGCCCGCCACGGCCGACCTCAACAAGCGCCTGGGCGCCCTTGAGGAGACCATGCTGGCCCTGGCCGAAGCCCTGCTGCGCCCGACCCGTACGAAGGACTGACGGGGCCGCTCAGCGCCGCGGCGTGATGACGGTCGACAGCCCGTCCAGCAGCCGTTCGAGGCCGAACGTGAACATCGCGTCCAGGTCGAGCGCCACCCTCGGGTCCGTCACCTGCGTGATGAGCGGCCCCTCGACGCTCACGCGCAGGGACATCCACTGTTTGCTGGTCATCCCGGTGTCGCGCTCGGCGTCGGTCTCGCTCTCGATGTTGACCGCGGTGCCGCGCACGTAGTTGACCAGGGTGGCGTAGACGAGCAGCCGCGTGTCCGGGGAGAGGCCGAGGCCGTCGAGCGCGCGCAGCGACCACTGGGCGTAGGCGACCATGCCGGGCAGCACGATCGGCCGGGTGACCGACACGACCCGGGGCAGCCAGGGATGGCGCTGGTAGGCCGCCCACTGCAGCCGGGCGGCCACCCGCAGATGGGATCGCCAGCCCGGCGGCGGCGCGGGATAGTCGATCTCGGCGAAGGCGGCGTCGGCCATCAGCCGGGCGAGCTCGGCCTTGGACTCGACGTGGCGGTAGAGCGACATCGTCGCCACGCCGAGCCGGGAGCCCACGGTCCGCATCGACAGCGCGGCCAGCCCTTCGTCGTCGGCGATCTCGATGGCGGCGCGCACGATCCGGTCACGTTCGAGCGTCTCGGCGGAGCGGCGGGGCGCGGCGGGGGCGGCGACCACGGAGCCCACCCTCGGCGCGGACTCGATGACGCCCGCCTGCCGCAGCGCGGTCAGCGCCTTGGTGGCGGTCGCCATCGCCACTCCCCACTCCCGGGTGATCGCCCTGGTCGTGGGGACCGGATCACCGGGCCGCAGCTCGCCTTCGGCGATGCGCCGCTCGATCTCGGCGACGATCCGCAGGTAGGGCGGACGGGGGTCGGTCACCGGTCAACTCTGTCACACGCGGTCGGGCAGCCAGCTGCCGTGCAGCCCGAGCGGCACCCGTACCGGAAGGTGGATCCTGGCGACGGGAGCGCCGGTGAAGTCCTGCGCCGAGAGGATCACCAGGTCGCTCGCGCCGCGTTCCGGGTCGGACACGTAGGCCAGCAGGTAGCCGTCGTCCTCGCCCGTCCCGGTGGCGGCGAAGACGGCCTCGCCCACGGACTCGTCGCGGCCGAACCCGTGCACCTCGGTGGTCCCGCGATCCAGGTCGTGCTTGACCAGGGCGTTGCTGAAGGCGTCGTCGGGGGGCGTGCCGTCGCCCGTGAACGGCATGCCGTACAGATCCGTGACGGCCGAGTAGCCGTAGCGGTGCCGGCGGGAGGTGCGGGCCTCGTTCAGGCGCGGGAAGTCCTGCGGCCGGTCGTCGAGACGCCGCTGGACCACCTTGTCCGCCTCGATCGTCCACCGGTCCAGGACGGGACGGATGCCGCCGGGGTCGGCCGGGTCGAACGGCCCGTCGGCGGTGATCAGGTCGACCACGATCGAGCCGCCGTCCTCGTAGGCGTTGAGCGTGTGGCTGACGTGCACCGGGTCGATCTCCAGCCAGCGCACCTCACCCCCGGCGCGCGGCATGACGCCCACGCGGGTGGGATGCCCGGGCAGCCAGCGGCACTCGAACCCGTCGAACCCGAGCGGCGTGTCCCACAGCACGACGTGGTTCTCGGTGAGCGCGAAGTCGTGCATGAACGGGGTCCGCGTCAGCGGGATCGCCGTACTCCGCACGACGGTGGCGTCGGGCTCGGTCACGATGTACTGCACGAAGCTCTGCCCCACGTGGTACGACAGCGAGTGCAGCGCGCCGGTGAGCGGGTCGTGCTTGGAGTGGGCACCGGCCGTGAAGCCCTCCGGGGTGCCGCCCAGCGCGCAGACGCCCACCGTGTTGAGCTCCTCGTCCAGCTCGGCCGGCGGCAGCCCGCCCTCCGCCAGGGCGAAGGTGCGGGTGGCGTGCTCGATCACGTGCACCATCGGCGCGGCGCCCGGAGTCCTGACCCAGCGGTTGCGATACCACTCGGCCCTGCCGTCGCGCAGGCGCACGCCGTGCACCATGCCCTGGCCCATGCCCCAGATGTGCACGACGGGGTCCTCGATGTTCAGCGCGTTCGGCCCGTTGCGCAAGTAGCGGCCGTTGAGCTCGGTGGGTACGCGCCCGGTGACCGGCAGGTCGTAGGCGGTGACTTCCTCGGTGGCGGGGGCGAACGGGCCCTCTGTGTACTTCATGCTGACAACGTACGCAGAACCGCTGGAAAGGCCCCCTCACCAGGTGAAATTACCCCGAGTTGCACTAGTGCAGGTCACACGTGGACCGTGGTGACCGGCATCGAGGAGTCGGCCGGGATCTCCAGCGTGGACGGCGTCACCCCGGCCGCCACCAGGTCGGAGCCGAGCGCGGCGACCATGGCGCCGTTGTCGGTGCACAGGCCGGGCCGGGGCACCCGCAGCCGGACGCCGGCCGCGTCGCACCGCTCCTGGGCCAGCGCGCGCAGCCGCGAGTTGGCCGCCACCCCGCCGCCGATGAGCAGGTCGTGCACCTCGTACTTCTTGCACGCCTGCAGCGCCTTGCGGGTGAGCACGTCGACGACGGCCTCCTGGAAGGAGGCGGCCACGTCGGGCACGTGGATGCGCCGGCCGGACGCCTCGCGGGCCTCCACCCAGCGGGCGACGGCGGTCTTGAGGCCGGAGAAGGAGAAGTCGAGCGTGCCGTCGTCCATCTTGCCGCGCGGGAAGGCGACGGCGGTGCCGGAGCCCTCGCGGGCGGCCCTGTCGATGTACGGCCCGCCGGGGAACGGCAGCCCGAGCACCCGCGCCACCTTGTCGAACGCCTCCCCGGCGGCGTCGTCGACGGTGGAGCCGAGCGAGATCACGTCCGCGGCCACGTCGGGCACCAGCAGCAGCGAGGAGTGACCGCCGGAGACCAGCATCGCGATGCACGGCTTGGGCAGCGGCCCGTGCTCCAGCTGGTCGACGGCGACGTGCGCGGCCAGGTGGTTGACCCCGTAGAGAGGCACCCCCAGGCCGAGCGCGTAGGACTTGGCCGCGGCGACGCCGACCAGCAGCGCCCCGGCGAGCCCCGGCCCGGCGGTGACGGCGATCGCGTCGATGTCGGAGAACTTCAGCCCGGCCTCGGCCAGCGCCGCCTCGACCGTCGGCGTCATGGCCTCCAGGTGGGCCCGCGAGGCCACCTCCGGCACCACGCCGCCGTAGCGGGCGTGCTCGTCCATGCTGGAGGCGATGGTGTTGGCCAGCAGCGTGTGACCTCTGACGATGCCGATGCCGGTCTCGTCGCAGGACGTCTCGATGCCCAGGACCAGGGGTGCGTCAGCCATCCAGCTTCCTTCTCATCATGATCGCGTCGGTGCCGTCGTCGTAGTAGCGGCGGCGGGTGCCGATCTCCTCGAACCCGAAGTGCGTGTAGACCCCGCGCGCCACCGGGTTGTCCTCGCGCACCTCCAGGAAGATCTCCCTGGCCCCCCTGCGGCCGGCCTCCTGCAGCAGCGCGGAGAGCATGGCGCCGCCGATGCCGGTGCCCCGGTGGGTGCCGAGCACCGCGATGGTCTGCACGTCGGCCTGGTCGGCCGCGACGGCGAGCCCCGCGTAGGCGACGATCTCCTCGCCCACCAGCGCCACCACGTAGTGCCGGGTGCGCGGCTGGTCGGCCAGCTCGCCGCGCATCATGCCCTCGCTCCACGCGTCGTGCGGGAACGTGGCCCGCTCGATCGCCATGACCGCCGGCAGGTCGGCCTCGGTCATCTGCCGCAGCTTCACGCCGTCACCCGCTTGGGCGCCCCGGGCACCACGGCGTCGGGACGGCGCAGGTAGATCGGGCGCGCCGGGTCGAGCGGCGTGCCCGCCGCGAGGCGCTCGGCCGCGAGCGCGGCCAGGAATCCGGCGTACGGGTAGGCGGGCGCGACGGCGGGCCCCAGGATGTCACGGTAGAGCTCGGCCCCGGCCACCGGCAGCCCTTCGACCGGCACGTCGGCGGGACGGTCGACGAACGGGCCGTCGATCCTGGTGCGCCGGTCGGCGTAGCGGGCCCAGAAGACCTCCTTGCGCCGCGCGTCGGTGGCGACCAGGAACGGCTCGTCCAGCCCCGAGCCGTAGGCGACGGCGTCGAGCGTGCAGATGCCGTGGGCGGGCACGCCGAGCGTGGTCGCCAGGCCCTGCGCGGTCATCAGGCCGACGCGCAGACCGGTGTAGGGGCCGGGGCCGCTGCCCGCGACCACGGCCGTGACGTCGCGCAGCGCGACGCCGGCCTCGGCGAGGACGCGCTCGACGGTGGGCACGAGCAGCTCGCCGTGACGGCGGGCGTCGATCGTGGTGGATTCGGCGAGCACCCGCTGCCCGTCGTGGAGGGCAGCGGTGACGGCGGGCGTCGCGGTGTCAAAGGCCAGGACCAGCACGACTGATTAGCCTACCGGCAGGCCGGCGCCATCAGGCCCAGCCCGTGCGTTCCCGGAGCCATTCGAGCGCCACCACGCCCTGGGCCCGCTGGAACGCCCGGAGCGTGGGCAGCCCCGGCGGCGCCGGCTGCCTGGCCTGCCGGACGAAGTAGCCGGCGAGGGCGACGACGCCCTTGGTGATGTCGGGGTCGGGGTCGGGCAGCAGCTCGTGCGGCGGCGGCCCGCCCTGCATGCCGACCGACGGCAGCAGGGCCATCCGGTCGAACCAGGTGGCGCCCCGGCACGCCCACGGCCAGTCGACGACGTGGACGCGGTCGCCGGAGATGAGCATGTTGTCGGCCCGCAGGTCACAGTGGACGAGCGTGTCGCCCATGGCCGCCCGGCCCCAGCCGGACTCCAGCTCGGCCAGCGCGCCCAGGTGGCGCAGCGCCCACCGGTCGAGGCCGGTGGTGTCCTCGCCGAGCAGCGTGCGCCAGCCCTGGAAGGACTCCCCCATGAGCTCCTCGATCGTCGGCACGTCGATCGGCGACGGGGTGAGCGCCGCGGACATCCGGTCGACGGCGGCGAGCACCAGGTCGAGCTCGTCGCGCTGCCACGGCATGGCCGGGTGGCGGCCGTCGACGTCCTCGAACGCCATCACCACCCACCCGTCGAGCTCGAACGTGTCGAGCAGCCGGGGCGCCGGCACCGAGGCGGGCAGCGCGGCGGCGACCCGGGCCTCGGCCCGGTAGATGCGCACCGCGTCGGCGTTCGGCTCGGGGCCGACGGCCTTGACGAAGGCCCGGCGGCCGTTGGCGGCGCGCAGCCGCACGGCCGCGGCCGGGGAGAAGCCGCCCTCCTGGGTGACCGCCTCGGCGACGGGGGCGCCGAGCAGCTTCTCGATCGCCTTCCGGACGCCCGGGTGCACCTGGTGCCAGGGCACCCGGGAACCGGACGCGGGCGGATTGGTGTCCACGCTCATGTCTTCCATGGTCACAGAGGGGCGCAACCGCTTTTCAGGCCTCGGTGGCGTACACGATGATGTTGTCCACGTACTCGCCCTTGGCGTAGTCGAACTTGCCGCCGCAGGTGACGAGCTTGAGCCCGTCGTCGACGTAGACCTTGCGCAGCGGGAAGTCGTCCTTGTGCACCTGCTCGATCGCGGTGACCTTGTACTCGACGACCTTGCCGTCGCTGCGCCGGACCTTGACGGCCTCGCCCTTGCGCACCTGGCGGAGCTTGTAGAAGACGGCGGGCGCGGTCTTGGTGTCGACGTGGCCGACGATGACGGAGGCGCCCTCATCGCCCGGCACGGCGCTGCCGGTGTACCAGCCGGCGATCTTGGGCTTCTCGTACGGGGGCAGCTCGACCTCGCCGTCCTTGAGCCCCAGCTTCATCAGCGGCGCCTCGACCTCGATCGACGGGATGTCGATGCTCTCCGGCACGACGCCGGCGGCGGCCTGCTCGGGAGTGGACTGCATGTTCTTGCCGAAGGCGACCAGCAGCAGACCCGTCACGGCGCCCGCGAGCACCACCCGTCCGGAACGTGCCATGCCTAGGACCGGCGGCGCTTGACCGCGACACCGATCCCGGCCGCGAACGCGACGCCGAGCGCCAGGCCCACGGGCACGAGCGGGATCGACGAGCCCTCGTCGACGTCCTTGCCGAAGGTGCCGCCGCCGCCCGCCCTGGGCGCCTTGGTGGGCACGTCGTCGGGCAGCGGCTCGGGCGCGGTGACCCGCAGCGTGGCCCGGCCGACGTGGTTGGTGCCGTCGCACTTGACGTCGACCCGGTAGGAGCCGCGGCGCACGGTGCCGGAGACCTGCGCCTGCCCGCGCACCCACGCGCCGCCGGCCCGGGTGCCCGTCGGCGCCGGCGAGGAGGTCGCGCCGCCGGCCGGATTGAGCGTGACGCCGCTGACGAACGCCCGGGACGTCGCGGTGCCGCTGTGGGCGGGGCCGCCGGTCGGCTCGGGACAGTTGGCCAGCACCCAGACGGTGGAGGTCTCACCGCCGGTGACGCGGTCGGGGTTGAGCTGGACCAGGATGGACGGCCGGGTCGCGGCCGGGCTCGCGGTGGGGTTGCCGGTGGGGTTGCCGGTGGGATTGGTCGTGGGGCTGCCGGTGGCGGTCGGGGCCGCCGTGGGGCTCCCGGTGGGTGTGGCCGTCGGTGTCGCCGATCCCGACGGCGGTGTTTGCGCCTCCGCTGAGCATCCGGCGAGGCCGATCATGAGGATGGCTCCCGCGTACGCGACCTGGCTGACCCTGAGCACCGCCGCACCCCACTCCGCCGTCTTTCACCAAGCATCCACCGAAATCGCGGATGCCGCCCCTCCTGATACCCAGAATTTCTGGGCCAACCCTTACCAATGATCATGTTTCATGTCATCGGCGTGATACGTCAAGGGTGACAGGATCACCGGGGCATGGCGGTGGTTTTACTCTTGTGCCCCTTCAGACGGCGTGTCGCCCGCCCAGCGGGCGCCGATGCCGCGCAGCGTCACCAGCCGCGCCTCGTCACCGGCCTCGCGGTCGATGTGGATCTCCAGGCGGTCTTCCGACAGCCCCTCGACGAGGCCCTCGCCCCACTCGACGACGGTCACCGAGTCTTCCAGCGAGGCGTCGAGGTCGAGGTCGTCCACCTCCAGGTCGCCGCCGAGCCGGTAGGCGTCGACGTGCACCAGCGGCGGCCCGCCGGCCAGCGACGGGTGCACCCGGGCGATGACGAACGTGGGCGAGGTGATCGGCCCGCGCACCTTCAGCCCCTCGCCGATGCCCTGCACGAGCGTGGTCTTGCCGGCGCCGAGCGGACCCGACAGGACCACCAGGTCGCCGGGCCGCAGCCGGGCGGCCAGCCGGGCGCCGTAGGCACGCATCTCCTCGGCGGTCGGGAGCCTCACAGCACCACCCTCTTGATCAGGTCGCGCAGCGCGTCGTTGACCACGCCGGGCCGCTCCAGCTGAAGCAGGTGGGAGGTGTCGGGCACCTCGGTGAGCTGGGCCTTGGGCAGCGCTTCGGCCATCGCCCTGCTGTGCTCGGGCGGGGTCAGCCAGTCTTTGTCACCCACCATGATCGCGGTCGGCACGGGGTCGAGCACGTGCAGCGCGGACAGCTTGTCGTGGTCCATCAGCGCCGGGTAGAAGTCGGCGACCACCTCGGTCGGCGTGGCCCTGATCATGGACTCGGCGAAGTCGACCACGGTCGGGCTGACGTTGCGGGAGTCGCCGAAGCCCATGTAGCGGGTCATCAGGAAGGCGATGTCGCTGCCCGCGTGGCGGGTGCGGTCGATCAGCGAGCCGCGGCGGCCCAGCATCGACACGGTCGTGGGGGCCAGCTTGTGCACGACCTTGGAGGCCAGCGCGGGCAGCCCAAGAGTCAGCTCGGCCAGCTTGCCCGCCGAGGTGGACAGCAGCGCCACGCCGCGCACCTTGTCGCCGAACAGCTCGGGGCGGCTGTCGGCCAGCGCCATGATCGTCATGCCGCCCATGGAGTGGCCGACGAGCACGCAGGGACCGGGCACGTACTGCTCGATGACCTCGGCCAGGTCTTCGCCGAGCCGGTCGATCGTGCTGTCGTCGGCGGCGCCGCGCTGCGAGCGGCCGTGCGAGCGCTGGTCCCACAGCACCATGCGGTGCTGCTCGCGCAGCTCTCTGCGCTGGTAGTGCCAGGACTCCAGGTTGAGGCAGTAGCCGTGGCAGAAGACGAGGGTGAGCGGCGCGTCGTCGGGGCCGTCGAGCTCGAGGTGCAGCGCCTTGCCGTCGGAGGTGATCAGCGTGCGCTCGCGGCCGCGCAGCTCGCCGAACGGCTCGCTGGCCTCGGTGTCGGGGCGCAACCGGATGCGGCCGACCGCGTAGCGCTTGGCCATGGCGGCCGCGGCGATCCCCGCGGAGGCGGCGCCGACGAGCGCGCCCGCGATCCCGACCCTGCGCCGTGTTGTCGTCGTCATGTCCCTCAGCCTTCGTACACCCTCGGCACCCGCGCGCCGATCCTCGTCACGATCTCATGCGTGATCGTGCCGAGGGTATCGGCCCACTCCTGAGCGGTCGGCTCACCCTGCCCGCCCGGCCCGAACAGGATGACCTCGTCGCCCGCCGCCAGCGGGTCGTCACCCATGTCGATCATGAACTGGTCCATGCAGACCCGGCCGGCCACCAGCCTGCGGCGGCCTCCCGCCAACACCTCGGCCCGCCCCGTCGCGTGCCTGAGGATGCCGTCGGCGTACCCGAGCGGCACCAGGCCAAGCGTCGTCTCCCGATCCGTGATGTAAAGGTGTCCATAGGACACTCCGGAGTCTTCCGGGACCCGTTTGGCCAGTGCGATCCGGGCCACCAGCGTCATCGCCGGCGTGAGCCCGAAGTCGCCCAGCTCCGGGATCGGGCTCAGCCCGTAGAGGGCGATGCCGGGCCTGACCAGGTCGTAGTGGGCCCGCGGCAGGGTCAGGATGGCGGCGGAGTTGGCCAGGTGCCTGATGACGTGCGAGCCGCCGGCCCCCGCCTGCTCCGCCAGCTTCAGCGCCGTGTCGAACAGGTCGAGCTGCGATTCGACCGAGGCGTGCCCCGGGATGTCGGAGCAGGCGAAGTGCGACCACAGCCCGGTGATCTCGACCACGCCCTCGGCCTGCAGCGCCACCGCGTCGGCCAGCAGGTCGGGCCAGGCGGCGAGCGGGGCGCCGCCGCGGCTCATGCCGGTGTCGGCCTCCAGGTGGACCCGGGCGGTGACGCCGGTGCGACGGGCGGCGGCGGCGATCTCGCCGAGCAGCCCCCGGTCGGCGGCCGACAGCTCGACGTCGGCCCGCAGCGCCTCCTCCAGCGGCTCGCCCGGGGTGAGGAGCCAGGCCAGCACGGGGGCGGTGATCCCGCCCTCGCGCAGCGCGAGCGCCTCCCTGACGAACGCGGTGCCGAGCCGGCTCGCGCCGCCGTCGAGCACGGCCCGCGAGGCGGGCACCAGGCCGTGCCCGTAGGCGTCGGCCTTGACGGCCCCCATGAGCTCCGCGCCGGAGGCGCGGGCCTTGAGCAGGGCCACGTTGTGCCTGATCGCGGCGAGGTCGACGCGCGCCTGCGCGGGGGTCGCCGTCCGGGAGTCCATAGTTCTAGTTTGGCAGCTCGCTCCGATGGTCGAGCGCGATTTCCCTGATGGCAGACGGCACCGCGGCCACCACGTCGGCGGCGGCCAGAGGCGCCCCGTCTGCCGCCCCGCGCCCGGCGAGCCCGTGCAGGTACGCGCCGCACGATCCGGCGTCGTGACAGCTCAGGCCCTGGGCCAGCAGCGCCCCGGCGATGCCGGACAGCACGTCGCCGGTGCCCCCGGTGGCGAGCCACGGGGTCCCCGTCGTGTTGACGCGGGCCGGGACGCCCTCGCCGGCCACCACCGTGGTGGAACCCTTGAGGAGCACCGTCACGCCCAGCTCGGCGGCGGCGCGGCGGGCGTGCGCCAGCCGGTCGGCCTCGATCTCGTCCCGTCCCGCCCCGGTCAGCCGCGCCAGCTCGCCGGCGTGCGGGGTGATGAGCACGGGCGCGCCGCGGCGCAGCAGCCCGGGCTCCTTGGCCACCAGGTTCAGCCCGTCGGCGTCGACCAGGACCGGCACGTCCGAGGCGAGCACCCGGCCGACCAGCTCGCGGGCCCGGTCACCGGTGCCGAGCCCCGGCCCGAGCACCCACGCCTGCACCCGCCCGACACCGGCGATCGACGGCTCGGCCAGCTCGGTGATGACCGCCTCCGGCCAGCGCGCCCGCACCTGCGCGGCAGGCCCGGGAGGACCGGCGTAACGCACCATGCCCGCCCCGGCCCGCAGCGCCCCGCCGACGGCGAGCACGGCCGCGCCGGTGTAGAGGTCGCTGCCTGCCGCGACGCCGACCACGCCCCTGCGGTACTTGTCGGACTCCGCGCCCGGCCTGGGCAGCAGCCGGCGCACGTCGTCACGGGTCAGGGCGGTCGCGTCCGGTGGCGGCAGGTGGGGGGCCAGCCCGATGTCGACCAGTTCGACCCGTCCGGCGTGCTCGGCCCCGGGGTCGACGAGCAGCCCCGTCTTGTACGCGCCCATGGTCACGGTCAGGTGCGCCCGCACGGCGGCGCCCTCCACCCTGCCGGTGCTCGCCTCCACCCCGCTGGGCACGTCGACGGCCACAACGAGCCCGGGCCCCGCGTTCGCCCGCTTGGCCAGGGCCGCGTACGGCTCGCGCAGCGCGCCCGTGGCGCCGATGCCGACCAGCCCGTCGACGACCAGGTCCGCGCGGTCCAGCGCGGCTGCCTCGCCGATCCGCCCGCCGGCCTCGCGGAACGCCGCCAGCCCCGCCTGATGGGTGCGCGATCCGGCCGGCACCGCCTCGACCGCGGCCCCGCGCCTGGCCAGCCGGGCCCCGGCGTACAGGGCGTCGCCGCCGTTGTCGCCGCTGCCCACGAGCAGCACGACGCGGCTGCCGTACACGCTGCCGAGGAGGCCCGCGCACGCGGTGGCGAGCCCGGCGGCGGCGCGCTGCATGAGCGTGCCGCCGGGCAGGCGCGCCATGAGCGCCTGCTCGGCGGCCCTGATCTGGTCGGCGGTGTAGGAGGTGAGCATCACGTCACCCTTCGGCGATCACGTAGGCGAGGGCGACGCCGCCGTCGTGGCTCAGGGAGACGTGCCAGCGCTTCACGCCGAGCCCGTAGGCGGCCTCGGCGACCTTGCCGCTGACGTGCAGCTCCGGTTTGCCGAGTGCGTCGCAGCGCACCTCGGCCTCCAGGTGGGCGAGCCCCGGTGGCGCGCCCAGCGCCTTGGCCACGGCCTCCTTGGCCGCGAACCTGGCCGCCAGCGAGTGGACGGGGAGCGGCCGCTCGACCTCGGTGAACAGCCGTTCGCGCAGCGCGGGGGTGCGCTTCAGCGTGGCCTCGAACCGCGCGATGTCGACGACGTCCACCCCGATGCCCAGGATCATGGTCCCAGGCTATCTAGAAGTCACCGCGCTGCCATGGACCCCAGATGGCGAACGAGCGGCCCTGCCTGGACTGCACGTTGACGTACAGCGTGTGGCCGCCGGGGCCGAAGGTGGAGCCGGCGAACTCCGCGCCCGCGTCGCCCGGCACCGGGACCAGGCGGCAGAAGTCGAAGATCTTTCCGGCCCTGGTGAGCCCGCGCAGGAAGTTGTCGCCGTCGCCGTCCTCGCACAGCACCAGCGTGCCGCGCCTGCTGACGGTCACGTTGTCCGGCAGGTCGAGGGCGGCCGCGCGGGGCGACTGGTAGACGAGCCTGAGCCGGCCGCTCCACGTCTCGTACGCCCACACCTGGCCCCGGCCCCCGCCGAAGCCGTCCGGCGGCGTCTCCCCCGGCGCGGGGTCGCCGCCCTGCGTGGAGACGAAGTAGACGGTGCCCTGGTGGCAGACGGCGCCTTCGAGCCTGGAGAAGATCGCCGCGCCCGCGGCCCGCCCCTGCCTGCCGACCGCCTGCACGGCCTCGTCGTTGGACGGCCTGCCGGTGAAATCGGGGTCGGGGTCGTCGATGTCCACCCATTCGGCGGCGAAGGACGCGCCGGGCTCCTGCCCGGTGGACAGGTCCGCGCGCGGCCTGCCGGCGACGGCGAGCATCTGCAGCTTGCCGCCGTCGAGCAGCCGCCCCTCCCGCATCGGATGCCGCGGTGGTACGTAGCGGTAGAAGCCGGACGGGAAGCCGAAGTTGTCCTCGGTCAGGTAGAGCGTGCCGGTGGCCGGGTCGAAGGCCGCCGACTCGTGCGCGAACCGCCCGGCGGCCCTGATCGGCCTGGCCCGGGAGACGCCCTTGGCCGGCACCTCGAAGAGATAGCCGTGCTTCTCGGTCAGCTTGGTGTTGTCGCCGCCGGAGAAGTCGTCGCCCACGTCGGGCCCGTTGACGGTCTCCTCGCAGCTCACCCAGGCGCCCCAGGGCATCGGGCCGCCGGAGCAGTTCATCATCGTGCCGGTCAGCGACGGCCTGCTCGCGGCCACCTCACCGTAGCGGCTGACCCGCAGGGTCGCGGTGCCGCCGCCGGCCATCGGGTCGTAGGCCAGGCGCTCGTCGCCGAACGCGCCGACGGGGCCGTTGACCTCGTGGTTGCGTACGAGGATCGCGCTGCCGCGCGGCCCGGGGAACGCGGCCATCCCGTCGTGCCTGCCGGGCACCGGGCTGCCGTCGGAGAACTTCTCCCCGGCCGCGTTGAACGAGCGGTAGCGGAACCCCTCGGGCAGATGCAGCCGCACCTCGCCGTCGCGCAGGTCCTTGACCGGGACCAGCCGCCCGTATCCGGGCGCGGGGGTGGCGCCGCCGCGCCGTCCCGCGCAGGCGACACCCGCGAACGGCCCGGCGGCCAGCGCGGCCGTCTGAGTCAGGAAGTTGCGTCGGTCCATGCGAAAACCTCCCTCGCTCCCCGAACTGAGTATCGGTAATCCCCCGATTTTGTCCACAGGCTGTGGATACCCCGGCCGGAACCGCATTCTGACACCATCGCTACGCTGCCAGAGTGAACAACGGTTACGTTGAACTGAGCAGGGAGCAGTGGAGCGAGCTCCGCAAGAACACGCCCTTGACTCTCACGGCGGACGAGCTCGAAGAGCTGCGAGGCGTCGACGACCCCATCGACCTCGCCGAGGTCACCGACATCTACCTACCGCTGACGCGGCTGCTGAACCTGCACTTCACCGGTTCGCAGCAGCGCAGCAGCGTGCTGAACGCCTTCCTCGGGCGGCCGGGCGGGCGCATGCCGTACATCCTGGGCATCGCGGGCAGCGTCGCCGTCGGCAAGTCGACGACGGCGCGACTGCTGCACACGCTGCTGGCCCGCTGGCCCGAGCACCCGCACGTGGAGCTGCTCACCACCGACAGCTTCCTCTACCCCAACGCGGTGCTGGAGTCGAAGGGCATCATGCACCGCAAGGGTTTCCCGGAAAGCTACGACCGCAGGGCGCTGGTGCGGTTCGTGGCCGAGGTGAAGGCGGGCGCGGCCGAGGCGCGGGCCCCGGTCTACAGCCACCTGGAGTACGACATCGTCCCCGGCGCCAGCCAGATCGTGAAAAATCCCGATATTTTGATCATCGAGGGCCTCAACGTCCTCCAGCCCGCCCCGCCCACCTCACTGGCGGTCAACGACTACTTCGACTTCTCCATCTACGTCGACGCCAAGGTGGAGGACATCCGCACCTGGTACGTCGACCGCTTCCACAAGCTGCGCCGCACCGCGTTCGAGGACCCCAAGTCCTACTTCCGGCACATCGCCGAACTGTCCTACGAAGAGGCGACGGACTTCGCGGTCAACGTCTGGCGCGACATCAACGAACGCAACCTCGTCGAGAACATCGCGCCCACCCGCGGCCGCGCCGATCTCGTCCTGCACAAGGGCGCCGAACACTCCGTCAGGCGGGTACGGCTTCGCCGGACCTGAACATCTCGTCGAACAGATAGCTCGCGAACCTGCCCGAACAGCCCAGGTCGTCGATGTCCGCGAACCAGCAGTCCTCGCCGTGGTCATGACAGGTGAACGTGCGCATGAAGTCAGCCTGACGGATCACGCTCAATAGAAGGTCAACGTCCGATGGACGACAATGGCCGGGTGCTCCATCTGCGTCTGATCAGCCCGGCCGACCGCACCGGCGAGGTGCTGGCGGTGCTCGACGACTGCCGCGGCGTCACCAACGTCGCGGTCCTGCGCGGCGCGGCCCACCGGCCGCCCGGCGACCTGGTGCTGTGCGATCTGGCGCGCGAGTCGGCCAACGAGGTGATCGGCCGCCTCGAATGGCTCAAGGAAGAGGGCTCGATCGCGGCCGAACAGCTCGACATGGCCCTGTCCAGAGCCGCCGAGGAAGCCGTCGAGGAGGCGCCGGGCGACCCCGACGACGCGGTGGTCTGGGAGGACCTGGCGCAGAAGGTGCACGCCGACTCCCGCGTCACCTGGGCCTACCTGGCCTTCCTGGGGATCGCCACACAGCTCGCCGGCATCGCCGTGCTGCAGGACTCGGTCATCCTCATCGTCGGCGCGATGGTGCTCGGCCCGGAGTTCGGCGCGGTCGCCGCGATCTGCTTCGGGCTGCTGGGCGGCCGCGCGCACCTGATCGCCGGCGCGTTCCGGACCCTGGTCGTCGGCTTCACGTTCGCGATCGGGCTGACGTTCGTCTGCGCGCTGGTGTCGTACGGGCTGGACTGGATCAGCCCCGAGAGCCTGCGGACGAACGACGAGGTCGGCTTCATCGTCACGCCGGACCGCTGGTCGTTCATCGTGGCCGTGCTGGCCGGGGCCGCCGGAGTGCTGTCGATCACGGCCGGCAAGTCGTCGGCGCTGATCGGCGTGTTCATCTCGGTCACCACCGTGCCCGCCGCCGGCTACATGGCGGTGGCGCTGGCGCTCGGCGAGTGGCGCGCGGTCGCCGGGTCGGTCTCGCAGCTCGCGCTGAACGTGCTCGGGATGCTCGTCGCGGGCACCGCGACCCTGTGGGTGCAGCGGAAATTCTGGCCTCAGGTAGGACGCCGTTCATCCGCACGGACGAGGCCCCGCGAACACCTGGCCGGGTAGTGTCCCGGGCATGCACATCCTCGCCACCGAGGGGCTGACCAAACGCTTCCCCACCGTCACGGCGCTCGACCAGCTCACGGTCACCGTCGGAACCGGCGTCACCGGCCTCGTCGGCGCGAACGGCGCGGGCAAGTCGACACTGATCAAGATCCTGCTCGGCCTGCTGCCCGCCTCCTCGGGCACCGCCAAGGTGCTCGACCTCGACGTGGCCACCCGGGGCGCCGACATCCGCCGGCTCGTCGGCTACATGCCCGAGCACGAGTGCCTGCCGCCCGACGTCTCCGCCACCGAGTTCGTGGTGCACCTGGCGCGGATGTCCGGGCTGCCGCGCACGGCCGCCCGCGAGCGCGCCGCCGACGTGCTGCGCCACGTGGGCCTGGCCGAGGAGCGCTACCGCTCGATCGGCGGCTACTCCACCGGCATGAAGCAGCGGGTCAAGCTGGCCCAGGCACTCGTGCACGACCCCAAGCTGATCTTCCTGGACGAGCCGACCAACGGCCTCGACCCGCGCGGCCGCGACGAGATGCTCGCGCTGATCAGGCGCATCGGCACCGAGTTCGGCATCAGCGTGCTCGTCACCTCGCACCTGCTGGGTGAGCTGGAGCGGATCTGCGACCACGTGATCGTCATCGACGCCGGGCGGTTGCTGCGCTCCTCGGCGATCACCGAGTTCACCCAGGCCACCCGGACCGTCACGGTCGAGGTCGACGAGGGCACCGAGCCGCTGGCCGCGCGCCTGACCGAGCTCGGCCAGAAGGTCAGCCCGCACGGCCGCCTGCTGCTGGTCGAGGTGTCCGGCCCCGGCACCTACGACGCGATCCGCGACGCCGCCGTCGACCTCGACCTGTGCCTCATCCGGCTGGAGCAGGGCCGCCACCGCATCGAGGACGTCTTCCGGGAGGAGACGGCCCATGTCTGAGATCTACGACATCGGCTATCGCCACTACGACGGCCCCCGCCTCGGCGGCGGCCACGCCACGCGCGCGCTGGCCGTGCACAGCCTGCGCGCGATCTTCGGCCTCGGCCGCACCGCGCGCAGCAAGATCATGCCGTTCGCGCTGGCGACCATCATGCTGGTGCCCGCCGTCGTGTCGATCGCCGCGATGGCGCTGATCCAGCAGCGGGCCATGACCTACAGCGGCTACGCCGTCATCATGCAGGCCATCGTGGCGATCTTCCTGGCCTCGCAGGCGCCCACCGTCGTCGCCCCCGACCTGCGCTTCCGGGTGCTGCCGCTCTACCTGTCGCGCCCGATCACGGTCACCTCGTACGTCGCGGCCAAGGTCGCGGCCATGACCGCGGCCCTGTTCCTGCTGCTCGCGGTGCCGCTGGTGCTCATGTACGCGGGCGAGCTGCTCATCGACCTCGACGGGCCGCCGCAGACCAAGGAGTTCCTCGGCGCCCTGTCCATGTCGCTGGTCCTGGCGGTGCTGCTGGCCACGTTCGGCCTGGCGCTCGCCTCGCTGACGCCCCGGCGCGGTCTCGGCGTCGCCTCGGTCATCGCCGTCTACCTGCTGTCCACCGCGTCGGTGCCGATCATCTACAGCGCGCTGGAGATGTCCGGCTACCACTCCGCCGCTTCGTGGGCCTGGCTGATGAACCCGTTCTGGCTGGTCGACGCCGTGCAGGTGTGGCTGTTCGACACCCCCTCCCACGCCGAGGGCGCCTATCCCGGCGGCCCGCTCCCCGCCGTCATCGTGGTGGCGCTCATCGGCGTCGCCGTGGCGGTCCTGGCCGCCCGCTACCGGAAGGCGGCCTCGCGATGAAGATCGAGCTCGCGCAGGTGTCGCGCTGGTACGGCAACGTCGTGGCCGTCAACGACGTCACGATGACGATCGGGCCGGGGGTCACCGGGCTGCTCGGGCCCAACGGCGCCGGCAAGTCGACGCTCCTGCACCTGATGGCCGGCTTCCTGGCGCCCTCCGGCGGCACGGTCACGCTGGACGGCCAGAACGTCTGGAAGAACCACCACATCTACCGGAATATCGGCTTAGTGCCGGAGCGGGAGGGCGTCTACGGCTTCCTGACCGGCTGGCAGTTCGTCCTGTCGGCCGCCAAGCTGCACGGCCTGCCCGACCCCGCCGAAGCCGCCCGCAAGGCCCTGGCCACCGTCGAGATGGAGACGCCCAAGGACCGCCGCGTCGAGACCTACTCCAAGGGCATGCGCCAGCGCGTCAAGGTCGCCGCCGCGCTCGTCCACGACCCCGACGTGCTCCTGCTGGACGAGCCCTTCAACGGCATGGACCCGCGCCAGCGCATGCACCTGATGGACCTGATCCGCGCGATGGGCACGGCCGGCAAGACGATCCTGTTCAGCTCGCACATCCTCGAAGAGGTCGAACGGGTCGCCCAGCAGATCGAGGTCGTGGTCGCCGGCAGGCACGCCGCCTCCGGCAACTTCCGCGAGATCCGCCGCCTGATGACCGACAGGCCGCACCTGTTCAAGATCCGCTCCAGCGACGACCGCAAGCTGGCCGCGGCCCTCATCCTCGACGACTCGGCCGGCGGCGTCACGCTCGGCCCCGACGGGCTCGAGGTCCAGGCCACGGAGTTCCGGCGGTTCGCCCGCCTGCTCCCCCGCGTGGCCCGCGCCGAAGGCGTCCACCTGCACGAGGTGTCACCCGCCGACGAGGACCTGGAGAGCGTCTTCTCCTACCTGATCACCAGGAGCACCTGATGAACACCGTGGTCGCAGGCATCACCTACCGGGCCCTGCTCGGCAGGCGGCGCATCGTCCTGCTGCTCCTCCTGCCGCTCGCCCTCATCGGCCTGGCCGTGCTGCTCCGCATCGTCGGCAGCGCCGACCAGCGCACGGCCGTGCTCCTGATGGAGAAATTCGCCATCGGCACCATGCTGCCGCTGCTCGGCCTCATCGCGGGCACCGGCGTCATCGCCCCCGAGATCGACGACGGCACCGTCATCCACCTGCTGTCCAAGCCGATCTCCCGCCCGGCCATCACACGGACGAAGTTCCTGGTGGCGGCCTCGCTGCTGGCGCTGTTCGCCGCGGTCCCCACCTACGTCGCCGCCTGGCTCCTGGTCGGCAACGAGGACGGCCTCGCCCCCGGCTTCGCGCTCGGCGCCCTGGTGGGCGGCATCGCCTACGCCGCCGTCTTCCTGCTGCTGGGCGTCGTCACCCGCCACGCGGTCACGATCGGCATCATCTACGCCCTGGTCTGGGAGAGCGTCGTCGGCGGCTTCGTCCCCGGCGCGCAGAAGTTCTCGATCCAATACTGGGCCCAGACGGTCGCCGACCAGATCTCCGACTCGCCGTTCCTCACCACGCAGGTCACGTTCGGCTTCGCGGCCCCGGCCCTGGTCGTCGTCACCGTCGGCGCCGTCCTGTGGGCGGGCCACCGCCTGCGCGGCTTCTCACTCACCGGCGACGAGTGACCGCTCTCCGGGTACGGGATCCCCCGTACCCGGAGAGAACGTCAGGCGCAGGCCACGCGGACCACGTCGGCGAGGCGTTCGGCGACCTTGGTCGCCTGCTCCTCCGAGGCTGCCTCGACCATCACGCGGATCATCGGCTCGGTGCCGCTGGGCCGGATCAGCACCCGGCCCGTCTCGCCCAGCTCCGACTCCGCCTCGGCGACCGCGGAGGTGAGCTCGCCGGCCGTAGCCTTGCCCCGGTCGACGTCCTTGACGTTGATCAGGATCTGCGGCATGGCCGTCATGACGGACGCCAGGTCGCGCAGCGTGCTCCCGGACCGGGCCACCACCGAGAGCAGGTGGAGCGAGGTGAGCAGGCCGTCGCCCGTGGTGGCGTGGTCGAGCATGATGACGTGCCCCGACTGCTCGCCGCCCAGGTTGTAGCCCTCGCCCTTCATGCGCTCCAGCACGTAACGGTCGCCCACGGCGGTTTCCACCACCGTGATGCCCGCCTCGCGCATGGCCAGCTTGAAGCCCAGGTTGGACATGACGGTCGCGACCACCGTGTCCTTGGCCAAGGTGCCCGCGGCGTGCATGTCGGCGGCGAGGACGGCCATGATCTGGTCACCGTCGACGATCGCGCCGGTGTGGTCGACCGCCAGGCAGCGGTCGGCGTCGCCGTCGTAGGCGATGCCGAGGTCGGCGCCGCGCGAGACCACCACCTGCTGGAGCTTGTCCAGATGGGTGGAGCCGTAGCCGTTGTTGATGTTGAGGCCGTCGGGCCTGGCGCCGATCGCCTCGACCCTGGCACCCGCCCGCAGCAGCGCCTCGGGCGCGACCATGTGGGCCGCGCCGTGAGCGCAGTCGACCACGATGTCGAGCCCGTCGAGCCGCCCGGCCACCGTGTCCAGGACGTGCGTGATGTAGCGGTCGGCCTCACCGTAGGCGTCGCGCACCCGGCCGACGGCCGAGCCGACGGGACGGCTCCAGTCTTCGCCGAGGCGCCGCTCGATCTCGTCCTCGACCGCGTCGGACAGCTTGAAGCCGCCCCGGGCCAGGAACTTGATGCCGTTGTCGGGCGCTGCGTTGTGCGACGCCGACAGCATGACGCCGAGATCGGCGCCGAGCGCGGCGGTGAGGTGGGCGACGGCCGGGGTGGGCAGCACGCCGAGGCGCAGCACATCCACTCCGGACGACGCGAGGCCGGCGACCACTGCGGCCTCGAGAAACTCTCCCGAGGCACGCGGGTCCCGGCCTACGACCGCCACCGGCCGCTGTTTGCGGCCTGAGCCGCTGGAGCCGGTGGCGGTGAACACGCCTGCATCGCCGAGGACGTGAGCCGCCGCGACCGAAAGGTCCATGGCGAGCTCGGCCGTGAGGTCGCGTCCCGCGACCCCACGCACCCCGTCGGTGCCGAACAGCCGCGCCAATTTAGCGCTTGCTGTACTGCGGAGCCTTGCGGGCCTTCTTGAGGCCGTACTTCTTCCGCTCCGTGGCGCGGGCGTCACGGGTGAGGAAGCCGGCCTTCTTCAGCGGCGGGCGGTTGACCTCGACGTCCAGGATCGCCAGGGCGCGGGACAGACCCATGCGCAGCGCGCCGGCCTGACCGGTCACGCCGCCGCCGTCGATGCGCGCGATGACGTCGAACGCCTCCTCGGCTCCGAGCACCACGAAGGGCTCGTTGACGATCTGCTGGTGGACCTTGTTCGGGAAGTAGACGTCCAGCGAACGACCGTTGATCGTCCACTTGCCGGTGCCGGGGACGATGCGCACGCGGGCGATCGCCTCCTTACGGCGACCGGTGCCGTACGAGTTGCCCGTGGTGACGGGCTTGCGCACGGGGGCGTCAGCGCTGGCGGTGGATTCGGTGGTGTACTCGGACGGGAACTCCTCGCCGGAGAAGTCCTCCACCTCGGCCGTCTCGACGGCCGTCTCGACACCGGTGGGCTCAGCCACGGTTCTCCTCTAACTCTTTCGCGAACTACTACTGGGCGATCTGGGTGATCTCGAACGGCACCGGCTGCTGGGCCTGGTGCGGGTGCTCGGAACCCGCGTAGACCTTCAGCTTCTTGGCCATCTTCCGGCCGAGGGAGTTCTTCGGCAGCATGCCCTTCACGGCCTTCTCCACGGCCTTGTCCGGGCGCTTGTCCATGAGCTCGCCATAGCTGACGGAACGCAGACCGCCCGGGTAACCCGAGTGGCGGTAGGCCTTCTTCTGCTCACGCTTGTTGCCGCTGAGCGCGATCTTGTCCGCGTTGATGACGATGACGAAGTCACCGGTGTCGACGTGGTTGGCGAAGATCGGCTTGTGCTTGCCGCGGAGCAGGATCGCGACGTGGCTGGCCAGCCGGCCCAGCACGACATCGGTCGCGTCGATGACGTACCACTGACGCTGGACGTCGGCGGGCTTCGGTGAGTACGTGCGCACGGTCGTAGCCTTCTTTATGCTCGCGTCTTCGGCGCGCTGCCGGATGCGACAGCGCTGGGATCGGTCGGTGCGGGCACACGACGGCCCGGACCTTCCGTCTCCGCACAGATGGGAGATGACGCCGGACGCGCCGCGCATCGGTCACGCTGGACCTATGCACACAACGAACGATTAGGTTACCCGCCCGAACGGGGGCAGGTCAAAAGACCGGTAACCCTTGCCGAGTCTACCTGATCACAGAACGGTTCTATTTCAGTTCCCTGGGATCCCTTCTTCACCAGGACGAGACATCCCTATCGTTGGTGGCGGTATGTGGCAGAGTTCTCACACCCGGCACACCCAGCGGAGCGCACGGCGCCGGAACCACCTGGGTCTGCTGGCCTGCCTCATGGCCGCGCTGTTCACCGGCGTGCTCCTCGGCCGCATGTCGGGCGACCCGGTGCCGACCGGCCACATCTACCTCAACGAGGCCACCCCGGCCCCCACCCCCAAGGCCGCCGCGCCGGTGCGGAAGAAGGCCGCCCTGCCCATGGCCGAGGCGGTGCCGCGGCAGACGACCACGGCCACGCCGCGCACCCGGACCAGGGCCAGGCCCACCACCAGCCCCACCGACCAGGTCCCCGGCTACACCGCCGACGAGCCGGTCCAGGTGCTGCGTGACAGCGACCCGGTCCAGAGCGTGCCGGGGATGGCCTCCGAGGTCGTGCGCCTCACCAACACCGCCAGGGCCAGGCAGGGCTGCGGCCCGCTGCGCACCGACGCCAGGCTGACCAGGGCCGCCCGGACACACTCGCTGGAGATGGCCCGCTCCGGCCAGTTCACGCACGAGTCGCCCGACGGCTCCTCCCCCTGGGACCGCATGGAGCGCGCCGGCTACCCCGCCGGCGCCGCCGAGAACATCGGCCGCGGCTACACCTCCGCCGAGGAGGCCGTGCGCGGCTGGCTCGACAGCCCCGACCACCGCCGCAACATCCTCAGTTGCGACTTCAAGGCCATCGGCGTCGGCGTGGCGTCGAGCGCCGAGGGCATCTGGTGGACTCAGGACTTCGGACGCTCATGACCTTGGCACGGTAATGTCTCCGCATGGGTTTTCCCGACGAACGTGAAACCGGCACGGACCGCACCCCCCGCCGTTCCCGGAGGGACCGCAAGGCCGACGCCGACACCGGTTCCTTCGCCGGCGCCTTCACACCGGCCGGCGCACCCACGGCGGACCCCGGCACCGACGCGCCCCCGGCCGCACCCGAGACCGACCACCCTGAGGGCCGGCGCTCCAGGAAGACCTGGAGCCCCTACGACGAGGAGAGCCGATCGCGCGGCCCGCTCTGGGCGGCGATCGCCGGCGTCGTGGTGCTGGGCCTGCTCGGCGGCGGGCTCGCCATCATGTTCAACGCCGACGACCCCGCCGCGACCTCCGCCGACGCGGGCCGCCGCACCTCCGCCCCGCTCCCGTCGGCCCCTCCCGGCGAGTTCGGCTATGCCGCCAGCCGCAGTACGGACCCCGACCCGCTCACGGTCAAGGAGCTGTTCAGGGCCAAGAAGTTCACCGTCTCCGGCCGCGCCTACGAGATGACGGTCACCAGCAAGGACAAGAAGTGCGCCGACGGCGTGCTCGGCGACAAGATGGCCAAGGCCCTCAAGAGCGGCAAGTGCACCCAGATGATGCGGGCCAGCTTCCGCGACAAGTCCGGCAAGGTGATCGGCACCGTCGGCGTCGCCAACCTCAACACCTCCAAGAGCGCCGCCAAGGTGGCCAAGGCCGGCGGCACCGCCGACTACGTCAAGCCGCTGGCGGGCAAGGACGAGATCACCAAGTTCCTCGGCTCCGGCAGCGGCGGCGCCAAGATCTGGGCGCACGGGCACTACGCGGTGCTGGTGTGGTTCCAGAGCAAGGACGGGGTCAAGCCCGACAAGAAGTCATCGAAGCGCCTCTTCCAGGCAGCCGAGGACATCACCAAGGAAACGGTCTTTCAGGCCCTCGACAGGCGGGCGTTGACCGGGATGCGCGCGACCTGATATCGCCCATCGATCTAGTTAAGCCCGCAAACAGGACGATCGATCCGACCGGGAACGCTCATACCTAGGGAACGATCTAGCGACTCTCGCTAGGCTCCCCTTATGCGTGGCCAGGGACCCGGGTCTGAGCACGAGCGTGGCGAAGCCGACTCCGCGACCGCACCATCGACGCCACCGCCGAGCTTCGGCCATCAGCCACCCTCGGGCGATTCGCCGTACGGCACGCCGGGCGGCCATCGCGCCGACCCCTACGCCTCCTCGGGCGAGCACCCGGCGACGCCGTACGTCCCGCCCGGCGAGGCCCGGCCCCCGTCGGCCTACCCGGAGTCGTCTGCGGCCTACCCGGAGCCGTCCGTGGAGGAGGCGGAAGGGTGGCTGTCGGTCGAGGGCGAGCCCCACGCCCGCGAAGGGTGGCCGTCCCCCGAGGACGACGCGCCTCCCCCCGAGGCCTGGCTCTCCGTCGCCGACACCCCGCCGACCACGCCGTCGACGCCCTCTGTGCCGTCAGCGCCCCCCGCACCGCCGCTGCCCTCAACGCCTTCGGCGCATTCCGTGCCCTCAACGCCTTCGGCGTCCTCTGGGCCTTCGGAGCCCTCCATGCCGGTGGAGGGTGACACCCGCCCCGCCATGGCCTGGCCACCCGCCGGTCTTCCTCCGCACGCCGCCAACCCCTGGACGGCGCCCCAGCGGGGTCGGTGGTGGCCAGGTTCTTGCTGAAGGTCCTGGCGAACCTGCCCATGTCGGCGGCCCCCCGGAAGCCCAGCCGGTGACGGCGGACGAGGGCGGCGAACTCCACGTCGATCGCGTGCTG
>NZ_LAVL01000250.1 GCF_001083785.1 Nonomuraea sp. SBT364
GTCCACCACCCCGACGCCGGTGGCGCCCGAACCCTCGGCTCCGCCTCCCACCGAGCAGCCGTCCCCCGAGGACACCCCGCCACCCGGCCTGCTCCCCTTTCCATGAGGGGCCGGCCGCCGGGAGGACGACGGCGTGAAATCGCCGGCGGGTGTCTGGCGCGGGGCATCGGGCGCTGTTAACGTCGATGGTGGAGCGCCGGGAAGTCTGGTCGGCAACGTCATGTCAGACCGCTTCGGGGAGGCGCCGATGCCTGCTGGTGATCCGCAGCTGACCCGCATCCATGTGCTTCTGCCGATGGCGGCCTGATCCAGCCCACATCCATGAGGAGAGGCGATGGCCGGCATCGTCGAACGGTACGACATCCCCAAGCAGCACTTCTGGCTGCACGGCCCGCGATCTGGCCCGCCCGTCGAGTACGAGACGGCCGCCGGAATGTGGAACGTCTACGGCTACCCCGAGCTGCACGATCTCCTCGGGGACCCCGCGACGTTCTCCTCCGACACCATGCGGGTGCTCCCGAAGGGCATGGTGCCGGAGGTCGAGGAGTTCTCCCTGGACGGCTTCCTCACCCAGATCGACCCGCCGCTGCACGGCAAGCTGCGCAAGCTGGTCAGCAGCGCGTTCACCCGCAGGATCGTCGCGGATCTGGAGCCTCGGATCGCCGCCCTCACCCACGAGCTGCTCGACGCCGCCCGCGAGCGCGGCCGGCTGGAGCTGGTCACCGATCTGGCCTACCCGCTCCCGGTCATCGTCATCGCCGAGCTGCTCGGCGTGCCCAGCGGCGACCGCGCCCTGTTCAAGCGGTGGGCCGACGCGCTGTTCCAGCGCGACACCAAGATCTCCCTGGCCGAGCCTGTCGAGGGCCAGGACGTGCGGCTGGAGGCCACCCTGCGCCCCTGGAAGGAGATGTCGCACTACCTCGCGAGCCACGCCGCCGAGCGCCGGGCCCGGCCCCGCGCCGACCTGCTCACCAGGCTGGTGGAGGCGGAGGTCGACGGCGAGCGCCTGCCCGACGACCAGGTGGTCAACTTCGCGATCATCCTGCTGCTCGCCGGGCACATCACCACGACGATGCTGCTCGGCAACACGGTGCTCTGCCTGGACGCCTTCCCCGAGCAGCAGGAGAGGGTGCGGGCCGACCGCGCCTCGATCCCGGCCGTCATCGAGGAGTCCCTGCGCTACCTCACGCCGTTCGCCGCCCTCGGCCGCGCCACCACCCGCGAGACCGAGCTCGGCGGCGTGACGATCCCGGCCGACCAGCTCGTCATGGCCTGGCTCGGGTCGGCCAACAGGGACCCCAGGCAGTTCCCCGCCCCGGACGTCTTCGACCCGGGCCGCGATCCCAACCCGCACCTCGCCTTCGGCCGCGGCGTCCACTTCTGCCTGGGCGCACCCCTGGCCCGGCTGGAAGGACGGGTCGCGCTGAACATCCTGCTCGACCGCCACCCGTCCCTGCGCAGCGATCCCGACGACCCCGTGGAGCTGATGCCCACGCCGACCATGACAGGGGTGCGCCGCCTCGCGCTGGCCGAGTACAGCTAGTCGCCGGCGAACGCGGGCATGATGCGGTCGTGGATCAGCCTGAGCTGGCTGTCCACGTCCGCCACCTCGGGCAGCTCGCGTCCCATGAACTGCTTGACCAGCGTCGCGTCGGTGACGGCCAGGATCATGTGGTTGACGCCGGACGGCTCGATCTCACGCTTGATCTTGGCCACGCACTCCTCCGGCGTGCCGGCGATGGACAGCCGCTCGCCCAGCTCGGGCGTGGTCAGCTCGATCGCCCTGGCCAGGTCGCCGGCGCCGAGGGCGTCGACGATCGGCTTCATCGCGCCCGGGTCGACGCCGTTGCGTTCGAGCTGCTCGGCGGGCATGGACGAGGCGTAGAGGCCGACCATGCTGCGGGCGGCCTCCTTCGCCACGGCCGAGTCCGGGCCGGTGGCGAAGACGACCCAGGCGCCGATGTCCATCGACGAGGCGTCCTTGCCCGCCTTCTCCGCGCCCGCCGTGAAGTGCTCGACGAGGTAGTCGTAGGCCTCGCGGGTGTAGCTGAGGGCGTGGTGCACGCCGTCGGAGTGCTCGCCGGCCGCCCGGAACGAGCGCGGGCCGCGCATCGCGCCGAGCTTGACGGGCACGCGTTCCTGTACCGGGCGGGCGAAGGTGAACAGGCCGGTGTACTTGAAGAACTCGCCGTCGAAGGTGATCGCGCCCTCGTCCAGCAGCGTGCGCACCACGTGCGCGGCCTCCTTCACGCGCGACAGCGGCTTGGTGACCGTCCAGTCGATGCCGTACTGCGCGAGCAGCCCGAAGTTGCCGCTGGACAGCACCACCTCGGCGCGCCCGTCGCTGAGCTCGTCGAGCGTGGCGGCGGCCTGGGCGATCAGGGACGGCTCGCGCAGCACCACCGACGACACGCTGGGCCCGAACCTGATGCGGGACGTCTGCTGCGCCGCGGCGGCGAACAGCAGCCACAGGTCCTTGTGCCAGGTCTCGTCGGCCGCGTAGCAGGCGTGGAAGCCGAGCTCGTCGGCCAGGCGGATGGACGCCAGCGACTCCCGCAGCGGGTAGTCGGGCAGCATCACGTAACTGAACTTCATCGTGCGACCTCCTGGGGGACGGCGTCGCCCGAGGGGGCGTCGCCCTTGTCGTACGGCTTGGCGAGCAGCAGGTAGAGCAGCCCGGCGGCGACCACGACGAGGCCGGACAGGGCCACCAGGTAGTTGTCGTACCAGGGGGCGCCGGGTGTGCGCGGCCAGGCCATGTTGACGATGGCGAGCACCCCGTAGGCCAGCGCGGCCACGTTGACGGCGAGCCCGGCGCGGCCCAGCGTGAACGGCCCGGCCGGGCGCCAGCCGCGTACCCTGGCCCGCAAGGCGGCCAGCACCACCATCTGGAAGCCCAGGTAGATGCCGAGCACCGCGAACGAAATGATCTTGATGAGGGCGTCCTCCGAGAGGAGGGAGCCGAGTACGACCAGCGCGGGCACGACGGCGGCGACGAGCAGCGCGTTCGGCGGGATGTGCCTGGCCCGGGAGAACCTGCGGAACACGCGGCTGCCCGCGATCATGTCGTCCCGCGCGTAGGAGTAGAGCAGCCGGCCGGCCGCGGCCTGCAGGCTGAGCGCGCACGACAGGAACGACAGCAGCACCACGCCGAGCACGACCTTGAGCCCGGCGGGCCCGAACGCGGTGGTCAGCACGTTCGTGACCGGGTCGGCGTCGTCGCCGGAGACGACGGCGGCGAAGTCGGGCACCGCGAGCAGCAGCGCCAGGCAGACGAACGTGGCGGCGGCGCCGCCCACGTAGATGGTCATGCGCATGGCCCTGGGGATGCGCCGGGTGGGGTCGGGCACCTCCTCGGCCACGTCACCGCACGCCTCGAACCCGTAGTACTGGAAGATGCCGATCAATCCGGCCGCCAGGAATGCCACGAAATATCCGGACTCCGACCCTGCGCCGAACGAGTCGAACAGCACCCCGAGCCCGTGGTGCCGCTGGGTGAGCAGCAGCCACCCGCCCACGACCAGCGCCCCGACCAGCTCGGCGGTGAACCCGATGATCGCCGCCACCGCCAGCGCCCTGGTCCCGGCCAGGTTGACGGCCAGCGCCACGCCCAGGATGACCAGCGCGCAGACGATCGTGTTGCCGGTGCCCACCTCGATCCCGAGCAGTGCCGACAGGTACGGCCCCGCCCCGTAGGCCACGCTCGCGATCGTCACCAGCAGCGCGACCAGATACACCCAGCCGGTCATCCAGGCCCACCGCCGCCCCCATAACCGCCTGGCCCACGGGTAGATGCCGCCGGTCAGCGGGTACTGCGAGACGATCTCGCCGAAGACGAGCGCGACCAGGAACTGCCCGGCGCCCACGATGAGCAGGCTCCAGATCATCGGCGGACCACCGACGGCCAGCGACGAGGCGAACAGCGTGTAGATCCCGACCACGGGAGACAGGTAGGTGAAACCGAGGGAGAAGTTGGCCCACAGGCTCATGTCCCTGCGGAACTCGGAGGTGTAGCCGAGGTCGGCCAGCCGGGCGGCGTCCCCGGAGCCGGCGGGGCCCGGCGGGTGGTCATTCGTCGAGGTCATGGAGGAGCTCCTCGCCGGAGATCACCTTGTCGGCGAAGTGCCGGTGCATCCAGGCCAGGTGGTCGGCCCGGGAGCGGACCAGGCGCAGCGTGTCCCAGTTGGGGAACGTCTGCTGCGTGACGTGCTCGGTCATGAGGCCGGGCTCGACCTCGTAGACGTGCTCGAAGCGGGTGATCGCCACATCGGTCGCCCGCCGGGCCGGCGGAGGCGACATTTCCTCTTGATAGCGATATTTCACGATTTCTCCGCGTATGCCTGGTCGAGCAGGTATTTGCCGGGGTTCATGATGTTGTTCGGGTCGATGGTCCGCTTGATGTCGAGCATCACGTCGTACCCGCCGCCGAGTTCCTCCGGCACCAGGTCCACCTCCCCCTCGCGGCACGAGCCGTGGCAGGCGCTGATCGAGCCGCCGTGGGCCAGTGACACGGCGGCGAGGTCGCGCTTGGCCCGCACCCACGCCTCCCAGGCGGTGTCGTCGAGCCGCTGCTCCCAGATGCCGATGTCGATCTCGGTGAGGTAGTCGGCGCCAGTCGCGCCGTTGGTGTAGGCGAACATGCCCCAGTCGTCGAACACGTCGCTCTCCCGCCGGAGCCGGTCGGCGATCTCGTGCCAGGCCAGCCGCACGGCGGGCAGGCCGGTGTAGTTGATCGAGGCGTCCTCGCAGTGCCAGCTCATCGGGACGACCTGGCCCGACCGGGTGCGGCCGTGCAGCGGTGTGGCGTACCTGTCGTGCCTGGCCGCCCAGTCGCCCTCGGAGATCTCGTCGCCCAGGTAACGGGCGCCGTGCGAGCGGGCGATGCGCATCAGCCTCCTGCCGCCGGCCCGCACCTCGTCCTCGTAGCCGTAGAGCGCCGCGCACACCAGCGCCTTCACCGACGACGGCTGCGGGATGTATGCCTCGTCGTCGCGCCGCAGGTAGGCGACCTTCCACTCGTCGAACAGCACCGCCCCGGCGAACGTCGCCACACCCGCCCGCGCCAGCGCGCCGACCGCGCGGTAGGCGCTGTCGTAGTCCTCGAACGCCCAGAACGGCGAGAACTCCGCCTCCGGACGGGGGAACAGCTTGAGTGTCGCCTCGGTCGCGATGCCGAGCGTGCCCTGGTGCCCCATGAACAGGTGCTTGAGCTGGTAGCCGCTGGAGCTCTTGGTGATCTTGCGCCCGATGCCGTCGCCGACGTGGATGACCTTGCCGGTCGGCAGCACGTGGTCGAAGCTGAGCACCAGGTCGCGGCTGTGGCCGTAGCGGGAGCCGATCAGGGACCAGCCGCTGGTGCCGATCCGGCCGCCCACCAGCGAGCACGGGTAGGACGCCGGATCGTCCGGATAGATCAGGTCGTGCCGGGCGAGGACCTCGTTGAGCTTGAGCGCGTTGATGCCGGTGCCGACCGTGCAGGTGCGGTTGCCGAGGTCGATCTCCCGGATCGCGTTGATCCGCTTGACGTCCACGACGATGCCGCCGCACAGCGGCACCGCGCCGTCGGTCAGCCCGGTGCCGCCGTCGCGCGGCACGACCGGGATCCGCAGGCGGTTGGCCAGTTTCAGCACCTCCGCGACCTCCTCGGTGGAGGCGGGCAGCACGACCAGGTCGGGCATCCGCTCCGCCCACCGGTGCACCGGGAACGGCGCGGGCACGCGCGCCCGGTTGAGCCGGTCGGCCTTGCCGGTCAGCACGTGGCCGGGGCCGAGGATCTGCCGGAGCTCGTCCAGCACGGGGTCGCCGATCAGGACGCTCATGGCGCCACCCCCAGCGACTCGGCCAGCAGCTCGTGCAGGTCGACGACGTCGATCGAACGCGCCGCGCCGGCTTCCGACAGCGGCCGCTCCGACCACGGGCAGGCGCTGACCAGCGTGTCCACGCCCAGCTCGGCCGCCTTCCCGACCCGCTGCTCGCTGATCTTCGCGGTCAGCTCGGGCTTCTCGACGGGCAGCCCGCCGCCGCCGCCCGAGCAGTACGACCACTGCGTCACCCGGTCCACGTCGTGGAAGGTCAGCCCGGGGATCGCCCGCAGGATCTCCCTCGGCTCCCGCCACACGCCCTTGCGCTTGTTGAGCCGGCACGGGTCGTGGTAGGTCACCGCGCGCTCGACCGGGACGTGCGGCGTCAGCCTGCCCTCCCTGATGAGCTCCGCCAGCAGCTCCACGACCAGCACGATCTCGATGTCGTACGCGTCGCCGAAATACTTCGGATAGTCCTCGGTGAAGGTGATGTAGTCGTGCGGGTCGAGCACCAGCACCCTGCGCACCCCGGCGGCGCGCCAGTCGTCGAGGTTGTGCCGGGCGAAGCGGCGCGCCTGCTCCTCGTAGCCCATCTCGGCCGCCGGGCCGCCGCAGCACCACTGCTCGTTCATCAGCCCGAACGGGTAGCCGGCGAGGTTCAGGATCCGCGCCACCGAACGCGGCACCGAGGTGCGGTGGAAGGCGGCCTCGCAGTCGACGAAAAGGATGCTCTCCCCGCCGATCGGCAGGTCCAGCCCGTCGGCCCAGTCACGTACCCGGGCCTGCTCGACGGGGGTGGCGCCGAGGACCGGCTCGTGCCGGCGCTCGTCGGTGAGCAGGTTCCAGCGCTGCCAGCCCGGCTGGTGCAGGCCCTGCTCGACGGCCAGCCCGCGCACGGCCTTGACCAGGTCGACCGTACGGGTGCGGAAGCGGTAGAAGTCGCCGGTGAACAGCGAGTTGGGGCAGCGCAGCTCGCACGCGCCGCATCCGGTGCAGTTGACGTAGTCGGCCGCGACGTCCGCGACCTCGAGCTCGCCCTTCTCCATCGCCACGACGTTGGCGTGGAAGGCGGTGGGGCTCCAGGACTCGTTCCGCGTGACCTGCATGACGGGACAGACCTCGCGGCAGAACTTGTGACCTGAGGAGAAGCAGTTGTAGGCGGCGTCGCGCCACTCCTCGGCGAACTCCTTCTCGGGATCCGGCATGTGGCCTCCCTAAGGCGGGTTGCGCTTAAAACTATGAGTTCATATTTCAAAAGGCAATATGCTGGGACGTGTGAGCCAGCTCCCCAAAGCGGCGGTGTTCGCCCCGGTCGACGACGGTTCCGGCCGGGTGGAGGTGGTGGTGCGCCGGCTGGCCGAGGCGATCGCGCTCGGCCTGATCTCCGACGGTGACCAGCTCCCCGCCGAGCTGGAGCTGGCCAACGCGCTCAAGGTCTCCACGGTGACGCTGCGCGCCGCCCTGGCCGCCCTTCGCGAGCGCGGGCTGGTCGAGACCCGCAGGGGGCGCGGCGGCGGCACGTTCGTGCTCGCGCCCACCGACCCGTCCGCCGCCCGGCTGCGCCGCCGCCTGCGCGAGCTCAGCACCTCCGAGCTGCGCGAGATCGGCGACTACCGCTCGGCGATCGCGGGCACCGCCGCCCGGCTGGCCGCGCTGCGTGCCTCCGCCGACAACGTCGCGCGGCTGCGCCACGTCCTCGGCCGCCTCGACGCGGCCACCTCCGTGGGCGAGCGCCGCCGCGCCGACGGCCGCTTCCACATCGAGGTCGCCGCCGCCGCCCAGTCCGTACGGCTCACGCGCGCCGAGATCGACATCCAGTCCGAGGTCGGCGAGCTGCTCTGGCTGCCGTACGGGGCCGCCGCCGACCCGCGTGACGTGGTGCGCGGGCACACGCAGGTGATCGACGCCATCGAGGCCCGCGACCCGGCCCGGGCCAGGGCGCTCACCGAGGAACACATCGACAAGGGGATAGAGCGTCTGATGGAGTTCCATTGGCGGCTCGTCGCATCCGAGTGAGGAGGCCACGATGAGCGATCAGCACGTCGATCAGGTGACGGACCGGGTCCACACGATCGTCGCGGACATCTTCGGCTCGCTGGACCGCGTCCTGGAGAGCGTCGTGGCCTGCTATCGCGCCTGCGGCTCGTTCGCCTGCGCCGACCTGGCGGCGGTCCGGCCGGAGATCTTCGCCTGCCTGAGCAGGACGCACGAGGTGGTGGCGGGGGCCGGCGTGATCGTCGCCCCCGGCGTGCTGGCCGACCGCCGGCGGTGGCTGGAGTGGTGGCAGGCGCCGCCCGAGCAGGATCCGACCTTCCTCGACGTGGACCTCGACCCGGAGAGCCTCGACTTCTACGACTACACGGCCGCCGAATGGTTCGCCGTGCCCGAGCGCACCCGCCGCCGCCACATCGTCGGCCCGTACGTCGACTTCGGGGGGACCGACACGTACATGCTGACGTTCACCGCGCCCGCCGAGGTGGACGGCCGCTTCCTCGGCGTGGTGGGCGCCGACGTGCGTGCGGCCAGGTTCGAGGAGCTGCTGCTCGGCGTGCTGGCGGCGAGCCCGACGCAGATCACGCTGGTGAACGGCGAGGGCCGGGTGGTGGCGACCAACTCACCACGGCTGCCCGCCGGGTCCCTGCTCCTCGATCCGGGGGACCGGCTGCCGCTGCCCCCGCTCCCGTGGAGCATCGTCACGTCCGCCGCCGACCGGGCGATCAGCCCCCTGTAGAACGACACCCGGCCGCGACGCCCGGGGACGGGGCCGCAGGAGAGGGACCCGGCCGCGACGCCGGGGACGGGCGATCAGCCGGCTGCGGGAGAGGGGAGGCCGGCCGCGACGTCGGGGAACGAGCCGTCGCCGAACAGGACCCGCGCCGCCAGCGCGCGACCGGCGGGGCCGCGCAGCACGGTCACGGCGGCTTCCGCCGCGGCCGCGGACCGGATGCCGGCGAACACGCGGCGCAGCGCAAGCCGGCTCCTGAACCGGCCGCGCAACGCGGCGCCGTCGTAGCGGCCGAGCTCGCGCGGGTCGCCCGTGCGCAGGTACGCGGCGGCGACCGAGGCGGCCAGCGCGGCCATGCGCAGGCACGGGTCCAGCCCGCCGGCCGTCAGCGGCGACACCGCGCCCGCCGCGTCCCCGACGAGCAGCCCGGCGGGGCAGGCGAGCCGTCGCAGCACGCCGCCGACCGGGATCGGGCCGCCGCGCCGCTCCACCGGCCCGGCCGGGGCGGCGCGTCCGGGCGCGTCGGCGGCGAACGCGTCCAGGCGCCGGCGGACGCCGGCGCGCATCGCGCCGGGGTATCCCGCGACGCCGACGTGGGCGTGCCGGCCGTCGTCGATGACCCACCCCAGGTAGCCGGGGGCGATCCGGGGGTCGAGGACGCAGTGGAACGCCGGGGTGGTCGTGCCGGACGCGATCGGGTGGACGAGCTCGGCGCCGACGAGGAAGCGCCGGTTGACGTCGAGGCCCAGGTCGCGGGCCACCCGGGAGCGGGCGCCGTCCGCGCCGACGACGAACCGCGCCGCCACCGGCTCGGCCCCCTCGAACCACGCCGTCACGCCCCCCGCC
>NZ_LAVL01000251.1 GCF_001083785.1 Nonomuraea sp. SBT364
CGATATCTAGTCCGGTCTCGGGGGCTGGGAAATGTAAAAAAGAGCCCCCCCCCGCCCCGGCCGCGGCGGCGCCCGAGGCGGTGCCTGTGCCTGATGCGGCGGTCGCGCCCGATGCGGCGGCCGTGCCCGCTCCCGAGGGGGCGCCCGCCGTTGACGAGCGGGTGCCGGTGCAGGACGCGGTGACGCTGGCCGACAACGCGCCCGCGCCCGTCGCCGGAGCCCGTACCGCCCTGCTGGACGCGATCGCCGTGAGCTTCCCGGGCATGGTGGCCACGCGCAACGGCGACCTCGTCCTCCCGAGGGACGCGGGCGACGTGGTGATCGCCGCGCAGGCCGTCAACGCCGTCCGGGCCACGCTGGAGGAACGGGCCCGCCAGAACAACGACCCGGACCACCTGCGCATGGACGCGACCATCCTCCTGGTCCAGGCCACCAGCAGGGGAAGCACCGACCAGGCGACCGCGCCCGCCCCCGGACCGGCGCCGGACCAGGCTCCGGCGGCCCGCCCGCAGAGCAGGCCGGGCACCGTGACGTCCCGGCCGCTGGCGGGCACCCGCTACGTCACGGACGGCCGTTCAGACGGAACCACCCTGACGGCCGACGAGATCGCGGCCGCGGCCGCCTCGCTGAGCGCCGACATGTTCCTGCACCAGGATCTGATCAGCGTCACCTGGTCCTCCACCAGCCGCACGCTGACGGTGGAGCCCCGCTACGGCCCTCCGCAGTACTTCCGGCCCGCGCCAGACAGCCCGCGCCGCGGCGTCATGGGCGAGACCGTGCTCAGCGACAACAGGAGCAGGCCGCACAGCGAGACCAACCCGCACCTCGTCCGCTTCGCCCCGGGCACGGCCGCCGACCAGGTGGCGAGGACCTGGCTGCACGAGGTCACCGACACCCTGCAGCAGCTGGCCGCGCCGCAGCCGCAGGGCGTGCTGCGGCGACTGCTGAGCGGCGGCCGCCGGCGGCAGACCAGCGACGAGTGTGTGCTGGCCCGGCAGAACGAGCTGGCGTACCTCATCGGCCGGTGGCAGCAGGCGCCGACCCCGGAGGAGCAGCGCCTGCTCGCGGTGGACATCGACGGCGTCCTGCGGGACCTCGCCAAACGCGGCCATCCCGCTCCCGCGCCCTGGGCGGCCACGCCGGCCGACCCTCCGCCCAGCGTCCCCGCCGTGCCCCAGAGCGATCCCTCGACCCTGGAGGCGCTCGCCCTCGTCAGGTCCTTCCGCCAGATCGAGCAGAACCTGACGGAACAGATCGCCGCGAAGCAGAAGAGCGCCGAGGAGGCGGACAAGAGGGCCAAGAAGGCCGGGAAGCAGCTCAGGAAGTCCAACAACAACCGCGACCACGGCAAGGCGGAGCGCGTACGCAAGGCACGGCAGGAAATCCGGCTCCACCGTGCCACGCAGGCGCGGCATCTGCGCATGGCCGAGCGGTACGAGAAGGCGCTTCAGCAGGCCACGGCGGCGCGGAAGGCGTACCAGACGTTCACCTCGACCCCGCCGAGCAGCAGGTCGGCGGACCAGGCCAGGAGAGAGCATGAGAGCTTCCTCGAGGCCAGGGCCGCCTCGCTGCCGTCCGCGGACAGCCGGACGGAGTGGGTGCCGACGGGCAGGATCGCCCATCTGACCAAGCTGACCGAGCGCGTCAACGAGCTCCTGGCGGACAAGGGCGTCAATCACGTCTACACCAGCTCCGAGCTGGAGTTCGCCCTCCGCCAGAACTTCCACAAGCTTCTCACCGAGGATGGCGCGGTGCTGCGCGCCGGCAGCGGCAAGAAGTCGGCCGAGGTGCGTATCAAGCTGACCCTTGAGGATCTGGTCGAGGTCTTCGATCCCGCCGTGGTCGCCTCGGAGATCATGGTGGGCATGTTCTCGCTGGGTGGGAGGACGGTCTCGGCCACCCAGGCGAACAGCGTCGGGCGGTCGCCGGGTGTCAGCTCCGCGGTCCTGATCCCGATGTTCCAGGAGGATTCGGGCTGGCAGAAGGCCGCCAAGATGGTCAGGCTGGGCGCCACCCTGAGCGCCGGGCGCAACGGCGGCGTGACCGGTGGTGCGGCGATGTTCACGCAGACCGGCTCGGTCCGCGACGGCCGGCAGGAGTCGCTGCTGTACCGGGGCAAGGCGACCATGACGGTGCAGATCAGGACCTCCTCGTCGCAGGAGTGGGGCACGGCCGTCACCATCGACTCCGGCGTCCCCGGAGACGCGGCCGCCCAGCACGTCTGGGTCGGGCACCCGTTCGTCGAGCCGGCGCCGGAGAAGACCTTCAAGCACGACCCCGGGCCCAAGAGACCCAAGCTCTCCAACGTGACGGTCACCGGCATGACCGGCATGGAAGAGGCGCTCGACGACGCCGCCGCGCAGCTCGGCGACGACTACGCCCAGGTCGGCACCGTCGCCCATCACAATCTGCGCACGGTGCTCGTCGACGAGCTGCCGGTGTCGCTGCGCGAGTCCGTCAACGACGGCTTCGTGCGCACGATCAGCAGCGGCGGCCGCCCCGACGTGCGGATCAAGGTCAAGACGGAGATCATCGCGGTGCCCGACAGCGAGCTGATCGGGCAGCCGGGCCCCGACGAGTGGGAAGAGGAGGTGCTCAACGACTTCGTCGGCGGGCCCGGAGGGACGTCCGCGGGTGGCTCGCTGGGCTTCACCGGCTCGGCCGCGCTGAACCTCGAGGGTCTCCAGGACGTCGACATGGGCGGCTACGGTCCCTCGTTCGGCCCCAAGGGCGAGACCGGCAGGTCGGCGTCACACTCCTACGGCTCGACCGCCAACATGCAGGCCATCCACCCGAGCGTGCAGCGCAAGATGGGCCACAGGCAGGCGTACAGGCTGACGCTCAAGCACACGATCATCGTCGAGCGCATCGGCAAGCCGGCCGCCGCCCCCCTGGAGGTGATGAGCACCGCGCTGGTCAGCATGCAGGAAGCCGCCGCCCTCCGCTTCGGCCTGCCCGTCGACGCGGCCGCCCTGGTCAGGGAGAAGGGGGCCGTGAAGCTGGGGGCCGACGGCGTCCCCGTGCTGCGCGGTGACCCGGACCCGGCCCCGCCGGAGGGACGCCTGCCGGAGCTGCCGACGTGGATGCCCAAGATGCGGGGCGCGGGCCCGGCCCTGGTCCAGGACATCACCGGACTGGACCAGATCTCCCAGGACGTGCTCGACGAGCTGTCGGAGCAGGGCGTGATCCCGAAGATCGTCAACGGTGAGCCGGTGCTGACGGGCTCCGAGCTGACGCGCGCGAGCCAGCTCCTCAACCTGACCGAGGTCGTGCGGCAGCTGTCCCCGCAGCGCATCCAGGCGGCCTACGACCAGGTCGCGCAGGACGGCGTGCTCGTGGACCTGGTACGCCACCGGCCGAACGACTCCCCCGAGCACTACACCCTGACCGTCAAGCTGGCGCAGAACTTCTCCGACGTCACCTACGTCGGGCAGAGCACCTCCGAGGCGGACGTCTACCTCAACATCGGCACCGACACCTCGGGCCGCTCGTACAGCAGGTCCAGGACGTACCCCCTCAAGGGCGGGTCGACCATGGGCGACGGCCCCGGCGAGAGACAGGACGGCCTCTCGCACGAGTTCGATGTCGGCGTCGGCGGAACGATCACCCGTAAGGTCGGGTCGAGCGTCGGCAGCACGCAGAACATCGTCACGCTGGGGGAGAGCACCGGCCCTGTGGCGATCTTCAGGGTCGGGCACAAGCTGACCATCGAACTGTCGCGCGACGGGAAGCACGTGCGCACCTTCGAGGCCGACGGCGACGCCAGGCTCGTGATGGCGGCCGACCTCCTGCCCGAGAAGCAGCCCAGGAACGCGTCCGTGGGCAAGCTGCCGGCCGGCGTCCTGTCCCGCGCGAAGCTGCTGCACCTGGACGGCGGCGGCATGATGGCGGCCGGGCGGCGCGTGCTGCCGAAGGGGATGCGGGCCGGCTCGCAGGCCCTGCACCACTTCGCGGCCCACCTCGGCGTCCGCAGCCTCATCGCCCATCCCGAGTGGGACGAGAACGCGTACCGGACCGAGACGGGCGTCGGCACGCGGGCGGTGCCCGTCCGCGGGTCGCTGGACGTGCAGGGCACGTACGGTGACGCGGAGATCGTCGGCGTCGTCGACCATGTGAGCGGTGACATCAAGTTCGCGCTGGGCAGCGCCGGCGTCAACTGGGGCGGGACCGGCGGCTGGAACGGCGGTGTGACCGTCGCAGGGGCCGACCTCGACGACAACGGCGGCTCCAAGGACGGCGGCAAGCTCTCACCGGCCTCCATGTCCCGCGGGAACTCCACCTCCAGGTCGTTGCTCGACATCTGGGGGACCGAGGAACTGACGATCGAGACCGGCCGGCACTACGTCATCCGCGCCGACGTGGGCTTCCGGCTCACCGGCCAGGAAACCCTCGCCGAGGAGCTGACGCCGGGCGCCGCCAAGGTCGAGCACACCCAGGGCAGCGCCCTGATGACGCTCCCCGAGTACGACGCCCTGCGCCTGTACGCCGACGACGAGTTCAAGCTGCCGCTGCATCTCGTGGCCGACGCGGTCGAGCGGTTCCTCAACGGCAACCTGAACCTCGACCGGATGCTCGCCACCCCGCTCATCCAGCGCTACCTCAAGGACCTCGGCGCGCTGCCCCCCGGGCAGAAGATCGACCTGGCCGACCGGCACACCCCTCGCCGCCTGCTGGACCGCCTCAAGGAGGTGGCCAAGCTGCCCCAGAGCGCCGCCGCGCCGAAGAAGGGCTTCAGGCGGGAATCCGTACGCAAGCAGCTCGACCGCGCGCTGACGCAGGCGGCGGACCTGATCAAGAAGAGCAGCGCCGTCGTGCTCGCCCCTCCGTACGTGAACGCGATGGGGCTGAGCGTGGTCGAGTCCTTCACCGTGACCGACGAGCAGGACAAGACCACCCGGCTCGGGAACGAGATCATCGACATCCTGGAGGAGACGGCGCCGGAGGTGCTGGCGGCCGTCCCGACCCTGCGCAAGGAGGTGGGGGTCGACTTCGCGCGCACGCGCGCCGACATGCACGTCAACGACATGTGGAGCCAGGACGGCTACCAGAAGAGCTATGTCGCCCTGGGCGGCGTGGGCAGCGGGGTCGACGAGGAGATCACCGTCCGGGTGCGGATGGTGCCCAAGGAGGGCACCGAGGCCAACGAGGGGACGCTGGTCGGCCACACCGACGACGCGGGCGTGATCAAGCAGCGCTACCGCTACACCGACATCACCGATTCTGAGACGTTCAACGGCACGTGGGCGTACGGGGCCGAATACTCCGGTTCGGGCAAGGACGAGGACGGCCAGGCGCAGGGCGGCGGGCTCGCCCTGTCGACGGACCGCACCCGATCCTTCACCGGCTCCCGCAACGAGCAGACGACCCGCCTCCAGCGGATCGGCCTGTTCCGCGGGCTGGACCGCGTCCAGCAGGAGATGACGCTCGTCGTCCAGGTGGAGCGCAGACCGCTGCCCGGTGGCAGGACCCGGGGCGTGGCCCGCGCGGTGGCCGGAACCGTTCAGCGCAGCCCGGGGAAGGTCACCACCAGGAGGTTCAACGCCACCCTGGTGCGCCGCATCCCGACCGGCATGATCCGGCCCGTCTCCGAGGCGCCGCCGCCGCGTGCGAAGGTCCAGGACCCTCGGCGGGTCGAGGTGCCGCCGGGCTTCTTCCCGGAGACGCTGTACCAGGAGGGGCCGACGCTGCTCAAGGTCGTCGCCGACCAGCTGGAGAAGATGGTCGGCCCCAGGAGCGTCGCCGTGAGCTGGGCCGAGCTGGTCAAGCGGCTGTCCGTGGACGCCCTGATCACCGGGCTCGAACGCATGTCCCAGCCCGGCGGCGACGTCGTGGTCCCGCTGGGCCGGCTCGGCGCCACCGACCAGGGCGTCGACGTCAGGATCGAGGCCCACGTGTCCGATCTCGACGTCGTCGCCGGGCCGTTCGACGGTGAGAAGGGCGAAGTCGACCGGACGGCGAACACCACGGCGACCACCATGGGCCGCGGCAGGCTGGCCCCCTTCGGCGGGAACGCCTCGGGTAGCGACGACGAAACGGGGTCGAACTACAGCCAATCGATGGGCGAGCAGGCGTCGGAAAGCATGAGCGACGGCAGCGGCGTCCGCGTCGAACGCAGCGAGTTCAAGAAGGGCGCGCTCTATACCGTCCGCTTCCGGGTGGACTACGACCTGACCTTCCAGCACCAGAAGCGCCTGCCCCACATGCGCTCCGAGGCCAAGGGCGAACCGGTCCACCTGCGCAACGCCGCCACCGGCACGATCGACGTGACCCTCTTCGGGGAGGAGATCAACGAGCTGCGCAGCCGGATGGAGGCGGGCATCCGGATCGCGCCCGCTCCCGCATGGACGGGCACCTTCGACGCCACCGGAGGCCAGGGCCTGATCCAGCAGCTCACCGCGGCCCGCCTGGAGGCGCGCAACCGAGGGCAGGTGGCGATCGTCACCGTGACGGAACCGGACGGCGAACACCGCTACCGCGCCTACCCCGACGGCACCGTACGCAGCGAGACCCCGGACGGCGGGTTCGCCGAGGCGTTCGCCACCCTGCCGCCCAACGTGCTCCAGCTGGCCGACCAGGCGAACCTCGACCTGCGCCAGGTGTTCATGTCCTCGCCGCAGCAGGGCACGTTCACCGATCACGTGGTCGAGGCGCTGAAAGCACGCGGCCTCACCCCGGCGGCGCCCGCCGCACCGGCCTACCCCTACACCGAGCCGGCCGCGCCGACCGCCGCCTCACCGGGCAACCCCACCGCGGGGGCGGCCAGCTCAGCCCCGTCCGCCCCCTCGCCCGCGATGCCCGGCACGCCGTTCGACGCCGCCGCCCGAACCGCGGGCGAAGCCCTGACCCTGCCCGAGATCCGCGCCCAGGACCTCACGACGGGTGACCTCGGCGGCGCCGTCACAGGGCTGACGTGGGCGCCGATCGTGCCGGGCGAGGACGCGATCACACTCGTCGCCGACCTGCCGTCCGGGCCCGCCCAGCACATCCGGGTGACCATCGGCGACCCCGGCCAGGACCTGCTGGGCCGTACGGACTTCCGCGCGGGCACCGAAGGCGCCCCGCACGCCATCGTCCTGTCACCGCATGTCGACCCGCACGTCGTGTCGTCCGTCCTGGTGCACGAGCTCACCCACCTCACCCAGCACCGCGCGGCCGAGGAGGCGGGCCGCCCCCAAGGGGTGATCAGGACCTCGCTGCCCTCCGCCGCCCACGCCCACGAGGGCACCGACCACTGCCTGGTGCCGCGCCTCAACGAGCACGCCCACCTGTCCCGCAAGTGGCACGGCACCACCGATCGCACCGCGCGCCTGCGCATCGCCGACGCCCTCGACGCCATCGCCGCCGACATCACCCGGCGCGGCCACATCCCACCCGAAGCTCCGTGGGGCACCGGCCCCCGAGCTCCGGAGACCCAGCCGCGCAGCCGGATCGCCGCCCTGCTGAACTGGGGCGACACCGGCACGCCCAGCGGTCCCGCGCCCCAGACGGCCCCCGCCATGCTGACGCTGCCCGTGACCGCCGCCGCGCAGGCGATCGAACGGGGAGCCGCCCTGGCCGGCGCCTCCGTCCGCCGGATCGGCCCCGGCCGCCTCGACCTGGAGATCCCCGGCCGGACGCCCATCCAGGTCCACATCCGGGCCCCGCGCGAGGGCGGGCCCGCCGCCACCGTGACGGACGGCGTCCTGACCTTCCAGGTCGGCGCCCATGCCCCCATCGGCGCGAACGAGCGAGCCGCCGCGGCCACCGCCGCCGGAGCGGTCGCCCGCGCCGTGGGCGACCCCCGGATGGCCGCCCACCTCGAAGCCCTGGCCCAGATTCACGAAGCCGTACGCCAGGTCCGCACCGCCATGCCCGCCCAGCGGCAGGCCCGCGTCACCATGCTGCTCGACCTGGCCTCCCGCGACGGGCTCCGCCAGGCCGTCCCGCCCCAGCTCGCCGCCGAGATCGCCCAACTGCGGGAGGCCGCCGCATCCGGTCCCCGCACCGACTGGCATCGCCTGCGCCAGGTCACCAACGTGAACGGCTGGGAACCGCCCGAGGAAGAGTGCGAGTGCCCCGACGGCCAGGTGTGCACGTGCGCTCCCCGCGCCGGCACCACCAAGGTCAGTGCATGATGGGAACCCGGACGGACGGCCCGGGCGGAAGGACGGCGATGGCATTCGCGGTGGCGCGCACCAGGGACGAGGCCCACCTCTACCTCGACCTGCATCCCTGCAAGACGTGCGGATCGGTGGACACGACCTGGGCCGCCGGCCTCACCACGATCGACGGCGAACTGGTCAACCGCTACGCGGGCGACTGCGGCGAGTGCGGGACGCCCCGCGAGTTCCTCTTCGGTCTCCCCGAGCGTCCCGTCCCGCCCGCCGGCTACCCCACGTTCGGCGGCGACGAGCCCTCCCAGCTGCTCGACGCCGGCGAATGGCTCTGGGTGGCCGACCTGACCGCGAGCAACGTCCCCGCCGACGACCAGGAGGAGGCCCGCCGCACCCTCGCGATCGCCGCCGCCTCCGTCGAGGAGATCATCAAGTTCATCCCGCCCGGCCAGGACGAGGTGCCCGACGACGCCTTCTGGTCGGACCGCGGGCTGGAGACACGCGCCGCCGAACCCGGCAGGTTCCAGCTCGACCGGCTCCTGATCGTCCGAGACACCTACCGCAACCTGGCGGCCGGCCATGCCTGACCGCGCCCGCTCCCTCGTGGAGGCGTACGTCTACCTCGACCTCATGACCCTCGGCGAGCCGGGGGAGCCCGTCCTCACCGAGGAGCGGGACGCCTGGCGCATCCGTCACGGCGACGTGGAAGTCGTCGTGCCGTACGCCTCCGAGCACGAAGCCCGGCAGGGCGACCTCACCTTCGGCTCCGGTCTCTCCACGCTGATCGACGCGGGCCAGTGGGTCCTCATCGCCACCACGTACGCGGACCGCGCTCTCGAGGGCGCCCTCATGTACGCCAAAGAATAGAAAGAAAAAAAAAAAGACAAGAAGAAAAAAAGAAAAGCCACCCAAAAACAAACAAAAAAAAAAAAAAAAAAAAAAAAAAGAAAAAAAAAAAAAAAAAAAAAAAAAAAAAAAAAAGAAAGAGAGAAGGAAAAAAGAAAGGGGGAGAGGGGGGGGGGAAAGAAGAAGAAGGAAGAAGAGAGAGAGGAAGGGAGAGGGGGAGAGGAGAGGGGGAGAAGAGAAAGAGGGGGAAGGAGAGGAGAGAAGAAAAAGGAAGAAGGAGGGGAAAGAAAGAAAGGGTTGGAGAGGGGGGGGGGAGGAGGAAAGAACGGTGGCCACGACGGCGGCGGGATCGCGGGCGTCGTCCGGGGAGAAAGAGGGGGAGGGGTCGCGCAGGTAGTCGAAGCCGGAAC
>NZ_LAVL01000252.1 GCF_001083785.1 Nonomuraea sp. SBT364
CCCGCGGACTGACCGTGTCGTCGCGTGCCCCCGCGTGACCCCGCGTGACCCCGCGTGCCCGTGCGGGCCGCGGCGGGGTCAGCGGCGGGGTTTGTCGATGCGGGTGCCCTCGGTGGTGAAGAGCATCAGGCGGTTGGGGTCGACGCCCACCTTGGCGGCGTCGCCGGCCCGCCAGACCGGCCGGTTGCCGAGGCGGACGATGAGGTCGGCGCGGCGGTGGATGCCGCTGCCCGGGTGCTGGCCGGTCTGCTCCTGCTCCTGCTGCTCCGGCTCCGCGCGCTGCGGCAGCAGGCGGCGGACGAGGCCGGCGATGCCGCCGGAGCCGGTGCGCTGGCCGTTGCGGAGGGCGGCGCGGTCCGGGGGCTCGGGCACCGGCACGGCGGGCACGCCGCACTCGATGTAGGCGAGCCACTCGTGCCCGTGGTACTCCAGCGCACGCACCCGCCCGAAGAAGGACGGCCCGTCGTACGACTCGGGCACCGGCGCGAGCCCGTCGGGCCGCATGCCCACCAGCACCTGCCCGCCGGTGTACTGCGAGATGGCGTACGCGCGCGGATCGCTCCACGGGATCGTCAGCCGATGCGGCCCGAAGTCGAGCATGACGTACTGGTTCTGCGGCGTGCGCACCGTCGCTGCCAGCAGGTTCAGCTGCTGCGAGTTGAGGAACGCGGCCACGAACGCCGTTGCTGGATCGTTGTAAATCTGGGCCGGAGTACCGACGTCCTGCAGGACGCCGCGGTTCAGGATGGCGATCCGGTCGGCCAGGGTGAGCGCCTCGACCTGGTCGTGGGTCACGTAGATGGTGGTCACGCCGAGGGATCTGACCAGGGCGGAGATCTCCATGCGCAGCTCGGTGCGCATGCCGGCGTCCAGGTTGGACAGCGGCTCGTCCATGAGGAACAGCTTGGGCTGGCGGACGATCGCCCGGCCCATCGCGACGCGCTGGCGCTGGCCGCCCGAGAGGGTGCCGGGCCTGCGGTCCAGGGTCTCGTCGATGTGCAGCGCCTTGGACAGCTCGGTGACGCGTTCGCGGACCATGTTCGGGTCCGACTTGGCGATCTCCAGGGGGAAGGCGATGTTCCCGCGTACTGTCCGGTGCGGGTAGAGGGCGCCGTTCTGGAACACCATGGCCACGTCGCGGTCGCGCGGCGCCAGGTGGTTGGCCATCTGGCCGTCGAGCCAGAGCTCACCCTCGGTGATCTCCTCCAGCCCGGCGATCATGCGTAACAAGGTGGACTTGCCGCAACCCGATGGGCCGAGGAGGACGAGGAACTCGCCGTCCTCCGCCTTGAGGCTCAGGCGATCGACCGCTAAGTGGTCGCCCGGATACACCTTGGTCACTTTGTCGAGAACGACCGAGCTCATGGGCCCACACCTTGCGCACGTGTCACCTGTGACGGGGCTGATTGAAGAGGTAGTACATCGTGCCTTAACGCCGTGTGTCCACCCTTGACATAAAAGATCTCGCCCCCCGGGGTTTCGGTCGGGGGTTTTGTGCATCCGAACACCTATATTTCCGGATGACTGAGGGTGGAAGGGCTTGCGTAAACTTGCGGCAAGGTTTTCAATGGTCGGGAACTTCCGGGGGGTAAACCATGACCGCGTGGTGGCGCGACGCCGTGATCTATCAGGTGTACGTACGCAGTTTCGCCGATGGCGACGGTGACGGGGTGGGCGACCTGATAGGCGTCCGCGATCGCCTGCCGTACCTCGCCGGGCTCGGCGTCGACGCGATCTGGCTGACCCCTTTCTACCCGTCGCCCATGGCCGATTTCGGCTACGACGTGGCCGACTACCGCGACGTCGATCCGCTGTTCGGGACACTGGCCGACGCCAAGGCTCTGATCGACGAGGCGCACGGGCACGACCTTCGGATCATCGTCGACATCGTGCCGAACCACACCTCCTCGGCCCACCCCTGGTTCCAGGAGGCGCTGCGCGGGCGGCACCGCGACCGCTACATCTTCCGCGACGCGCCCAACGACTGGGAGTCGATCTTCGGCGGCCCGGCCTGGACCCAGGTCGAGGACGGCCAGTGGTACCTGCACCTGTTCGACTCCTCCCAGCCCGACCTCAACTGGGAGCACCCGGAGGTGCGCGCCGAGTTCGAGTCGATCCTGCGCTTCTGGCTCGACCTGGGCGTCGACGGCTTCCGGGTGGACGTGGCGCACGGCATGGTCAAGCCGCCCGGCCTGCCCGACATCGGTCACACGGGGCAGACCCGGCTCATCGGCAACGACGTGGTCCCGTACTTCGACAACGACGGCGTGCACGAGATCCACCGCGCGTGGCGGCGCGTGCTCGACTCCTACCCGGGCGAGCGCGTCGGCGTGGCGGAGGCGTGGGCGCCGACGCCGGAGCGGCTGGCCCTCTACGTCCGGCCGGACGAGCTGCACCAGGCGTTCAACTTCCACTTCCTGTTCGCGCCGTGGGACGCCGGCGCGCTGCGCGAGGTGATCGACTCGTCGCTGGCCTCGGCCGGTTCCGTGGGCGCGCCGTCCACCTGGGTGCTGTCCAACCACGACGTCAAGCGGCACGTCACCCGCTACGGCAGCCTGGCCAGGGCGCGCGCCGCCGCGCTGCTCTCGCTGGCGCTGCCCGGCTCCGCCTACGTCTACCAGGGCGACGAACTCGGCCTGCCCGAGGTGCTCGACCTGCCCGAGGAGCTGCTGCGCGACCCGCAGCGGCTGCGCGACCCCGACAGCGGCCGCGACGGCTGCCGGGTGCCGATGCCGTGGACCCGCGAGCTGGGCTGGCGCGACCCGTGGCTGCCCATCCCCGGGGCGTGGTCCGCGCTCAGCGTCGAGGCCCAGCAGGGCCGGGACGACTCCACGCTGGAGCTCTACCGGCAGGCGCTGCGGCTGCGCCGATCGTTCGCCGGCGACCTGGTGTGGCACGACTCGCCCGAGGGCACGCTCGTCTTCTCCAGGGGGGACCTGCTGTGCACGGTCAACCTGACCGGCGCTCCCGTCGACTTCGGGGCCGGCGGCGAGCTGCTGCTCGCCTCGGACGTCCCCGGCGCGGCCGATTCGGCGGCGTGGTGGAAAGTAAAGTAGCAGCCATGAACGGTCCCGCTCGCCTAGCCGACATCGCCGCCCAGGCCGGGGTGAGCGAGGCCACGGTCAGCCGCGTGCTCAACGGCAAGCCCGGCGTCTCCGCGGCCACCCGGCAGGCCGTCATGACCGCGCTCGACCTCATGGGCTACGAACGCCCGCCCCGCCTGCGCCAGCGCAGCAACGGGCTGATCGGCCTGGTGACCCCCGAGCTGGACAACCCGATCTTCCCCGCGTTCGCGCAGGCGATCGAGAAGGCGCTGACCCAGCACGGCTACACGCCGGTGCTGTGCACCCAGCTGCCCGGCGGCGCGCCCGAGGACGAGTTCACCGAGCTGCTGGTCGACCGGGGCGTCAGCGGCATCGTGTTCGTCTCCGGCCTGCACGCCGACACCACCGCCCGGATGGACCGATACACCCGGCTCACCGACCGCGGGCTGCCGATCGTGCTGGTCGACGGCTACAGCGAGCACATCGCCGCGCCGTTCATCTCGCCCGACGACCGCATGGCCGCCCGGCTGGCCGTCCAGCACCTCGTGGACCTCGGCCACGAGCGGATCGGGCTCGCGCTCGGGCCGCGCCGCTTCGTGCCGGTGATCCGCAAGATCGAGGGCTACCGGCAGGCGATGGCGCAACTGCTCGGCGCGTCCGCGACCGACGACCTCATCACGCATTCGCTGTTCTCCGTCGAGGGCGGCCAGGCGGCGGGCGCCCAGCTGCTGGCGCTCGGCTGCACCGGCATCGTGTGCGCCAGCGACCTGATGGCGCTCGGCGCGATCCGCGCCTGCCGTGAGAAGGGCCTGTCGGTGCCGGGGGAGGTGTCGGTGGTCGGCTTCGACGACTCGCCGCTGATCGCCTTCACCGATCCGCCGCTCACCACCGTGCGCAAGCCGATCATGGCGATGGCGCAGGCGGCGGTGCAGACGCTGCTCGAAGAGGTCAACGGCGCCCCGGCCAAGCACGTCGAGCTGATGTTCCAGCCCGAGCTGGTCGTCCGCGGCTCCACCGGCTCCGGCCCGCTGGTCAACCGATGAAGGACGTCCTGGTCCTCGGCGGCGCCGGCGTCGACTCGACGGTCTACGTGCCGGAGCTGCCGCTGCCGTACCGCGACACCTACCACGTGCCGCCGGTGATCGACCGCATCGGCAACACCGGCGCCGGCGTGACGCTGGGCTGCGCCGCGCTCGGCCTCGACGTCACCTTCGCCGACCTGATCGGCGACGACCCGCAGGGCGCACTCGTCCGCGACGCGCTGCGCGGCGTCGACTGCGCCTTCGGCCCGGCCGTGGCGGGCACCCGCCGCAGCGTCCTGCTGGTCGGCCCCGACGGCCGCCGCACGTCCCTGTTCGACCCCAAGGCCATGCCGGGCGAACGCCTGCCGCGCCACCTCTACACCGGCGTCGCGGCCCGGCACACGCATGTGTCCATCACCGACTTCTGCCGCCACGTCTACCCCGACCTGCGGGGCACGGTCATCTCCACCGACCTGCACGACTGGGACGGCGTCAACGCCTACCACGAGGACTTCGCCCACAACTCCGACCTGGTCTTCCTCTCGGCGACGGCGCTGCCCGACCCGGCCGCCACCATGCGCGGCATCATCGCGAAGGGCCGCGCCCACACGGTCGTGTGCACCCGGGGCGCCGACGGCTGCCTCGTCCTGACGCGCGACGGCGACCTGCGCGCCTTCCCCGCCGCCCCGCTGCCCGGCCCGGTCGCCGACAGCAACGGCGCCGGCGACGCGTTCGTCTCCGGCTTCCTGTACGGGACCCTGCGCGGCCTCCCGCTCGACACCCGCGTACGGCTCGGCGCGATCGCCGGAGCGCACGCCTGCACCACAGCGGGCACCCACGAGTCCCCGATCACCGAAGCCGTGCTGCTGGAGCGGATCCGAACATAACTTCGAAAAGCTCTTCCCGAACGGCCCCGCGAAAGTTACGATCATGCTCGTGGCCGGCCCGGGCCGATCATGCGAGCCCCGGCTCCACGCCGATCGGGGCGTCCGTGCGGACGCTCCTCGACTGGACGGGGAACTCGTTGAAGAGACGCACCACGATCGCGCTCGGCCTCGGCCTGGCCCTGCTGGGCTCCACCGCCCTCACCGCGCCCGCCGGCGCCGCGGCCGTCGTGACCACCCAGCTGGCGGCCACCACGGCGATCGCCCGGGAGACCGCGGCGTTCTGGCTGGCAGGCGGCGCGGCCAACCTGCGGAGCGCGACGCCCTACGGCGTGCAGACCGTGGTCCACGGGCAGCGCTCGTCCGGCCCGGCCGTCCCGGACGGCAAACCCGGCACCGTCCCGCCCGTGCCCGGCCCCGACTCCCCGGCGGGGCAGCCCGCGACCTCGGGCAAGGTGTTCTTCGTCGGCGGCGACGGCCTGCCGCACTGGTGCACGGGCACCGCCGTGCAGTCGGTCTACCGCAACCTCGTCGCCACGGCGGGGCACTGCGCGCACGACCTCCAGCGCTCCGGGGCGGCCTTCGACAAGTGGGTCTTCGTCCCCGGCCACTCCGGCGGCGCGACCCCGTGGGGGCTGTACGTCGGCAAGCAGGTCTCCACCCACTACGACTTCGGCGCCTACACCGACCACGACCGCGACTTCGCCCTCGTGAACGTCTACAGCGGGGTCGTCGCAGCCTCCGACGGCACGCTGACGAGCACCGGAAGGCTGGTCGACAACGTCGGCGGGCAGGGCTTCTCCTGGAACCAGCCGCTGGACGGGCCGAGGGACGTCTTCGGCTACCCGGCCGGCTCCCATCCCGACGGCACCGAGCCCCGCACCGGCGAGACCCTCGAACGGTCCACCGGGCCGGTGTTCACCATGACGCTCTCCGACCTCGCGGCCGACAGCCCCGCCGGAGTCGACTCCCCGTTCCCCGGCGAGGGCTCGCTCGGCTCCGCCTGGGTGGAGCGCTACAGCCCCGCCGAGCGCGCCGGTTACCTCAACGGCGTCACGATCAGCGTCTCCGACACCGACGGCGACGGGCGTTACGACACCGGGGTCTCGCCGTACTTCGACTTCCAGACGGCCGAGGTCTACCGGATCGCCGCACGTCAATGGACCGGCACCATCCTCAGGTAAGGATCGGCGTGTACCTGATCCGCCGACCCGGGCGCCGTGGAGGCGCTGCACGTCCACGGGTTGCACTGGGTCGTCCGAGAGGGCGGCCCGCCCCCGGCGGACATGATCGAGTTGCGCACTCTCGCCAGGTCCCGGCTCGCCGACTCCCACCAGTGCAACGTCGACGACCGCAGCCTGCGCGGCCTGGCCAACGGCATCCGGCACGAGGTGTCCTATTACCTGCTGGACGACACCGTCGTCGAGACCGAGCCGGGCCGCTGGGCGTTCGCGGCCCACGACGGGCCGCTGCCCGGCGGGTCCGGCGACGCGCCCTTCGTCCCGCCCTGCCCGGTCATCCGCCTGGGGCCGCCGTCCCCCGGCGAGGGCACCGTGTACGCGATCTTCATGGACCGCGTCGCCAAGCACGACAGCGTCGGCCGGCACCACATCTACGCCCTGCCCGGCGCGCGGCTGCCGGGGCTGGGCACGGCGCTGCGCGAGACCGTCCCCGACGGCGACGTCTGGCCGCGCGAGCTGATGGTGCTGCGCGCCTTGGTCGCGCCGGGAGAGATTGGCATCGGGGCGGCGCTGGAGCGCTGCAACGACTGGCCCGATTTCCGCGAACCGGAGTTCGACGGCCACCAGGGCTCACACGACGCCGCGCTCCGGCTGACGGCCACCTTCCCGCCCTCGCCCTCCCTGCACCGCGAACGCACCGTCGTCCACGTGGGCGAGCACGTGGCGCAGTTGTTCCTCTCCGGCGTGGACGACACCTACGGTCAGTGGTTGCTGTTCGACGACCGGTGGGCGGGAGCTCACCCCGATCTGGCCGGCTCGCTGATGTGGTACGCCGCCCACTGGGACCCGGCGTGCGCGCGACCGCACACCCGGCTCACGACCTGCGCGGACAACCGCGTCCGCTACGTCGCCGTGGCCGGCGCCGACGGCCGCCCGTTCGTGCGGCTCGCCGAACCGTGGGAGGAGGACGGCGTCTGGGGCCCCCACGGGTCGTTTCACCGGCGTCCGCCCGCCCAGGAGGTGCTCGGCACCGTCGAACTGCAGCTTCAGCAGCCGGCTCCGGACGTTTGCGCCTTCACCGCGTACTCCGTCACCCCGCACCGCCGAGGGCGGCTCGCCGCCGGGCTGCTCGGCAAGCGCATCGCGGCCGATCTGCGCGCCGCAGGTATCACCCGGACGACCGGCCGGCTGCCCGGCGACCACTCGCGCTACGACCACGGCGGCCTCTTCCTGCGGATGCTCGGCGACCTGGTGCACCGCCGCCCGGACGCCGGTCAGGAAGTCGTTCTCCGACCTTGCCAGGGGGGCTGAGCGGCAGGAGACTCCATCTCACGTGACCCCTTTGGGAGGGACATGAGCAGAGAGCGCTTACTGCGCACGCTGGGCATCGCCGTGGCCGTTGTGGGGCTCATCATCGGCATGCTTCCCATTCCGCACAACGGTGACAACACCTGCGGAAGCGCGTTTTTCCCCGACGACTACTTCCAGTGTCCCGCCGAGCAGAGCGGACGCATGATGCTCGCCGTCATCTTCCTCGTTCCGGGCCTGATCATGATCGTCGCCGGGAGAGGTGGCGGGAGGAAGGGCGGGACCGGTGCCCCCGCTCCCGGGCCCGTCGCTCCCGGGCCTGTCGCTTCTGGGCCCGGCGTCCCTGGTATGGCTGGGGCCTGGCCGGAGCGGTGGCAGCCGGGGGACCTTGTCATCGACGTCCGGGGCCGGGTGTTCGTACGCGCGTCCGGGCAGGATGAGAGGGTCGGGCGGCCCTGGGGTTACCCGAGGCCCGACACCCTCGACGTCTCCGGCCGGCCCGTGGTCCCGGAGGGGGCGGTGGGTGAGCAGGAGCCGATCCGGCCGCTGACCCTGCTGGTGCGCCACGGTCGCCCGCTGCCACCCTTCCCCCCGCCGGCCGGGGGCTGAGCGTCCGAGCCCTCGCCCGGACCCGGCGCTACGGCAGCTCTCAGCCTAGGCTGATCCGCACGCCGCTGCTCAGGGCCGAGTCGTGCAGTTCCAGCCCGGCGGGCTCGGTGTCGCGGGGCAGCTCGAACACCAGGGTGCCGGTGAACGACTTGCCGGGGGCGATGCTGATCGGGGTGATCTCGGCGCCCTCCTTGTCGAGCAGGCCGGTGCCGTCGTGCGCGGTCTCGTCGCTGTCGAGGAGCTTCTGCTGGGCCGGGTAGAGGACGCGGGCGTCCTGGCCGATGTTGCCGACCTTCAGCGCGACGCGGCAGGTGCGGCGCTTGGCCGACTTGCCGGGCTCGGGGCATGCGGCGGAGGTCACGGCGAAGCTCAGCTTGCCGTCGTGCACCGGCTCGCCGTCCTCGCCGACGGCCGGGCCGCGTGACATCCAGATGAGCACCGTGACCAGCACCGCGATGAGCACCAGGGTGATCACCAGGGCGGTCATGCAGCCGGTGAACACGCTCCGGCCCGGCCGGGCGGCCTGGGGCCGGGGGCGCGGCGGCAGCGGGCCCTGGCCGGTGCGGTGCGGCGACATCGGCATCGGGCCGGTCCGCTCCGGGTGCGGCAGCGACGACGGCACCGGCCCGGTGCGCTCGGCGTGCGGCACCGGCCCCTGCCGCGTCCGATCGGCGCGCGGCGGCCCGGGAACCGGACCGGTCCGCTCCGGATGCGGCATGCGCGTCGGGCCCGAGCGCTCGGCGGGCGGCATGGGTGTCGGGCCTGAGCGCTCGGCGGGTGGCATGGGCGTGGGGCCCGAGCGCTCGGCGGGCGGTGTGGGAACGGGCCCTGTGCGCTCCGGATGCGGCCCGTGCCCGCGCGCGGGCGCGTGACCGGGCGGCGGGGCCGCGCCATGCCGCGACGACGGCGGCCCCGGCTGCGGCCCGGGCGCGGGCGCCTGAGACCCGTGCGGACCGGCCGCGCCCTGCTGCGACGGTTGCGGCCCGGCGGGGCCCTGCGGCGGTTGCGGCCCGGGCGGCCCCTGCGAGGGCTGTGCGCCGGGGGCGCCCTGCGGGGGCTTCGGCCCGGCCGCGCGCTGCGAGGGCTGTGGGCCGGGGGCGCCATGCGACGGTTGCGGGCCGTGTGAGGGG
>NZ_LAVL01000253.1 GCF_001083785.1 Nonomuraea sp. SBT364
GTCCTGGGGCAGGGTGGTCATGAAGTGCGCTCCAGGTGGCCGTGGGAGAGCCAGGCGGGCTCGCGGGACGGATCGATGGTGAGGCCGTCGGACCAGGCGAGGCGGTAGGGGAGCTCGGGCCGCGGGGCCTCGTCGACGGCGCGGGCGATCGCGGCCGGGTCGTGCCAGGGCGCCGGGGCGTCGAAGAGGAAGCCGTCGAGCACGGCGGCGAGCCGCTCGCGGGACGCCGTCTGGGCGAAGGTGCGCCAGGTCTCGGTGGGCAGCAGCGTGAGGTTGCGGGTGGTGCCCGCAGAGTCGGCCAGGCGGCCGGCGGCGCGGCGGGAGGCGTCGCTGTAGGAGTAGATGGCGGCGCGCAGGTCGGTGCACACGCGGTCGAGCTCGGGCCAGCGGGTCAGGATCGTGCCGTGCAGGCTCTGGGCCCGGTGCGCGATCTCTTCGGTGCCCCACAGCTTGGGGGCCTGCTCGCGCAGCTCCTCGATGGTGCCGGTGGTGAGCGTGATCAGCTCCAGCGCCCACAGCCGGAAGGCGCGCGCCAGGTTGACGGCGCTCTGCCGGGCCTCCTCCATGGTGGTGCGCGGGTCGGCGACGTTGAGGTCTTCGAGGGCGAGCAGCCGGTGCATCTCCGACTGGCCGCCGTCGTCCATCATCCGCCTGATGAACATCAGCCCGACCACGCTGGTGAACGACGCCCGGTAGCGCAGCTGGTTGGGCTTGGGGAAGACCTCGCGGATCGCGCCGAGCCCCTTGAGCACGCGCAGCCGGTTGTCGAACTGGTCGGCCGGGTGGGCCCGGCAGGCGAAGCGCATCTGGTCGTGCGTGAGCCACTCCTCGCCCGCCTCGGCGAACGCGGCGAACAGCGTCTCGGCGATGTCGACGAGCGCGGGGTCGTCGACCACCGCCCCGCTGTCGCGGGCCAGCGCCGCGAACATGCGGCGATAGGTCGACAGCACCGCCTCGTCGGTGAGCGCGGAGTCGAGGGTCAGGGGCTGCTCTGGCACGCGCACTAAGGTACGGCCTCGCACCGACAATCCTCGCCCGCATGCGCGTGCTACTCCGGCACGCTAGGGTGACCCCTGATACATACGGGGGCAAACGCACAGTAATCAGTACGACGGAGTGAGTAATCGCATGCGCGTACTCCGGGGCGATCGGGGGACGGCTCTGATCGCCGGGGCGGCGGCGGTCATCCTGGCTGGGGCGGCGGCGTTCTTCGGCGTGGGCGTGTCGAGCGCCAACCCGAAGCTGGCCGATGTCGGAGCCTGGCTGTGGACCGCCGCGCGAGGAAAGATCGTGCACGTCAACGGCCTGTCCGGGGACGTCGACGGCTATCTCGACGACAAGGCGGGCAAGCAGCTCAAGGTCGTCCAGGACGGCTCGCACGTGCTGCTGGTCGACGAGCGCACCGGCTTCGTCAGCCGGATCGAGCCCAGCCAGCTCAGCGTCACCCAGACGCGCGACTTCGGCACCGCCGGCGTGCAGCTGGCGCTGTCGGGCGGCACCGGCTACGCCGTGGACCCGCAAGGCGAGGTCCAGCAGATCGACCCGCTCACCCTCAACACCGTCGGCGCGCCGCTGACGCTGCCCGGCCCGCTGGGCGCGGCCCGCATCGACGGCGCCGGCACGCTGTGGGTGCCCGTCACCGCCAAGGGCGAGGTGGTCCCGGTCTCCGGCGGCGTGGCCCGTACGGCAGTGAAGGTCGGCGAGCCCGGCGAGGAGCTGGCCGTCACCATCGCGGGCTCCGTCCCGCTGATCGTCAACACCCGCGCCGCCACGGCCACGCTCATCGGCGCGGACGGCGGCGTGGGCGAGATCATGCTGCCCAAGGAGGTGGCGCAGGCCGCCGAGGGCGGCGTGCTCACCCCGGCTAGCACCGAGGGCCCGCTGGTGCCGGTGCTGACGGCGGGCGACTCCGGGCTGCTCGTGGTGATCGACACCGCGTCCAACTCGGTGCTCAACACCAGGTTCGAGTCCTCCGACCCGGCCGCGCTCGGCGTGCCGCAGGTGCTGGGCTCCAAGGTGTACGTGCCGGACCGCAGCAGCGGCGCCCTGATCGTCTGGGACAGCGCCGCCGGCGGCCGCCCGACCACCCTCCAGGTGGCGCAGGGCCCCGGCGAGGTGGACGTGTTCGTCAAGGACGGGCTGCTGTGGGCCAACGACGAGAACGGCGACAAGGCCATCGTCATCGACCCGGAAGGCCGCAAGCACGACATCGACAAGGACGATTCGGACGTCCCGGGCCCGACGAACACGCCCAAGCCCAAGACGCCGAGGCCGGAGCCGACCCACACGCAGGAGCGGGACGAGCCCGCCACGTCCGCGCCGGACCCGCGTCCCACCCGGACGGACGAGGCCGAGCCCGAACCGGACCCGGAGCCGACGCGTACCAGGACCAGGAAGCCGACCCCGACGCCGACGCCCACCCCGACGCCCACTCCCACCCCCACGCCGTCGGCGACCGCGCCCGGCAAGCCGGGAGCCGTGACCGCCAGGTCCGGTCCGGGCCGGGTGGACATCAGCTTCAGCCCGTCCGCCGGCGGTGAGGTGGAGCGCTACACGCTGAAGGTGAACGGCGGCGCGGGCGGCGTCACGCCCGAGCGGGTGGACGCGGGCGGGCCGTTCCGGTTCGAGTTCACCGCCGAGGAGTGCGCGGGCGAGTACACCTTCACCGTCGTCGCGCACTGGTCCGGCGGCGAGGTCGAGTCCGACCCGAGCGCCGGGGTCAAGCCGTGCGTGGCGCCGGGGCCGCCGTCGGGCTTCGCCGCCAAGGCCAAGAACCGCGGCGCCGACCTGACCTGGAGCGCTCCGGAGAACGCCGGCCAGAACGTCACGTACGTCCTGTCGGGCGCGACGGACAAGGACGGCATCAGCGGCACCTCGTACAGCGTCGAGGGGCTGAAGAACAACCAGAAGCACACCTTCAAGCTGAAGGCCAAGAACGCGGCAGGGGAGAGCCAGGAGGTCGTCACCGCCGAGGTGGACCTGGCTTATCCGCAGCACGCCTTCCGGAACGCGCACAACGACCAGACCGACACCCGGATCAACTCCTGTACCACGGGTAACTGCAAGATCGGCCAGATCGAGAAGGGCAAATACCTGGACCTGACCGTCATCTGCCAGGCCAAGGGCATGTCGGTGACCGAGTCGCAGTCGGGGGAGACCAGCGACGTGTGGAACCGGATCGTCTGGAACGGAGGCGTCGGCTACATCAGCGACACCCTCATGGCCATCCCGGGCGATGGTTTTCCCAAGGCCCCGCTGTACGAATGCACCGACTGAGTTAGGGGAACTCGGCGTGACGCATTACTCCCACGAGCAGACCCAGCAGCCCGCGCAGCTGGCCGGCCAGTTCGCGCAGCGCTTCCAGCTGCTGGCCGGCAACATCGAGCACGTCATCAGGGGCAAGCGTGAGGCCGTCGAGCTGGCGCTGATCTGCCTGTTCGCCGAAGGGCACCTGCTCATCGAGGACGTGCCGGGCACCGGCAAGACCACGCTGGCCCGCTCGATCGCCGCCAGCGTGGACGCCGAGTGGCGGCGCGTGCAGTTCACGCCCGACCTGCTGCCCAGCGACATCACCGGCGTGTCGATCTTCAACCAGGCGCACCAGAAGTTCGAGTTCCACCAGGGGCCGGTGTTCGCCAACATCGTGCTCGCCGACGAGATCAACCGCGCCTCGCCGAAGACGCAGGCGGCGCTGCTGGAGGTCATGGAGGAGCGCCGCGTCACGGTGGACGCCGAGCCGCACCCGGTGCCCCGGCCGTTCCTGGTCGTCGCCACGCAGAACCCGGTCGACATGGACGGCACGTACCCGCTGCCCGAGGCCCAGCTCGACCGCTTCCTCATGCAGATCTCCGTCGGCTACCCCGACCACGCGTCGGAGGTCCAGGTGCTCAAGGGCATGCCCACGGGCCCGCAGGTCGAACGGCTGCCGGTGGTCGCGCGCGCCTCCGACGTGGCCGGGATGATCGACTTCGCCACCCGCATCCACGTGGCCGACCCGGTCTACGACTACATCGTCGCGCTCTGCGCCGCCACCCGCACCAGCCCGCACCTGCGGCTCGGCGCCTCCCCGCGCGGCAGCCTGGCACTGCTGCGCGCCGCCCGCGTCAAGGCCGCCGCCGCCGGACGGCACTACGTGGTGCCCGAGGACGTCAAGGCGCTGGCCGTGCCCGTGCTGGCCCACCGGCTGATCCGCACCCCCGAGGCCGAGCTGCGCGACGTCACCGCCGCCGGCGTGCTCGGCGACCTGCTCGCCGGGATGCCCGTGCCCCAGGCGGCCTAGTGCTGACGCCGCTCGGCTGGGGGACGCTCGCCGGCTCGGTCCTGCTGTACGCGGCCGGGTTCGCGCTCGGCTACCCGGAGCCCGTCGTGCTCGCCACCGGCGGCCTGCTCGCGCTGGCCGCCGCGCTCGCCTGGACCGCGCCCAGGCCCAGGCTGGAGGTGCGGCGCGAGGTGACGCCGCTCAAGGTGCCGCGCGGCGAGGCCGCCGTCGCCGTCCTGCACGTGCGCAACCTCGGCCGGCAGGGCCTGAGCGGGCTGCGCGCCCACGACAGGATCGGCGCCGCCGAGCACACCGTGGACCTGCCCCGGCTGCCCAGAGGCGGCACCCGGACCGTCTCGTACCCGCTGCCCACGCAGGTGCGCGGCGACATCCCGGTCGGCCCGCTCACGCTCGTGCGCGCCGACCCGCTGGGCCTCACCCGCCGGGTCAGGGAGTACGGCGGGGCGGCGACGCTCCTGGTCCGGCCGCGCACGGTCGCGCTGTCGGTCCCGCCGTCCGGCAAGGCCCACCACCTGGAGGGGCCCACCAGCGACAACGCGCCCAGCGGCACCGTCACCTTCCACACCCTGCGTGAGTACGTCGTCGGCGACGACCTGCGGCACGTCCACTGGCGCTCCAGCGCCCGCACCGGCACGCTCATGGTGCGCCAGCTCATCGACGCCAGCCTGCCCACCACCACGGTCGTCCTCGACACGCGCGAGCTGACCGAGCTCGCCGTCGACGTCGCCGCCTCCGCGGCCGTCGCGGCGGCCGCGGCCGGCTTCCCCGTGCGGGTCGTCACCGGTGAGGGGCCGCTGGCCGAGACGAAGTCCGACGGGGAGCTGCTGCTCGACCGGCTCGCCCTGGTCGGCCCCGGCACGGCCGGCGTCACGGAGGCCATGCGGCTCTCGCGCGGCGGCGGCTCGCTCGTCCTGGTCACGGCCGACCCGGCCGAGGCCGGTCGCGTCGCCGGCGTCCGGCGCCGCTTCGACCGCGTGATCTGCGTGTACGTCGGCGCGGGCGCCGTCAGCGCCCCCGGCGTCACCCTGGTGCCGGTCACCGATCTGAACGCCCTGCCGCTCCTGTGGGGGGCCCGATGACCGCACCCGCATGGCGCCGCATCGCCGGGCTCGTCCTCGTGGCCGCGCTCGCCGGGACCGCCGGATGGGGGTTCCACCGGGTGTTCCCCGGCGCCGAGCTGATCGTGGCCGTGGTGCCCGGCGCCGTCGCGCCCGCGCTCGTCGCGGCCCTCACCCGGTCCCGGCCGCTCTGGCTGGCGCTGATGCTCGACGTGGTGCTCTGGTTCGCCGGCACGATCGCGCTCTACCGGGGATTCGCCCCCGGGCTGTTCGCGGACGTGGCCGACGCGTGGCAGGGGCTGCTCACCACCCTGCTGCCCGCCCAGCCCGAGCCGCACCTGCTCGTCCTGGTGCACACGCTCGTCTGGGCCGCCGCCGTCATCGGCGCCGAGGTGCTCAACCGCACCCGCACGCGCGTCGCCGCCGCGCTGCCGTCGATCATCGTGTACGGGGTAGCGCTGCTGTTCGGCGTGGACGGCACCGGGTCGAACCTGCCGGTGGCCGGTGCCGTGGTCGTCCTCGTGGTGGCCCTAGCGCTGGTCAGGGAGGAGCGCCCGGCGCTGTGGCTGCTCGCCGGCGTGCCCGCCGGTGCCGTGCTGGCCGCGCTCGCCCTGGTCGCCGGGCCGCTGCTGCCCATCGCCGCGGAACCGTACAATCCCCGCGAGAACGCCGAGCTGCCGCCGCCCCGCCGCGTCGACAGCGTCAGCCCGCTCGACCGCGTGTCGGCCTGGCTGCAGTTCCCCGGACGCGAGCTGTTCACCGTGAAGGCCGACAAACCGCACAACTGGCGGCTGGCGGTGCTCGACCGCTACGACGGCGTCCGGTGGACGTCCGCCGCGCGTTTCCAGCCGACCGGCGGCCGGGTGCCCGAAGGGGAGTGGGACGGCGAGGCCGAGACCGTGCGGCAGAGCGTCACCTTCAGCGGCCTGCCGGGCACCTGGCTGCCCGCCGCCGAACGGCCGGTCGAGGTCACCGGGGTGCGCGGGCTGGCCGTCGACCCCGGCAGCGGCTCGCTGCTGGCCGCCGGGAAGCCGGGCAAGGGGTTCACCTATCAGGTGACGTCGCGGGTGGCCAAGCCGTCCAAGCAGGACCTGCTCGACGCCACGCCCGCCGCCGACGCGTCGCTGACGGCCTTCCCGGCCGGGCCGCAGGAGAAGCTGTTCAGGAAGCTGGCCCAGGAGGCCACCAAGGGCGCGGACCTGCCGATCAAGCAGGCGTACCGGCTGCAGAGCTACCTGCGCGCCAACGCCGGCTACGAGGTCGCGGCGCCGCCTGGGCACTCGCTGAAGGGGCTGGAGTTCTTCCTGGAGACCACGCACCGGGGGACGTCGGAGCAGTTCGCCTCGGCCTTCGCGCTCATGGCCAGGACGCTCGGCATGCCGTCACGGGTGGTGGTGGGGTTCCGGCCCGGCGAGGCGGAGCCCGGCGGGGTCTATCGCGTCAGGTCGGGGCATGTGATGGCGTGGGCGGAGATCAAGTTCGACAGGCTCGGCTGGCGGCCGTTCTACCCGACGCCCGGCCGCAGCGGCTCCAAGGACGACCACGACGTGGTGTCGTCCGCCATTCAGGAGAGCGAGAAGCTGGCGGGCGAGTTCACCCAGGGCGGGACGGACAAGCCGAAGCAGTCACGGCCGTCGGACGCCGGGACCGCCGAGGAGTCCGCCGGCGGCCCCTCGCCGTGGCTGATCGCGCCGATGGCCGGTGCCGTGCTGCTGGTGGCCTACCTGGGGGTGGCGATGGTGCGGCCTTGGTGGCGCAGGCGGGCCCGCCGCAACGCCCCCGGCCCCGGGCAGCGGGTCCTCGGCGCGTGGCGGCAGACCTGCGACGACCTGGGGCTGCGGGACGCGCGGGCGCTGACCGCCGAGGAGGTGGTGGCCCGGTCCGGCGCCATCAGCCCGGATCTCCAGCCATTGGCCGACATTTCCAACTATGCCCGCTACGCTCCCGAGGACATCGCGCCCGAAGCCGCCGACGAGGCCTGGCGCCGCAGCGACGCCGTACGCCTCGCCGTACGCGCCCGCACCCCCGCCACCGCCCGCCTCCGCGACCGCCTGCTCCTGAGATGACCGCCTGATGATGGAATGAACGCCTGATCCTGGAATGGACGCCATGCGCAGTGTCGAAGCCCAGCTCCTGCACCGGCCGCCGGGGCTCGGCGCCGGCGACGTCGTGCGCCACCTGCTCGCCGTGCAGGCCCAGGACATCGTCTCCGCCCTGCTCGCCTTCCGCGCCCGCTCGGCCACGCTCACCAGGGCGGACGTCGAGGCGGCCTGGCAGTCCCGGGAGATCGTCAGGACCTGGGGGCCGCGCGGCACCCTCCACTTCGTCCACGCCGACGACCTGGCCTGGGTGCACGCCCTGACCCGGAGCGACACCGGCGCGCTGCGCCGCCTCGCCCAGGAAGGCGTCACGGGCGACGACCTCCTCCCGCTGATCGAGCGCGCCCTCGCCGGTCAGGGCCCCCTCACCAAGGCCGACCTCGCCGAGCGCCTGGCGGGCCGGGCGACCGGCCAGGGCATCGTCCACCTGGTCGCGCTGGCCGCCTCGCACGGCCTCGCCGTCCTCGGCCCGCCGCGCGCCGGCAAGCCCACCTACGTCCACGCCGCCGACTGGCTCGGCGCGCCCGTCACCCCCGAGCCGGACCGCGGCCGCGCCCTGGCCGAACTGGTTCTGCGCTACCGCCGCGCCCACCACCCGGCGGAGCCCGGGGACCTGGCCGCCTGGTCGGGCGTGCCCCTCGGCGACGCCCGCGCCGCCTGGCGTCCCGCCCCGGCCCCTCCCACCGCGGCGGACGACCCCGTCGTACGGCTCGCGCCCGCCTTCGACGAGTACCTGCTGGGCTGGAAGAGCCGCGACCCGATCCTCGCGCCGGAGCACGCCCGCGCGGTGTTCCCCGGCGGCGGCATCCTGCGTCCCGTCGTCATCGCCGGCGGCCGCGTCGCGGGCACCTGGAGCCGCAAGGCCGCCGCCGTCACGGTCACCCCGTTCACCGACGTGCCCGGCGGCCTCCTCGACGCCGAGATCGCGGACGTGCGCCGCTTCCTCGGCGGCTGACCCGGGTCCGGCGTCCCGGCGATGACTTCGGCGGTGCGCGCGCCCGGCTCCGGCATCACGCGGCCACCGTGTGGTCAGCCGGAGTTCCTCGGCACGGCTCCCCGGATGCACGCCGGTTCCGACCAGGCGATCGTGCTGCTCTTGGCGATGTCCAGGGGGACGCCGACCACGAAGCAGTAGCCCTTGTCCGGGTCGAGGCCCGCGATGCGGGTGGCGGTGGAACCCGCTTCCACGGGGGTGAGGGCCTGGCCGCCCCGCTCGACGGGGGAGCGCTGGACCACCACCGGGTAGCGGCGGGCCTTGGCGGTCAGCGTCCACGACAGCTCGACCAGCGCGCCCTGGTCGGCGGTGACCTTCACCCGGCGGGGGGCCAGCGCGGCGACGGCGCGCGCGTCGATGCTGGGGGACCCGGTGGGGGAGTCCGTGGCGGGCTCCCCGGCCTGCCCGCTCGGCGGGGTCGTGGCCTGCCGGCCGACCGGGGGGCTGGAGCGTTGCACGGACAGCCACACGGCCAGGACGGTGCCCGCCACGGCGACGGCCGTGACGCTCGCGGTGATCGCCACCTTGACCTTCAGCCCCGTCCTCGCCGGGGCGCCACGGTGCGAGGGGACGGGCGGTGCGCCGCGGACCGGGGCCGCCTCCCGGGTGGGGGCGAGGCCCTGCGGCTGTCTCTTATACACATTCTG
>NZ_LAVL01000254.1 GCF_001083785.1 Nonomuraea sp. SBT364
GGGGGGAAAGACGATCGTGGGGCGGGCGGCGAACGGGCCGGTCACCTCGGGGAGGGCGCCGCCTCCGGTGCAGGCCGCGGGCAGCGCCAGCAGCAGCAGCGCGAGGGCGCGACGGCGCATCGGAGCCTCCGGACGCGAACAGGCCCGGCGGCGTCGTGCCGCCGGGCCTGGCGATGCTACCGCGCGCCCACCCGTACGTCAGGCCCCCGCGGGGCCCGTACAGCGTCCGTCAGTAGGCCGCGAGCACGTCCACGACGAACACCAGCGTGCTGTTGGCCGGGATGCCCTGCTGCTCCTGGGCGCCGTAGCCGAGGTCCGGCGGGATGCTCATCACGACGCGGCTGCCGACCGGCACGCCGGCCAGGCCCTTCTGCCAGCCCTGGATGACGTTCGACAGCGGGAACGCGGCGGGCTCGCCCCGGCCCCAGCTGGAGTCGAACTCCTTGTCGGTGCCCCAGATCTTGCCCGTGTAGTGGACGGTGAGCGTCTGGGTCGGCTGCACCTTGGCGCCGGTGCCCTCGATCAGCGTCTTGACCACGAGCTCCTTGGACGGCTTGGCGTCCGTCTTGGTGGTGAGCACGGGCGCCTTGTCGCCGCCCGGGTTGTCCACCTTGACGCCCTTGAGCTTGTCGCCGGTCTCCTTGCCGGCGGCGGCGGCCAGCGGCTTGGGCGGCGTGCCGACCACGTCGAGCACGAAGACCTTCGTCGGCTGGGCCGGCTGGGCCTGCTGCTGCTGGGCGTTGGAGTCGCTGGCCATGACGGCGAGCAGGCGGCCGCCGTGCTTGACCTTGGTGAAGCCGTCGCGCAGCACCTGCGGGAGCTGCTCGTTGACCGGGATGGTCTCGGGGGCCTTGGTGTCGTAGGAGGAGCCCTGGTAGGCGTTCTCCTTGCCGTCCCAGTTGTAGACGGTGAGGTTGACGATGAGCTGGTCACCGGTCTTGACGGCCGGGCCGGTGCCCGCGTCGAGCACCTCGTAGGAGGACTTCGTGGCGGGCGTGCCGGCGGGGAAGGTCACCGTGGGCTTGGCGCCCACCTTGCCGGCGACCTTCACCCCCGCGGTGCCGCCGCCGGTGCCGCCGGTCGTGGTGGCCGGTTCGGCACCGCACGCGGCGGCGAACAAGATCAAAGGCACGGCGGCCAGAACGGCCAGAGCGCGGCGCATGGATTTCCCTCGGAAAAGACGTCAGGTTCGCGTCACCCTATCCGACATCGCGGTAGGGCCGAGGTAAACCACCCGCTACATTCCCGCGATGAGCTTGTCCACCCGCTCGTCGACGCTGCGGAACGGGTCCTTGCACAAAACCGTGCGCTGCGCCTGGTCGTTGAGCTTGAGGTGCACCCAGTCGACGGTGAAGTCGCGCCGCTTCTCCTGCGCCTTGCGGATGAACTCGCCGCGCAGCCGCGCCCTGGTGGTCTGCGGCGGCACCGACTTGGCCTCGAAGATCTTCAGGTCGGAGGCGATCCGCTCCACCGAGCCGCGCCGCTGCAGCAGGTAGAACAGGCCGCGCTTGCGGTGCACGTCGTGGTAGGCCAGGTCGAGCTGCGCCACCCGGGGCGAGGACAGCGGCAGGTCGTACTTCTTCCGGTAGCGCTCGATGAGCTGGTACTTGGTCACCCAGTCGATCTCCCGCGACACCAGGTCGAGGTTGCCCGTCTCGACCGCGCGCAGCGTGCGCTCCCACAGCTCCAGCACCCGCCGGGCGATGGCGTCGCCGCCGCGCCGCTCGACGAAGTCCTTGGCCTTGGACAGGTATTCCTCCTGGATCTCCAGGCTGGACGCCTCCCGCCCGTTGGCCAGGCGCACCCGGCGGCGGCCGGTCATGTCGTGGGAGACCTCGCGGATGGCGCGGATCGGGTTCTCGAGCGACAGGTCACGCATCACGGTGCCCGCCTCGATCATGCGCAGCACCAGGTCGGTGGCGCCGACCTTGAGCAGCATCGTGGTCTCGCTCATGTTGGAGTCGCCGACGATGACGTGCAGGCGGCGGAACCGCTCGGCGTCGGCGTGCGGCTCGTCGCGGGTGTTGATGATCGGCCGGCTGCGGGTGGTGGCGCTGGAGACGCCCTCCCAGATGTGCTCGGCGCGCTGCGAGACGCAGTAGACGGCGCCGCGCGGCGTCTGCAGCACCTTGCCGGCGCCGCAGATGATCTGCCGGGTCACCAGGAACGGGATGAGCACGTCGGCCAGCCGGCCGAACTCGCCGTGCCTGCCGACCAGGTAGTTCTCGTGGCAGCCGTAGGAGTTGCCGGCCGAGTCGGTGTTGTTCTTGAACAGGTAGATGTCACCGGCGATGCCCTCTTCGCGCAGCCGCTTCTCGGCGTCGACGAGGAGGCCCTCGAGGATGCGCTCACCGGCCTTGTCGTGCGTGACGAGCTCGATGACGTTGTCACACTCGGGGGTTGCGTATTCAGGATGGCTGCCCACGTCGAGGTAGAGGCGTGCGCCGTTGCGGAGGAAGACGTTGCTCGATCGGCCCCAGGACACGACCCGCCGGAACAGGTAGCGCGCGACCTCGTCCGGCGACAGCCTGCGCTGCCCCCTGAACGTGCAGGTCACGCCGTACTCGTTCTCCAGCCCGAAGATGCGACGATCCATCACCTCACACTATGCCCACGGATCGTCCGGCGGGAGAGATCTCCACGGTGTTTTCCCCGTGCGGGGCGCGACGCGGCCGGCCCCGGCGCGGCCGCCCGCCCCCCGGGCAGCGGTTCCGGCACGGGTGCGTCAGGGGGTGAAGATCTCCTGAACCTGGACGATCGTGCCCTTGTGGACGGTGATGAGGGCGGGACGCTCGCCCCGCTTGGACCGCTTGATCAGGTCGGCCCGGGAGCAGCGCTTGGCGCCGAGCCCCTTGCCGTTGACCGTCAGGCTGGTCATCGCCGAGCCGCACCCCACGGCCGACAGGAAGAGCACGTTCCGGGCGATCGGCGAGGCGTAGGCGCGCACGTCGCCCTCCGGCGGGCCGGTGAAGCGGCCCTCGGTGACGGTACCCTTCTTCCACTTGATCGGCTCGTACTCGGCCACGCTGCCGCGCACGTGGGTGATCCAGCCGCGCAGGATGCCGTTGTGCCGCGAGCGGATGCGCTTGGTGAAGTCGTGCCCCGGGTCGGCCTGGAAGGTCGTGCCGAAGATCTTCGGGGCCTTGTACTTCGGGAACGCGGCGGCGTCGGCCGCGGCGCCGGCGGACAGGACCACGGCCGCGGCGGCCGTGACCGCGAGAAGGCTGCGCTGGAGAATCTTCACGGACTCTACGACGGCCGATCACGCCACCGGGTTCGGCCGGAATGATGTGAGACAGATCACACCATTCCGGCCCGAAAACAGCTACAGCGGCGAGGAGCCGTCGTCGAAGTCCCCGTCCGGCCCGGTGGGCGGCGGCTTCTCGCCGGAACCCGCCTCCGGAGCCGTCGGAGCCTCCGGAGCCTCCGGGGCGGAGGCGGCCGGCGTGGCGGAGATGAGGCGCTCCAGCCTCGGCCCGGTCAGGCGCAGGAACTTGCGGTGCTCCCGGTTGCGGTCGAGCACCGCCACCTCAAGCTGGCTGACCGGGGGCCGCTCGCCGCCCGGCTCGGTCAGCGCCGCCAGCGCCACCTCCAGCGCCTCGGCCAGCGACATCGCCTCGCGGTAGCGCTCCTTCAGCCGCGTCGCCACCGCCTCGGCCTGGCCGCCCATGGCCGCGAAGCCGTGCTCGTCGAACACCGAGCCGTCGAACGTCAGCCGGTAGATGGCGTCGCCGTCGGGCGTGTCGCCCACCTCGGCGACCACCACCTCCACCTCCAGCGACTTGATCGACTCGGTGAAGATGCGGCCCAGGTTGGAGGCGTAGAGGTTGGCCAGGCCGCGGCCGGTCACGTCGGAGCGGTCGTAGGTGTAGCCGTTGATGTCGGCGTAGCGGATGCCGCCGAGCCGCAGCTCCTCGAACTCGTTGTAGCGGCCGACGGCGGCGAACCCGATGCGGTCGTAGATCTCGCTGATCTTGTGCAGCGCCCGCGACGGGTTGGGCGCCACGAACAGGATGCCGTCGGCGTACTGCAGCACGACGACGGAGCGGCCCCGCGCGATCCCCTTGCGCGCGTAGTCCGCCTTGTCCCGCATGATCTGCTCAGGGGACGCATATCCGAAAGGCATGGACACGTGGGGTGATCCTTTCTAGCGCAGCGGGGCGATGGGGCCGACGGGCGAGATCAGGCGGGCTTCGAGCATCTGCTCGACATAACCGGACACCTGCTGGTCGCTCAGCCGCCGGAAGCCGTCGGCGTCGATCACCGACACGATCGGCCAGATCTTCCGCGTCACGTCGGGCCCGCCGGTCGCCGAGTCGTCGTCGGCCGCGTCGTAGAGCGCCTGGATCAGCGTCATCGCCATGTCGTCGGCCGACGCCCCGTCACGGTAGAGCTTCTTCAGCGAGCCCCGCGCGAAGATCGAACCAGAGCCGATGGCGTCGAACCGGTCACGCTCGTAGGGGCCGCCCGCCACGTCATAGCTGAAGATCCGCCCGGCGTCGCGGTCGGGGTCGTAGGCCGCGAACAGCGGCACCACCACCAGGCCCTGCATCGCCATGCCCAGGTTGCCGCGGATCATCGTGGCCAGCCGGTTGGCCTTGCCCGCCACCGACAGCGTGCGGCCTTCCATCTTCTCGTAGTGCTCCAGCTCCACGCGGTAGAGGCGGGCCATCTCGATGCCGGTGCTGGCCGTGCCGGCGATGCCCATGCACGAGTAGTCGTCGGCCCGGAACACCTTCTCCACGTCCCGCTGCGAGATGACGTTGCCCGACGTCGCGCGCCGGTCGCCCGCCATCACCACACCACCGGCGAAGGTGGCGGCGACGATCGTGGTCGCGTGCGGAACCTGGTCGCCGATCGGAGTGGCGAGAACCTCGTCCCGATGCGGCAGCAGCGCGGGCGCATATGAACCGACGAACTCGGTGAACGACGAGCTCCCGGTGTTGTCGAAAAGGCGGTTCGTCAAGCCGGCGGGCAGATCCCTGTGCGATGCCACGCGACTCCCTCCCAAAATCATGGTCCTAGGCCGACCCTACTGTTGTTGCGTCGTTGTCTGCACTTCCCACGATCAGCTCACGGCGAACCGTTCACCAGATCGTTTCTTTACGCGTCCTGGTGCCCGTGCGATTGTCGGTATGTCTGCACGTCCTGAACGGGAGGCCGACATGCGATTCCCCAGCCGACCTGCGACGATCGCGGCCGTCGCGGCCGTCGCGGCCCTGGCGCTCACCTCCTGCGGGACCGGCGCCCCCGAAGGCGGCGGCACCGTCACCCTCACCATCGCGGCCAACGCCATCTCCGGCGGCAAGAACTCCGAGTCCGCCGACTGGATCAAACGGTGGGTCATCCCCGAGTTCGAGAAGACGCATCAGAACGTCAAGGTGCTCTTCCAGCCCAGCGGCGTCGACGACGAGCAGTACAAGACCAAGATCGCACTGGACCTCAAGGCGAAGGCCGGGGCCGACGTCATCGACCTCGACGGCATCTGGGTCGGCGAGTTCGCCCAGGCCGGTTACGTCAAGCCGCTCGCGGAGGTCGGCGGCGCCGCCGTCGAGTCGTGGGAGGGCTGGTCGCAGATCCCGCAGGCGGTGCAGGGGCTCGGCATCTTCGACGGCAAGAAGTACGGCCTGCCCCAGGGCACCGACGGCCGCGTCCTGTACTACAACAAGGCGCTGTTCAGGAAGGCCGGGCTGCCGGAGGAGTGGAACCCGTCCGGCTGGCAGGAGATCATCGACGCCGGCGTGAAGCTGAAGGCCGCGGGCGTGCCGACCCCCATTCAGATCAACGCCGGCACCGCCATGGGCGAGGCCACCACCATGCAGGGCGTGCTGCCGCTGCTCGCCGGCGCCGGGGCCGAGATCTACAGCCAGGACAAGTGGACCGGCGCCTCCCAGGCGCTCAAGGACGTGCTCGGCTTCTACCAGCGGATCTACGGCGGCAGCGGTCTCGGCGACCCGAAGCTGCAGCAGGAGGCCAAGGGCCGCGACAAGTCCTTCGCCCGGTTCGCCGAGGGCGAGATCGCCATCCTCGCCGAAGGCGACTACTTCTGGCGCTCGGTCATCGAGCCTGCCGCCGGGGTCGCCCCCATGAAGGACCGCGACCAGGTCGTCGGCTACACGAAGATCCCCGCCAAGGAGCCCGGGGCGGGCATCCGCGGCCAGGACCACACCAGCATGTCCGGCGGCGCCGTGCGCGTGCTCAACCCGTTCTCGAAGAACCCGCGCCTGGCCTGGGAACTGCTCGCCTTCATGCATTCGGCCGACGCCACCACGTCACAGCTGGCCGGGCAGGTCCGCATCAGCTCGCGCACCGACGTCAACGACGAGGTCCTGGCGGGCGACCCGATGCTGCGCTACGTCGCCGACGAGGTGCTGCCCATCACCGCCTTCCGGCCCGGCCTGGCCATCTACCCGCAGGTCTCCGTACTCCTGCAGGAGGCCACCGCCGAGGTCGTCGCGGGCGGGAGCGCCGAGGAGGCGGCCGCCGCCTACCAGGCCAAGCTGGAGGGACTGGTCGGTGGCGCGGCCAACGTCAGCGGGTGACGCGGGGGGTGACGCGGCGGGGCTCGGCAGGGGCAGGGCGGTCGCGTTCGTCCTGCCCGCGCTCGCCCTCGTCGGCGTCTTCCTCGTCTTCCCCGCGCTGTGGACCATCTACCTGGGGCTGACCGACTACCGGCTCACCGGCCTGGCCGCCGCCGAACCGCGGGTGGTCGGGCTCGACAACTACACCGGGGCGCTCGCCGACCCGGAGTTCCTGCGCTCGCTGTGGCTCACGCTCGGCTACGTCGGCGGCTCGGCGATCGTCGGCCAGGCCGGGCTCGGCTTCACCCTGGCCTGGATCCTGCGCACCCGCCGCGGCCGGCTGCGCGGGCTCGTCGAAGGCGTCGTGCTGCTGTCGTGGATCCTGCCCAGCACCGTCGTCGGCTTCCTGTGGTTCGCGCTCCTGGACCGCGACGACGGCACGCTCAACGCGCTGCTCGGCACGCCCGGGCTCGGCTGGCTGCTCGACCACCCGCTGCTGTCGATCATCGTCTTCAACGTGTGGCGCGGCACCGCGTTCAGCATGATGCTCTACGCCGCCGCGCTGGAGAACGTGCCGCCCTCCCACCTGGAGACCGCCCGCCTGGCCGGGGCGAGCGTCCCCCAGCAGCTGCGCGACGTCGTCTTCCCCCTCATCCGCCGCCACGTGCTGACGAACCTGCTGCTCATCAGCCTGTGGACGTTCAACGACTTCACCCCGTTCGTCCTCACCGGCGGCGGGCCCGAGGGGCGCTCGGAGATCCTGCCCATCTACGTCTACGACGTGGCCCTGCGCGGCGGCGAGCTCGGCGCCGGGGCCGCCGTCTCCTTCCTCATCCTGCTCATCAACCTCGTCATCGCCCTGGCCTACCTGCGGCTGCTGCGCGGGCGCCGCCGCGAGGCCGTGCATGACGCCGCCGCGAAAGGACCGCCGGCATGATCCGGCACGTGATCGGACGGCTCACCGCCACCGCCGTCATCGCCGTCGCCCTCGCCTTCTTCGCGCTGCCCATGCTCTGGCTGGCCGCCGCCCCCTTCGACGCCACTCCGTCGATCACCACGTCCGTCCCCGAGTTCACGCTCGGCAACTTCGCCGCCATCCTCGACAACCCCTACGCGCTCGGCTCGATCCGCAACTCGATCATCCAGGGCGGCGGGGCCGCGGCCCTGGTCGTCGTGCTGGCCGCGCTGGCCGCCTACGCGCTCTCCCGGGTCCGCGTCCCCGGCCGCGACGCGCTGCTGTATCTGCTCCTGCTGCTGTCGTCGGTCGTCACCGGCACGGCCGCCATGGTGCCCGTCTTCGAGCTCGCCACCCGGCTCGACCTCGTCGACACCCACCTCGGCGTCATCCTCGTCGTCTCCGGCGGCCTCCTGCCCGCGGCGATCTTCATCCTGAAGGACTTCATGGACGAGACGCCCACCTCCTACGAGGAGTCCGCCCGCGTCTTCGGCGCCTCGCCCCTGCAGATCCTGCGCCACATCGTCGTCCCGCTGGTGCGGCCCGGCCTGGCCACCATCGCCGTGTGGGCGCTGGCCAGCGTGTGGGGCGGCTTCCTGTTCCAGTTCATCCTGCTGCGCGACCCCGGCAAGGCGCCCGGCTCGGTCATCCTCTACACCCTCTACACCGAGGGCGGCGCGCCCAGGCTCGACCTCATCTCCACCTTCTCCCTGCTCTACTCGCTGCCGGTGGTGGCGATGTACCTGTTCGTCTCCAAGCGGTACGGCTTCCGCTTCCACGGAGGGATCAAGCGGTGATCTCCTTAGACGGCCTGACCAAGGTGTTCCCCGGCGGGGTCCGCGCCCTCGACTCGCTCGATCTGACCATCGCCGACGGCGAGTTCTTCGCCCTGCTCGGCCCGTCGGGCTGCGGCAAGACCACGCTGCTGCGCACGATCGCCGGCCTGGAGACCCCCACCGGCGGCGCCGTCCGCATCGACGGCACCGACGTCACCCGCCTGCCGCCCGGCCGCCGCGACGTCGCCATGGTCTTCCAGGACTACGCGATCTTCCCCCACATGGACGTCACCGCCAACATCGCCTACCCCCTGCGCGTCAGGAAGGTCCCCCGCGCCGAGCGGCAGGCCAAGGCCGCCGGCGTCGCCGCCACGCTCAGCCTCACCGACCTGCTGCGCCGCCGCCCCGGCCAGCTCTCCGGCGGCCAGCAGCAACGCGTCGCCCTGGCCCGCGCCATCGCCTGCCACCCGCGCGCCTTCCTCTTCGACGAACCCCTGTCGAACCTCGACGCCCGCCTCCGCCTCGAAGCGCGCACGTTCCTCAAACGCCTGCAGCGCGACCTCGCCGTCACCACCGTCTTCGTCACCCACGACCAGGCCGAGGCGCTGGCCCTCGCCGACCGCATCGCCGTCATGTCGCACGGCCGCATGGTCCAGGTCGGCACCCCCGCCGACGTCTTCCACCGCCCCGCGACCACCTTCGTCGCCTCCTTCATCGGCTCCACCCCGATGAACCTGCTGCCCGCCCGCCACGCCGGCGACCGCCTGCGCGTGGCCGGCGCCAGCC
>NZ_LAVL01000255.1 GCF_001083785.1 Nonomuraea sp. SBT364
CCGGGCACGTGGCGGGCGGGCCGGGTGACCTCGGTCACCGCCCGCCACGTGCCCGGCGCCCACGCGCTCGCCCTCGACCTGGTCTTCCCGCCCGACCGGCTCGACCTGCCGCGGACCGGCGGCAAGGTGCTGCGCGGCGAGGGCGACGGCTCGGCCGTGCTGGCGGACCTGCGCGCCGGCCGGCAGCCGGTGACCTCGGCGGGCGGCGCCTGCGGCCCGATCGGCACGGAGACCCGCGGCGCCACCTGGTGGGTGTTCGCCGGCATGGCGGCCGCGGTGATCGCCGTCATGGTGACCGTCGAACGCCGTTCCCGCCGCCCCCGCCCCCGCCGGCGCGGGCGCGGACCGGCCGCCCGCCGCTCCTACGGCGATCAGGGCTACCACGTCAATCAGCCCGGCGGTAACCCCTCGGGCAGCCCCGGTGACGGCGGCGGCGGAGGCGGCGGCTCGTTCTGATCAGGGCCCGGCGGCCTCCCAGCAGTGCGTCCAGCGCCCGTCGCCGAGCTCGGTGCGGCCCGGCACCGTGGTCGAGCACACCGGCAGCGCCACCGGGCAGCGGGGGTGGAAGCGGCATCCGCCCGGCGGATCGATGAGGCTGGGCGGCTCGCCGTGCCGCAGGCGTTCGCGCGGCGTCACCCGGTCGGGGTCCGGCGCCGATTCCAGCAGCAGCCGCGTGTAGGGGTGCCGGGCCGACTGGGTGAGCGCCTCGCCGGGCCCGCTCTCCACCAGCCGTCCGGCGTACATGACGGTGATGTCCTCGGCGAAGTAGCGCGCGCTGGCGATGTCGTGCGTGATGTAGAGCAGCGCCAGCCCGCTCTCGTCGGCCAGTTTCTCCAGCAGCCGCAGCACGCCGAGCCGGATCGACACGTCGAGCATGGAGACGGGCTCGTCGGCGATCAGCGCGATCGGCCGCACCGCCAGCGCGCGGGCGATCGCGACCCGCTGCCGCTGCCCGCCGGACAGCTCGTGCGGCAGCTTGTCCATGAACTGGTCGACGGGCGTGAGGCTGACCCGTTCGAGCAGCTCGGCGACCAGCTCCCGCTCGTGCGCGTCGCTCTTGACGTGCCCATGCACGCGCAGCGGCCTGGCCAGGTGGTAGCGGACCCGGTGGAAGGGGTTCAGCGAGGCGAACGGGTCCTGGAAGATCAGCTGCACCTGCCGCCGGTAGGACCGGAACGCCGGCCCCCGGTGCGCCCGCACGACCTCGCCGCGCAGCAGCACGTCGCCGGAGGTGGCCGGGTAGACCTGGGCCAGCAGCCGGGCGACCGTGCTCTTGCCGCATCCGCTCTCGCCGACCAGCGCACTCACCCGCCCGGCCCGCAGCGCCAGCGACACGTCCTCCACCGCCCGCACCGGCGGCCGCCTGCCCCATCGGCCGCGCGCCGCGGTGAAGTGCTTGGTGAGGTTGCGCCCCTCAAGGACGATCACGACGCCTCCCGTACGGTGTCCGCTCCGGTGCCCTCGTTGAGCAGGCACGCCACCTCGCCGCCCGGCACCGGCCGCAGCTCCGGCCGCTGGTCGGAGCAGCCGTCGAAGGCGTACCGGCAGCGCGGGTGGAAGGCGCAGCCGGACGGCGGCGAGCGCAGGTCGGGCGGCGTGCCGGGGATGCCGAGCAGTTCCTCGCGCGGCCCGCGCAGCCGGGGGAAGGAACGCAGCAGCCCCTCGGTGTAGGGGTGGCGGGGCGCGGTGCGCAGCGCCCGCGCGGTGCCGACCTCCACGACGCGGCCCGCGTACATGACGGCGATGCGGTCGGAGATCTCCATGAGCAGCGACAGGTCGTGGGTGATGAACACGACGGCGAACCCGTACTCCTCGCGCAGGTCGCCGATCTCGTGCAGGATGTCGCGCTGGACGACCACGTCGAGCGCGGTGGTGGGCTCGTCCATGATGATGATCTCGGGATTGAGCGCGAGCGCGATGGCGATCGCGGCGCGCTGCCGCATGCCGCCCGACAGCTCGTGCGGGTAGCCGCGCCGCCGGTCGGCGTTGATGCCGACGCGCCGCAGCAGTTCCGCGGCCCGTTCGGCGCGGGCCTTGCGCGACATGCCGGGCGCGTGAATGCGCAGCACGTCGTCGATCTGCGCGCCGATCGTGGCGACCGGGTTGAGGGAGTTCATGGCGCTCTGGAAGACGACGGCGAGTTCCTTCCACCGGAAGGCGCGCAACTGCTTCGGCCCGAGCGCGAGCACGTCGGCCTCGGTGCCGTCGCGGCGCCGGTAGCGGACCGAACCGGAGGTGATCGCGGCGGGCGGGCGCAGCAGCCGGGCGACGGCGTTGGCCAGCGTGGTCTTGCCGCTGCCGCTCTCCCCCGCCAGCCCGAGGAGCTCGCCGCGCCGCAGGTCGAGGCTCACGTCGGCGACCGCGTGCACGGCACCCGTCGCCGACTGGTAGTCGACCCCGAGGCCGCGTACTTCCAGGACGTTCACGCCTTCACCTTTCCTTCACGCGGCGGCTTGACGCCTTTGACGGGCTTGACGGGCTTGACGGTGCGCAGGCGAGGGTTGGCGATCTCGTCGATGCCGAAGTTGACCAGCGCCAGCCCGGTCCCGATGAGCGCGATGCACAGCCCCGGCGGGATGAACCACCACCACGCGCCGATGAGCAGCGCCTGCCCGTTCTGCGCGAAGTAGAGCATGCTGCCCCAGCTCACCGTGGACAGGTCGGCCAGGCCGAGGAACGACAGCCCGGCCTCGGCCAGGATCGCCGCGACGACCGTGGCCAGGAAGCTGGTCGCGATCACCGGCAGCAGCACGGGCAGGATCTCGAAGAACACCACCCGGAACGCCCCTTCGCCGCCGGCCCTGGCCGCCTCCACGAAGTCGCGGCGCCGTACCGACAGGGTCTGGGCGCGCAGCACACGCGCGCCCCACGCCCAGCCGGTGACGGCGATCACCACCGCCACGGAGGCGACGCCGCGCTGCGGCAGGTAGCCGGCCAGTACGATGATCAGCGGCAGCGCGGGCAGCACCAGGAAGATGTTGGTGAGCACCGACAGCACCTCGTCGACGGCGCCGCCGAAGTAACCGCCGACCAGCCCCACCACGATGGCGAGCAGGGTGGCGATCACCGCCGACAGCACGCCGACGCCGAGCGACACGCGGGCCCCGTAGACGAGCTGGACCAGCACGTCCTGCCCGGTCTGGGTGGTGCCGAGCCAGTGCGCGGCCGACGGCCCCTGCAGGCCGGCGTCGCCGGTGGCGGCCGGGTCGGCGTCGATGAGCAGCGGCCCGAGGATGGCGGCCAGCGCGAAGAAGGCGAGGATCCCCGCCCCGATCTTGATCTTCATTGCCTGGTCCTGGGGTCGAGGATCACGTACGCCAGGTCGGCCAGGAAGTTGGCGACCAGCACGGCCAGCGAGATGACCAGGAAGATGCCCTGCATGAGCGGGAAGTCCTCGTTCTCCACGCCCTTGAGCAGCATCGACCCGATGCCCGGGTAGGAGAAGACGATCTCGGTCAGCACCGAGCCGCCCACCACGAACCCGAGCGACAGCGCGAAGCTGGTGATGTTGGGCAGGATCGCGTTGCGGGCCGCGTACGCCCACATGACCCGGCGCGACGTCAGCCCCTTGGCCTCGGCCATCACCACGTAGTCCTCGCCCAGCGTGGTCACCATGACGTTGCGCATGCCGAGGATGCGGTCGGCCATCGACGCCAGCACGATCGTGATCGCGGGCAGCGCCGCGTGGTAGAGGACGCTCCCGGCGAACTCCCCGGTGAACCCCGGCACGACGTCCAGTGCGTACGCCCGGCTGACGGGGAACCACTCCAGCGTCACCCCGAAGACGAACACCAGCGCCAGCGCGACCCAGAAGTACGGCACCGCGTGCATGAACGTGGCCGCCGGCAGCACCCCGTCGAGCCAGGTGCCGCGCTTCCACGCCATGAGCACGCCGAGCGCGGTGCCCGCAACGTAACTGATCAGCGTGGCGACGCCGACCACGCCGATCGTCCACGGCAGGCTGCCGGCGATGACCGTGGACACCTCGGTCGGGAAGAAGGTGATCGACCGGCCCAGCTCGCCCTGCGCCAGGTTGCCCAGGTAGTCCACGTACTGCTGCCACAGGTTCGCGTCGCTGATGCCGAACGCGCGCTTCATCGCGTCGATCGCGGCCGGGTCGACGTTGCCCTTCAGCCGCGCCACCAGCAGGTCGACCGGGTCGCCCGGCATGAGGCGCGGGATGAGGAAGTTGAGCGTGACGGCGGCCCAGGCCGTGAGCAGGTAGAACCCGAGCCGCCTGAGGAGAAACCTCACGTGCCCGCCGGCTTCAGCCGCAGCAGCACCACGGCCGCGTCGGGTGAGGTGTAGGGCGACGGCATCGCGTACGGGTCCTGCGCGGACGGCCAGCCGACGTACTTGTCGGTCCGGTACTGCGCCCAGCTCGGGCTGTAGAACAGCGGCAGCGTCGGCAGCTTCTCCACCATGATCCGGCCGAGCCCCTGGGTGGCCTCGTGGTGCTCGGCCTCGTCCTCGGTGGCGGCGTAGGCGTCGATCAGCCGGTCGGTCTCGGCGTCCTTCCACCGCTGGTAGTTGCCGGTGGCCGACTTGCCGACGGGCGCGGCCAGCTTGCCGTAGAGCATCGAGCGCATCTGGAAGTACGGCTCCGCCCCGGCCGGGGTGGCGCGGATCGACAGGTCGAAGGTGCCCTTGCCGACCTTCGACACCCAGTCCTGGAAGGCCACGCCCCTGGTCTCGACGGTGATGCCGACCTTGGCCAGGTCCTCCCGGATGAGCTGGGCGGCGTTGACCCAGTCGGTGAACGGCGACGGCACCAGCAGCTCGAACTTCAGCTCCGCCGGGTCGACGTCCTTCAGCAGTTCCTTGGCCTCGGCCAGGTCCACGGCGAACTTCGCGTCCTTGTGCTCGGGCGGCAGGTACGCCTCACCGCCGGGCATCGGGATACCGGTCGGGTGCGCCACCTGGGTGTAGCCCCGCTCGGCCACCCGGACGATCTTCTCCCGGTCGATGGCCAGGCTGATGGCCTTGCGCACCTCCGGCTTGGACAGCACCGGATGGGTCAGGTTGGGCAGCAGCGCCACGACGCCCTCGGCGGGGAAGAAGTACTTGTTCGTCTCCGGCTTGCCCTGCACGTAGATCTTCTCGATGTCGGGCACGAACGCGCCCGCCCAGTCCACCTCGCCCTGCCGCAGCGCCGTCTGCACGCCGTTGGCCGTGTAGGCGGGGAACTTCAGCACCGGCACCTCGGGCTTGCCCGGCTGCCAGTAGCCCGGGTTCTTCGCCATCTCGTACAGCTGCGCGTTGAACGACGACAGCGTGTACGGGCCGGTCCCGACGGGTTCGGGGTTGGTGAACGTGACCGGGTTCTGCTTCTCGAACACGTGCTTGGGCACGATCGGCGTGTTGCCCGCGATGTTGAACAGCTTGGCGTACGAGGTGGACGCGAAGTCGACCCGGACCTTGTCCGGCGCCAGCACCTCGGTCGCCTTCAGCTCCAGCGCGCTCTTGTTGAGCTCCGGATGCTTCCTGATCACCTCGAACGTGTAGGCCACGTCCTCGGCGGTGAACGGCTTGCCGTCGGTCCACTTCACGCCCTGCCGCAGGGTGAACGTGAGCGACTTGCCGTCCTTGGACCACTCGTGCTTCAGCGCCAGCCAGGGGGTGACCTCGCCGGGCTTGAGCCGGTTGAAGAACTCCAGCGTCTCGTAGATCATCCCGCTGGTGCCGAAGTTCACGCCTTCGAGATGGAACGGGTTGAAGTTCTCCTGGAACGTCCCCGAGTCGATGGCATGGATGATCAGCGGCGGCGCGCTCGCCGTCCGCCCGGCCCCGGCGCCGCCGCCGGAGCACCCCGCCACCGCCAGGACCAGGGCCGCCAAGGCCACCAGGCTGCGTTTCATTCAGGACGCCTTTCCGAAATAGCTCGTCCGCAGGTTCCGCGACCCCTTCGGCGCGGCGAACGCCTGCGCCCGGCGGAACCCCGCCGGGGCGCCCCGCACGATCGTCAGCGCCCGGTAGTAGTCCACGTAGGGGAATCCGTACGTCTCGCCCCTGGCGTAGGCGTAGCCGGTGATCGCCTGCGACCAGATCTCGTACGCCTCCTCGCCCAGCTCGACGAAGACGTCCGGGGTGAAGCCGTCGGCGTCCTCCCAGTTGTCGGCGTAGTAGAGCTCGCCCGCCCAGTAGGCCGGCAGGTCGCGTGCCAGGGTCTTCAGGCCGCCGTAGAAGCGGGCGTCCTGGACGATGCGGTGGGTGCGGGCGTGGTCCTTGTGGATGGACTCGCCCCAGTGCGTGAGGATCACGTCCGGGCGCAGCTCCCTGATCAGGTCGCCGACGCGCATCTTGACGTCCTCGTCCTCGGGCAGCAGGCCGTCCTCGTAGTCGAGGAAGCGCACGCCCGCGCCGATCCGCGCGGCGAACGTCTCGGCCTCCTCGCGCTTCTGCCCGGCGTAGTCGGCGACCGTCATGCGAGGGTGGCCGCGCTCGCCGAGCGTCAGGTGCAGCAGCGTCGCGCGGTCGCCGCGCAGCACGTGCTGGGCGAGCACCGCGCCCGCCGTCAGGTCGAGGTCGCCCGCGTGGGCGCCGATGGCCAGGACGTGCGTCATGCCGGCCGCCTCATCACGTGGAACCGCCGGGTGACCTCGTAGCCCGCCTTGGTGTAGAGGTGACCGGCCGGGCTGGCCTCACCGGTCCACAGGAACCACGACGAGTGCAGCCCTTCGGCCCGCATCCTGGTCATGGTGAGATGGAGAAGGATCTTGCCGAGCCCGGTGCCGCGTTCGGCCGGGTCCACGCCGAACGGGCCGAACCGCTCGGCGATCCCCCGGTAGGCCCCGTAGAGCGCGAACCCGGCTATGCGCTCCTTCTTGGCGATGATCATGCGTTCGGGGTTCGCGTGGCGCCTGATCGCCTCGCCCCAGTCCGGGTTGAACTCCTCCGCCGCGAACCTGATCAGCTCCGGCAGCTCACCGTCCACCGGGGACCGGAACGCGTACCCCTCGCCCTCGCGGACGGCCCGCAGCTCCGCCGCCTCGGGCGGCGCCACGTAGCCGACGAGCGTCCGGTCCATCGCGACCGGGGAGTACAGCGTCGTGAACCCCATCCCGCCCAGCAGCCGGAACCCGTCCGGGTAGAGCTCGGCGTCGGCCCCGGGCAGCACGTAGTTCGGCGTGTAGGAGGCGAAGTCCACCGTCCTGCCGTCCAGGAACCGCAGCGCCTCGCCCAGCAGCCGCCGCCCCAGCCCCCGCCCCCGGTGCTCCGGCGCGACGAAGAAGAACGGGATCCACCCCATCCCAGGCTCCAGGTCCAGCCCCGGCGCCAGCGGAGTCCGCCGGCGCACCCCGTACGCGCACCCGGCCACCCGGCCGTCCACCACGGCCACGCGCAACCCCTCGGGGTCGAAGTTCGGGTCGAGCAGCACGCAGTCGCGCAGCCAGCCGGCGGTCGTGGGGTCGCCTGGCATGCTCCGGTTCCAGGCGTCGACGAGGGAGCCCTCGTCCCCCGCGGCGAACGCTCGGACAGTGACCATCGGACGGTCCTTTCACCTGGGCTTCGCCGCCAGCTTTCCGAGTGTTAACCCCCGTGGTCAATGATTTTCGGGCAGAAATTTTCCTGGATTATGGAGCTATTGAAACTTTCCTTCGTGTCCGGTAAGTATGGGATGTTGTGCATTCCGGCCCCAGCCGGAATCCCGCGACGCGCTGCCTGCCGCCGGACCTAGTCCGCCGGTCTGAGGCTGATCTGCGCCCCCACCTGCTCGAACCCGAGCCTCCTGGCCACCCGCCTGGACGCCTCCGGGCGGGCCCGCCACTGCGGCAGCAGCCCCAGCCGCAGTGCGTCGGCGACCGCCGCCGAGGCCGCCGTCCGGGCCAGCCCCGCGCCGCGCCGGTGCGCCGCCGTCAGCACGCTCACGTGCGCCACCGATCCCGGCCAGGACCGATACCCGGCCACGGCGACCACCTCGCGGCCCTCCCGCACCGCGAAGGCGCCCGAGGTGATCTCCCGCAGCCCGCTCTCGCCGACGTCGCCAGGATCGGCCGCGTCCAGCAGCGCGGTCACGCCCGCGTCATCGGCCGCCAGCCGCTCGGCCCCGCCGTCGCCGGGGGTGAACGCCTCAGGGTCGAGGTAGGCCAGCGTCGCCGGACCGAGCACGTCCGTGACGGGCATCACCCCGGGCAGCAGTTCCAGATCCGCCCCCACGGCGCGCACCGCGTCCCGCACCCGCCCCCCCCGCCCCGGCTCGGGCACCGTGGCGAGGACCGCCCCGTCGAGCGCCACCACGCCCACCCAACCGGCCGGGCACAGCGCCGACTCCGGCGAGACCACCACGCGCACCCCGCCCGGCCCGGGAAAGGCCGCCGGCGCCATGGCCAGCCCCGCCCACATCTCCCGGACCTGCTCCTTCACCGTCTTCCGCATGCCGCCATGATCCCGCGTTGTTCAGCCACCAGGTCCCGTCCGGCCGATCACGCCGTCCACACCATGGTCTGCTGGTGCAGCCGCCTGCCGCCGTACCGGATCCCGGGCACCGGCGGCGTCGGCCCGTGCTTGACGAACCCCGACCGCTCGAAGAACCGCACCGCCCGGACGTTCTCGCACAGCGTCTGCAGGTGGCAGCCCGGCGAGCCGTTCTCCCTGAGCCGGTCGAGCCAGCGCCCCATCAGCCCCTGGGCGGCGCCGGTGCCGCGCGCCTCCGGTGCCACGTTGATGTGCAGGTGCGCCGGCCACCGCGCGTCCTCGAAGCCGGACAGCTTCGGCTGCCTCCTGACCGCCGCCCACGCCACGTCCACGACGCTGCGCGCGAAGAACGCGGCGGGCCGGGCCCGGAACATCAGCCGATGCTCCTTGATCGCCCGCTCCATGAGCTCGTCCTCGCCCGGGAACTTCGAGCTGTCGACGCAGCCGGTCAGGTAGCCGGCCAGCCGCCCGCCCACCACGGCCACGAACAGCGATCCGGGCTCCAGCTCCAGGTACGGCTCCAGGTAGACGGCCGCCTCGGACGGGACGTGCCCCCACAGCGACGCGGTGGGCGACCCCTCCCC
>NZ_LAVL01000256.1 GCF_001083785.1 Nonomuraea sp. SBT364
AGCCGGAGCAGTACGCCGCCGAGCACCCGCGCCCCCCCACACCAGGCCAACTCGACGCACCCGGCCAACTCGACGTGCCCGGCCAACTCGACGTGCCCGGCCAACCAGCCGTGCCGGGGCAGGCGGGCTCTCCGTTCAGCACCGGTGACATCGCGCCGCCCCCCGCCGGGCGGAAGGCCACCGGGGTGCCGGTGCCGTCGCCGGGGGCCAAGCAGCCGCCGGCCCCCCTGTTCGACCCGAGCGCGCCGCGCCATCCCGCGCCGGGCGACGTCCCCGTGTGGCCGCCGCACGAGGAGGGCCAGAGCCGGGGCCCCGATCTCCCCTTCAGCCCCGAGGTGTGGGGCCAGCGCCCTCAGCAGGGGCAAGGGCCCAACCTGCCCGCCCTGGCGCCGGACGCGTTCAGGCAGCCGCCGTTCGCGCCGATGCCGCCCGTCAAGCAGCCGGGCAAGAGCAAGCGGGCGCTGTTCGCCACGCTGGGGGTGCTGGTGCTGGCCGGGGTGGCGACGGGCGGGTTCTTCGCCATCAGGTCCGTCAGCTCGCCCACCCCGGAGGCCGCGTCCCAGCCGTCCGTGCCACCGGTGACGCCGACCTCGGCCCCGCCGGCGAGCACGCCGGCCGAGCCCGCGGGCGCCTCGATACTCAACTCCGAGATCACCGACCCGAAGAAGCTGTCGCTGGCGGAGGCGTTCCCGGAGAAGAAGGTGTCCGCCGCCGGGGCCTCGTTCACCCGGGTCAAGACGGATATGGCAACCACCTGCGACAAGGCGGCGGCGGGCCCGTTCGCGGAGGCGTTGCGCGAGAACAAGTGCAGCCGCGTCCTGCGCGCCACGTACGTCGACTCCAAGCGCCGCTACGCGGTGACGACCGGCATCGCCGTGCTGCCCAGCAAGGACGCCGCGCTCAAGGCCGACCGGGCCAAGAACCTCGGCCGCACCGTGTGGTTCCGCGCCCTGCCCGGCGCCGCGGGCTCGGGCGGCGACCGCGTGCACATCGCGGGCGGCTACGCGGCGGGCCTGGTGTGGGGCCGCTACATCGTCTTCAGCTACGCCACCCACGCCGACGGCCACACGCCGGACGCCAAGGAGAAGACCCTCATCAAGGTCAGCAGCGCCTTCCGCGACGAGACGTCACACGTCCTGGAGCGCCGGATCAACCAGGACTGACACCCGGCAGCGTGCGTACGCGCCGGGTGGCGGCCGCCCGCGCGGCGAGCTCCGCCGCGGGCGGGTAGCGCACCTCTTCGAGGCAGAGGCCGCGCGCCGGCGCGACGTGCACCCCGGAGTCGCGTACGGCCTGCGTGAGCACCTCGCCGGGCCACGGCACCGGCCGCCGCCCGTCGCCCACGGCCAGCAGCGAGCCGACGAGGGCCCGCACCATCGAGTGGCAGAACGCGTCGGCCACCACGGTGGCGACCAGCACCCCGTTGTCCTCGCGCACCCAGTCGAGCCGCTGCAGCTCACGAATCGTGGTGGCTCCCTCGCGCTTCTTGCAGAACGCGGCGAAGTCGTGCTCACCGAGCAGCCGGGCGGCGGCGGCGTTCAGGGCGTCGAGGTCGAGCGGCCGGTTGTGCCAGACCACCGCGTGCCGCAGCAGCGGGTCCACCCCGCCGGCGGCGTCACTGATCCGGTACGCGTACCGCCGGGAGACAGCGGAGAACCGGGCGTCAAAGCCCTCAGGAGCCACGGAGACGCGAAATATCCGTACATCGGGGTCCAGCACTCCCCCGAACCTCCGCACGAGCGCAGCGAGCCTCTCGTCCACGCCCAGCGGCACGGGGCTGTTGCCGTCGAGCCCAGCCAGCGCCTCGGCCGTCACGTCGACGTGCGCCACCTGCCCCCGGGCGTGCACCCCCGCGTCCGTACGGCCCGCGACGGTCAGGTCGGGCGGCTCGGGCAGCCGCAGGATCCGGCCCAGCGCCTGCTCGATCTCCCCCTGGACCGTGCGGAGCCCGGGCTGGCGGGCCCACCCGGAAAAGCCGCCCCCGTCGTACCCCAGGTCGAGCCGGAGCCGTACCACGATCATCCTCCCGGTATGCGAAAGGGCCCGGCCCCCACGAAGGGGTCCGGGCCCGGCAGCCTGATGGATCAGGCCTCGTCCTTCTTCGCCTCGGCGGCCGGGGTCTCCTCGGCGGGAGCCTCGGTCTCCGTGGCCTCGGCGACCGGGGTCTCCTCGGCCTTGTCCGCAGCCGTGTCGTCGGCCTTGTCCTCGGCCTTGTCGTCGGCCTTGTCCGCAGCCGGGGCGGCGGGCGCCTCGGTGGCGGCCGGACGCGAGACGGTGACGCCACGCAGCGGCTCGGTCACCAGCTCGATGACCGCCATCGGGGCGTTGTCGCCCTTCCGCGCCCCGACCTTGGTGATGCGGGTGTAGCCGCCCGGACGCTCGGCGAACGTCGGCGCGATCTCGGTGAAGAGGTGGTGAACGACGCCCTTGTCCTTGACGACGGTGAGCACCTGGCGACGGTTGTGGATGTCGCCCTTCTTCGCCTTGGTGATCAGGCGCTCCGCCACCGGACGAAGGCGCTTGGCCTTGGTGACCGTGGTGCGGATCTTGCCGTGGCGGAACAGGTCCGTGGCAAGGTTGGCCAGGATCAGCCGCTCGTGCGCCGGACTGCCGCCAAGACGCGCGCCCTTGGTGGGCTTGGGCATGGTTCTCTCCTTGTGAGTTCACCCGCCCCGGCCGTGCCAGGTACCGGGGTCGGGCCGCCAGACCCGGGACGGGTCCGCGCTATCGGGAAAATCAGTACTGCTCGGTCTCGACGTACGCGCTGTCGTCGTCGTCGTAGCCGCCGCCGGCCACCGCGGTCGGGTCGAACCCGGGCGGGGAGTCCTTGAGCGCCAGCGACATCTCGTGCAGCTTCTGCTTGACCTCTTCGATCGACTTGGCGCCGAAATTCCTTATGTCGAGGAGGTCCTGCTCGCTGCGGGCCACGAGCTCACCCACGGTGTGGATGCCCTCGCGCTTGAGGCAGTTGTACGACCGGACCGTGAGGTTGAGCTCCTCGATCGGCAGCGCCAGATCGGCGGCCAGAGCGGCGTCGGTCGGCGACGGGCCGATGTCGATGCCCTCGGCCTCGACGTTGAGCTCACGGGCCAGGCCGAACAGCTCGACGAGGGTCTTGCCGGCGGAGGCCACCGCGTCGCGGGGCTTCATGGCCGGCTTGGTCTCGACGTCCAGGATCAGACGGTCGAAGTCGGTGCGCTGCTCGACTCGGGTCGCCTCGACCTTGTAGGTGACCTTGAGCACCGGGGAGTAGATGGAGTCGATCGGGATGCGACCGATCTCCTGACCCGGCTGCTTGTTCTGGGCCGCGGAGACGTAGCCGCGACCGCGCTCGACGGTCAGCTCCATCTCCAGCTTCGCCTTGCCGTTGAGCGTGGCGATGCGCAGCTCGGGGTTGTGCACCTCGACACCGGCCGGCGGCGCGATGTCGGCGGCGGTGACCTCGCCCGGGCCCTGCTTGCGCAGGTACATCACGACCGGCTCGTCGTGCTCGGAGGAGACGACCAGTTCCTTGAGGTTGAGGATGATGTCGGTGACGTCTTCCTTGACCCCGGGAACGGTCGAGAACTCGTGCAGCACGCCCTCGATCCGGATGCTCGTCACGGCCGCGCCCGGAATGGACGACAGCAGCGTGCGACGCAGCGAGTTGCCGATGGTGTAGCCGAAGCCGGGCTCCAGCGGTTCGATGACGAACCGGGACCGGGTGTCGTCGATCGACTCTTCGAGAAGAGTCGGGCGCTGAGCGATCAGCATGGTGGGTTCTCCCCTGGTTTCGTGTGGCGCCCGCTATATGACGCCACTCCGACAAACAGTTTAGTTCGAGTACGGAATCCGTACTCGAACCAAACGAACGAGTGACTACTTGGAGTAGTACTCGACGATGAGCTGTTCCTGGACCTGGGTGTCGATCTGCTGGCGAACCGGCAGCTGGTGAACCAGGACGCGGAGCTTCTCCGGCACGACGCCGAGCCACGCGGGAACCGTGCGCTCGCCGGCGGTCGCGCGGGCGACCTCGTACGGCATCAGGTTGCGCTTGGTCTCGCGGACCTCGATGATGTCGTGCTCGCGCACGCGGTAGGACGGAATGTCCACCTTCTTGCCGTTGACCATGATGTGGCCGTGGCGGACCTGCTGGCGGGCGGCGTCACGCGACTGCGCGAAACCGGCGCGGTAGACGACGTTGTCGAGACGGCTCTCCAGGATCTGGAGGAGCACCTCACCCGACTTGCCGCTCTTGCCGGCAGCTTCCTCGTAGTAGTTGCGGAACTGCTTCTCGAGGACGCCGTAGATGCGGCGGGTCTTCTGCTTCTCGCGAAGCTGAAGCTGGTACTCGGACTCCTTGGGGCGTCCGCGGCCGTGCTCACCCGGCGGGTAAGGACGGATCTCGATGGGGCACTTGGCGGTCTCGCACTTGCTGCCCTTGAGGAAGAGCTTGGTCTTCTCGCGACGGCAGAGCTTGCAGTCCGCGCCCGTGTAACGAGCCATTTCTCAATATCTCCTGGGAATCAGACGCGGCGGCGCTTCGGCGGACGGCAGCCGTTGTGCGGAACCGGGGTGACGTCCTGGATCGAACCCACCTCGAGGCCGGTGGCCTGGAGGGAGCGGATCGCGGTCTCACGGCCGGAGCCCGGACCCTTGACGAAGACGTCGACCTTGCGCATGCCGTGCTCCATGGCGCGGCGAGCGGCGTTTTCCGCGGCCATCTGAGCGGCGAACGGGGTGGACTTACGGGAGCCCTTGAAACCCACGTGGCCGGCGCTGGCCCAGGAGATCACGTTCCCGTTGGGGTCGGTGATCGAGACGATCGTGTTGTTGAACGTGCTCTTGATGTGGGCGTGCCCGTGAGCGACGTTCTTCTTTTCCTTGCGGCGCACCTTCTTCGGTGCACCCTGGCGGCTCTTAGGAGGCATTGTTTGCCTTCACTCCTGAGGTCTTCGGTCCCGCGGCTGCGAGGACTACTTCTTACCGGGCTTCTTCTTACCGGCGACGGTCTTCTTCTTGCCCTTACGGGTGCGCGCGTTGGTCTGCGTGCGCTGGCCGTGGACCGGAAGACCCTTGCGGTGTCGGATGCCCTGGTAGCAACCAATTTCGATCTTGCGACGGATGTCGGCCTGGACCTCGCGGCGCAGGTCACCCTCGATCTTGAAGTTCGCCTCGATGTAGTCACGCATCGGGACGAGCTCGGCGTCGGAGAGCTGGTGCACGCGCAGATCGCCGCTGACACCGGTGGCCTGGAGGATCTCCTGGGCCCGGGTGCGGCCGATGCCGTAAATGTAGGTGAGAGCGATCTCCAGCCGCTTTTCGCGGGGGAGGTCGACGCCAACCAGGCGAGCCATGGTCGGGCATTCTCCTTCTCTGTGGCGGAGGTCTTGCGCCCCACTTCCCCTCCCCATGCCCGGGGTGAGGGCCCCGGCCTCCGACCGGGGGTCTCCTGAACGGTTCGACGCTGGGCCGCCTGCTCAGGTGTGGCGCGCGATTACTGTCTCAGGCTCCTCATGCGTCGAGCCCGCTCCCTGATGGGGCGGACTCGGAGAAGCCTTACGGCGACTAACCCTGACGCTGCTTGTGGCGCAGGTTGTCGCAGATCACCATGACGCGACCGTGCCGGCGAATCACCTTGCACTTGTCGCAGATCTTCTTGACGCTCGGCTTTACCTTCATTGTCCTTGTTCCTCAGACGTGTTTCCTTGCGAGCGGAGCTCGCGCCTAACGACGGGAGATCCTCGCTACGCTGCGGATTCCGTCGTTACTTGTATCGGTAGACGATCCGCCCACGACTCAGGTCGTAGGGGCTCAGTTCCACGACTACCCGGTCGTCGGGCAGGATCCGGATGTAGTGCATCCGCATCCGTCCGCTGATGTGGGCCAGGACCTTATGGCCGTTGTCGAGCTGCACCCGGAACATGGCGTTCGGGAGCGACTCAACCACAGTGCCCTCGATCTCGATGGCGCCGTCTTTCTTGGCCAAAATCCCTCGCGTTTCACTGATCGGTCGTCTGAGGCTCCGGTTCACTAAGCAGCCGCGACCTCACGCTTCGAAGAGAGCGGCAACCGGCAAAGGTCGCCGACGCGTGATAGTCATAGTGAGCCGACTAAGGAGTGTACGACACCTGTTGCTCAAACGCGAAACGCGTGCCAGGTGCCCTGACACAACCACGTGTCACTGTACCCGATAACGCGGCCTGACGCATGCGGAAGGCCCGCCGACGGGCGTCGGCGGGCCTTCCGGGCGCTCAGTAGATCCGGTGCGCCGAACCGCAGTATTTGAACGCGCCGCCCCAGCAGGTGTACGTCCAGAGCTTCTTGATGTTCTTCTTGCTCCAGGTGTGCTGGTGCGAGCCGTTCCAGCCGTAGAAGTGCTTGCCGGTGCCGCCGTTCTTGAACTCGTACCGGAACCACACGTAGCCGCGCTTGGCGGTGAACTCCTTGCCGTACCACTTCGTGTAGACCTTGCCGCCGGCCTTCCAGGTCTTGCCGTAGGTGTAGGCCTTCTTGTTGCTGGAGTAGTACTTGCCCCAGTTGCCGGCCGAGGAGGCGGCCTGCACCGTGACGGGGGCGGACGCCTGGGCGGAGGCCGGGGCGAGGGCGAGACCGGTGGCGGCGAGGGAACCGGCGATGGCGGCGGCTGCGAAGATCTTGCGCATTGTTTCCTCCGTGAGTCGTGTTCTCGACACCGCTCACGTTAGGAACATCCGCCGCCGCGTTCTGTGGACGAATGCGCAAAGCGCACTACTGCACAGAGGCCGCGCTCACCGCTTCGGCGGCGGATTGCCGAAGACGGTGCTCACCAGCAGGATCGCGCCCCATGGGCCCATCACCCACAGCGGCCACGGATAGATGAAGTCACCCGCCGTGATGCTGATGATCAGCCAGATGACCCAGTTGATCGCGCTGGCCCCGGCCCACGCGCTCCAAGCGGCCGTCATGCCGGGGTGCATCCGCCGCTTGGCCGCCGGAGCCGGCGTCACCTTGGCGGGCCGGTTGCGCAGGTCGACGTCGGGCAGATCGGCCGTCAGCTTGGCCAGGTCGCCGTACGTCTTGCTCTGGTAGAGCTGTTCGAGCCGCTCGTTGAACTCGTCCATCGTGATGCGGCCCTGGGCGGTGTGCTCACGCAGGACTCCCGCAACCCGGTCGCGGTCCACATCGGAGGCACGCATCTCGGGACTCTGCGCCATTCCCACCACTCCCGGCTCGTCTACGGCTGCGCCAGGCGCTCCTTGCCCCCGTCTAGGGCAGTTAGCACCCAAGGACCATTATGTGTCACGGCGACGCTGTGTTCGAAGTGCGCGGACGCCTTTCCGTCGACGGTCACCACGGTCCAGTCGTCGGCCAGCACGCGGGTGCGCTCGTTGCCCAGGTTGACCATGGGCTCCACGGCCAGGCACATGCCCGCCTCCAGCACCGGGCCCCGGCCCGGCTTGCCGTGGTTGGCGATCCATGGGTCCATGTGCATCTCGGTGCCGATGCCGTGGCCGCCGTACTCGGGCGGGATGCCGAAGCGGCCCTGCGACTTGACGTAGCGTTCGACCTCGTAACCGATGTCGGACAGGTGGCGGCCCACGGTGAGGGCCCGGATGCCGGCCCACATCGCCTCCTCGGTGATCCGCATCAGCTCGGTGAGCTTCGGGTCCACCTCGCCCACCGGCACCGTCACGGCCGAGTCGCCGTGCCAGCCGTCGAGGATCGCGCCGCAGTCGATCGAGATGACGTCGCCCTCGCGCAGCTCGCGGGCGTCCGTCGGGATGCCGTGCACCACCTCGTGGTTGACCGACGCGCAGATGGTCGCCGGAAAGCCCTGGTAGCCCTTGAAGGACGGGATCGCACCCTCGTCCCTGATCGCCTTCTCGGCGATGACGTCGAGGTCCAGCGGCGTCATGCCCGGCTGCACCGACCGCTTCAGCAGCTCCAGCGTGCGCCCGACGACCAGACCGGCCGCCCGCATCTTCTCCAGTTGCTCGGGCGACTTGATCTGAATTCCATGCCTGTTTCTCTTGAACACGTTCTCGGCACCCCCAGGGACTTCAACGGGCAGACGTGGGAGCTCAATTCCCCCACAATAGCCGCGAGGTGGCACGGATACCCGTGCCACCTCCGCAGTTGGTCGCCACCGTCAGCCCATGAAGGGCCGCATGGCCTCCATGGCCCTCTGGGTGACCTCTTCGACCGGGCCGGTAGCGTCGACCCCGACGAGGATGCCCTCGTCCGCGTAGTAGGAGATCAGCGGCGCTGTCTGCTCCAGATAGACCTCCAGGCGGTGCCTGACGGTCTCCTCTTTGTCGTCGTCACGCTGGAACAGCGCGCCGTCGCAGGCGTCACAGCGATCGTCCTGCTTGTCGTCGAACTCCACGTGCCAGATGCGGCCGCACTGACTGCAGGTGCGCCGGCCCGCCAGCCGCCGGACCACCTCGTCGTCGTCGACGACGAGCTCCAGCACCAGGTCGAGCCCCTGCCCCCAGTCGGCGAGCATCTTCTTGAGAATCTCCGCCTGCGGCACGTTGCGCGGGAAGCCGTCGAGCAGGAACCCGTCCTGCGCGTCGTCCTCGGAGAGACGGTCGCGGACCATGGCGATGGTGACCTCGTCGGGCACCAGGTCGCCGCGGTCCATATATGTCTTGGCGAGCTTGCCGAGGTCCGTGCCGCCGGAGACGTTGGCACGGAAAATGTCACCTGTCGAGATCTTCGGGATTGACAGGTTCGATGCGATGTACTGGGCCTGCGTCCCTTTACCCGCTCCAGGGGGCCCGACCAGAACGAGACGCACTACCGCAGGAAACCTTCGTAGTTGCGCTGCTGCAGCTGGCTCTCGATCTGCTTGACCGTGTCCAGGCCGACACCAACCATGATCAGGATGCTCGTCCCTCCGAACGGGAAGTTC
>NZ_LAVL01000257.1 GCF_001083785.1 Nonomuraea sp. SBT364
GCGGCTGGTGCGGTTGGGGTTCCTGGCTGTCGCGCTGGGGTTCGGCGGGTGGGCCGTGGCGTCGCAGTGGGATGCCGTGGCCGAGGGGTTCGCGGCGCTCAGCTGGCCGATGCTCGGCGGGGCGCTGGTGGCCGTGGTGGCGGCGCTGCTGGGGGCGATGCTGACGTGGCGGACGCTGCTGGCCGACCTGGGGTCGAAGCTGCCGCTACGGCCGGCGGCCAAGGTGTTCTTCGTGGGCCAGCTCGGCAAGTACATCCCGGGCACGGTGTGGCCGATGCTGGCGCAGATGGAGATGGGCCGCGACCTGGGCGTGCCGAGGGCGCGCAGCGCGGCGGCGTTCTTCCTGATGATGCCGATCCAGCTGGCCACCGGGCTGCTGGTGACGCTGGTGACGCTCGGGTGGGAGCGGTTCGGGTGGTTGCTGCTCCTGGTGCCGGTGCTGCTGGTGCTGCTGGAGCCGAAGGTGATCAACGCGGTGATCGGCTTCGGGCTGCGCAGGTTGCGGCGGGAGCCGCTGGAGCGGCCGCTGACCCGGCGGGGCATGCTGGCGGCGCTCGGCTGGGCGGTGGCGGGGTGGACCTGCTACGGGGTGCACCTGTATTTCATCACCCCGGATGTCGGGCTGGTGTTCGCCGTCGCGGCGTTCGCGTTGTCGTGGTGTCTGGGCATCATGACGTTCGTGGTGCCGGCGGGGGCGGGGGTGCGCGAGGCGGCCATGGTGGTGGCGCTGGCGCCGGTGATGGACAGCGGGCGGGCGATCGCGGTCGCTCTCTGCTCGCGGGTGGTGATCGTCGTCGGTGACCTGATCTGCGCCGGCCTGGCGGGAATCGCGGCACGGCGCGACTCAGTGTGATTTGGGCCACGATTTAGGGGACGCTGGTCATAAGCTGAACGAAGAGGGGGACCTGAGAGTCCCGACGTTGATCTTGAGGGGAGAAGATCTACGTAATGCCTCGAGTGCTCGTCGACGCGGCGGCGGTCCCGGCCGACCGCGGTGCGCTGATCAGATACGTGGACGGTCTGGTGTCGGCTCTCGACCGGGCGGGAGCCGATCTGGCGGTGGTCTGCCAGCGGGCCGACGCCGAACGCTACACCCGGCTCGCGCCCACCGCCCGGATCATCCCGGGCCCGGTGTCGATCACCAACAGGGCGGCCCGGCTCGCCTGGGAGCAGACAGGGCTGCCGCTGCTGGCCCGCCAGGCCGGGGCCGAGGTGATCCACGCGCCTTACTACTCGATCCCGCTCCGCTCGGGCCTGCGGACGGTGGTCACGGTGCACGACGTCACCTGGTTCACCCAGCCGGACCAGCACAGCGTGGTCAAGGCGTCGTTCTTCCGCTCGGCCACGCGCACCGCCGTGCGCCATGCCAACCGGGTCATCGTGCCGTCCAAGGCGACCAGGGACGAGCTGGTGCGGCTGCTCGCCGCCGACCCGACCCGCATCGACGTCGCCTACCACGGCGTCGACCAGGCGCTGTTCCACCCGCCGAGCGAGGCCGAGGTGCAGGGGGCGGCCAGCCGGTTCGGCCTGCACGGCCAGTCGTACGTGGCCTTCCTGGGCGCGCTCGACCCGCGCAAGAACGTGCCGAACCTCATCCGGGGCTTCGCCCGCGCGGTCGAGGGCCTGTCCGAGCCGCCGGCGCTGGTGCTGGGCGGCGGCGTGCACGAGGACGACGTCGACGCCGCGTGCCGGGAGGTCGAGGCCACGGTCAAGGTGGTGCGGCCGGGGTTCCTGCGGGGGCCGGATCTGCCGGGGTTCCTCGGCGGGGCGCTCGTGGTGGCCTTCCCGTCCAGCAGTGAGGGGTTCGGGCTGCCGGTGCTGGAGGCGATGGCCTGCGGCGCCCCGGTGCTGACCACGCAGCGCACCTCGCTGCCCGAGGTCGGCGGCGACGCGGTCGCCTACACTGAGCCGGACGCCGACAGCATCGCCTCCGCGCTCGCCCAGCTCCTGGCCGCGCCGGAGCGCAGGGCGCAGCTGCGGGAGGCGGGGCTGGCGAGGGCCAGGGAGTTCACCTGGGAGGCGTCCGCGGAGGCGCACCTCAGCTCTTATCAACGCGCAGTCGAATAGTTGGGTACCCTCGCACAGTTATGGAGAGCTCTTTGCCAGATCTAGAGGCGATCCTCCTGGTCGGGGGACAGGGCACCCGCCTGCGTCCGCTGACGCTGGGCACGCCGAAGCCGCTGCTGCCGACCGCCGGAGTGCCGTTCCTGGCCCATCAGCTGGCGCGGGCGCGCTCGTTCGGGGTGCGCCGGATCGTCTTCGCGACCTCCTACAAGGCGTCGATGTTCGAGCCGGTCTTCGGTGACGGGTCGGCTCTGGGGCTCTCGCTGGAGTACATCACCGAGGAGACGCCGCTGGGCACCGGCGGGGCCATCCGCAACGCCGCCGAGGCGCTGTCGTCGGGGCCGGACGCGCCGGTGCTCATCCTCAACGGCGACATCCTGTCCGGCCACGACATCGGCGACCAGGTGCGCACGCATCTCGCGCGGCGGGCGGCCGTGACCCTCCATCTCACCGAGGTGGAGGATCCGACCCGGTTCGGCTGCGTGCCCACGGACGACGACGGGCGCGTGACCGCGTTCCTGGAGAAGACCCCCAATCCGGTCACCAACCGGATCAACGCGGGGTGTTACGTGTTCACCCGGTCGGTGATCGACCAGATCCCGCGTGACGAGGTGGTGTCGGTCGAGCGCGAGACGTTCCCGGGGCTCATCGAGTCGGGGCGGCTCGTGCTGGGCTATGCCGACCGCACCTACTGGCTCGACGTCGGCACGCCGACCGCGTACGTCCAGGGCTCGCGCGACCTGGTGCTCGGCCGGTTGGCGTCGCCGGCGCTGCCCGGGCCCGCCGGCGAATACCTGGCGCTCGACGGCGCGCTGGTGTCGCCGGAGGCGAAGGTGCAGGGCGGCACCGCCGTCGGCGCCCGCACGGTGGTCGAGGCGGGGGCGACGGTCGTCGGTTCGGTGCTGGCGGACGACTGCGTGATCGAGGCCGGCGCGGCCGTGACCGACTCGGTGCTGGGGCGGGGCGCGCGGGTGTGCGCCGGCACGGTGGTGCGCGACGCCGTCATCGGCGACGGCGCGGTGGTCGGGCCGGGCAACGAGCTGCAGGCCGGGGTGCGGGTCTGGCCGGGCGTCGAGCTCCCCGAACGCGCCGTCCGCTACTCGAGCGACGTCTGACCCGCCCGCGCTCGTGCCGCAGACCGGATCCGGCCCGCTCGTTCCCGTGCCGCAGACTGGAGGGGTGAGGGAGCGTAGCTGGGCGCCCGGCGGGCCGCTGGACGTGGCGTCGGCGCTGGCGGCGCAGAGGCGCGGCGGCGGCGATCCGGCCTGGTGCCGCACCTCCGACGGGGCTGTCTGGCGCACCTCCCGCACCCCCGACGGGCCGGTCACGCTGCGGGTGACGGTGGCCGGCGGGCAGGTGCACGGGCGGGCGTGGGGTCCGGGCGCGGAGTGGATGCTGGAGTCGCTGCCCGCGCTCGTGGGCGCCGACGACGACGTCTCGGGGTTCACGGCGCGACACCCGGTCCTGCTCGATGCCGTACGGAAGCACGCCGGGTTGCGCATCGGCCGCACGGGCCGCGTCATGGAGGCCCTGGTGCCCGCCGTGCTCGAACAGAAGGTCGTCGGCCAGGAGGCGTGGCGCGCCTGGCGCTGGCTCCTGCGGCATTACGGCGAGCCGGCGCCTGGCCCGGCGCCCGACGGGATGCGGGTGATCCCCGAGCCGGGGGTGTGGCGCGAGATCCCCTCCTGGCACTGGCATCGGGCCGGGGCCGAGGCGGTGCGCGCCCGGACCGTCGCCAACGCCGCCTGGCACGCCGACAAGCTGGAGGCCGCCGCCACCAGCGAGGAACTCGACCGGCTGCTGCGCGCGCTGCCCGGCGTCGGCGTGTGGACGTCCGCCGAGGTGCGCCAGCGGGTCTTCGGCGATCCGGACGCCGTCAGCGTGGGCGACTTCCACCTCGCCAAGATCGTCGGCTACGCGCTGACCGGGGAGAAGACCGACGACCCGGGAATGCTGCGGCTGCTGGAGCCCTACCGGGGCCACCGCCACCGGGCGGCCATGCTCATCACGCGCACCGGCCTCCGCCCGCCGGCGCGCGGCCCTCGGATGCCCGCCCGCGACTACAGGTCCTTCTAGAAGCCCTGGGTGCGGTACGAGAACCCAGCGCATCGTAGTGTGCCGCTATGAGTCTTGTCAGTGATTCCGCGTTCCGCCGCGCGCTCGCCCGTGCCCGTGACGGCAAGGCGCTCGACGTCGCCGAGGCCACCGTGCTGCTGCAGGCGCGCGGTGACCACCTGGACACCCTGCTCGACCACGCCTCCCGGGTACGGGACGCGGGGCTGGCCGCCGCCGGTCGCCCGGGGGTGATCACGTACAGCAGGAAGGTGTTCATCCCGCTGACCAGACTGTGCCGGGACCGGTGCGGCTACTGCACGTTCGCGACCGCGCCGCACAAGCTGGAGGCGCCTTTCCTCAGCCCGGACGAGGTGCTGGAGATCGCCCGGCAGGGCGCGGCGATGGGCTGCAAGGAGGCGCTGTTCACGCTCGGCGACCGGCCGGAGGACCGCTGGCACCAGGCGCGGGAGTGGCTCGACGCGCACGGCTACGACGACACGCTGTCGTACGTGCGGGCGATGGCGGTGCGGGTGCTCGAGGAGACCGGGCTGCTGCCGCACCTGAACCCGGGCGTGCTGAGCTGGCGTGACCTGCAGCGGCTCAAGCCGGTGGCGCCGTCGATGGGCATGATGCTGGAGACGACGTCGCGGCGGCTGTTCGAGGAGAAGGGGCAGCCGCACTACGGCTCGCCCGACAAGGACCCCGCGGTGCGGCTGCGGGTGCTGGAGGACGCCGGGCGCAGCAACGTGCCGTTCACCACCGGCATCCTGATCGGCATCGGCGAGACCGTCGAGGACCGGGCCGAGTCGCTGTTCGCGATCCGGAAGGTGGCGCGCGAGTACGGCGGCGTCCAGGAGGTCATCGTGCAGAACTTCCGCGCCAAGCCGGACACGGCGATGCGCGGGCTGCCCGACGCGGATCTGCAGGAGTTGGCCGCGACCATCGCCGTCGCCCGGCTGGTGCTGGGCCCCAGGGCGCGGGTGCAGGCGCCGCCGAACCTGGTCGACGCCGAGTACGCGCTGATGATCCGGGCCGGCATCGACGACTGGGGCGGCGTGTCGCCGCTCACCCCCGACCACGTGAACCCGGAACGCCCCTGGCCCCAGATCGACGAGCTGGCCGCCAGGACCGCCGAGGCGGGCTTCCTGCTGCGCGAGCGGCTGACCGTCTACCCGGAGTACGTCCGGGCCGGCGAGCCCTGGCTGGACCCCCGTGTCATGGCCCACGTGGCGGCGCTGGCCGACCCGGAGACCGGGCTGGCCAGGCAGGACGCGGTGCCGCGAGGGCTGCCCTGGCAGGAGCCCGACGGCGGGTTCGCCGCGTCGGGCCGGGTGGATCTGCACGTCGAGGTGGACACGACGGGCCGGACCGGCGACCGGCGTGACGACTTCGACGACGTCTACGGCGACTGGGAGGCGCTGCGCGACCGGCTGCCGGCCGGCCCGGGGCGGAGCGCCGTACCGAGTGAGGTCAGGCAGGCGTTGCGGGCGGCCGCGCAGGACCCGGCGGGGCTGAGCGACGAGCAGGCCGTGGCGCTGCTGTCGGCGGACGGCGACGCGCTGGAGGAGCTGGCCGGGATCGCCGACGAGCTGCGCCGCCAGGCCGCCGGCGACGACGTGACGTACGTGGTCAACCGCAACATCAACTTCACCAACGTGTGCTACACCGGCTGCCGGTTCTGCGCGTTCGCCCAGCGCAGGACCGACGCCGACGCCTTCACGCTGAGCCTGGAGCAGGTCGCCGACCGGGCCGAGGAAGGCTGGCTGGCCGGGGCCACCGAGGTGTGCATGCAGGGCGGCATCCACCCCGACCTGCCCGGCACCGCGTACTTCGACCTGGCCAGGGCGGTCAAGAAGCGCACGCCGGGGATGCACGTGCACGCGTTCTCCCCGATGGAGGTCATCAACGGCGCCAGCCGGACGAACCTGTCCATCGAGGACTGGCTGCACGCGGCCAAGGAGGCCGGCGTCGACTCCCTGCCCGGGACCGCCGCCGAGATCCTGGACGACGACGTGCGCTGGGTGCTGACCAAGGGCAAGCTGCCCGCCAAGGAGTGGATCGAGGTCATCACCACCGCGCACCGGGTCGGCATCCCCACCACCTCGACCATGATGTACGGGCACGTGGACAACCATCTGCACTGGGTCAGGCACATCAAGCTGATCAGGCGGCTGCAGGAGGAGACCGGCGGGTTCTCCGAGTTCGTGCTGCTGCCGTTCGTGCACACCAGCGCGCCGATCTACCTGGCCGGCGTCGCCAGGCCGGGCCCCACCGCCCGCGAGAACCGGGCCGTGCACGCCCTGGCCAGGATTCTGCTGCACGGCGCCATCGCCAACATCCAGTGCTCCTGGGTCAAGCTGCAGGACGACCTGTGCCGCCAGGTGCTCCGGGGCGGCGTGAACGACCTCGGCGGCACCCTCATGGAGGAGACGATCAGCCGGATGGCCGGCTCGGAGAACGGCTCGTACAAGACCATCAGCGAGCTGCGCGCGATGGCGGAGGTCACCGGGCGGCCGGTCCGGCAGCGCACCACCGAGTACGGCGTGCCGAGCGCGGAGCGGCTGGCCGCCTCCGCCGCCAGCGACGGCGTGTGCCAGAGCGTCAGGCGGGTACTGCCGCTGGCCTAGATATAACAAGTTCTACTGCCTCTTGCGCCCGCCGCGGGAGGCGCTGGGACAATCGACACCTTCCTTCAAGAGAGGTGCACCGTGCGGTTAGGGCGACACCGCGCCGGGCTGTCTCCCAGGCAGAGACGGCGGCAGGCGCTCCAGCGCGGCATGCTGGCGGGCGCTGCGGCCGTGGCTCTGCTGGCCGCCGGGGTCGTCCTGGTGACCGGCGGGGCCGGTGCGCTGTGCTCCGCACGAGAGCCTGTTCTGGTCGACGTGGCGGCGGCGGTGGACGTGGCTCCCGCCGTGATGGAGGCGGCGGGGCGCTTCAACGAGACGCGCGCGAGCGTGGGCGGGCGCTGCGTGCTCGTCCAGGTGACCGAGCAGCCTCCCGCCACGGTGCTGCGCACGGTGATCGGCGAGCGGGCGGGCGTGCTGGGCGAGCGGCCGGACGGCTGGATCACCGACTCGTCGGCGTGGATCCGGCTGGCCCGCAAGCAGGGCGCGCGGTCGCTGCCGGCGGGCGAGCGGGTGGTGGCGACCTCGCCGCTGGTGTTCGCCACCCGGTCCTCGCTCGCCGAGCGCTTCGCGGTGGGCAACACGGAGATGAACTGGCGGATGGTGTTCCCGCCGACCCTGCGCGGCCGGCTGACGCCGACCGAGGAGGAGCCCGACGTCGTACGGGTGCCGGATCCGTCGCTGGCGGGGGCCGGGATCGCCACGGTGGCCGCGGCCCGCGACGTGGTCGGCGCCGGTCCCGAGGCCGACAAGGCGCTGACGGCGTTCGTGCGGTGGGCGCAGGCGGGGTCGGCGCCCGACTACCGCAGCATGCTGGAGGCGGTCGACGACCGCACGTTCTGGGAGCGGCCGGTGGTCATCGTGCCCGAGCAGTCGGTGCGCGAGCACAACAGCCGAGGCCCGTCCGCCGACCCGGTCGTCGCCCTGCACCCGCGCGAGGGCACGATCACGCTCGACTACCCGTACGTGGTGACCGCGACCGATCCGGCCGTCGCCGAGGCGTCCACCGCCTTCGCCGGCTGGCTCGGCGAGCCGGAGGCGCAGGAGATCGTCCGCCGGGCCGGGTTCCGGTCGGGCGACGGCACGCGCGGGCCGCTCGCGCCCGGCCCGGACGCCACCCCGAGGGTCCGGCCCTCGGTGTCGCCGGAGGACATCGACGAGGCTCTGCGCGCGTGGAGCAGGCTGGCGCCGCCGACCAACATCCTGGTGCTGAGCGACACCTCCAAGCACATGGCCGAGCCTCTCGGCGACACCACCCGGGTCGAGGTGGCGCTGGCCGCCGCCAGGACGGGCCTGGCGCTCTTCCCGAACTCGACGCACATGGGCCTGTGGGAGTTCGCCGACCGGCTCGGCGGGACCAGGGACTACCGGGAACGGGTGAGCCTGGGGCCCATCGACCAGCCCGAGAGCGGCGAACTCGTCAGGCGCGGCCGGCTGAACGAGCTCACGGCCACGATCACCGCCCACCCCAAGCGTGACAGCTCGCTGTACGACGCGATCCTGAACGGGTTCCGCGAGGTCGAGGCGTCCTACCGGGAGGACATGAACAACACCCTGCTGGTGATCACCGCAGGGAAGGACGACCGGGGCGGCATCTCGCAGCCGGACCTGCTGGCCGAACTGCGCGAGGAATGGGACGCCGACCGGCCGGTGCAGGTCATCGTCATCGCGTTCGGCAAGGGCGTCGACCGCGACGGCCTGACGGCCATCACCTCGGCCACCAACGGCTCGCTCCACGTGGCCCAGGAGCCCGGCGAGATCATCGACGTGTTCCTCGCCGCCCTGGCCCGCCGCCTGTGCCACCCGACCTGCCGGCCGGGGGCCTGAGAAGGGAGCGCCTCGGTGGGCGGGCGCCCCCTTCGGTCCGCTCAGGTCAGAGCCTGGCCCACAGGGCGGGCACGTTCGGCGGCTCCCAGCCTGCGATGGCGGTGTGCGCCTGCAGGCAGCGGTAGCCGGCGCCGCCGTAGGTGACCGTGGAGCCCGGCGTGTACGCGGTGCCGGCCGTCCAGGTGCCGCCCGGAGGGTCGGTGGGCGGGTCGGTCGGCACCG
>NZ_LAVL01000025.1 GCF_001083785.1 Nonomuraea sp. SBT364
GGGGAGATGCTGGCCGAGGTCGGGGAGACGGCCGGGGCGCGGGAGGCGTTCGGGCGGGCGGCCGAGCTGGAGCCGGGCGCCGCCGGGGCGACGCTGGTGCGGGCCGGGGTGAGCCTGGAGAGGGCGGGCGATCTCGACGGGGCGCGGATGGCCTTCGAGGGCGCCGCGCGGGACGCGGACGACTGGGCGGCCGTCGCAGGCCGGGCCCGGCTGGGGACGGCGAGCGCCGACGAGCTGCCCTGGGGGCTCCTGGCGGTCGGGGACGACGAGGGCGCGCTGGCCGCGCTGGGCGTGGTCGCGGGCGGGCGGGAGGCGGCCGAGCTGATGCTGGCGCTGCACCGCGAGGACGTCGGCGCCGTGCGGCGGCTGCTGACCGAGCGCCCGTCGGCCGGGGCGTTCGCCGAGACGCTGAAGGCGGCGCGCGAGATCGAGGACGTGACCGAGGAGCTGTACCGGCTGGTCGTCGAGCTGGCGGAGCCGGCGCAGGCGGCCGAGGCGAGGATCGGGCTCGGACGGCTGCTGTCGGACGCGGGCCAGCACTGCCGGGCGGAGCTGTGCCTGCTGCCCGCGACCGGGGAGGCGGCCACGGCGGTGGCGGCGTGGCGCGCCGTCGGGGTCGCCCGGCAGCGGCGCGGGGACCTGCCCGGCGCCGTGGAGGCCGTGCGCGCCGCCATGCCGGACGCGGCCCTACAGCTCGCCGGGCTGCTGGAGGAGCTCGGCGACGTGGCCGGCGCGCGGGCGGCGCTGGAGGCGGGGGCGGCGGCCGGTGAGCTGGAGAGCCTGCGCCACCTGCTGGTGCATCTGCTGGAGCAGGGCGAGTACGACGCGATCCCGGCGGAGGCGGAACGGGCCACCGGAGCGGGGGATCCGCAGACGGTGGCCATGGGGTACTGGGTGTGGGGTGACGCCTGCCGGTCCACCGGTGATCTGGCGGGCGCGGTGAAGCTGTACCGGCGGGCGATGGAGGCCGGGGACCCGGACGTGGTGCCGGGCGTGCGCGGGGACCTGGCGCAGGCGCTGCGGGCGCAGGGCGACGGCGGCGCGGCGGCCGAGCAGGCGTGGCTGGCCATCGAGACCGGCGACCCGGAGACCGCCGGACGGGCGGGCGTCAACCTGGGCTGCTGGCTGCACGAGGACGGCGACCCGCTGGGCGCGTCCGACGCCTTCGCCGCGGCGGCCCAGGCGGCCCCGGAGGACGCCGGGTCCGACGTGGCGCGGACGGCGCTCGGGAACCTGGCGGTGCTCGCCCGGCAGGCCGCCGAGCGGGCCGAGCACCAGCTGGCCGTGCAGATCCTGTCGCGCATGGGCAGGCACGCCGCCGAGACGGCGCGGGAGCTCGGCGGCGCGTGCGACGACCCCGCCGCCGTGCGGGCGTACTTCGAGCTGGCCGGGCACGGGTCGCTGACCGAGCTGGAGGTCGCCGGGCGGCTCGCGGAGCTGGGCGAGACGGCCCAGGCGCGGGCCGTGTACGAGCGGCTGGGCGCGGACGCCGACGCCGACGTGCGGTTCGTGGCCGGCGGCAGGCTGCTGGAGCTGCTGGACGAGCAGGGCGACGAGGACGCCTTCTACAGCCTGGCCGAGCGGCAGGCCGGTGACGCCGACAGCCCGGCGCGCGGGGTGTTCGGCAGCCTGCTCGGCATGCTGCAGGAGCGGCAGGGCGACACCGAGGCGTCGCTGCGCACGCTGCGGGCGGCGGCGGCGACGGGCGCGCCGGCCGCGCTCGCCACGCTGGCGCAGGCCCTGGTCGGCGACGGGCAGGTGGCCGAGGGCCGGCAGGTGTACGAGCGCGTGGTCGCCGGGGACGACGCGGAGCTGGCCGTCCGGGCGATGGTGGCGATCGGGCACACCCACCACGACGACGACCCCGAGCGCGCCCGGGCGTGGTACGTCAGGGCCGTGGAGGCCGGGGAGGGGCACGCCGGCGCGCTCGGCGCGATGTACCTGGGCGCGCTGGCCAAGCGGGTGCGCGACTTCCCCGAGGCGCTCGGCTGGTACCAGCGGGTCATCGACGCGGGCGACCCGGAGTCCGGCATGGCCGCGGCGCACCTGGGCGAGCTGTGCTACTGGCTGGGCGACCTCGACGGCGCGCTGCGCTACTACGAGCTGACGCTCGGCCTGACCGACCGGCCCGAGCTGGTCGCCGAGGCGGCCTGCCGGGCGGGCGAGATCCGCTACCGGCACGGCGACCTGGCCGCCGCCCGCGCTCTGCTCGGCCGGGCCGCGGAGACGGGCGACGCGACGTTCGCGGGGGAGGCGGAGATCCTCCTGGGCAAACTTGCGGTTGATTAAATGACGCCATAGTCTCACCTAGTCAAACATTTGAGGTGAGACGATGGCCAAGGCAGGACGACCACCCCTGGATCCGGCGCGCCAGCTCGAACGGGCGCACCGGATCCTCGACGCCGCCGCCGAGCTGATCCTTCGCTGGGGCTACGACAAGACCACGATCGACGACGTGGCCGGGCACGCCGGCGTCGCCAAGGGCACGATCTACTTGCACTGGCGCACCCGCGACGCGCTCTTCGCCGCGCTGCTGCGCCGTGAGCGGGTGCTGATGGCGCAGGAGGTGCGCGCGGCGGCCCCCGCCACGCTTCGGGAGCTGGTCCGCGAGCTGGCCGCCGCGCTGCTGCGGCGTCCGCTGATGAAGGCGCTGCTCACCGGCGACCGCGAGGTGCTGGGCAAGCTTCGCGCGCAGAAACCGGACATCCCGGCGGCGCCGCTGCTCACCGACGCCTTCGAGGACTATTTCGGCAAGCTGGACCGGCAGGGCGCGCTCCGGGCCGGACCGGCGGGGCCCGAGCGGCTCGCGGTCGTCGGGGGGGGGGTCTTTCGGGGTCTGTTTTTCCCCGCCGCGGTGCTCCCGCCCCCGCCCCCCCGCCCGGCCTGTTCCGAGCGCCGCCCCGGGTTGTCTCGGGCCGGGATTGCCGCCTGCTGCGGGGTGGCGTTTCGCAACCGGCTCGTCTGCCCATCGGGAGCCCATTTCATGGCGGGCTGAAAACCGTCCCCAGCTTCGCCGGACGCCAATCAGAAATGGCCCACCGAGCCACCGCATCTGCCACTCCACCCCCAAATGACGGGCTGCCACAACCGTCTCGCCCGCAGACCGGTCGGCGGGCGGCGGCGAGCTCAACCCCGTCGCACGGACGGTATTAAGGACGGGCCCGATCGGGCGAAGGTCGACAAGGAAGATCGCGGCCTCGATTTGCATCGTGAGCTGGGCGAACGGGGCGAAAGCCCGCCTTTTCCGACGAGTGAACCGATGCTTGCCCTGCGCACTAGTAGCGCTTGACGGTATAAAAAGGATGCATGAGATGGCGAGACCGCTACGGCCTTCGGCGGCAGCGCGGCCCGAAGATCGCTAAGTTCGATCGTGAGGCGACGGACGCCGACATCGAAGCGCTGATCGCCTTCGCCCGGTCGCGGCGTGGCGTGGAGTTCTACGTCGAGCCCGAGACGTTCGCGACCGACACCACCGCCGTGGCCGTCGCCGACGACGGGGAGTGGACGCGGCGCCGGGTCGGCTCGCCGTCTGTGATCCACAAGGTGGCGCGCGATCTCGCTCTCCCAGTCTACGACGTGCAGCTGACCGGGTATCCGCCCCGGATGCGGGCCTACAACGAGCGACGGCGGCGCGAGGAGGGCGGCCTTTGACCCGCGGCCGCACCCCGTTCCCGAACGCACGCCGACAGGCACCGGCCCGACCGAGGAACGGCAGCGGCTGCGCGAGGCGAAGCCCCTGCGGCAAGCCGTGCGCGGCGGGTCCCCGTACCGGGCCTCGCGAGACAGACCCAGGCGTGCCAGTGAGCAGTATCCGAGTAGTGACCCGATGACCGATCTCGGACGGTGAAGCCGTTGGGCTTGGCCACCGTGGAGGCGGTGATCTCTGGGAGGTGGCGGATGGCCGAGGGGGTGCTCAAGCACGGACTGCCGTACTACACGGTGGGCGCGGGCAGACCGCTGGTGGCGCTGCGCTGGTTCGCGCCGGAGCACGCCAACCCCACGGGATGGGCGCGCAGGGCCGAGCTCAGGGTGATGAGCCCGCTCGGGCGCCACTTCGCGGTGTACGCGGTCAACCGCGCACCCGGGATGGCGGCGGGCACGACCATGGCGGGGATCGCCGCCCAGCACGCCGAGGCCCTGGCCGAGCGGTTCGGCGAGCCGGTGGATGTGCTGGGCATGTCGTCCGGCGGGTCGGTGGCGCTGCAACTGGCCGCCGACCACCCGGAAGTCGTCCGGCGGCTGGTGGTGGCCGGAGCCGCGTACACGCTGACTCCGCGCACCCGCGAGGTCCAGCGGCGATATACCGAGGCGGTGGCGGCCGGCCGCCGGGGCGCCCACCATCAGGCGCCCGTGGTCGGCAGGACCGCGCTCACCCGGGCGCTGATCCGGCCCATGATGTGGGTCGCCGATCCCCTGATGCGCCCGGCCGATCCTCTGGACATGCTCCACTTCGCCCAGGCCGAGGACTCCTTCGACGTCCGCGACCGGCTCGCCGGCATCAGCGCGCCCACGCTGGTCGTCGGCGGTGAGCGGGATCTGGCCTACCCGGTGGAGCTGTTCGGGCAGACGGCCGAGCTGCTGCAGGACGCGCGCCTGGTCCTTTACCCGGGCACGAGCCACCTTGGCACGTTCTCCCACAAGCGGTTCGCCGGCGACGTGGCGGAGTTTCTGGGCGGCTAGGCGCATGCCGGGTCGCTTTCGCCGAGGCAGCCGAGCAGGGGGACGAGCCAGCCTATGTGGGCCTCGCCCATCGCGGTGTCGAGCTCGGCCGGTGTCGGGAGGCGGGCGCTGACCATGCCGGGTGAGAGCAGGTTCTGCAACGCGTGCATGAGCAGGTTGGCCATCGAGTAGTGCGGGTCGGCGGTCAGGGCGCGTTCGAGGGCGATGGTGGCGGTGATGCTGTCGCCGGCTCGCCAGGCGGCCATGGCCAGCAGCGTGGCCACCGGCGGGACGTAGGGAGGTTCGAGGCGGCGGGTGAGGTCCTCCCAGAGGGCGGCGTGGGAGTCGTCCATGAGCGTCCAGGCTTCGTCGCGCACCCTGATGACGGTCAGGTCGAGGCCGAGCCGGGAGGCGTCGGCGTCGCTGAGCCGGCTGCCCGCGTCGAGGGCCGCGTGAAGTCTGGCCAGGCCGTCGGTCACGAAGCGCCGGGCGAAGACGTCGGGGTCGGGGGCGGCGGCCAGTGCGGCTGTCAGGTCGGCGACGGCTTCGGAGGTCGCCCTGCGCATCGCCGTCCGGACGGAACCGGTGACGGGGGCGAGGGTGCGTTCGAGCGCTTGGCGGTCGGGGAGGGCGACCATGCCGCGCACGGTCGCCTCGGCGGCCACCCGGCTCGACATCGGGTCGTACGGGGTGCCTTCGGGCGGGCAGCAGCGGGGGCTGTCGCAGACGTAGGACCAGTAGCGGCCGTCCTCCGCCCGCATGGCCTCGGCCACCTCCACGCCCGCTCTGGCCGCCACGGCTCTGGCCTCGTCGACGGCCGGGGTGACCCGCTCGCCCGGGCCGTAGCCGATGACGACGATCTGGGCCAGCTCCTCGCGGGCGACCAGGGGCACCAGCGGCTCCAGGGTGCCGGGCGGGAAGGGCAGGCCCCAGCGGGCCGCGACCTTGGCCTGGCCGTCGGCGAGACCTATCACGATGAGGCTGTCGGCCGGGTGGAACCCCACCAGGTAGGGCACGGCGGCCAGGATGTCGGCGGGGCTGGTCAGGGTGAGGCAGGGCTCGGAGGTGTTCGTCGTCATGGGCATGGAGGATGCCGGGGACGAGGGCCCGCGGGGCGGGGTGCAACAGGTTCTGTGGACGGGCGGCGAGGCGGGGAGGCGGCTGTGGACAAGCACCGGCAGCACACGCCAGTGCCCCGGCGCCCGCGCCGCAAGCACCGGCCGGCGGCCGGTGAGTGGGCGGCCGGTGGGAAGCGGGCACGGGCAGCGGAACCGAGCCGCCAGGCCACCAGCGAGGCCAGCGAGGCCAGCGAGGCCGGGTCTAGCCGCAGGTTCCCATCGTGATCAAGGGCGCTCGGCCGCCGGGGCCGGGGGGCCGGGCGAGAGACGGTGCCGGACGAGCAGGGCCGCGCCCGCGACCGCCGCCGGCATCGCGAGTACCGCCACGAACGGCACCAGGAACAGCACGAACACCACCACCCCGAACCCGAGCGACGCCGCCTTGTTCCCCCGCAGCAGCGCGAACCGCTGCTTCCTGACGAGCCCCCGCCGCTCCAGCGCCAGCGTGGTCAGCTCGACCGTGAGGAAGAACCCGGACACGGCCGCCCCCAGCACCGGCACCACCGTCTGCCCGATCACCGGCACGAACCCCAGGAAGAACAGCGGGATCGTGAACAGCAGCACGTACCCCAGCGTGACGAGGCTGTCGCGGATGGAGCGCGGCAGCGTGCGCCACCACGGCTGCTCCTCGGCGTCGGGCAGCGGGTCGGCGGCGGCCGACAGCTTCTCGTAGAACGGCTCCCCGATGGCGAGCGTGAGCGCGGCGAAGGTGAGCACGGCCAGGGCGAGCCCGCCGAGGAAGAGCGCGACGGCGACAGCCGTGCGGAACGCCTCGCGCCACGACCAGGAGTCGGCGAACGGCGTCAGGAACTCGGCCAGCGTGGTGGCGTTCGTGCCGAGGAGGAACAGCGCCGCCACGTAGACGGCGAACGCGATGATCGCCGGGATGAGCCCGAACAACCACCACCGCCCGTTTCTGGCGGCCCAGCCCACACCTTGCAGGAAGAAGCCGACGCCGGTGGCGAAGTCGCGCAATGATCGCATGTCGCAAACGCTAGCGCCAGAGCGGCGTTACCGCGTAGCCGAGCTCGTCGAGCAGGGAGCGGAGCAGCGGCAGCGACAGGCCGAGCACGTTGCCGTGGTCGCCCTCGATGCCGTCGACGAACCAGCCGCCGCGGCCTTCGATGCTGAACGCCCCGGCGAGGTTGAGCGGCTCGCCGGTCTCGGCGTAGGCGGCGATCTCCTGCTCGGTGGGCTGGCCGAAGTGGACGACGGTGGTGGCCACCTCGGCGGCCTGTCGGCCGGTCGGCACGTCGATGACGCAGTGGCCGGTGACGAGCCTGCCGGTGCGCCCGCGCATGAGCCGCCAGCGCTCGACGACCTCCTGGGCCGAGGCGGGCTTGCCGTAGGCGCGTCCGTCGAGCTCCAGGATGGAGTCGCAGCCGATGACCAGCCCTTCGTCCAGCCCGGCGGCGACCGTGGTGGCCTTGGCCTTGGCCAGCACGAGGCTGAGCGCGGCGGGCGAGTGGGCGGTGAACGCCTCTTCGTCGACCCCGCTCACGATCACCTTGGGGTCGAGACCGGCGCTGCGCAGCAGGGCCAGGCGGGCGGCGGAAGCTGAGGCCAGAACGATCACCGGATCAGCCTACCGGTCACCATTCGGGGTGCGGTGACCGCGTACGCGCGGACGGCTCGCCGAGGAGCTCGGCGAGCAGGGGTTCGAGGGCGCCGGGGGCGGCGGCACGCTCGCGGTGCAACTCCCCGGTCATCTCCTGGGTGGTCATGTCGGCCCGTTCGGCCCGGTCGGCGAGCAGCGACATGATCATGGGGGCGAGCAGGAGCAGCACCTTGACCAGCGCGGCGGAGTCGAGGCCGGACAGGTCGGCGAGCGCGTCGGCGGCCTGGTCGACGCCCTGGCCGCCGAGGACGTGGGCGAGGATGTTCTGCCCGTCGCGGGCCAGCGTCGCGACGTCTCCGTTGAAGGGGTCGGCGTCGACGTGCTCGTCGAGGGCGGTGCGCAGCGCCTCGGCCCCGTCGGGGTGCTCGGAGCTGCGCGCCATGCCGGCCACGATGACGCCGGTCGCCGCCTGAAGGACCTCGCGCACCGTGGCCTGGTCGGTGCCGAGCATCCCGGCGAGCTGCTCCAGGCCGGGATCGCCGAGCTCGGCGACGAGCTGGTCCGTCAGTGTCACGCCAGTCCTCCCGATCGTCGTTCCGGAGGTCGTTCCCCGGTGCGGGCCGAGCCTACGTCGGGCCCTCGCTAACTTTTGGCCAAACCGGCGGCGCCGTAGGCGGTGGCCTCGTCGAGGGTCTCGTGCTTCAGGAGGGCGGCCACGATGCCTTCGAGCTTGTCGCGGTTGTCGCGCAGGATGCGCACCGCGTTCTCGTAGCATTCGTCGACGATCCGCCGGGCCTCCTCGTCGACGATGGCGAGCGTGGCGGGCGAGGCCTGCGGCTGACCGTCGTTCGGCAGGATGGTGAGCGGGCCGACCCTGGCCGACATGCCCCAGCGCCCGACCATGCCGCGGGCGATCATGGTGACCTGTTCCAGGTCGTTCTCGGCGCCGGTGGTGATGACGCCGAACACCACGTCCTCGGCCGCCATGCCGCCGAGCGCGCCGGTGATGCGGCCGCGCAGATACTGCTCGTCGTAGGCGTAGCGGTCGGTGTCGGGGGTGGACAGCGTGACGCCGAGCGCCCGGCCGCGCGGGATGATGGAGATCTTCCTGACCGGGTCGGCGCCGGGCTGCAGCATGCCGAGCAGGGCGTGCCCGGCCTCGTGGTAGGCGGTGCGGGTGCGCTCGTCCTCGGGCATCACGATGCTGCGGGCGGCGCCGAGCTGCAGCTTCTCCAGCGCGTCGGCGAAGTCGGCCATGCCGACCTTCTCCTTGCCGCGCTTGGCGGCCAGCAGCGCCGCCTCGTTGACGAGGTTGGCCAGGTCGGCGCCGGTCATGCCGGGCGTGGTCTTGGCGAGCCGGTCCAGGCTCACCTCGCCGTCGAGGGGCACTCCCCTGGAGTGCACGCCCAGGATCGCGGTGCGGCCGGCCTGGTCGGGCAGGCCGACCTGGACGGTGCGGTCGAAGCGGCCGGGGCGGAGCAGGGCCGGGTCGAGGACCTCGGGGCGGTTGGTGGCGCCGATGACGATGACGCCTTCGGCCCCGGAGAAGCCGTCCATCTCGGTGAGGATCTGGTTGAGCGTCTGCTCGCGCTCGTCGTGGCCGCCGATGCCGCCCGCGCCGCCGCGCGCCCGGCCGATGGCGTCGATCTCGTCGATGAAGACGATGGACGGCGCCACCTTGCGCGCCTCCTCGAACAGGTCGCGCACGCGGGAGGCGCCGACGCCGACGATCATCTCGATGAACTCCGACGCGCTGGCCGAGAAGTACGGCACCTTGGCCTCGCCGGCCACGGCCCTGGCGAGCAGCGTCTTGCCGGTGCCGGGAGGGCCGGCGAGCAGCACGCCCTTGGGCAGCTTGGCGCCGAGCCTGCGGTACTTGTCGGGGTCCTTGAGGTAGTCGACGATCTCGACGAGCTCGTTCTCCACCTCGTCGATGCCCGCCACGTCCTCGAACGTGACCCGCACCTGCCCCGCTTCAACCGGTTTGGCGGCCTTTGACTTGCCCAGGCCGCCGAGCCCGCCGCCGCCCATCATGCTGGCGCCGCGGCGCATGATCCAGATCCACAACCCGGCCAGCAGCAGGACAGGCAGCAGTGCCAGCAGGAGGTTGAGGAAGAAGCCTCGGCCCGACGTGAGCGGCTCCGCCTTGATCTCCACGCCCGCCGCACTGAGCTGCTGCGAGAGCTGGTCGGTGTTGGCGAAGGTGGGGATCTCGGTGCGGAAGTCCGTGTAGGACTGGTTGCCGCTGCCGGGGTCCTTGGCGGCACTCTTGAGATGGCCCTCGACCGACAGGCCGGTGGCGTAGATCTCCTTGACGTTCTTGCCGTTCACCTGCTTGGTGAACTCGGTGTAGGAGACCGTCTCGACCTGGCTGCTGTCGAAGAAGGACGAGACGAAGAAGAACGCCGCGTAGACGACCAGCAGGGTGATGGCGAACCGCCACCAGTTGATCTTCGGGCGGCCACCTGGGGTGCCGGGCAGCCCTTCCGCCCGCCAGGGCGGCTTGACCTTGCCCTTCTTCGGCACCTGCGGCGATCCAGTCCGTTCCACGGCGTCACTCCCCCATATCGCCGCAATGATGATCTCTAGCCTAGGACACGCACCCCGGAGACCACGCGCGTGATGTCGCGCCACCTCTTTCTCTGCGTGTCAGGCACTGTCACAAACGCCAAACCCGGCTTGGCCATTCCGCCGTCGGCCACCACGACCGCGGCCCGCGAGCTGCGCTTGCCGTAGGAGACCTGATAGACGAGCATCCAGCCGCGCTTGACCGGCTGGGAGGCCAGCCAGCGGATCTTCGCGCCCTCGGGGTGGTGGTTGAGGGTCCAGCGGGCGGCCAGCAGCGCCGTGTCGCGGGCCGACTTCTGCGGCTCGATCGGCACCGGGCAGCTCACCAGCATGCCGCGCCGGCTGTCGCCGCGCTGCTTGGGCAGCACCTGCTTGCTGGTGAACGGGGCGGCGCCGTACGTCTTCCACGGGCGGCCCAGGTCCGGCAGGGCGAGGCCGGTGCGCTTGTCCCTGATGACGCGCTTGGCCGGGGCGGGCAGCTTCAGCCGCCTGACCTTGCCGGGGAGTCTCGGCAGGCGGGCGTCGGCGTGCAGGGCCTCCATGGCCGTGTAGCCGGGAGCCAGCGAGGCGCCCGGCTCGGGGGTGGGCCGGGCGATGGGGGTGGAGTCGACGGCGACGGGCGTCGGCGCCGGGTCGAGGGAGGCGGGCGGAGCGGACGAGGCGGGGGCGGCCGATGGCGCGGCGATCGGCCGCCGCCCGTCCTCGTCCGAGCCGGAGGGGAGCACCAGCACCACCGCGACGACGGCGACCACCACCACGGCCGCGGCCGCGGCGAGCCAGCGGTAGATCACCCCCATGCGCAGGTCCCCGATGCGGGAGCGCTTGGGCGGAGGGCTGCCAGGCCGGATCTTGGTCTTCACTCGGGCACCCTCTGTCCCGTCTTCCCCATCGAGCACGACCGGAGCGTACGGCATAACAGGCCATTAGGTGGTGGAAGCTATGGAAGTGTCATCATGACAGCGTGGAACAGGTAGAGCTCCGCTTCGACCACGCGTCCCGGGCGGCTCAGACGCACACCAACCTGTCGGCGATCCGGCAGAGCCCGTACGGACTGTGGGTGGCCGGCGACGAGACCGCCACCTTCGAGCACCTGACATGGACCGGCGACCACTACGGCGACCAGCGCGGCTACCGGCTGACCGACTATGTGGACCTGCCGGCGGGCCCGGAGGACGAGGCCGACATCGAGGGCCTGGCCAGGGCGGACGGCTTCCTGTGGCTGACCGGCTCGCACGGGCTCAAGCGCAAGAAGGTCAAGTCGAAGGACCCCGACCGGGCCGCCGAACGGCTGGCCACGGTGGTCAGGGAGGAGAACCGGTTCATCCTGGTCCGGCTGCCGCTGGACCCGCGGACCGGCACGCCGCTGCCCGGCGCGATCATGGCCGGTCCGCGCGAGCTCACCGGCCATCTGCGCGACGACCCGCACCTGGGGCCGTTCCTGGGGCTGCCGGGCAAGGACAACGGCTTCGACGTGGAGGGCATCGCGGTCACCACCGGCCGCGTCTACCTGGGGCTGCGCGGGCCGGTGCTGCGCGGCTGGGCGGTGGTGCTGGAGCTGCGGCCGCAGGAGGCGGGCCGGGGCCGGTTGAGCCTGGCCGAGCCGTACCGCAAGCACTTCCTGGACCTGGGCGGGCTCGGGGTGCGGGACATGTGCCCGGACCGGGGCGCGCTGCTGCTGCTGGCCGGGCCGACCATGGACCTCGACGGGCCGGTGCGGGTGGTGCGCTGGCGGCTCGGCGCCAGACGGGAGCGCCTGGTGCCGGCCGACGAGCTGGAGACGGTGCTGGAGCTGCCCCACGGCGTCGGGTGCGACCATCCGGAAGGGCTGGCGCTGCTGGACGACGGGCGGCTGATGGTGGTCTACGACAGCCCGTCGCCGGCGCGGATCACGCCGGCGGGCGGGGTGCTGGCGGACGTGTTCACGATCTAGCGACGCGTCCGTGCAGCCAGGGCGCGTCGGCGACGAACGTGCACGAACCCGGCTCGATCTCGGTGAACCCGGCATCGCGGACCACCGGCAGCCCGGCGGCGGCCATGGCGTCGAAGGACTCCCTCCCGGCGGCGCGCACGGACACGGTCAGGCCGCTCGCCCGCCAGGCGTCGCGCCCGGCGGCGTCGCTGGCCCACCAGGCGAGCTGGGCGGCGTGCCCGGCCTGCGCCATGGCCTTGCCCGCGGACATGGCCAGGCGGGAGTTCTCCCAGAGGACCGGCGGCCCGGCCGGCCCCGGCTCACGCGTGTCGGTGAGCTCGGTGCCGGACACCTGCAGCCGGGCCAGGTCGCGGGGCCAGTCGTCCAGCGGCACCGGCGGGTGGACGCGCACCTCGGCGCTGCGGTGCTCGACGGTGCGGCCGGGCAGCGCGAGCGCCCTGCGCCACTCGGCGCCCCTGGCCCGCCGCACCACCTTGCGGATCTTGCCGGTGGACTGCCACGCGTGCAGCTCGGCGGCCCACTCACCGGGGTCGTCGAGCAGGCTCAGCACGGCGGAGGCGGCCGCCTCCAGGGCGTCGGTGCGCTCGGGGGGCGTGGCCCGTTCGATCCGCACCACCAGGGGGAGGACCATCAGCTCTGCGTCGTTCATCGCCTCTTACTATGCCTGATGGCCAGTGACATGCCGGTGGCCAGCAGGCAGAGGGCGCCCGACACGTACCAGGCCACGTCGTACTCGCCGAGCTGGTCGCGGGCGAGCCCGGCGCCCACGGCGGCGATGGCGGCGCCGACCTGGTGCGCGCCGAACACCCAGCCGAACACGACGGCCCCGTCCGCGCCGTAGACGCTGCGGCACAGCGCGACCGTGGGGGGCACGGTCGCCACCCAGTCCAGTCCGTAGAACACGATGAAGATCAGCATGCTCGGCTCGGCCGTGGCCGCGAACAGGCTCGGCAGCACCATCAGCGACAGCCCGCGCAGCCCGTAGTAGACGGCGAGGAGAACCCGGGGGTCCACCTTGTCGCTGAGCCAGCCGGAGGCGACGGTGCCGGCGATGTCGAAGATGCCGATCACGGCCAGCAGTCCGGCCGCCATCGGCTCGGGCATCCCGTGGTCGTGCGCGGCCGGGATGAAGTGGGTGCTGACCAGCCCGTTCGTGCTGGCGCCGCAGATCGCGAACCCGCCGGCGAGATACCAGAACGGCCGCGTGCGGGCCGCCGACCGCAGCGCGGTGAGCGCCCGCACGGCGGCGTTCACGGCGGGAGCCTCGGTACGGGGCGCGTCCGGGTCGGCGCCGAGCGCGGTGGTGCCCACGTCCTCGGGCCGGTCGCGGAGCAGCCACCAGACGAACGGCACCACGGCCAGGGCCGACCCGGCGACGGCCAGCGAGGCCACCCGCCAGCCCGGCCCCTGCGCCAGCTGGGCGAGCACCGGCAGGAAGATGAGCTGCCCGGTGGCGCCGGCGGCGGTCAGCACCCCGGTGACGAGCCCGCGGTGCCGGACGAACCACCGGTCGGTCACCGTGGCCGCGAACACGAGCGCCATGGACCCGGTGCCGAGCCCGACGAGCACGCCCCACAGCAGCAACAGGTGCCAGCCGGCCGTCATCAGGACCGTCAGCCCGCTGCCCACGGCGACGAGGAGCAGCGCCAGCGAGACGACCCGGCGCATGCCGAAGCGGTCCATCAGCGCGGCGGCGAACGGCGCGGTCAGGCCGTAGAGCACCAGGTTGACCGAGACGGCCAGCGAGATCACGCTCTTGCCCCAGCCGAACTCCTCCTGCAGCGGCGTGATCAGCACGCCGGGGGTGGCGCGGAAGCCGGCCGCGCCCAGGATGGCGACGAACGCGACGGCCGCGACGAACCAGGCCCTGTGCAGCCGGGCCGGCCTGGTGGGGGTGGTGCTCAAGGTCATGCGCCAATCCTGATTCATCAGGACGAATGACCGCGAGTGGCCGGTTGGCCATGATGTGAAAGAATCCGGCCATGCCGCAACAGATGGCGCATCGGATCGTGGTCGTCGTGCTCGACGAGTTCGCCCCGCTCGATCTGGGCGTTCCCGGCCAGGTGTTCTGGACCGCGGAGTCGCCGGCCGGGGAGAAGCTGTACGAGGTGGTGACCTGCTCGCCCGGCCGCGCGCCGGTGCGCTGCTCGGCCGGCTACAGCGTGCTGCCCGACCACGGCCTCGACGTGCTCGACAGCGCCGACACGGTCCTGGTCACGGGCGTGCACGGGGGCCAGGTGCTGCGTGACGGCACGATCCCGGGCGAGCTGCGCGAGGCGCTGCGCGGGCGGCCCCGGGTGATGTCGATCTGCACGGGCGCGTACGTGCTGGCGGCGGCGGGGCTGCTCGACGGCCGGCGGGCCACCACGCACTGGCGTGACGCCGCCCGGTTCGCGGCCTTCTTCCCGCAGGTCAAACTCGACCCAGACGTGCTGTTCATCGACGACGGCGATGTGCTCACCTCGGCGGGGGTGGCGGCCGGGCTCGACCTGTGCCTGCACGTGATCAGGCGCGACCACGGCAGCGAGGTGGCCAACCGCGCGGCCAGGCGGTGCGTCATGCCGTCGTGGCGGGAGGGCGGCCAGGCCCAGTACATCGAGCGTCCGCTGCCGCCCGCCGGCGGCGGCACCGGCGGCGGCACCGGCACCGCCGCCACCCGCGACTGGATGCTGTCCCGGCTGGACGCGCCGCTCGACCTGGAGGCGCTGGCCGGGCACGCCGGGATGAGCGTGCGCACGTTCACCAGGCGCTTTCGTGAGGAGACCGCGATGAGCCCGGCCCGCTGGCTGATCAGGCAGCGAGTCGAGCACGCCCGCCGCCTGCTGGAGACGACCGACCTGGGGGTGGAGGAGGTGGCGCGGCGGGCCGGCTTCGGTTCGGCCGTCTCGCTGCGCCAGCATCTGCACGCCGCCGTCGGGGTTTCGCCGCTGGCCTATCGGCACACGTTCCGGCGTGCCTAGAATCGCCCGGAAAGATCCACTACGAGAGGGGTGGTCGCGTGAGCGGCTCCGAGCAGGCGCCCGCCGGGATCGACGTGCGGGTGCCGAGCGTCGCGCGCATGTACGACTACTACCTCGGCGGCAAGGACAACTTCGCCGCGGACCGCGAGGCCGCCGAGCAGATGATCGAGATCGGCCGCCAGATGGGCAACGACGCCCGCGAGATCGCCCGCGCCAACCGCGCCTTCCTGGGCCGGGCCGTCCGCGTGCTGACCGAGGCCGGCGTCCGCCAGTTCGTCGACATCGGCGCGGGCCTGCCCACGCAGGACAACGTGCACCAGGTGGCCCGGCGGCACGCCCCCGACTCGCGTGTCGTCTACGTGGACAACGACCCCATCGTGCAGGTGCACGCGCGGGCGCTGCTGGCCGGTGACCCCGCCGCCATCGCCGTGGAGGGCGACCTGACGGACCCCGACGCGATCTTCGGCGACCCGCGCGTCACCGGCCACCTGGACCTGACGCGCCCGTACGCCGTCCTCATGGTGGCGGTGCTGCACTTCGTCCCGGACGACGCCGAGGCGGCCCGGGTCACCGCGCGGATCCGCGAGCGGCTGGGGCCGGGCTCCCACCTGGTGCTGTCGCACATCTACGCGGGCGACGCCGACGACGGGGTGGCGCGCTCCGGCCAGCAGGTCTACGCCACGACGGCCGCGGGCGGCATCGCGCGGCGCGACCGTGACCAGATCGCCGGCTTCTTCGGCGACCTCAAGCTGCTGGAGCCGGGCCTCGTCCCGGTCGCCGACTGGGACCCGCAGGCGCCGCCGGCTAAGGCCGACCTGACGCGGCCCGGCATCCTGGCGGGTGTGGCCCGCGCCTAGCCGAGCCGGGCGCGGGCATCGGGTGGACGATGCCCGCCTGTTTCCTGACCGAGCTGTGCGCGCCGTCGCGGCCCACCGGGGAGCGGGTGCGGATCTCGCCCGATCCAGCCACGCGGACGGCGACGCCCTCGGCGTCCCGGGTGAAGCCGGCGACCTCGCGGCCCCGGGCGACGGCGTCCGTGATCACCGGGCGCCTCCGGCGGGGGCGGGCACGGCGGCCGCGAGGGCGTCGATCGCCTCGCGGAGCAGGGGGACCAGCGCGAGCGGCGGGTCGGCGTGCAGCCAGTGCCCGACCGCCGCCTGCACGGCGGCCGTCACCGAGGCCGCCACCAGGTGCGGGTAGAGGTCGCGCGTCACGTCGGTGCCGGTGCGTGCCGCCACGGCCGCCGCGAACTCCCCGTCGGCGGCGAACGCCACCTTCAGCGACTCGGCCCGCATGGTGGAGTCGCCCGTGAGCAGCCGCATCGCGGCCAGCAGCGCCGGGTCCGGCGGCTCGGACGCCCGGCCGCCGTCGCCCCACGGCTCGGTCATCGCGTGCCCGATCGCCTCCCACAGCGGCTCGTCCCCGGGCCGCTCCCGGAGCACCTCGGCGGAGCGCCGCACCCGGTCGGCGTGCCGCGCGGCGAGCGCCTCGTACTTGCTGGAGAAGTAGTTGTTGAACGTCCGCGGTGACACCCCGGCCTCGGCCGCGATGTCCTCGACGCGTACGTGCTCCATCCCGCGCTCCAGCGCGAGCCGGAGCGCGGCCAGCGTCAGCGCCTCCCTGGTGGCCTGTTTCTTGCGTTCCCGCAGTCCGCTCATGCGGCCAGCATATTGCTGATCACGCAATATTGCGTATTCCGCAATAATCAGTCGAAGAGATCCGGCTGCTCCCGGATGATCTGGTCGTGCAGCGGCTGGAAGCTCACCCAGCCCGCCAGCTCGGTGCCGACCTGCCCGTGGGTGAGCTCGGCGTTGGCGGGCTCGATGGGCACGACCTGCCCGGCGGCCTTGGCGACGAGCTGCACCTGGGCCGAGCGTTCCATGGTGACGAACCACCACACGGCCGAGTCCACCGTCTCACCCACCGTGAGCAGGCCGTGGTTGCGCAGTACGACGGCCTTGTTGCCGCCGAGCGCGGCGGCGATGCGCTTGCCCTCCTCCACCTCGGTCACCACGCCCGTGTAGTCGTCGAACAGCGCGTTGTCCCGGTAGAACGCGCAGGCGTCCTGGGTGATCGGCTCGATGGTCTGGCCGAGCGCCGACAGGGCCCGGCCGTACACCGAGTGGCTGTGCGCCGCCGCGACGACGTCCGGCCTGGCCTGGTGCACCTGCGAGTGGATGGCGAACGCCGCCCGGTTGACCGGCCGGCCGCCCTCGACGACGTTGCCGTCGTGGTCGACGAGCAGGAGGTCGCTGACCGTGATGTGCTTGAACGACATGCCGAACGGGTTGACCCAGAAGTGGTCGGTCAGCTCCGGGTCGCGGGCCGTGATGTGCCCGGCGATCCCCTCCTCGAAGCCGAACTTGCCGAAGATGCGCAGCGCCGCCGCGAGCCGCTGCTTACGGTGCAGCCGCTCCTCCTCCAGGCTGTCGAACGTCGGAGGCAGACGGAAGTCGAGGTTGTCCGGCATGGCTCTCCCCTGAGTTTCAGAACCCGGTTCTGAGCGCACACTAACGCGGGTCCGGCACGAAGGACATGCTCGATGCCCTACGCGTACCGATGCCATCAAAAATAGACATATACATTAAGGGCTCCCTTTCTTGCGCAGCGGGTGTTATTTCCCCTATCAGGTAACCCGTATAGGGGATCTGTAACCGCACAACAATCGCCATTGGCGCGTTCCGCAGGGAAGATGGCGAATGTCCCTTCGCAGGGTTGGGCGGTGATCGATCATGAGTCCCTGGGCCGAGGACGAACTGGCCCGCGGCTGGCACAGCGCGTCCCACCTACGGCAATCCTTGCTGGCCGGGCATCCGGTGCCACGGCTCCCGCCGCAGACCGTACGTCTGCACCCCGACGAGATCCTGCACGGAGATACCGAGCTGGGCCACGAGGTGTGGTACGGCATGGACGTCACATATACCCATTCGACGACCGCTTTCGGCGGGCCCGTGTTGTTCACCGCCGGCCTGCTGGCGAGCGCGGCCGGAAATGCCCGCCGGCGACGCCGGGCCGAGGCCATGGCCGCTCAGCAATGGCGGTTCCAGGGCCACAACCGCACCATGCTGACCAACCACCGGCTCATGGCCTTCGCCGCGGACCGGTGGATCACCTGGGAACACCGGGCCATCGTGGAGTTGTGGCCGGCCCCGCAGAACTTCACCTTCACCCTGATCTTCAGCGGCATCGACCCGCTCCGGCTCACGGGGCCCGGCGCGCCATGGTTCAGCGTTCTCCTCGCGTTCCAGCTCTACGGCCCCGCGTTTCTCGCGGAACGCCCCGAATTCCAGAGCATGGGCGGCCGCGCGCTGTCACCCGGGCAGGGCCAAGTGATCGAAGAGCGTCGCGAGCGCGGCACCTGAGGAGACTCGGCAGGAGGAACCCGACCCTTCATGACCTCCATACACGCGACCGAGTTCGAGGACCTGCTCCTGTCCTTGGTCAAGGGGACGGCCGGCTCCCCGCAACTGGAGGGACTGCTCAGCACCGACGAGCGGTCCCGCCGCGACGGGGCCTTCTCCTTCCTGCGCAACATCATGGACCACATCTCCGACTACGAGTACCAGCAGAACGATGTCACCTTCATCGAGGCCTGCGATCGCGCCATTGCGGAACTGACGGGGGAAGCGGACGCGTCGCGGCTTCCCATCGCGGGAATCCTGGCGCTGATAGCGCTCAACGCCAAGCTGCTCGAGAGACGATTCGCCCGCCCGGACCGCGCCCTGCACAGGGCTGCCGACGCCTACTGCAGGAACCTGTTCACGACGACAGCCATCAAGCAGGTCGTCCACATCATCTACGGGCCGGCGGAAACGGAGGGAACCGCGTTCGAAAGGACGAGCTGGCGCCAGATCAACCCGGACACCTTCGACTACCACAGGGCCGGCACGACGTCGTTCATCCTCAAGGCGACCACCACGGAGCCCATCGACGAGTCCGGCGCCGAGCGCAAACTCGCCGTCAAGTGTGTGCTGTTCCCTTGGAACAAGCTGACCGCCATCGCCCAGGCGACCGACGAGTACGCCCGCGTCTACGGTGGCGCGCGGACACCGTCGCTGGTGGTGCATCCGATCGCCTCGACGGAGCGCTGGATCCTCATGCCCTTCCAGGAGGGGCGGACTCTCAGCGAGCAACTGGCCGCCATGGAGGACCGCACGCCGCCGGCTCCCCTCCCGGAACGGCTGGCCGCGTGCAGGGAGATGGCGGGCAGGCTAACCACGGCCTTGCACCGGCTCGCCTCCGAGGCTCCGGTCGATCCGGCGAGGCAGGAGAGCCAGCACTTGGACCTTTCGCCGAGCAACATCCTCATCGCGGCGGAGTCGGGCGACATCAAGTTCATCGATCTGGGTGCGAACCATCTCTACAGCCGCCAGGTCGGCATCGCGGATCACGACGACTCCGTCTACATCGCCCCGGAGGTGAAGAACAAGGGAACGTCCCCCTCCGCCGACGCCTACTCGGTGGGGATCATCCTCATTCAGATGATCTGTGGCTACCCTCCCCGCGACGGCCGCGCCCCGGACGAGATCTGGCAGCTGAGCCCCGACCTGGGACGCGCGCTCGAGGACCTCATCGAGGAGGATCACCACAAGCGGCTACTCCTCCTCCCGGACGGTCCGGCGACCTTCGCGCTGATCGGCACGTTTCTCGACCATGCCATTGAGCTGGCGCAGAAGGAGCCCGACGCCAGCGCTTCCGAGCACAGAAGGCGGCTCGCACGCGCGCTTCCGACCTCGATCGAGGTGTCCACGCAGTATTCCCAGTGGAGGCTCAGCAAGCGACTCGACATCGTGCGGGCCGAAGACGGGTACCTGCTCCTCTTCGCCTTCCTTGCGACCGCGTGCTGGTGGTTCATCCTGGCGAAGACGGCGTTGTTCAAGCTGGACGACATCGTGACGCTCGAAATGGACGACCTGCCGCGCGGGGTCGAGCTCGCCGCGCAGATCATCGCGCTGAGTCAGGGACTGATCGGTGCCAAGTTCTATCAGACCATCCTGGCCAGGCTGACGGCCCGGCGAGTTCCGGGCACTCTGGCCAGAATAACCGAGGCCAGTATCAGGCTCATGCCCTTCGTCGCCCTCCTCACCACCATCACGTCGGTCTTCTGGATTCCGGCGCTGTGGGCGTGGGGTTGCGCGGTCGGGGCGGCCCTCGTGGCCGTGTGCAACTGGCTGACCCTGACCCTCACCACGCGCATGTACCAGGCCGGGCTGGAGGCTGGGCTGTCCACCGTCCCGCCGGTGGGCGAGCTCCGGGCGCGTGGCTACGAGCAGTGGTGGTGGACGATGCTTCTCTACGCCGTCGTCATCACCGTCATCGCGGCAGGGTTGCAGACGGGTCTGATGAAGGACCTCTGGGCGTACGTGTTCGGCCTGGTGCTGATCAGTGTCGGCATCCATTACATCTCGAAGTTCGTCGTGGCCGGGCCCGGTGTCCGGGCGGAGCTCGCCCGGGCCTTCGCCGCGGGCGAGCGGGTGGCGATTCTCGACGCCCGTGAGGGAGGTCAGGTCAAGCAGTGGCCCCCGCGCTGGTGACCAGGCCGCCGACGCATGACGCACGCCTTCACCTGACCCGCTCGCCGCGCCGCCGTCTCGACTCTCCTGCGCATGATCCCTAAAATGCGCGGATGCGGAAATTATCCCTACTCCTCCTGGCCACGGCGCTGACCGCCACCAGCGGCGGCGTCGCATCGGCGGCCCCCACGGCCCCGCCGATGGACCTGGCCCCCTATGCGAAGGGGCGCTCGCAACCGGTCCAGGACCCGGTCTACCCCGCATACGGCAACCCGTCGATCGACGTGCTGCACTACGGCCTGGAGCTGGGCTGGCAGCCGTCCGGGCGGAGCCTGACGGGCACCGCCACGCTCACCGTCCGGGCGGTGGAGCGGCTCAGCGAGATCCGGCTCGACTTCGGCCGCGCCCTCAAGATCGACGAGGTGACCGTCGGCGGCAAGGCGGTCAAGCCCCGGCACCACAAGGACGACCTGACGATCCCGCTGCCCGCCCCGCTCGCCGCCGACCAGGGCGCCCGGGTCGTGATCCGCTACCACGGCGTGCCGAAACCCCACAAGTCCGGGCAGCGGCGTATCGACCTCGAACTGCTCGGCCTGCGCTCGGCCGCCGACGGTTCCGCCTGGGCGCTGCAGGAGCCCTTCGGCGCGTTCACCTGGTTCCCGGTGAACGACCACCCGTCGGACGAGGCGCTCTACGACGTCGCCATCACCGTCCCCAAGGGCTGGGCGGGTGTCTCGCACGGGAAGTACCTGGGCAAGAGCGAGAAGGGACGCGAGGCCACCTACCGCTGGCAGTCGACCGAACCCGTCGCCAGCTACCTCACGCTGTTCACCGCCGACAGGTACCGGCTGCACCGGGACAAGGGTCCCCGCGGCATCCCGATCACCTACTGGACGCGTAAGGAGGACGACAGGATGCTGCGGGTGGCGCGCGGCTTGCCGGACCTGATGCGCTGGATGGAGAAGAAGGCGGGACCGTACCCGTTCCCCAGCGCCGGGGTGGTCGCCACCAGCGAGTCCGGCATGGAGACCCAGCAGATGATCGCCCTCGGCGGGCACTACATGCGCCCCCGGATCGTGCTGCACGAGCTCGCGCACCACTGGTTCGGCAACAGCGTCGGCCCGCGCACCTGGAAGGACGTGTGGCTGAACGAGGGCTTCGCCATGTACTTCGAGATGCAGTGGACCGCCGACCACGAGCCGGGCACGATCGAGGACTTCATGTCCGGCCTGCGCGTGCGCGAGAAGCACATGCGCCAGGAGATGGGCCCGCCGGGTGACTACCGGCGCGACTGGTTCGCGGGCAGCAACGTCTACTACGCGCCCGCGCTGATGCTGCACGAGATCCGCAAGCAGATCGGCGACGAGAGGTTCTTCGCCATGACCCGCGCCTGGGTCCAGGAGCACCGCAACACCGGCCAGGACCGGGCGTCCTTCACCGCCTGGGTCAACCACCACACGGGCACGGACTTCACCGCGCTGATCGACGCCTGGCTCGACTCCAGGACCAGCCCCGAGAGCTAGCCGGTGGCGCCGCCTCCGAGCGAGGCGGCGTCAGCGGCCGTCAGGCGGGCGGGAGAAAACGCTCTTTCGGCAGAGCGGCGAGTGAAAGGGTGGAGCTATGGGGATTCGAACCCCAGACCTCCTCCATGCCATGGAGGCGCGCTACCAACTGCGCCATAGCCCCTTGCGATGCGTGCATCAGTCTAACGGACTCCGCTCACCTCTCTGTACGCCTTTATCCGGCGGCGCACTCCGCAGCGCGCCGCCGGACAGCGTTTCAGGAGGTGACCGCGCCGGCCTTGCCGATGAGGTCGGCCAGCTCGCTCACCATCGGGTCCTCCGCCGCGCCGGACAGCCGCCTGGCGTGCTCGCCCAGCGCGGGCAGGTCGAGCCCGAACGCCTCCCTGTCCCGCATGTAGAGGGCGAACGCGGCGGCCACCACGTCGACCTGCAGGCGCAGGGGGGCGCCCCGCCACAGGGCCTCGGACAGGTCGCCGACGCTCACCGCGCCGCTCGCCTCGCTGGGCACGCGGGTGTCGGGGTCCTGCCAGCGCACGGTCGCGGTGGCGAGCTGGCCCTCGGCGCCGGCCTTGAGTCGTACGGAGTACAGCGCGGTGACGGCATGCCCGGGGCCGATCTCGCCGCCGTCACGCGAGTCGTCGCGGAACTCCTCGGTGTCCAGGGCGCGGTTCTCGTAGCCGAGGAGCTGGTAGCTCTCCACCACCGACGGGTTGAAGACGACCTGCGCCTTGGCGTCGCGGGCGCGCAGCTCGATGCTGGCGGGCAGCTGGGTGGCGAAGATCTTGTCGGCCTCCTCCTGGGTGGAGACGTACACGGCCGCGCCGTCGCCGTTGTCGGCGAGCTGTTCCATGAGCTCGTCGCCGTACTCGCGGCCGACGCCGACGGTGAGAAGGGTGATCTGCCGTCCGGCGTGCTCCTTGACCCGGTCGAGAATCGCCTGCCATGCGGTGCTGCCCTGGTTGGCCAGGCCGTCGGAGAGCAGGATGACGCGGTTCGTGGCGGCGGGGCGGTGCGCGGCGGCCGCTTCCCGGTAGCCGAGGACGAGACCGGACTCCAGGTTCGTGCCGCCTTCGGTGCTGAGCTCGTCGACGGCCCGGTGCAGGTCGTCCCTGGCGGTGAGCGGGGTCATCGCCGCCAGCACCCGGGCCTCTTCGCTGAAGGCCACGATGGAGACCTGGTCGCCGGGGGCGAGCTGGTCGAGCAGCGTGTGCAGGGCCTGCTTGACCAGGTCGAGGCGGCCGGTCTCGGCCATGGAGCCGGAGACGTCGACGACGAAGGTGAGGTTGGCGGGGCGCCGGGCCTCGGCGGACGAGCGGCGGGTCTGCAGGCCGACGCGCAGGACGGCCCGGCCCGGCTCGTCCAGCAGGGCGCCGTCGGTGTGGACGGTGAAGCCGTCGTCCCGGGGTTCGGCGTAGTCCTGCTTGAAGGAGTTGACGAACTCCTCCGGGCGGATCCCGCCGGGCTCGGGCCAGCGGCCCTCCTGGAGGGTGCGGCGCGTGTAGGCGTACGAGGCGGTGTCCACGTCCAGGGCGAAGGTGGAGATCTGCGCCCGCGTCGTGTCCTTCTCCTGGTCCTGCCGGTCTTCCCGGCTCTCCTGGTTCTCCCGGCTTTCCTGGTTCTTCTGGTCCTGGCCGGTGGTCGCCCGGGGTACTTCTTGGGGGGCCGCTCGTTCGCCGGCGCTGGGCCGGCCTCCCGGGCCGCCGCACGCGGCGAGCGCGAGCAGCCCAGCGATTGCGACAGTTGCCATCAAAGGACGAAATTTCATCAGCTATTGCCACCTCCAGGCCCTATGACGGCCCTGGCCCCCGGGGTGGCCGGGCCGGTGACGTAAGCGACGGCAAACCGCGATCCACGCGTGATCGATTGTGGTGAACCGGTGATATCCGGTAGGCATTGTCGTCGTGCGCGTCTATTTGGGGTTGGCCGCAAAGGGCCACGAGATTCCCGCCCGTGTCCTGGACAGGGTCCGATCCGTTATCGAGACCGCCTTCCCGGTGCCTGCCGAGGTGATCCGGGGCGGCGAGTGGCACGGCCGGGAGGTGTCGCTGTTCGGCTGGTCGAACGAGCCCGACGACTCCCGGCAGCCTCCGCTGATCTCCGAACGCGGCGGCCGCGTGCTCGGGCTGAACGGCCACCTGGCCGATCCGGCCGACGCCGCCCGGCTGCTGGACGATCCGTCGGCAGGCGACGTGGGCGGCTGCTTCTCCGCCTGGGTGGCACGCGACGGCGAGCTGGCCGCCGCGACCGCGATCAACCGCGTCTGTCCCGTCTTCTACGCCGAGACGCCCGACCTGCACGTGGTGGGCAGCCGGGCGCTGCTCGTGCACCTGGCCGCCCGGCAGGACGACCGGATCGACCACGACGTGCCCGCCCTCCAGACGATGATCCGGCAGGGCTTCTTCCTGTCGGACGAGACGCCGTACCGGGGAGTGACGGCGCTGCGCCCGAGCTCGCGGATCGACGTGCGGGACGGGCGCCGGACGATCACCGAGACCCCGCTGCCGCAGGCGGCGGGCTGGCCCGACACGGCGCGGCGCAAGCGGGCGGCGATCGGCGAGCTGGCCGACGCGCTGCTGGCGACCGTGGCCCCGCTGCGCGACCTCGGCGAGCCGGTCAACCTGGCGCTGACCGGCGGGCGCGACACCCGCATCCTGGCCGCGCTGCTGCACGCCGCGCGGGTGCCGTTCCGGGTCACCACGAACGGCCTCGACACGCATCCGGACGTGATCCTGGCCCGGCAGATCGCCGCCCGGCTCAAGGTCGAGCACACCGTGATCGCCCCGCAGCAGACCGCCGAGCGTGACGCCGTGCTGGTGGAGCACCCGCTGAGCCGGGCTTGGGAGACGCTGCGCACGTGTGAGGGGATGACCTCGGCGTACGAGACGATCGTGAGCTACCTCCCGTACTCCAGCAAGGCCACCATGTCCGGGCAGAGCGGCGAGACGCTGCGGGCGGGCAGCCTGAACCTGCTCCAGACCGACCTGAGCGACAAGGCCCTGCTGCGCCGCATCAACAACACGTTCTACAAGGACGAGAAGCTGTTCACCGCCGAGGCGAACGAGCACGCCCGCGAGCTGGCCAAGCCCTGGCAGGCCCGGCCGGACCGGCTGGAGGCGCTCGACCACATCTACATCTGGTACAAGGTCGGCCGCTGGCAGGCCAGCGCCCGCGCGGGGTCGCTGCGGCGGGGCGACCCGGTCCGCCCGTTCCTGGACAACCGGGTGGTACGGGCCGCGCTGGCGCTGGACCAGGGCTGGCGGCTCTCGGAAGAGGTGATTTATTCGCTCATCTTGAGATTCGCCCCGGAGCTGCGGGACGTCCCCATCGAAGGCAAGCCGTGGCGGTTCGTCGAAGGGATGGCGCCGCGACGCTGGTGGGAGCGGACGCACGTGCCCCCGCCGCACATGCCGACGGCCAAGACCGGCGGCGGCTGGAGCTGGCGGACCAGCCCCGGCCCCGAGCTGACCGACGTGCTGCGGCAGCAGGTGCTCGGCAACCTGGACGCGCTCACCCCGATCGTGAACCCGGACGAGGTGCGCGCCCTGTTCGCCGACCCGGTGGTCAAGAAGCCCGCCACCGCCTGGCACCTCTACACGGTCAGCACGCTCCTGACCGGCGCGTACCCCGGCAAGGAGCCCGAGGGCCTGGAGCGCATCGCCGTGTCCAAGCCCGCACCGAAGCCCTGAACAGGCCCTGAACAGCCCCTCATCAGGCCAGAGCCCGCTCCTCCACCCGGATCCGCACCGTGAGCAGCGCCGCGTTGGCCACCGTGAAGGCCAGCGCGGTCAGCCACGCGGTGTGCACCAGCGGCAGCGCGATCCCTTCGACGACCACCGCGACGTAGTTGGGATGGCGCAGCCACCGGTACGGCCCCGACCCGACGAGCGGCACGCCGGGCAGCACGACCACGCGCGTGTTCCAGCGCCTGCCGAGGCTGGCGATGCACCACCAGCGCAACCCCTGGGCGAGCAGCACGAGCGCGAGCATCGGCCAGCCGAGCGCCGGCAGGAACGGCCGGTCCAGCAGCCACACCTCGGCGGGCGCAGCGACCAGCAGGCTCACGTGCGCCGCGACGATCCACGGATAGTGCCGCCTGCCGTACTCGATCCCGCCCCTCGACCGCGCCCAGGCCAGGTTGCGGCGGGCCACCACCAGCTCGGCCAGCCGTTCGAGGACGACCAGCCCGATGAGGACGAGGTAGGCGCTCACCAGTGCAGCAGCAGCATCTCGGCGGAGAACCCGGGCCCGAGGGCGAGCAGCACGGCCGGCTCCCCGGTGCGCCCGCGCGTCTGCTGCAGCACGTGCAGGACGGACACCGACGACAGGTTGCCGTGTTCGCGCAGCGACCGCCAGGTCACCTCCAGCGCCTCGGGCGGCAGCGCCAGGTTCGCCACGATCTTGTCGATCACCTTGGGGCCGCCCGGGTGGCAGACCCAGGTGCCGACCTGGTCCGGGGTCAGCCCGTAGTCGGCGAGGAAGGCCCTGATGTCACCGGCCAGCACCGACTCCACGAACGCGGGCAGCTCGGCGTCCAGCACGATGCGGAAGCCGTGCCCGCCCACCTCCCAGCCCATCAGGTGCTCGGTGTCCGGGTACAGCTTGCTGCGCGTGGCCACCACCTCGCGGCCCCGGCCGTGCCCGGTGGCGACGACGGCCCCGGCGCCGTCGCCGAACAGGCCGCTGGCCACCAGGTTGGCGACCGAGGTGTCGTCACGCTGGATGGTCAGCGAGCACAGCTCCACGCAGACGAGCAGCGCCACCTGCTCCGGCCAGCCACGCAGGTAGTCGTGCAGCCGTGACAGCCCCGACGCCCCCGCCGCGCACCCCAGCCCGAACACCGGGATCCGCTTCACGTCCGCGCGCAGCCCCGCGCGCTTGGCCAGGCGGGAGTCCAGCGACGGCGTCGCCAGCCCGGTCGTGGAGCAGAACACCAGGTGGTCGACCTTCTCCGGCGGCAGCCCGGCCTTCTCCAGCGCCCCGGCGATCGCCCGCTCCCCCAGGTCGAGGGCGATCTCGACGTACATCTCGTTCGCCTGCTCGAAGGAGTCGAGCTTGGGATAGTCCTCGAGCGGCAGCGCCAGGTTCCTGCCGGTGACGCCGGTGGCGCTGTGGAAGCGTTTGAGCAGCTCCCCGTCCGCCGCCGTGAGCTCGGAGAACGCCTCGGTGATCTCCTCCTGCTCGTAGCGGTGGCCTGGCAGAACGGTCTGCACGCCCTTTATGTACATGACCAGTTCTCTGCCGCTGAGAGGCGCGGGCTAACATCCGGGCATGCCGCCGACGTCCGCCCGCCCGCCCGCCGTGGCCGTTCTCGCCTTCGACGGCATGTCACCGTTCGAGCTCGGCTGCGTGGTGGAGATCTTCGGCCTGCCCCGGCCGGAGCTCGGCGTGCCCTGGTACGACCTGAAGGTGTGCGCCGAGACCACCGGGCCGCTCCGCGCCGTCGGCGGCTTCACGCTGCGGGCCGAACACGGGCTCGACACGCTCGCCTCGGCCGGCACGGTGATCGTGCCCGGCGTCGCCGACGTGCGCGGGCCCGTCTCCGAAGCCCTCGTCACCGCGCTGCGACGGGCCCACGGCCGCGGCGCCCGGATGGTGTCGATCTGCTCCGGCGCGTTCGCGCTCGCCGCCGCCGGCCTGCTCGACGGGCGCGAGGCCACCACCCACTGGAAGTACGCCGCCCTGCTCCGCGAACGCTTCCCCGCCGTCGAGGTCAACCCCGCCGTGCTGTACGTGGACGGCGGCGACGTGCTGACCAGCGCCGGCAGCGCGGCCGGCCTCGACCTGCTCCTCCACCTGGTACGCGCCGACCACGGGGCGAACGTGGCCAACGCGGTCGCCCGCCGCCTGGTCATCCCCCCGCACCGGGAGGGCGGCCAGGCGCAGTTCGTGGAAGCGGCGGTGACGCCCGTCGGTGAGGACGGCGCCGTGGCCAGGGCGATGGCCTGGGCGCTGGCCCACCTCGCCCGGCCCATCACCGTGGCGGACCTCGCGGGGGTGGCGCACCTGTCGCAGCGCTCCTTCATCCGGCACTTCAAGCGGCAGACCGGCACCAGCCCGCTGCGCTGGGTGATCGCCCAGCGGATCGCGGCCAGCCTGCCGCTGCTGGAGACGACGGGCGCGCCGGTGGAGGAGGTCGGCGCGGCCGTCGGCTTCGAGAGCCCCGTCACCTTCCGGCACCACTTCACCCGCGCCATGCACACCTCCCCCTCCGCCTACCGCCGCACCTTCGCCTTCCCCCGCACGGGCACCCCACCTTCCTGATCTGTTCTGCCGAACGTCGCCTTCCGGAAGGGGGCGCCAGCTCCCAAGGAGGCGCCCTCTCCGATGACAAGTCACCTGAGGAGAGGGGAGGCCATGGTCCGTCTATGGGCGGCGTGAGCTGGGCGGACGGCCTATGCCACGCATGGGCCATGCAAGATCGTCCTCGGTAAGGATCTCCTGGAGCCGTTCGACGAACGCGGCGAGCAAGGCCTGGACGCGACGGTTGACTCTCCGCACCAGCAGCACGAATCCGGCACAGTACGCCTTTGCGGTCAGCTCGATCTGCGCGAGTAGCAACTGTGCACGCCGTTCAGCCATTTCGCGTCGATCTCGCGCCCGGTGATCCGGCCTGCCAGCCGTAGCGCGGATGTGACGCTGACCTCGATGGTCACGGGGTTCTCGATACCGTCATCATCTGGGTTGTCCAACTGGAAGAACAGTCCCTCCATGAGTGGGTCGAGGGCGTGCGGGTCTGCGCCTCCTCGCTCGTCAGGCCAGTCGATGAGAAAGCAGGTGACGATGACCCCGTCGACAGCCCAGTCGAGGCGGTAGTTGTTGTGGCCGCATTTGATACTGAGCGCTCGCGTGCCACGCGACACTTCCTGAAGGAAGGACAGCGGCGAAGGGTAAAGACCGAACAGTAAGGCCTGCGCCCAGCCGTTGGCCGTGCCGGCCCACATGCTGGGACCTGGCCCGACCTCGGGTCGCGGCATGTTGTTGATGTCGCACCGAAACGCGCTGGCCGGGTCGCCGCCCAGGCGACGGCACAGCTCGTTGCCGCCCATTTCCTCCGCCCACACCAAGTGGAAGCCCGAGTATTCCTCGCTATCCAGGTCGAAGGAAACCAGCAGGTCGTATAGATCGGTCGGATGAGGCATGAGAACCTTTCGACGACATGGAGAACAGGTGCCCGACCACGCGGTCCGGCACCTGTTCCCTGGGCAGCTACTTGACGCTGACCCAGAACTTGCTGCTGTTCACCACTCGATAACGAGCGTAGAAGAGCCAGAGATCTCGTCCGGCCACCTGGTTGTGCGCCGTCTTGACTGCACGCGCCGAGGCGTTCTCGAAGCGTTGCCACTTGCCATCGACCAGCAGTCCGTCGCCGGCCCCCTCCTTCGTCGAGGCGAACGGGAACTCATCGCACTCCTGATCTCGTTGCGGCCAACCTGAATAGTGGGCCAGGCAGGCTTTCCTGGTCCAATACCGGTTTTTGCCTCGCATCTTCTTCCCGTCCGCGGCCAGCGCGCCCTCGTTCATTTTGGTCAGCGCCTTCCCGGACGGATTCTCAACGCCCCCGGGAAGAGAGCGAGGTGTGTCGTAGACCTTTGAGGGGCGCTCTCTACTGGCGTGATGAGGTTCGCGAAGACCACCATTCGCCCAGGGCACCAGCGAGTCATCGACTACACCTGCGCCTGCGCCGCGCCCCCTATGAGTACCTGACCGCCGGAGGTCGGTACCAGTTCCGGCCGGAACTCCGGAGTGACCCCAAGGTCGCCCGTTACACCGGTCCTTGGCATCGATCCAGAGCCGACGATCCATGGCGGCTGCCGCTCACGGGACAGGCTCGCTGATGGGGTGGGCGCCGCGTCCCGCGAGGGCTCCGGGTCGTCAGCGGTGGGTGAGGCGCCAGAGGGTGGTGATCTCGCCGGAGCGGGCGGCGCTGAGGGGGTCGGCGGGGTCGGCGGCGCGCCGGTGCGGCGGGCGGGTGTCGATGCGGTCCTTGACGCGCAGCCCCGCCGCCTCGACCGCCGCCCGCAACTCGCCGGGCCCACGCAGCCCGAGGCGCTCGGCCAGGTCGGACAGCACCAGCCAGCCCTCCCCGCCCGGCTCCAGGTGGTCCCCGAGCCCGTCGAGGAACCCGGACAGCATCCGCCCGCCCGGGTCGTAGACGGCGTGGTCGAGGGGCGAGACGGGCTGGGCGGGCAGCCAGGGCGGGTTGCACACGACGAGCGGCGCCCGCCCCGGCGGGAACAGGTCGGCCCGCAGCACCGAGACCTGCCCGCCGAGCCCGAGCCGGTCGACGTTCTCACAGGCGCAGGCGACGGCCCGGGGGTCGAGGTCGGTGGCCACCACGCGTTCGACGCCGCGCCGGGCCAGGAGGGCGGCCAGCACCCCGGTGCCGGTGCCGACGTCGAAGGCGGCGCGCCCGGACGGCAGCGGCGCCTCGGCGACCAGTTCCACGTACTCGCCCCGTACCGGTGAGAACACCCCGTGGTGCGGGTGGATGCGGCCCCCGAGGGCGGGCACCTCGACGCCCTTGCGCCGCCATTCGTGCGCGCCGATCACGCCGAGCAGTTCGCGGAGCGGCGTCACGGCGGGGCCCGTCGCGGGGCCGTACACCTCCTCGCACGCCTCGCGGACGTCCGGGGCGCGGCGCAGCGGGATCGTGTGGCCGGCGGCGAAGGGGATGAGCAGCATGCCGAGCGTGCGCGCCCGCTGCGACTGGGCCTGGCGGTAGCGGTGGAAGCCGGCCCCGGCGGGCGCGGGGTTGCAGCGGCGGGCCAGGGCGCGCAGGAGCTGCCTGGCGTTGTGGAAGTCGCCCCGCCACAGCAGCGCGGTGCCTTCGCAGGCCAGCCGGTAGGCGGTGGCGGCGTTCATCCGGTCGTCGGCCACGGCCACCCGGGAGGGCGGGGGCGCTCCGGCCGCCGACCGCCAGGGCGCTTCACGCTCTCGTCCTGCTTCGGTCCACCGAATCATCAGGCCCTGACCGTTTCACGGCCCGGGGCGCCCTGGCGAGCGGTTTTCCGCGGTGCTACTTTCTATACATGTATAAAAACAAAGAGCGACTGGTCGCCCTGGGCGACGAGCTGGTGAAGCTGCACGACGGGTTCCGGCGGCAGCTCGCCGGCCTGCGAAACGGCGCGCCGGGTGCGGCGGAGCTGCGCGAGCACTGCCTGACGTTCTGCGAGGCGCTGCACGCGCACCACGCGGGCGAGGACGCCGTGCTCTTCCCGCACCTGGACGGCGAGCACCCGGAGCTGGCCGGTGTGCTGAGCCGGCTGCGGCAGGAGCATCACGTGGTGGCCGAGCTGCTCGCCCGGATCCGCGCGCTGCTCGACGGCGGCGGCCCGGCCTCGATCGGGCCGGAGCTCGACCGGCTCGCCGCCGAGCTGGAGGCGCACCTCGACTACGAGGAGGAACAGCTCGTCCCCCTGCTCAACCGCATGACCACGGTCCCCGAGGGGCTCTGAGCGGGTCAGGACTCCAGCGTGTAGTCGAACACGTAGGAGTGGGCGCCGTCGGAGCCGACGTCGATCGTCATCTCGCCGCGGAGCCCGGTCAGCTCGCCGGTGCCGGAGTCGGGGACGACGCTGACGCGCAGCGACTGCCGGCCACGGTCGCTGACCGCGTTGTGCTGGACGACGAAGGTGCCCTTGCGGCCCTGCAGGACGCCCTCGACGCGCTCGACGGCCACGTACGACCTCGACTCCGCCACCGGCGTGGACACCACCACGAGATGGACGACGCTGGTGGCGGTGAGGTCACCGTGGAAGGTCTTGCTCATCGAGACGTGCCCGAGCGAGACGCCGTCGCGGTCGTCGAAGGGCGGCTTGGCGTCCCAGTCAGCGGTGTCGAAAGGTCCTCGTGCGATCATGCGTCCAGCATGCCGGTGATACCTGTCAGATCCGGTCAGGTACCGGCGAGTCGTTCCACGACCGGCGCGAAGGCGTCGAGGCGGTCGGCCGGGACGGTCACGTAGGAGATGCCGAGCTTGTCCCTGCGCCTGATCAGCGTCTCGGCGATCCGGTCGGCGGTGCCGGGCAGCACGCCGACGGCGTCGTCGCCGGGCGGGCCGAACCGGGCGGCCAGCCAGGAGGGCAGTTCCTCGCCGACGGCGGCCACGTTGACGTTCAGCTCCAGTTCGCCGTAGCGGTCCCCGGCCAGCTCGTACAGCTCGTCGAGACGGGCGGCGAGCTGCGTCTCGGTGGCGTTCGGGGGCAGCGCGACCGCGACCGTGGCGGCCCGCGCGGCCGCCACGCGCAGCAGCCGGGAGCCGGCGGCGGCGATGAGGATCGGCACGTCCGCGACGGCGTCGGCCGTCGCGGCCACCCGATCGATCCGCTGGGCGGGGGTGCCGAAGTCGGCGCCGAGCCGCGCGGCGTCGGCCTCGGCGTGCGGCCGGCCGGCGCCCAGGCCGAGCTCGAAGCGGCCGCCGCTGAGCTCGTGCAGCGTGGCCGCCTCCCAGGCGACGGCCTGCGGGTGACGGAGGGGTGCCGACAGCACGTACGTGCCGACGCGCAGCGTGGTGGTGACGCTCGCGGCGGCCGCGCAGGCGGCGAACGGCGACAGCGTGCCCAGGGTGTCGGGGACCAGCAGCGTCGAGTAGCCGAGGCTCTCGGCCCGTCGCGCGAGCCCGGCCCAGTCGGGCGCCCGGCCGGAGACGACGCCGAATCGGAAGGCATGGGGGATCATGTCTCAACGATCGCCCGCCGGCCGCCGTGGCGCATCGTCCGCCGGACCGGTCCCGGTGTACGCCGGCGGACGCAAGCCCGCCCGCCCGCGCTACTCCCCCAGCAGTAGACGGGTGAAGTCGTTGCCGAAGCGGCCGTGCGGGTCGTAGCGCCGCACCAGCTCGCGGAACCGGTCCGGGCACGACGGCCACCGGGTGAACAGCTTGCCCCAGTGCGGCCTCGGGTCGAACGGCGCCAGCGTGTCCTCGACCAGCTTGATCACCGGCAGCACGGCGGCGGTGTCCTTGATCCAGGTGAAGTGCACGGCCACGCTGTCGCGCCCGTAGGAGGGGCTGAGCCACAGGTCGTCGGCGGCGACCGTGCGCACCTCGGCGATCTGCAGCACCGGCCGGATCAGGTCGCCGGCCCCGCGCAGCTCGCGCAGCGCGTCGGCGGCGTGCTCGCGCGGAATCAGCCACTCCGACTGCAGCTCGTCGCCGGCGCTGCTGGGCGGGGCGTCGGGCCGGAAGTGCGGCAGCCGCTCGTGCCACGGCCCCGGCACGCCGAGCTGCCCGGTGCAGCTTCCGGGCGGCATGCCCGGCACCGGGTGGCGCGGCCCGTCCGCCGCCACGGTGCCGAACCACTCGGCGGGCAGCTCGGTGTCGCGCTTGATCCACGCCCGGGTGTCACGCCAGTCGGTGAACAGGCTCACGCTGTAGCCATCGGCCATGAGCTCGCCGAACGGCGCGTCGTCCGGCACACTTTCGCGCACGTACTGCCGCAGTTCGAAGGCGGGCACCAGGTCGAGCGTCAGCGCGGTGACCACGCCGAGCGCGCCGAGCGACACCACCGAGCCGGGGAAGCCGGCCTCGCCGCGCCGCAACGTGACGAGCGAGCCGTCGGCCGTCATCAGCTCCAGCGCCGACACGGCCGCCGACAGGCTCGCGTTGGCGACGCCGGAGCCGTGCGTGCCGGTCGCGACGGAGCCCGCCACCGAGATGTGCGGCAGCGACGCCAGGTTGGCCAGCGCCAGCCCGCGCGCGTGCACCTCGCGGGCGAGCGTCGCGTACGTGGTGCTCGCGCCGACGCGCACCCGCGCCGCCCCGCTGTCGACCTCCACGAGGTACGGCATGCGGTCGAGCGACACCAGTTCGCCGGTGGTGTCGGCGACGTCGTTGAAGGAGTGCCCGCTGCCCAGCGCCCGCACCCGGGACGCGCCGGTGACGGCGCGCCTGAGCTCGTCGAGGGAGGTGGGGCGGTGCAGGTGGCTTGCCCGGAACGAGGTGTTTCCAGCCCAGTTGGTCAGCGTCACGGCCCCACCCTCCCACACGGCTAGAACCCCTGGGCCAGGCGGTAGTAGGCCTGGTTCCAGCGCAGTTCCTTGGTGAACCGCTCGGTCGTGGTCTCGGCGTCGATGATCACCAGTTCCACGCCGAGCATCTCGGCCAGGTCGGTCAGCTCCTCGCGGCCGACGGCCATGGACAGCACCGTGTGGTGCGGCGCGCCGGCGGTGAGCCACGACTCGGTGGAGGTGCGCAGGTTCGGGCGCGGGCGCCACACGGCGCGGGCCACCGGCAGCTTGGGCAGCGGCTGCGGCGGCGTCACCAGGTCGATCTCGTTGGCGACCAGGCGGAACCGGTCGCCCATGTCGGCCAGGCCGATCACGATGCCGGGACCGGGCTCGGCGTCGAACACCAGCCTGACCGGGTCCTCCCGGCCGCCGATGCCCAGCGGGTGGATCTCGCACGACGGCGTGCCGGAGGCGATCGACGGGCAGACCTCCAGCATGTGCGCGCCCAGGATGAGCTCGTTGCCGGGGGTCAGGTCGTAGGTGTAGTCCTCCATGAAGGACGTGCCGCCGGGGGTCCCCTTGTCAGACATCGCCTTCAGGGTGCGCAGCAGCACCGAGGTCTTCCAGTCGCCCTCGCCGCCGAAGCCGTAGCCGTCGGCCATGAGCCGCTGCACGGCCAGGCCGGGGAGCTGGCGCAGGCCGCCCAGGTCCTCGAAGTTCGTGGTGAACGCCTTGAATCCGCCGCCCTCCAGGAAGTGGCGCAGGCCCAGCTCGATCCTGGCGGCGTAGCGCAGCGACTCGTTGCGCTCGCCGAGCAGCTCGGGGGCCACGGTGTACTGCTCGGCGTACTCCTTGACCAGCGCCGTCACGTCCGCGTCGGAGGCGGCGTCCACGGCCTCGACCAGGTCGTTGACGCCGTAGGTGTTGACCGAGACGCCGAAGCGGAGCTGCGCCTCGACCTTGTCGCCCTCGGTGACGGCCACGTCGCGCATGTTGTCGCCGAACCGGGCCAGCTTGAGCGTGCGCACCTCGGCCACGCCCTTGGCCGCCCGCTCCCAGGCCAGGATGCGCTCGCCCACGGCGGGGTCGCTGACGTGCCCGGCCACGGTCTTGCGCGGCACGCCCAGCCGCGTCTGGATGTGGCCGAACTCGCGGTCGCCGTGTGCCGCCTGGTTGAGGTTCATGAAGTCCATGTCGATGGAGCTCCACGGCAGCTCCACGTTGGCCTGCGTGTGCAGGTGAAGCAGCGGCTTGCGCAGCGCGTCGAGCCCGGCGATCCACATCTTGGCCGGGGAGAAGGTGTGCATCCAGGCGATGACGCCGGCGCAGGAGTCGTCCGCGTTCGCCTCCAGCATGACGCGCCGGATCGCCGCCGCGTCGGTGAGCACGGGCTTCCACTCGACGGCCACCGGCAGCGCCCCGGCGATGCGCTGCGACTGCTCGGCGACCTGGCGCAGCGTGTCCTCGCCGTACAGCCCCTGGCTGCCGGTCAGAAACCAGATGTTCAACGCGGGCTCCTCTGTCCGTAGACGTTCTGATAGCGGTCGTACAAGCGGTCGATGTCGTCCTGCGCGATCGGCAGCGGCTCGCCGAGCTGGCGGGAGACGTGCACGGTACGGGCCACGTCCTCGCACATCACGGCCGCCTTCACCGCGGCCTTCGGGTCCTTGCCGATGGTGAACACGCCGTGGTTCTTCATGAGCACGGCGGGCGAGCGGTGGCCCTTGAGCGTCTCGACGATGCCCTGGCCGATGGAGTCGTCGCCGATCAGCGCGAACGGCCCGACCGGGATCTCGCCGCCGAACTCGTCGGCCATCGCGGTCAGCACGCACGGGATCGCCTCGCCGCGCGCCGCCCACGCCGAGGCGTAGGTCGAGTGGGTGTGCACGACGCCGCCCACCTCGGGCAGGTTGCGGTAGACATAGGCGTGCGCGGCCGTGTCGCTGGACGGGGCGTGCGCCCCCTCCACCAGGTTGCCGTCGAGGTCGCACACCACCATGTTCTCCGGCGACAGCTCGTCGTAGGAGACGCCGGAGGGCTTGATGACGAACAGGTCCTCGCCCGGGATCCGGCCGGACACGTTGCCCGCGGTCCAGGCCACCAGGTTGTAGCGGACCAGCTCGGCGTGCAGGTCGCTGACGGTCTTCCTCATGCGCTCGCCTCGTTCCTGATCGCGCGCAGCTTGTGCAGCGCCTGTCCGTCGCCGAAGTGCTCGTGCAGGTTCCGGTACTCGGCGTACAGGCGGTCGTAGGCGTCCGCCCTGGCCTCGTCCGGCACGTACGCGGCCTCCGTGCGCTTGCCCATGGCCGCGGCGGCGGCCTCGATGTCGGCGTACGCGCCGGCCGCGACGGCGGCGTGGATCGCCGAGCCGAGCGCCGGGCCCTGGTCGGAGCCGATCACCGACAGCGGGCGGCGCAGCACGTCGGCGTAGACCTGCATGAGGAAGGGGTTCTTCAGCAGGCCGCCGGCCACAACGAACTCCTCGACCGGGACGCCGGACTTCTCGAACGTCTCCACGATCATGCGGGCGCCGTAGGCGGTGGACTCGATGAGCGCCCGGTAGACGTCCTCGGGCCTGGTGGCGAGGGTCTGGCCGATGATGACGCCGGACAGGTTGTGGTCCACCAGGACGGACCGGTTGCCGCCGAACCAGTCGAGGGCGACCAGGCCGTGCTGGCCCACGGCCTGCTTCTCGGCCAGCGAGGTCAGGTACGCGTGGACGCTGACGCCCTCCCCGGCGGCCCGCTCGGTGTAGGCGGCGGGCACGAACGCCTCGACGAACCAGGCGAAGATGTCGCCCACGGCCGACTGCCCCGCCTCGTAGCCCCACAGGCCGGGCACGATGCCGTCGCGCACGACGCCGCACATGCCGGGCACCTCGGCGAGCCGGTCGCTGGGCATGATGTGGCAGGTCGAGGTGCCCATGATGGCCACCATCTGGCCGGGCCGGACGGCGTCGGCGGCGGCGGCGGTGACGTGCGCGTCGACGTTGCCGACGGCCACGGCGACGCCCTCGGGCAGCCCGGTCCACTCGGCGGCCCCGGCGGACAGCGTCCCGGCGAGCGCGCCGAGCGCGGCCAGCCGGACGCCGTCGCCCGCGAGCTCGCCGACCGGCCCGGTGGCGAGCTTGCCCGTGAAGTCCGCGAAGCCGGGGTTCAGCTCGGCGAGGAAGTCGGCCGACGGGTAGGCGCCGTCCTGGAAGATCCCCTTGTAGCCCGCGGTGCAGATGTTGCGGCTCTCGACGCCGGTGAGCTGCCAGATGATCCAGTCGGCGGCCTCGATCCACCGCTCGGTCCGCCCGTACACCTCCGGGTCCTCCTCCAGGACCTGCAGGGCCTTGGCGAACTCCCACTCGGAGGAGATCTTGCCGCCGTAGCGCGGCAGCCAGCTCTCCCCGCGCCGGGCGGCCAGCGCGTTGATCCGGTCGGCGTGCGGCTGGGCGGCGTGGTGCTTCCACAGCTTGGGCCAGGCGTGCGGCCGCTCGGGGGTCTCGAAGCAGAGCGGCGTGCCCTCGGCGGTGGCGGGCAGCACGGTGCAGGCGGTGAAGTCGGTGCCGATGCCGATCACGTCGGCGGGCGAGACGCCGGCCGCCGCGACGGCCGCCGGCACGGCGATCCGCAGCACGTCGATCCAGTCCTGCGGCGACTGCAGCGCCCAGTCGGGCCCGAGGCGCGTGTCCGAGCCGGGCAGCGCCCGCTCGATGACGCCGTGGGCGTATTCGTGGACGGCGCTGCCCAGCTCCGCGCCGTCGGCCACGCGGACCACCACGGCGCGGCCGGACAGCGTGCCGAAGTCCACGCCGACCACGAACTTGTTAGCGTTCACATGTGACTCCATGGGGGTTCGATGGGGACGGTGCCACGCGCTTCTATCCTGCGGCAGCGGCGGTCGATGCGGTGCTGGACCTGACGACGAAACCGGGCGGCACGATCAGCCGCTCGGCCGGGCCCGGCTCGGCGTCGATCTGCCGGAGCAGCATCTCGATGCAGTGCCGGCCCACCACGTCGAAGTCCTGCCGGACGGTGGTGAGCGGAGGCGAGAAGAACGCCGACTCGGGGATGTCGTCGAAGCCCACGACGCTGATCTGGCCGGGCACCTTCACTCCTTCCTCGGAGAGCGCGCGCAGCACGCCGAGCGCCATCTGGTCGTTGGCCGCGAAGACGGCGGTGACCCCGTCCATCGCGGCCAGGCTCCGGCCCGCCTCGTAGCCGGCGCGCGGGCTCCAGTCACCGGCCAGGGGCTCCGGCACCGGCCGGCCGGCCGCCTCCAGCGCCTCGCGCCAGCCCTGCAGCCGGCCCTCGGTCTCCAGCCAGCCCGCCGGGCCGCTGACGTGCCAGACCGTCTCGTGGCCGAGGCCGAGCAGGTGGCGGGTGGCCATCCTGGCGCCCTCGGCCTGGTCGATGCGGACCACCGGGATGTCGGCCCGGTGGGTGGCCTCGACCGCGACGGCGGGGGTGCCGGTCGGCAGGCTCTCCAGCGCCTGGCTCGCCGAGTGCTGCGGCGCGACCACCACGACCCCGTCGACGCCCTGCTCGGTGAGATAGTCGATGGCGTCGCGCACGCTGGCGGCGTCGATCGACTTCAGGCTGACGATGCTGACGAAGTAGCCGGCCGTCCTGGCCGCCTGCTCGATGCCGTAGATCGTGCTGGCCGGCCCGTACAGCGTGGTGTCGAAGCTGACCACGCCGAGCGTCCGCGAGCGCCTGGTGACCAGGGCGCGGGCGACCAGGTTGCGCCGGTAGCCGAGCCGGGTGATGGCCGCCTCGACCCTGGCGCGGGTGTCGGCCCGGACGTTCGGGTGGTCGTTGAGCACACGTGAGACCGTCTGGTGCGACACGCCCGCCTCCTTGGCCACGTCGGCCATGACGGGCAAGCGTCGCTTGGGGATCGGTCCCACGGTCTCTCCTTCCGTCGGCTAGCAGATCGTAGTGGGCGCCCCGTCAGCCCGCGGCACCCGCCCTGCGCTTGGTCCACACGTCGAAGGCGACGGCGGCCAGCAGCACGGCGCCCTTGACGAGCATGACCCGCTCACTCGGGGAGCCGATCAGGGACATGCCGTTGTTGATCACGGCCATGATGAGCCCGCCGGTGATCGCGCCGACGACCTTGCCCACGCCGCCCTGCACGGCCGCGCCGCCGATGAAGGCGGCGGCGATCGCGTCGAGCTCGAAGCTGTTGCCCGCCGTCGGGCCCGCCTGGTTGAGGCGGCCGGCGAAGATGATGCCGGCGATCGCCGACAGCACGCCCATGTTGACGAAGATCCAGAATACGACCTTCTTGACCTTGACGCCCGACATGACGGCCGCCTGCAGGTTGCCGCCGATGGCGTAGATCTGCCGGCCGAAGACCGTGCGGTTGGCCATCAGCGAGTACGCCAGCACCAGGATCGCCAGCAGCACCAGCACCCAGGGCAGGTTGTGGAAGCGGGCGAGCTGCACGACCAGGAAGAGGATGACGGCCGCGCCGGCGGCCATCTTGAGCGCGAACAGCGCGATGGGCTCCACGCTCTGGCCGTAGCCGGCCCGCGCCGCGCGCGAGCGCCACTGGGCGGTGACCATGCCGGCGATGGCGATGACGCCGATCAGGAGGCTGAACAGGTCGGCGCCGCCGAGCGGGCCGAGGCCGATGTTGCCCAGGTAGCCGCTGGTGAAGCCGTTGGCCAGGGTGCGGACCTGGTCGGGGAACGGGCCGATGCCGCGGTTGCCGAGCACGGTCAGCGTCAGCGCCCTGAACAGCAGCATGCCTGCCAGCGTCACGATGAACGCGGGGATGCCGAAGTAGGCGATCCAGTATCCCTGCCAGGCCCCGATGAGCCCGCCGGCCACCACGGTGAGCAGCAGCGCGAGCGGCCACGGCATGCCCATGTTGACCATGAGCACCGCGGCCAGGGCTCCGGTCACCGCGACCACGGAGCCCACCGACAGGTCGATGTGCCCGGCGATGATGACCAGGATCATGCCGATCGCCAGGATCAGCACGTAGGAGTTCTGGACGATGATGTTGGAGATGTTCTGCGGCGTGAGCAGGGCCCCGTCGGTGAGCACCGAGAACAACACGACGATGAGCGCGAAGGCGATGTAGATGCCGCTGGCCCGCAGGTTGAGCGACAGGCCGCCGAGTGACACCCGGCCCGGCCGCCGGGGTTCCCCTCCCCCGCCGCCCTGAGCGCCGGCCTTGACGCCGGCGGGCGTGATGCTGCTCATTGGAGCTACTCCTGTCCCTTGGTCATGAGATGCATGAGGCGTTCCTGCGTCGCGTCCCGGCGCGGCACCTCACCGGTGATGCGGCCCTCGGAGAGGGTGTAGATGCGGTCGCACAGGCCCAGCAGTTCGGGCAGTTCCGACGAGATCACCAGCACGGCCCTGCCCTCGTCGGCCAGCCGGTTGATGATCGTGTAGATCTCGTACTTGGCCCCGACGTCGATGCCCCGGGTGGGCTCGTCGAGGATGAGCACGTCGGGCTCGGTGAGGATCCACTTGGAGAGCACGACCTTCTGCTGGTTGCCGCCGCTCAGCTTGCCGACGACGCTCGACACGCTGGGGGCCTTGATGTTCATGCTCTTGTGGAAGCGCTCGGCGACCGCGTACTCCTGGTGCTCGTCGACCCACCCGCGGCGGGACAGCCCGGAGAGCCCGGCGGCCGAGACGTTGCGCTTGATGTCCTCGATGAGGTTGAGGCCGTAGCGCTTGCGGTCCTCGGTGGCGTAGGCGAGGCCGTGCCGGATGGCGTCCTGGACGGTGCGGATCTCGATCGGCTTGCCGTCCTTGAACACCTTGCCGGAGATGTTCACCCCGTACGTCCTGCCGAACAGGCTCATCGCCAGCTCGGTGCGGCCCGCGCCCATGAGCCCGGCCAGGCCCACGATCTCGCCGCGGCGCAGCGTGAGCGCGGCGCCGTCGACCACCTTGCGGCCCGGCTGGCTGGGGCTGTAGACGGTCCAGTCCTCGATCCGCAGCACCTCCTCGCCGATCGTCGGCTCGTGCGGCGGGTAGCGGTTGTCGAGGGCGCGGCCGACCATCCCGGAGATGATCCGGTCCTCGGTCACCGCGTCGGTCGCCATGTCGAGGGTCTCGATCGTGCGGCCGTCGCGGATGATCGTGACGGAGTCGGCGATCGCGGTGACCTCGTTGAGCTTGTGCGAGATGATCACGCAGGTGATGCCCTCGTCGCGCAGCCCGCGCAGCAGGTCGAGCAGGTGGGCCGAGTCGTCGTCGTTGAGCGCGGCCGTCGGCTCGTCCAGGATGAGCAGCTTCACCTCCTTCGACAGCGCCTTGGCGATCTCGACGAGCTGCTGCTTGCCGACGCCGATGTCGGAGACGACGGTCGTCGGGTTCTCGCGCAGGCCGACGCGCTCCATGAGCTGGGCGGCCTCGAAGTTGGTGCGGTTCCAGTCGATGAAGCCGCGCCTGGCCCGCTCGTTGCCGAGGAAGATGTTCTCGGCGATCGACAGCTGCGGGCTGAGAGCCAGCTCCTGGTGGATGATGACGATGCCGGCGTGCTCGCTGTCACGGATGCCGCCGAACTCGCACGTCTCGCCCTCGAAGCGGATCTCGCCCTCGTAGGCGCCGTGCGGATAGACGCCGGACAGCACCTTCATCAGCGTCGACTTGCCGGCGCCGTTCTCGCCGCAGATCGCGTGGATCTCGCCCCGCCGCACCGACAGGGTGACGTCCTGCAGCGCCTTCACGCCGGGGAACGTCTTGGTGATCCCGCTCATCCGCAAGATGTGGTCGGTCATGTCTCAAGCCCCTCGCCCCGGAGGGCCCCGGGGGCGTGCCGCCCCCGGGGCGCGCTCCTACTTGAGCTGGTCCTCGGTGTAGTAGTTGCCGCCGATGATGACGTCCTTGTAGTTGCTCTCGTCCACGATCACCGGGTCGAGCAGGTACGAGGGGACGACCTTGTTGCCGTTGTCGTAGTCCTCGGTGTTGTTCACCTCGGGCTTGCCGCCCTTGAGCACGGCGTCGGCCATCTTGACCGTGACCTCCGCGAGCTTGCGGGTGTCCTTGAAGATGGTGGAGTACTGCTCGCCGGCGACGATCGACTTGACCGACGCGAGCTCGGCGTCCTGGCCGGTCACGACCGGGTAGGGCTGGCCGCTGGTGCCGTAGCCGCTGCTCTTGAGCGCCGACAGGATGCCGATCGACAGGCCGTCGTACGGGGAGAGCACGCCGTCGACCTTGGCGTCGCCGGTGTAGGTCTTGGTGAGGATGTCTTCCATGCGCTTCTGCGCGGTGGCCGGGTCCCAGCGGAGGATCGCGGCGGTCTTGAAGTCGGTCTGGCCGCTCTTGATCTTCAGCGTGCCGTCGTCGATCTTCGGCTGGAGCACCGACATGGCGCCGTTCCAGAAGAACGTGGCGTTGTTGTCGTCGGGCGAGCCGCCGAACAGCTCGACGTTGAACGGGCCCTTCTCGCCCTTGTCCACGCCGAGGCCCTGCAGCAGCGAGGTCGCCTGCTGGACGCCGACCTTGAAGTTGTCGAAGGTGGCGTAGTAGTCGACGTTGGGGCTGTTGCGGATCAGCCGGTCGTAGGCGATGACCGGGATCTTGTTGTCGGCCGCCTGCTGGAGCTGGGAGGTCAGCGCGGTGCCGTCGATCGAGGCGACGATCAGGAGCTTGGCGCCCTTGGTGATCTGGTTCTCGATCTGGTTGGCCTGCGTGGGGATGTCGTTCTCGGCGTACTGCAGGTCGACCTTGTAGCCGAGGGCCTCAAGCTGCTTCTTGACGTTGTCGCCGTCGTGGATCCACCGCTCCGACGACTTGGTCGGCATGGTGACGCCGACCAGCGCCCCGGCGCTGCCGCCCGCGCCCGCGGACGGCTCGGCGTCGATGGTCTTCTGGGCGGAGCCGCAGGCCGTCATGGTGGCGGCGAGCGCGATGGCGGACACCACGCCCCCGATTCGTCCCAACCTCATCCTTGACTCTCTCCTCGTATGGGGGTTGCGGTGCTAAACCGTGATAAACCGGAACAAAGTTCGCGTTCGTCCTGGCTGATTGTTATCGCTAACAACTCCGCTGTCAATGGCTGAATATAACCTCCCGGAAACGTTGCGGTAACCACAGGTGAGCAGGTCAGGGGCGTGTCCGGGCCGAGAACAGGCGCTGCAGCAGGATGAAGGCGAACAGCAGGAGACCGATGAAGATCTTCGTCCACCACGAGCTGAGCGTCCCCTCGAAGCTGAGGATCGTCTGGATGAGCCCGAGCACGAGCACGCCCAGCACGGTGCCGAGCAGGAACCCGGTGCCGCCGGTCAGCAGCGTGCCGCCGATGACGACCGCCGCGATGGCGTCCAGCTCCATGCCGACCGCGTGCAGGCCGTACCCGGAGAGCATGTAGAACGACAGCAGCACCCCGCCGAGCGCCGAGCAGAAACCGGAGATCGTGTAGACGGCGATCTTCGTCCGGCCCACCGGCAGCCCCATGAGCAGCGCCGACTGCTCGCTGCCGCCGGTGGCGTAGACCGCCCGGCCCAGTCGCGTGTAGTGCAGCACGTACGCCGCGACGAGCACCACCACGGCGGCGATGAGCACGCTGGGCGAGATCCACAGGTCGGCGAACAGGTCGATCCTGGTCTGCGCGAACGCGGTGAACGTCGGGTCCTCGATCGGGACGGAGTCCGTGCCGATCGTGTAGCACAGCCCCCTGGCCAGGAACATCCCGGCCAGGGTGACGATGAACGGCTGGATGTCGAAGGCGTGCACCAGATAGCCCATGACCAGGCCCAGCCCCGAGCCGATGAGCAGCACCAGCGGCACCACCAGGTACGGCGGCCAGCCGGGCCCGGCCATCAGGGTCGCCGAGATCATCGTCGACAGCGCCACCACCGAGCCCACCGACAGGTCGATGCCGCCGGTCAGGATCACGAACGTCATCCCGACGGCCACGACCAGCAGGAACGCGTTGTCGATGAAGACGTTGAGCACCACCTGCCCGCTGGCGAAGCCGTCGTACCTGATCCCGCCCACCACGAACATGGCCGCGAACAGGCAGGCCGTCACCAGGACCGGGACGTACTTGGCGGGGATGACCCGCCCGCCGCCCAGGGAGAGCGTCGTCATGCCGTCACCCGAACCTTCTCCTCGGCCGGGCGGGCGGAGGGCGGCCGCCGCCGGCGATGGAACACCTTGTCGCGGAAGGCCGGCGACTGCACGAGGCAGACCACCGCCACCACGAGGGCCTTGAACAGCAGCGTGGTCTCGGGCGGCACGCCGATCGAGTAGATCGTCGTGGTCAGCGTCTGGATGATGAGCGCGCCGAGCACGGTGCCGCCGAGCGAGAACCGGCCACCGGCCAGCGACGTGCCGCCGATGACCACGGCCAGGATGGCGTCCAGCTCGATCCAGAGCCCGGCGTTGTTGCCGTCGGCGCTGGACACGTTCGAGCTGATCATGAGCCCGGCGACGCCGGCGCACAGGGCGGCGAACGCGTAGACCATGACGATGATGCCGCGCGAGCGGATGCCGGCCAGCCTGCTGGCCTCGGCGTTGCCGCCGACCGACTCGATGAGCAGGCCGAGCGCCAGCCGCCGGGTCAGGAACGCGGTGATCGCCAGCACCGCCAGCACGATGAGCACGCCGAACGGCACGGTCAGCCAGTAGCCGCCGCCGATCAGCTTGTAGGCCGGGTCGTTGACGGTGATGATCTGCCCGTCGGTGATGAGCTGGGCCAGGCCGCGCCCGGCGACCATGAGGATCAGCGTGGCGATGATCGGCTGGATGCCGATCCCGGCCACCAGGAACCCGTTCCACGCGCCGAGCAGCACGCTCAGCCCGAGCGCCAGCACAATCGCGATGAACACGCCCTGGTCCTGGCTGATCTGCAGGCACGCCAGCGCACCGGAGATCGCCACCACGGAGCCCACCGACAGGTCGATGCCGCCGGTCGCGATCACGAGCGTCATGCCGAGCGAGACCAGGATGAGCGGCGCGCCGAAGCGCAGGATGTCGATCAGGCTCCCGTACAGGTGCCCCTCGCGCACCTCGATCGACAGGAAGCCGGGGATGAAGGCCACGTTGACCAGCAACAGCGCGGCCAGGATCAGGAGCGGCCAGATCAGCCGTCGCATCGCCGCCATCACGCCCGGCCTCCGCTCGCGATCGTCTCCATCAGTACGTCCGTGGTGAGCTCGGGCCCGTTGGGCAGCTCGGCGACCAGCCTGCGGTCGCGCAGCACGCCGACCTTGTGGCTGAGCCGCAGCACCTCCTCCAGCTCGGCGGAGATGAACAGCACCGCCACGCCGCCGTCGGACAGCTCCGCGACCAGGCGCTGGATCTCCGTCTTGGCGCCCACGTCGATGCCGCGGGTGGGCTCGTCGAGGATGAGCAGCCGCGGCTCCAGGATGAGCCAGCGGGCCAGCAGCACCTTCTGCTGGTTGCCGCCGCTGAGGTCGCGGACCAGGTGCTCGGGGTTGGGGGGGCTGATCCGCAGCGCCTTGACGTACTTGCCGACCAGCTCGTCCTGCTGCTCGCGCGGCACCGGCCTGGTCCAGCCGCGGGTCGCCTGGAGGGCGAGGATGATGTTCTCGCGGACGGTGAGGTCCGGGATCAGCCCGTCGGCCTTGCGGTTCTCCGAACAGAATGCGATCTTGTGGCTCATCGCCGCGCGGGGCGTGCGCAGCGACGCGGGCGCGCCGCCGATCGCCACCTGCCCGCCGCCCGCGTGGTCGGCGCCGAACAGCAGCCGCGCGATCTCGGTGCGGCCCGAGCCCAGCAGACCGGCGAGTCCCACGACCTCGCCCTCGTGGATGGTCAGCGTGAACGGCTCGATGGCCCCGGGCCGGCCCAGCTCGCGGGCCTCCACCAGGGGGCGGTCGAAGGCCGCCGCCTCGCCGTGCAGCCGGTCGAGCGCGGCCAGCTCCTGGCCGATCATCTTGGCGACCAGGTCGACCTGGCTGAGCTCCCGCGTCGGGTACTCGCCGACGAGCCGCCCGTTGCGCAGGATCGTCATCCGGTCGGAGATCTCGTAGATCTGGTCGAGGAAGTGCGACACGAAGAGGATCGCGATGCCCTCCTCCTTGAGCCTGCGCATCACCCGGAAGAGCTGGCCCACCTCGTCGGCGTCCAGGCTGGAGGTGGGCTCGTCCAGGATGAGCACCCGCGCCTCGACGTCGAGCGCGCGGGCGATGGCCACCATCTGCTGGATCGCCAGCGAGTACGACGACAGCGGTGCCGACACGTCCAGGTCGAGCTCCAGCCGGGCGAGCAGCTCGCGGGCGCGGGCCCGCATCCGCTTCCAGTCGATGCGGCCCCACCGGCGGGGCTCGCGGCCGATGAGGATGTTCTCCGCGACCGACAGGTTGGTGCAGAGGTTGACCTCCTGGTAGACGGTGCTGATGCCGGCCTGGCGGGCCTCCAGCGGGCTGCCGAACGCGACGGCCTGCCCGGCCAGCTCGATCGCGCCCTCGTCCGCCTGGTGGACGCCGGTCAGCACCTTGATCAGGGTGGACTTGCCGGCGCCGTTCTCGCCCATGAGCGCGTGCACCTCGCCGGGCAGCAGCCGCAGGTCCACGCCGTCGAGCGCGTGCACGCCCGGAAACTGTTTGCCGATCCCGCTCATCCGCAGGATCGGCGCGGGTACGGCCATACGGCGTCCCTCTCCTTGGTCACGTTCCCGGGGCCGCCCCGGCGGGGCGGCCCCGGCGCGGGTCAGTACTGGCGGCTGGGCAGGGCCTGCTTGGCCTGCTCCTGGGTGAACGTGGTCTCCTCGGTCACCACGCGGGGCGGCACCTGCTCGCCCTTGACGACCTTCTTGGCCAGGTCCATCAGCTGCGGGCCGAGCAGCGGGGAGCACTCGACGATGTAGTTGATCTTTCCGTCGGCGAGGGCCTGCATGCCGTCCTTGACGGCGTCCACCGTGATGATCTTGATGTCGGTGCCGGGCGTCTTGCCCGCGCCCTCGATCGCCTCGATCGCGCCCAGGCCCATGTCGTCGTTGTGCGCGTACAGCACGTCGATGTCCGGGTTGGACTTCAGGAAGGCCTCCATGACCTCCTTGCCCTTGGCCCGGGTGAAGTCACCGGTCTGCGAAGCGATGATCTTGAACTTCGGGTCCGCCCCGATGACCTCGGCGAAGCCCGCCTTGCGGTCGTTGGCCGGCGCCGAGCCCGTCGTGCCCTGCAGCTCGACGATGTTGACCGGGTCCTTGGCGTCCTTGTACTCCTCCACCAGCCACTGGCCGGCCTTCTTGCCCTCCTCGACGAAGTCCGAGCCGAGGAAGGTCTTGTACAGACTGGTGTCCTTGGAGTCCACCGCGCGGTCGGTCAGGATGACCGGGATCTTCGCGTTCTGCGCCTCCTTGAGCACGGTGTCCCAGCCCGACTCCACCACCGGCGAGAAGGCGATCACGTCCACCTTCTGCTGGATGAAGGAGCGCAGGGCCTTGATCTGGTTCTCCTGCTTCTGCTGGGCGTCGGAGAACTTCAGCTCGACGCCCGCGCTCTTGGCCGACTCCTGCACGGACTTGGTGTTCGCAGTACGCCAGCCGCTCTCCGCGCCTACCTGGGAGAAGCCCATGACGATCGAATCATCGCCTGCGCCGGTGCCGGTGCCGGCACTGGTGGTGCCGTCACCGCCGCCGCAACCGGCCAGCACCACGGCGGCCGCCACTAGCAAAGAGATCTTCTTCAACACTGGGGGGGTGTCCTTTCTGGAATTGTGAGCGCTAACAAGGAAGGGACGACGCCCTTCCGCCAGCCGCCCGGCAGTCAGCGCCGGGCGGTGCTGGCACGACGCACGAAGGCCGGGGGCACCACGAGCCGCTCGTGCTCGCCGCCGCCCTCAATCTGGCGCAGCAGCACCCCGATGCTGTGCCGGCCGACCGCGCCGAAGTCCTGCCTGATGGTGGTGAGCGGCGGCGAGAAGAACTCCGACTCGGGGATGTCGTCGAACCCGACGACGCTCACCTGAGCCGGCACCTTCACCCCCCGCTCGGTGAAGGCCCGCAGCACGCCCAGTGCCATCTGGTCGTTGGCCACGAAGACCGCGGTGACGTCCCGCAGGCTCGCCAGGCTGCGGCCCGCCTCGTATCCGGAACGCGGGCTCCAGTCGCCGGCCAGCGGCTCGGGAGCCTGCCGGCCGGCCGCCTCCAGCGCGGCCCGCCACCCGGCGACCCGGCCCTCGGCCTCCAGCCAGTCGGACGGCCCGCGCACGTGCCAGACCGTCTCGTGGCCCAGCGAGAGCAGGTGCTCGGTGGCGAGCCTGCCGCCCTCGACCTGGTCCACGCAGACCACCGGCACGTCACCGGCCTCGCCGCCCTCGACCGCCACGGCGGGGACGTCGAGCGGCAGGTCGGCCAGCGCCCGGGCGGCCGAGCGCTGCGGCGCGACCACCACGATCCCGTCGACGCCCTGGTCGGCCAGGTAGTCGAGGGCGTCGCGGACGCCGCTCCTGTCGATGGACTTGAGGCTGACGATGCTGACGAAGTAGCCGGCCGCCCTGGCCGCCTGCTCGATGCCGTAGACCGTGCTGGCGGGCCCGTACAGGGTCGTGTCGAAGCTGACCACGCCGAGCGTGCGCGAGTGCTTGGTGACCAGCGCGCGGGCGACGAGGTTGCGGCGGTAGCCCAGCTTGTCGATCGCCTCCAGGACCCTGGTACGGGTCTCCCCGCGCACGTTGGGATGCTCGTTGAGCACGCGGGAAACTGTCTGGTGGGACACTCCGGCCTCCCTGGCCACGTCGGCCATGACAGGTGGGCGCCGCCCCTGAATGGATGCCACAACCGTGCTCCTTTCCGGGCCTGGGAAAGACTGTGAACGTTAACAACCGGTCCCGTCAAGCGTCGGTTCGATTACGGCCGCACAACAGGCCGGGGAGCTTGACGGGGAGGCGCGGGGGTCCTTAACTAGGCGGCGTTCTCCGTTGTTAACGCTCACTACGTTATGTTAACGCTAACAACACTCTGAGGAGCCCCCCACTCATGAGACGACTCGCCTTATCCGTGCTGCTGGCGGCGGGCGTGCTGACCGCTCCGGCCACCCCCGCGGCCTCCGCCGCCCAGCCGGACGCCGCCGGGCCGAACGCCGCCGCGGCGGCCGGGCCCGTTCCGGAAGGCGCGGTGGTCGACCAGTTCGACGCGGCCGCGCTCGGCCCGGACTGGACCGTGCTGGCCCCCGACGACTCCCGCTGGTCGCTGACCGGCGGCGCGCTGCGCGTCCGGTCGCTGCCCGGCGACACCTACCAGGGCGTCAACACCGCGCGGAACCTGTTCCTGCTGGACGTGCCGGCCGGCGATTTCGAGGTGGTCACCGAGGTCAGCGCCGCCGTCGCACTGGACTTCCAGAACGCGGGCATCCTGGCCTGGCAGGACTGGGACAACTACGTGCGCACCGGCCTGGCCCACGTGGGCTCGTCGGGCGGCGTGGTGATCGAGACCGACACCGAGGTGAGCGCCGCCTTCACCGCGGGCTTCGCGGCCCGGACCGGCTCCACCGGTGAGACGCTCAAGCTGGCCAGGACCGGCGACCGGTTCACCGCCTCCTACTGGGACGGCTCCGCCTGGGTCCAGGCCACCCAGGTGACCGCCGACCTGGACGTCAAGCAGGTCGGCCTGTACGCGCTGTCGGCGCAGAACGGCGCCGAGATCACCGCCGACTTCGGCTACTTCGCGGTCAAGGCCGCCGAGGGGCGCCCGGTGGTCCCGCAGGGCCCGTTCACGCTGCGCGCCGCCGGCGAGCGGCGCTACCTGAGCGCGGACCGTACGGGATCGGTCCTGGCGTCGGCGAAGCCGCCGATGACGAGCCTGGCGGTGACCGCCGAGCCGCGCGGCGACGGCGTCGCGCTGAAGGACCTGGCCACCGGCCGCTACCTGACGGCCGGCCGGGACGTCCGGCTGGACCCCACCGGGTCGGTGTTCACGCTGCGGGACGCGGGCGGCGGCAAGGTCACGGTGAGCTCGGGCGGCCGGAGCCTGTCGGTGCGCGGCGACCGGCTCGTCACCGGCGACGAGCCGGCGAAGTTCCTCGTCGAGGGCTACACCTCCGGCAAGCTGACCGTCGACGCCCGCGCGAAGGGCACCGAGGTCAGCCCCGACCTGTACGGAGTGTTCTACGAGGACATCAACCACGCGGCCGACGGCGGGCTGTACGCCGAACTGGTGCGGAACCGCTCGTTCGAGTTCAACTCCACCGACGAGCCCAGCTACACCGGGCTGACGGCGTGGAGCGAGGCCGAGCGCGGCGGCACGGCCACGCTCGCGGTCGGCGGCGACCGGCCGCTCAACCCGAACAACCGCAACTACCTGCGCCTGGACGTCACCGGCGAGGCCGGTGTGAGCAACGCGGGCTTCAACAGCGGCCTGCCGCTGAAGCGCGGCGAGTGGTACGACCTGTCGTTCTGGGCGCGCTGCGACACGGCGGGCCCGGTGACGGTCACGCTGGAGAGCGGCGCGAGCGTGCTCGGCACCGCCCGGGTGCCGGTCAAGGCGGGTGGCTGGGCCAAGTACACCGCCCGGATCAGGGCGAAGGCCACCACCGACGCCGGCCGGCTGGTGCTGCTGGCCCCGCAGGGCCGTACCGACCTGGACATGGTCTCGCTGTTCCCGCGTGACACCTTCAAGGGCAGGCCGAACGGCATGCGCGCGGACCTGGCCGAACTCGTCGCCGAGCTGAAGCCGCGCTTCCTGCGCTTCCCGGGCGGCTGCGTGACCAACGTCGGCACGTACGCCCCGTACACGGAGAACCAGGACCGGCGGCGCATCTACCAGTGGAAGGAGACGATCGGCCCGGTCGAGGAGCGGCCGGCGAACTTCAACTTCTGGGGCTACAACCAGAGCTACGGGATCGGCTACTACGAGTACTTCCAGTTCGCCGAGGACATCGGCGCCGAGGCGCTGCCGGTGCTGTCGGTGGGCGTCAACGGCTGCGGCGAGAACCGGCCGCTGACGGACGAGGCGGGGCTGGCCCGCTGGGTCCAGGACACGCTCGACCTGATCGAGTTCGCCAACGGCCCGGCGTCGTCGGAGTGGGGCGCCAAGCGGGCCGCGATGGGGCATCCCAAGCCGTTCGGGATGAAGTACATCGGGCTCGGGAACGAGGAGATCTACCCGGAGTTCTTCGCCAACTATCCCCGGTTCGCCGACGCGATCAGGGCGAAGTATCCGGACATCCAGATCATCAGCAACTCGGGCCAGACCTCGCAGGGCGCCTGGTTCGACCGGATGTGGGACTTCGCCCGGGAGCAGAAGGCCGACCTGGTCGACGAGCACTACTACAACAACCCCGAGTGGTTCCTGACCAACAACCACCGCTACGACTCCTACGACCGTGAGGGGCCGCAGGTGTTCGTCGGCGAGTACGCCTCGCGCGGCAACACGTTCTACAACGCGCTCAGCGAGGCGTCGTTCCTGACCGGGATCGAGCGCAACGCCGACGTGGTGAAGCTGGCCGCCTACGCGCCGCTGCTGGCCAACGTCGACTACGTCGACTGGGCGCCGGACCTCATCTGGTTCGACAACGACGAGGCGTACGGCTCGCCCAGCTATCACGTGCAGCGGCTGTTCTCCCGCAACGTCGGGGACCGGGTGCTGCCGAGCGCGTTCGCGGGCGACACCCGGCCGGTCGAGGACATCTCGGGCGCGATCGGGGTCGGGGCATGGAACACGCAGGTCCGCTACGACGACGTCAGGGTGACGGCCGCCGACGGCACCGTGCTGCTGGAGGACGACTTCGCGGCCGGAGCCGGCGGGTGGACGCCCGGCCTCGGCACCTGGGCGGTCCAGGACGGCGCCTACGTCCAGACCGCGCAGGTCGAGGACGCCAGGTCCACCGCCGGGTCGGCGGACTGGTCGAACTACACGGTCGAGGTGACCGCGCGCAAGACCGGCGGCGCCGAGGGCTTCCTGGTGATGTTCGGCGTGCGCGACACGGGCAACTTCTACTGGTGGAACGTCGGCGGCTGGAACAACACCCAGTCGGCCGTGGAGAAGGCGGTCAACGGCGCCAAGGCGTCGATCGCCACCTCGGCCACCACGGTCGAGACCGGCCGCGACCACCGGCTGAAGGTCCAGGTCTCCGGCCGGAAGATCACCACCTGGCTGGACGGCGTGAAGGTGAACGAGTTCGTCGACGACGCCGCCGTCAAGCCGCTCTACCAGGTGGTCTCCACCGACGACAGGACCGGCGACCTGGTGGTCAAGGCCGTCAACGCGCAGGACACGGCCGTGCGGAGCACGGTGGACCTGGGCGGCGCCCACGTCGGCCGGACGGCCTCGGTCACCTCGCTGACCGGGGCGCCCGCCGACGTCAACTCCATCGCCGACCCGGACCGGATCGCCCCGGTGCAGCATCGGCAGACCGGCTTCTCCGGGCGGTTCACGTACGACTTCCCGGCGAACTCGGTGACGTTCATCCGGCTCGGGCGGAGGTAGCGAGCGACGAGCCCGCCGCCGTCCGGGTCACGGTCGGCGGCGGGCCGGCGTCAGGGCTTGCGGGCCACGCCGCCGGCGATGCAGACGCCGCCCAGGCCGAGGGGCAGTTCGACGGGCCGCTCCGGCCGCCACTGGGGCAGGTGCACCACGCCGGGCTCGACCGGCTCCAGGCCGTCGAAGAAGCGCACGATCTCGCCCAGGTCCCGGGCCCGCCCGGTGCCCAGCATCGTGAGCAGGACGCCTTCCAGCGCCCGCACCTCCGGCGCGCACGAGCAGAAGTGCGTCAGCTGCATGTAGCTGCCCGGCGCCAGCTTCGCCTTGTAGGTGCCGACCAGTTCCTCCGGCCCCTCGTCGTCGCCCAGGTGGTGCACCACGGCCACCAGCAGCAGGCCGATCGGCCGGGAGAAGTCGAGGAAGCCCGCGACCTGCGGATGGTTGAAGATCACCTCGGGTTCGCGCATGTCCGCGGTGATGACCCGGGTGTTGTCGTTGGTCTGCAGGATCGCGCGGGCATGGGCGAGCACGATGGGGTCGTTGTCGACGTAGACGACCTTCGCGCGCGGGTTGACCCGCTGGGCGACGGAGTGGGTGTTGTCCATCGTCGGCAGGCCGGAGCCGATGTCGAGGAACTGGTCGATGCCCTGCTCGGTCATGTACTGCACGCCCCGGAAGAGCATCGCGCGGTTCTGCCGGGCGCCCTCGCCGCCGTCGGGGAAGTGTTTCATCCCCTCGGTGGCGATGGCCCGGTCGACCGCGAAGTTGTCCTTGCCGCCGAGGAAGGCGTCATAGACCCGGGCGATGCTGGGTCTGCTCGCGTCGATCTCCGGGGGCAGATAGTCCGGGTCCTGGTGCGTCCACTTCGGGGTTCCCTCGCCCATGGTCACCTCGTCGGTCGGCGTCGGATGGGGTTGGAGCATAGCGATCACGGCTTCGGTCCGCAGATCGAGCTGAAACTTTCATCCGGCGATCACCCCATCCGGTCACATGCGTGCGGTCGAGTCCCGGATGACGAGGCGGCAGGCCATCTTGTGGACCCCCGGCGTGGCCTTCCCGTCGATGGCCGCGAACAGGTGCTGCGCGGCCGTGCGGCCGAGCCGTTCGAGGTCCGGGTCGACGGTGGTCAGCGGCGGGCGGGTCTCGGCGGCCAGCACCTCCCAGTTGTCGTAGCCGACCACCGCGAGGTCGTCGGGCACCCGCCGGCCCAGTTCGCGGGCCGCCTCCACGAACCCGGCGGCGATCTGGTCGCTGCCGCAGAACACCGCGTCGAACTCCGGCCCGGCGGTCAGCAGCATCTCGGCCGCGTGCCGCCCCCACCGCTGCGACCAGGTGCCCCACAGGGTCTCGCCCGCCTGCGGAAGACCGGCCGAGGCCAGCGCCGCGCCGAGCCCCTCGGCCCGGTCGCGCGCCGCCCGGTAGTCGGCGGGCCCGGTGACGTGCGCGATCCGCCGCCGCCCGAGCGCCAGCAGGTGCTGCACGGCCAGCGTCGCCCCGCCCACGTCGTCGGGCACGAACGACACGTCCGCCGGGTCGTCCGACGGCCCGTAGGCGTAGACGACCGGCACCGGCAGGTCCTTGCTGACCGACGGCCGGGGGTCGGTGCTCTCCCCCACCACGATCAGCCCGTCCACCCGGCGCGACAGCAGCGCCCGCAGATGGTGCTGCTCCCGGATCGCGTCGCCGCGCGCGTCGCACAGCAGCACGGCCATCTCCCCCGCGCCGAACGCGTCCTCCGCGCCCATCAGCACCGGGATGCCGAAGCGGCCCTCCAGGTCGGAGGTGAGCAGCCCCACCGTGCGCGTCTGCCCCGACAGCAGGCCCCTGGCCAGCGCGTTCGGCTGGAACGCGAGCTCCTCGGCGGCCGCCAGGACCCGCTGCCGGGTCGAGGCGCGCACATCCTGGCGCCCGTTGAGAGCCTTGGACGCCGTGGCGATCGACACCCCCGCCAGAGAGGCCACGTCACTGATGGTCGCCCGCCTAACCGCCATGTTCGAAACCCTTTTCAGTCACTTGCCACCTAGCCGAGACCCTAACACCCATTGACATGGTGCCATGTTTCTTTTACGTTTCCGAAAACCTTTAAGTCCAACGGGGGACCGAAGGAGTCATCATGAGACGACTGGCCGGGATCGCGACCCTCGCTCTGTTAACGCTCACAGCAGCGTGCGGCGGCGGCGGTGGCGCGCAGGAACCCGCCGAAGGACCGGTCACCATCACCATGTGGACCCGCGCGGCCACCCAGGCGCAGAGCGAGCGGCTGGTGGAGGCCTACAACAAGAGCCACAAGAACCAGGTGAAGCTGACCGTCATCCCGACGGACAACTACCAGCCACGCATCGCGGCCGCGGCCGGGGCCAAGCAACTGCCCGACCTGTTCGCGGCCGACGTCATCTTCGTGCCGAACTACACCTCCCAGGGCCTGTACCTGGACGTCACCGACCGGATCGCCACGCTGCCGTACAAGGACAGCCTCGCGCCCTCGCACATGAGGCTCGGCACGCTGGACGGCCGGCAGTACACGCTGCCGCACACGCTCGACCTGTCGGTCTGGTTCTGGAACAAGGACCTGTACGAGAAGGCCGGGCTGGACCCCGAGCAGGGCCCCAAGACGCTCAAGGAGCTCGCCGAGCACGCGACCGCGATCGACGAGAAGCTCGGGAAAGACGGCAAGGTCCACGGCACGTTCTTCGGCGGCAACTGCGGCGGATGTTACGTCTTCACCTTCTGGCCCTCGGTCTGGGCGGCCGGCGGCCAGGTGATGGACGAGCAGGGCACCACCTCGCTCAACGACCAGAAGGCGATGACCGACGTGTTCGCCATCTGGCGCGGCCTCTACGACAAGGGCGTCACCGGGCCGACGGCCAAGGAGGAGCAGGGCCCGACGTGGACCGGCTTCTTCCCCAAGGGCGAGATCGGCGTGATGCCGATGCCCTCGACCACGCTCGGCCTCATGCCGGCGGACATGAAGATCGGCGTCGCGCCCATCGCCGGCCCCGACGGCGGCGAGTCCACGTTCGTGGGCGGCGACTCGGTCGGCGTCTCGGCCACCACGAAGAACGCGGACGCCGCCTGGGAGTTCCTGTCCTGGACGGTGTCGGACGAGGCGCAGGTCGAGGTCATGGCCAAGAACAAGGACGTGCTCGCGCGCACCGACCTGGCCGAGAACAAGTACTCCGCCGAGGACCCGCGCGTGGTGCTGATCAACTCGCTGGTGGCCAAGGGCCAGACCCCGTACGCGCTGCGTTTCGGCCAGACCTACAACGACCCGCAGGGGCCGTGGCTGCGGCTGGCCCGCGAGGCGGTGTTCGGTGACGCCGCGAAGGTCGGCGAGCTGAACGCCCAGATCACGAAGTCGCTGCAGCAATGACCTTGACGATCACCAAGTCCGGACGGCAGGCGGCGCGCGGGGCGCCACCTGCCCGATGGCGCGGCCGCAAGGCCCAGGGCTGGCTGTACGCGGCGCCGACGGCGGTCATCGTCGGCGTGCTGTTCCTCGCGCCGCTGGTGCTGGTCGGCTGGATGTCGCTGAACCGCTGGCCGCTGCTCGGCCCGGCGGCGTTCAACGCGCCGGACAACTACACGAAGATCGCGAGCAATCCGCTGTTCGTGGACGCGGTGCTCTTCACGCTGAAGTACACCGCGATCACCACCGTGCTGCTGTCGGCGGTGGCGCTCGGCCTGGCGCTGCTGGTGCAGGAGCGCCGTCCGGGCGTCGGCTTCTTCCGCACCGCGTTCTTCCTGCCGGGCGCGGTCGGCTTCGCGGCGGCGGCGCTGCTGTTCTACGGGATGCTGAACCCGGACTTCGGCCCCGTCGACCCGATGCTGCAGGCGCTCGGCATCACCAGCGAGCCGGTGAAGTGGATCGGCACGCCGAACATGGCGCTGTTCTCGACGATCATGCTGGTGCTCTGGCGGTTCGCCGGGTTCAACATGCTCATCCTGCTGACCGGCCTGCAGGCCATCCCGGTCGAGGTGTACGAGGCGGCCAGGAGCGACGGCGCGAACCGGTGGCAGATCTTCACCAGGATCACGCTGCCGCTGCTGCGGCCCACGCTGGCGCTGATGCTGATCCTCAGCGTCACCGGCTCGCTGCTGGCCTTCGACCAGTTCTTCATCTTCACCAACGGCGGCCCGGACAACAGCACGGTGTCGATGGTCATGGTCGTCTACCGGGACGCGTTCTTCCGCTTCGACCTCGGCGGCGCCGCCGCGCTGTCGGTCGTGCTGCTCGTGGGCCTGGTCGGCCTGAACACGCTGATGATGAGGAGGCTGCGGTGAGCCGGCATCTCACGCTCGGCGCACTGGCGGTGCTGTTCCTGTTCCCGCTGGTGTGGAGCGGTTACGCCTCGCTGGAGGACCCGTCCAACTACCTGGAGATGGCGAGCTACGGTGAGGGCGTCGGCACGTACGCGGCCAACAGCGTGCTCGTCTCCGCCCTGACCGTCGGCGGCACGCTCGTCGTGTCGGCGCTCGGCGGCTACGCCTTCGCCCGCTTCGACTTCCCGGGCAAGAACCTGCTGTTCCTGGCCACCCTGGCGATCCTCATGGTGCCGTACGCGACCATCCTCATCCCGCTCTACGTGCTGCTCGGCTATCTCGGGCTGCAGAACTCGCTGGTCGGGCTGTCGCTGGTGTTCGTGATGTTCCAGCTGCCGTTCGCGCTGTTCATGATGCGCAACGCGTTCGAGGGCATCCCGCGCGAGCTGGAGGAGGCGGCGCTGGTCGACGGCTGCGGGACGTTCCGGGCGTTCTCCCGCATCCTTCTGCACGCCGTACGTCCCGCGCTGGTCACGGTGGGGCTGTTCGCCTTCCTCGCCTCCTGGAACGACTTCTTCGCGCCGCTCATCCTGCTCAACGACGGCTCCTCGTTCACCCTGCCGGTGGCCGTGGTCAGCATGACGCAGGGCACCTTCGGCGCGATCGACTACGGCATGCTCCAGGCCGGCGTCATGGTCATGGCCATCCCCTGTCTCATCCTCTTCATCGTCCTGCAGCGCCACTACGTGCGCGGCTTCATGTCGGGAGCATTGCGTGGCTGATCGCGTGGCTAACCCTGTCCTGCCCTCCTCCGGCGTGCTGTCCCCCCTCGGCCTCGACGCGGTACGGCTGCTCCCCGGCTTCTGGGGCGACCGGGTCGCGCTGAACCGTGAGGTCACCATCGCCCACTGCCGCGAATGGGAGGAGCGCGAAGGCTGGATCGGCAACTTCCGCGGCGAGCGGCCCCGCCGGGGACGCGAGTTCAGCGACTCGGAGATCTACAAGCTGCTGGAGGCCATGGCCTGGGCCGAGCACCCGGACCTGCCGGCGCTGGCCGAGACCGTGGCCCAGGCCCAGGAGGGCGACGGCTACCTCAACACCCGCTGGTCCGGCAGCCGCTACACCGACTTCGAGTGGGGGCACGAGCTCTACTGCTACGGCCACCTCATCCAGGCCGGGGTCGCCCGGCTGCGCATGCACGGCGAGGACCAGCTCACCCGGGTCGCGATCAGGGCCGCCGACCACGTGTGCCGCCGCTTCATGGACGGCGCCGAGACGTGCGGGCATCCCGTGATCGAGATGGCGCTGGTCGAGCTCTACCGGGCCACCGGGGCCGAGCGCTACCTGGAGATGGCGCGCCGCTTCGTCGAGCGGCGCGGCCTGCCCGCGCTCGCCGACATCCCCTTCGGCCGCGCCTACTACCAGGACGATCTGCCGGTCAGGCAGGCGCAGGTGTTCCGCGGGCACGTCGTCCGCGCGCTCTACCTGGCCTCCGGGGTGGTCGACGTGGCCGTCGAGACCGGCGACGAGGAGCTGCTGAAGGCCGTCGAGTCCCAGTGGGAGCGCACCGTCGCCCGGCGCACCCACCTGACCGGCGGCATGGGCTCCCGGCACGCCGACGAGTCGTACGGCGAGGACCACGAGCTGCCGCCGGACCGGGCCTACAACGAGACCTGCGCGAGCATCGCCTCGATCATGCTGTCGCACCGGCTGCTGCTCGCCACCGGCGACGCCCGCTACGCCGACCTGGCCGAGCGGACCCTGTACAACATGCTCGCCACCGGGGTCGCGCTGGACGGGCGGTCGTTCTTCTACGCCAACCCGCTGCAGGTGCGGGTGCCGGCGCAGCCGCTGGACGGGGTCAACCACGCGGCCGAGGGCGGGCTGCGCTCGCCCTGGTTCGACGTGTCGTGCTGCCCCAACAACATCGCCCGCACCCTGGCCTCGGTCGCTGCCTATCTGGCCACCTCGTCGTCCGCCGGGGTCCAGATCCACCATCACACCCCCGCCGACATCCGCCACGGCGATCTGGCCCTGCGGGTCGAGACCGCCTACCCGTGGTCGGGCGAGGTCCGCGTCCGCGTCCTGGAGGCGGGGGCGGGTGGCGTCTCCCTCCGCGTCCCCTCCTGGGCCGCCGGGGCCACCCTGTCGTACGAGCCCGCGCCGGGGACGGCCGCCTCCCGGGAGTCCCGGCCGGTCGAGCCCGGGTACGCCTCGATCGAGCGGCGGTGGCGGCCCGGCGACGAGATCCGCCTCGACCTGCCCATGACGCCGAGATGGACCTATCCCGGCCGACGCGCCGACGCGCTGCGCGGGTGCGTCGCCGTGGAGCGCGGCCCGCTGGTCTACTGCGCCGAGTCCGTGGGCGACGAACCCCCGCTGGCCGACGTGTCAGCCGTGACGGACGCCCCGCCGGTCGAGCACCACACAGACGGCACGGGCGGCACGGGCGGCGCTGTCGAGCTGGAGATCGAGGCCGTCCACAGCCCGCCCGGCGACTACGACGCCTGGCCGTACACGACGGAACGCGAGAGCGGCGGCGGCACCCGCGCGCCGCTGCGGCTCATCCCCTACCACCGGTGGGGCAACCGCGGCCCCGCCACCATGCGCGTCTGGCTTCCCGCCGCCGAATAGCACCCCCGGAGATCGCTGTGCGCAAACCCCTGTCATGCCTCGCCGCCCTGGTGGTGACGGGCGCCCTCCTGACCGCCCCGCCCCCTGCCGTCGCCGCCGCCGACCAGCTCGGCCTGCCCGTCTTCACCGGCGCGGACCCGGTGCCCGACGAACCCGTCTCCTACCATCCCCGCAGGATGATGAAGGAGATCTACCGCAAGGAGAAAGGCGGCGACTCGTACTGGATCGACCGCATGCTGGCCCGGCCCGGCGACGACCCGGCGGGGACGTGGCTGATGTCGCGTGGCCGGGCGGTGTTCATGAAGGAGCACGACCCGGCCGAGCTCGGCTTCGGCGGCCGTGTCGCGTACTGGGAGAGCATCGACGACCGTGACGCGTACACGATCTCGCTGGGCGCCGAGCTCACCGAGGACGTCGGCGAGCGGCTGCAGATGCCCAGCCACTGGATCGGCGCGTACACCGGCGACGGCCTGGCCGTGACCGTCAAGAAGTTCATCACCCAGGAGAACGTGGCCGTCACCACGCTCGCGGTGACCAACACCGGGACCGCCCGGCGCGCCGTCCCCGTCACCGTGACCTCCCCGTACGCCAGGACGGCCGACGGGGACCAGGAGCTGACGGGCGTGGTCACGGCCAGGAACAAGCTGACCACGATCTTCCCCAGGCTCAGCGGCGACGGCCTGAAGGTCGCCGGCGGCGAGCTCAAGGGCACGCTGTCCATCGAACCGGGGCAGACCGTGCGCACCAAGGCGCAGCTCGGGTTCGTGACCGAGGAGCTGCCGGATTCGCGCAAGGAGTACGACGGCTACAAGGGGCGGTCGGCGGCCAAGGCGCTCAACCGGCACCTTCAGGACTACAACGCCTGGTGGGCGGAGAACCTGCCCTACATCGACGTGCCGGACGAGAACATCAAGAAGTTCGTCTACTACCGCTGGTGGCTGATGCGGTTCAACTTCCTGGACGCCGACATCCCGGGGAGTGACTTCCAGTTCCCCACGTCGGTGGAGGGGGCGCTCGGCTACAACAACGCGATCGTGCTGACGGTGCCGATGTTCGTGCAGGATCTCAAGTACCTGCGCGACCCGATCTACTCGTACGGGCCGTGGGTGTCGGCAGGCGAGGTCTCGCGAAACTCGAAATATACGGATAACCCGGGCGACCCGGAGAACTGGTCGAACAGCTACACCCAGTACATCTCGGCCGCCGCTCTGGAGAGCTACCAGATCCACGGCGGGCAGCCGGCGATCCTGCGCAACCTGGCCCGCTACGCCGAGAAGGACGTCTACGGCCAGCTCGACGCCTACGACTCCAACGGCAACGGCGTCATCGAGTACGACTGGGAGGCGATGACCGGCAACGACGCCGACGCGGTGTCGTTCCACTACTACGACCGGGCCAACGAGCGGCTGGAGGGCGCCTACGTCTACGCCAACGCGATGGCGGCGGCGCAGGCCTACGAGCTGAGCGGCGACGCGGCCAAGGCCGCCGAGATGCGCGGCGTGGCGGACAAGGTGAAGAACGGCATCCTGACCCTGCTGTGGGACGAGGAGGCCGGCCTGTTCAAGCACCGCGACCTGCAGACGGGCAACCTGATCCCGTGGAAGGAGTCGAACAACTACATCCCGTACGCCACGGGTCTCGTCCCCACCGATGAGCCGAAATATCGCGAAGCGCTCCGCTTGTGGGCTGATCCTGCGGAATATCCGATCTTCCCGGCGTACACCGCCAACCAGAAGGACAAGGCCGAGGCCGCCGCGCAGGGCAAGCCCGGGTCGAACAACTTCTCCCAGATCAACTCCACCCGGAACTTCGCCCTGTTCTCCAAGGCGATGCGCCAGTACGCCTCCCCGCACATCACGGCCGAGCAGTACAAGCAGCTCCTGTACTGGAACGCCTGGTCGCAGTTCGTCGGCGGCGACACCCGCTACCCGGACGCCAACGAGTTCTGGGCGAACTGGAACCCGCGGGCCAAGACCATCGACTACCGCTCCTGGATCCACCACACGATCCTCGGCAGCAGCAACTGGACGGTCATCGAGGACGCCATGGGCCTGCGGCCCCGCTCCGACGGCAAGGTGGAGCTGTGGCCGGTCGACATCGGCTGGGACCACTTCACCGTCAACGGCGTCGACTACCGGGGCAGCGACCTGACGATCGTCTGGGACGAGCCCGGCGACGGCGTCACCCACTACGAGGGCGTGCCGGAGGGCTACTCGATCCTCGTCGACGGCAAGCGCAAGGTCACCCTGTCGGGCCTGGACCACGCGGTCTGGGACCCGCGCACCGGCGAGGTCGAGGGCGGCACCGTGCTCCACGCCGAGCGCGGCAAGGTCAGGGCGCCCGCCGAGGTCGAGCTCACCGGCGAGCGGGTCACCGACCTGTTCCAGAAGGCCGGCGCCGACCTGGACGCGCCCGGCCCGAACCTGGTCGCGTCCGTCACCGCCTCGCACGGCGACCCGGCGGGGGCGGCCGACGGCTTCACCGTCAACGAGCCGTACTGGAGCGCCAAGGGCTCCGGCCGGGCCGAGGACTGGCTGGAGGCGGACCTCGGCGGCACCCGGAAGGTCGACCTGGTCCGCCTGTACTTCGCCAACGACCGCAAGGAGCACGGCGAGCCCGCCTTCTACCGCGTCCAGTACCGCGACGGCGACGCCTGGAAGGACGTGCCCCGCCAGGCGAAGGAGCCCGCCTACCCGCGCGCCAACCTCAACACCGTCCGCTTCCCCGCCGTCGCGACGAGCGGCCTGCGGGTGCTGGTGACCCACCGGCCGGGGCTGACGAGCGGGCTGAAGGAGATCCAGGCGTACGCGTCCGGCGAGCGCGCCCCGTCGGCCGGCAACCGGGCCCCGTACGTGCTGGCCACCGAGGACCCGGCGTTCGACCGGCCCGGCCAGGCCAGGCTGAACGGCGTGGTCAAGGACGACGGGCTGCCGTCGGGCACGCTCACCGCCCGGTGGACCGCGCGGGGCCCCGGCGAGACGTTCTTCACCGACCCGTCGTCGCCGGGCACGGTCGTGTCGTTCACCGAACCGGGGGTGTACGAGCTCACGCTGACCGCCTCCGACGGCGCGAAACAGACGTCGGGCACGGTCACGGTGACCGCCACCGCCCCCGGCTCCCAGGTGAACGTGGCCCCGTACGCCACGCCTGCCGCCTCCTACACCTCGCCGTGGGAGAAGGTCACGGCGGTCAACGACGGCATCGACCCGCCGCGCTCCAACGACGGCGCCAACCCGCGCTGGGGCACCTGGCCGCAGCAGGGCACCCAGTGGGTGGAGCTGGCGTGGCCGTCGCCGGTGCGGGTGAACAAGGCCGGCCTGTACTTCTTCGACGACGGCGGCGGCGTCCGCGTCCCGGCGTCGTGGAAGATCCAGGCGTGGGACGGCGACTCCTTCGCCGACGTCACCGGCGTCGCGTCCTACCCGGCGGCGGCCGACGCCTACAACGAGGTCTCCTTCGACACGGTCACCACGGCCAGGCTCCGGGTGGAGCTCCAGTCCGGCGGCGCGTCGGTCGGCATCCTGGAGTGGAAGGCGTACGCGGTGCCGCCGGACGCGGTGCGGCCGGTGCACGTGCCGACGGTGGCCGGCACGCTGCCGCGCCTGCCGGACACGGTCGAGACCCTGTACGCGGACGGCGTCCGGGGCCGGGCGCCGGTCGTCTGGCAGCAGGTCACCCCTGACCAGGTGGAGCAGGGCGGCACCAGCTTCACCGTCGCCGGGCTCGCCGAGGGCGTCACGGCGCGGGCGAGCGCCACGGTGCACGTCAGGACCACCGCCGCCGTGACGGTCACCTCGATCGCCGAGGAGACGGTCACGACCCGGGCGGGCACGGCTCCGTCGCTGCCCGCGACGGTCGTGGCGACCTACAACGACGGCTCCAAGGACAGCTCCGTCGCCGTCACCTGGGAGGCGATCGATCCCGGCCGGTACGCGGAGCCGGGCACCTTCACGGTGACCGGCACGGTGCCGGGCACCACGATCCCCGCCAGGGCGACGGTGACAGTCACCTGACCCCGGGAACCTCCTCCGGGCTCCGATCGTTTTCCCAGATGAACGATGCGGACTCCGGAGGAGGGGCAGTGGGCTGGCACTACCGAAAGTCGATCAAGCTAGGACCGTTCCGGGTCAACCTGTCGCGGCACGGCGTCGGTCACAGCTTCGGCAACCGCCGCTTCCGCGTCTCGTCGGGCCCCGACGGGCGCCGCCACGTCACCGTGCGCCTGCCGGGCGGCTTCCACGTGAGCAAGTCCTTCGGCAAGCGCCGCCACTACCGCCACTACTGAGCGCTCAGCCCGCCGCCGGCAGCACGACGCGGAAGGCCGTCCCCTCCCCCGGCGTGCTCGACACCTCGATCCGGCCGCCGTGCGCCTCGGCGAGCGCGGCGGCGATGGCCAGGCCGAGCCCGGTGCCGCCGTTGCCGCGCGAGCGGTTCGGGTCGGCCCGGTAGAACCGGTCGAACACGTGCGGCAGGTGCTCCGGGTCGATCCCCGGCCCCTCGTCGCGCACCTCCACCACCGCCTGCCCGCCCTCCCGGCCGACCGTCACGTGGACGGCCGTGCCGGGGCCGGTGTGCGTCATCGCGTTGCCCACCAGGTTCGCGATCACCTGGTGCAGCCGGTGCTCGTCGCCCACCGCGAACATCGGCCCGTCGGAGACGGCCAGCCGGATCGGCCGCCCCCGGTCGCGGGCGTGCGCCGCGTGCACCACGTCGCCCGCCAGCACCCGCAGGTCGACGGTCGAGCGCTCCAGGCCCGGCTCCCGGTCCAGCCGCGCGAGCAGCAGCAGGTCCTCCACCAGTACGCCCATCCGCTCCGCCTCGGCCTCGATGCGCCGCAGCAGCCGCTCGGCCTGCGGGTCGCGGTCCTTCTCGCCGTGGTGGTACAGCTCGGCGAACCCCCTGATCGAGGTGAGCGGCGTCCGCAGCTCGTGCGAGGCGTCCGCGACGAACCGGCGCAGCCGCCGCTCTGAGCGCTCCCGCTCACGCAGCGCGCGGGCCAGCCGCTCCAGCATCGTGTTCAGCGCCCGGCCGAGCCGTCCCAGCTCGGTACGGGGGTCGTCGTCGGCCACCCGCCGTTCGATCTCCCCCGCCGCGATCGCATCGGCGGTACGCTCCATGCGCGTCAGCGGCCGCAGCCCGAGCCGTACCACCATCAGCGCCACCGCGGCCAGCAGCAGCAGGACCAGCACCCCCGCCGTCACCTCGATGAGCAGGAGCTGGCGCACGGTGGAGCGGTTCGGCTCCAGCGACATCGACACCGCCGCCCGGCCGCCGCCGGGCAGCCGCACCACCAGCGCCCGCCACTGGCCCGTGCCGCCCTTGCCCGCCACCGTGACGGGCTCGGCCGGCGCCTGCCTGATCACCTCGGCGGGGACGGCCGGCCCGTCGTCCGGCGCGGCCGGCACGTCACGCACCAGCCCGCCGCCGGCTCCGTAGAAGGCGACGCGGAAATCCGTCGGCAGCTCCACGCCGTCCCGGCCCGGCGGCGGGGGCGGAGGCGGCGGCCGCGTCGCGAGAGTCGCCGCGATCTCGGTCAGCCGGCTGTCGACCCGCGCCTGCAGCGACCGGTCCAGCAGCAGCACCCCCGCCACCGCGAACACCGCCAGCGCCGCCGCCGACAGCCCCACCAGCGCCGCCAGCAACCGGCGCCGCAACGGCCAGCCGCTCACGACGGATCCTGCAGCCGGTAGCCGACGCCCCGCAACGTGTGGATCAGCGGCGGCCCGTCGACGTCGATCTTGCGGCGCAGATAGCTGATGTACGACTCCACCACCCGGCTGTCGCCGTCGAACTCGTAGTCCCACACCCGGTCCAGGATCTGCGCCTTGCTGACCACCCGCTCCGCGTTGATCATCAGGTAACGCAGCAGGCTGAACTCCGTCGGCGACAGGTGGATCCGCCGCCCCGCCCGCCGCACCGAGTGCGCCTCCTCGTCCAGCTCCAGGTCCGCGTAACGCAACACACCGTCGTCCAGGCCGGGCGGCGCCACCCGGCGCAGGATGGCCCTGATCCGCAGCACCACCTCCTCCAGGCTGAACGGCTTCGTCACGTAGTCGTCGCCGCCCGCCGTCAGCCCCTCGATCCGATCGGCCACGGCGTCCTTCGCGGTCAGGAACAGCAGCAGCGGGCACCCCGGCGTCTCCCGCAGCCTGCGCGCCACCTCGAACCCGTCGACGTCGGGCAGCATCACGTCGAGCAGCACGATGTCCGGCCGATACCGCGCCACCTCCTCCAGCGCCCGTATCCCGCCGCAGGCCGTCCGCACCGCGAACCCGTTCAGCCGCAGCGCCTCGGACAGCAGGTCGCGAATGCCCGGCTCGTCATCGACGACGAGCACCTTGGTGGACGCGTTCATGTGCCCGTTCTACAGGCGCAGCGTGAAAGGCTCCTGAGAATGACCGTCCCCTTCACCTCGGCGTCCGGAAGACTGATCCTGCTCTGCGGACTGCCTGGCTCCGGGAAGACCACCCTGGCCGGACGGCTGGCCGAGGAGATCCCCGCGGTCCGGCTGTGCCCCGACGAGTGGCTGGCCGCACTGGGCGTCGGCCTGCACGAGGAGGAGCCCAGGGCCCGGCTGGAGGCGCTGTTCCGGCAGCACGCGCTGGACCTGGTGAGGCTGGGCCAGACGGTGATCCTGGAGTTCGGCTTCTGGGCGCGTGACGAGCGTGACGAACTGCGGCTCGCCGCCCGGGGCCTCGGCGCGGCCGTGGAGCTTCGCCATCTGGCCGTGCCGCTGGACGAGCTCCGCCGCCGCCTGGAGATCCGCAACCGGGAGGAGACGTGGCGCGCGGCCCCGATCACGGGCGACATGATCGAGCGGTGGTCGAGGATCTTCCAGGCGCCCGACGCGGCGGAACTGGCCCTCTTCGACGCGGCGGCGGGCAAGCAGTGAGGGCCCCGGGGAACGATCCCCAAGGCCCTCAGCTGTTTCGGGTGGAGCTATGGGGATTCGAACCCCAGACCTCCTCCATGCCATGGAGGCGCGCTACCAACTGCGCCATAGCCCCTTGCGATGCGTCGCCAGTGTATCGGAATCTCGGCACCCCCGTGTCACACGCCGGTGGCCGTGATACGTCTATGGTTCCATGTCTGCCTTCGAAGAGCATCGCCGCCTGCTGACCGGGGTCGCCTACCGGATCGTGGGCAGCATGGCCGACGCCGAGGACGTCGTCCAGGAGGCGTGGCTGCGCTGGTCCGGAGTGGACGAAAGCGAGATCGCCGACCCGAAGGCGTACCTGGTGAGGGTCACGTCGAGGCTGGCGATCGACCGGCTGCGGTGGGCGAAGTCGCGGCGGGAGTCCTATGTGGGGCCGTGGCTGCCGGAGCCCGTCGGGACGGCGCCGGACGTGGCCGAGCACGCCGAGCTGGCCGACAGCGTCGAGCTGGCGCTGCTGGTGCTGCTGGAGACGCTGTCGCCGCTGGAGCGGGCCGTGTTCGTCCTCAGGGAGGCGTTCGACCTGCCGTTCGGGGAGATCGCCGAGGTGATCGGCCGGGGTGAGGCGGCGACCCGGCAGCTGGCCAAGCGGGCGCGCGATCACGTGCGGGACGGGCGGCCGCGGTTCGAGGCGGACCGGGCGGCTCGCCGCCGGATCACCGAGCGGTTCCTCGGCGCTTCGGCGAACGGCGATCTGGAGGCGCTGATCGAGCTGCTGTCGGCCGGGGTCACGCTGGTCACCGACAGCGGCGGCAAGGCCAGGGCGCCGCTGCGTGTCATGACGGGCCCGGACCACGTCTCCCGCTGGCTGGTGTCGATCGCCTCGCAGGAGGCGATCTCCCGGTTCCTGGCGTCCGTCGGCGTGGCCTCGGACACGGAGCTCTCCTTCGGCGTCGTGGAGGTGAACGGCGGCCCGGCGGCGGTGATCCGGGCGGCGGGACGCGTGGTGAGCGTGGCGTCCCTCGTCGTCGTGGACGGGAAGATCGACACGATCTACCTGATCGCCAACCCGGACAAGCTGACCCGCCTGACCGCTCAGGCGTGAGCGGCTCGCGGGATGCCGGCCTCGTCGACCAGGCGGGGCAGGTCGACGCCGGTGGCGTGCAGGATGCGGCCGGCTCCGTTCGCGCCGTCGGCGAGCAGGCCCCACAGCAGCCGTTCCCCGGTGACCGGGCCGGGCCTCCACTGGGCCACCTCGACGGCCTTGCGGGCGTGCATGGCCAGCGGGATGGCGCCGAGCGGCCCGTACAGCATCACGCGCAGCGGCCTGAGGGGCGTGCGGCGCAGCCGCCACAGCTCGGGCCGGTCGGCGCCGGCGCGGGTGCGGCGGTGCACCTCGGCCAGGTCGATGCCGAGCGTGGCCAGCAGCGCGCGGGCGTCGCCGGTGTCGACGTGCTCGCGGACGGCCTCGGGGGTGGCGGTGAAGGACCCGAGGGCGAAGGGCCGGATCTCGGCCAGTGCCAGCAGCAGCAGGCCGGTGTCGAGGACGGGCCGGCCCGCGTCGAGGGCGAGCGTGCCGGCCCTGATCACGGTGCGGCGCGCGCCGTCGGTGAACCTCGTCAGCATCCGGTTACCTCCCGATCCGGCGGGCGTGCTTGCGATGGGCGGACTGCCGCTTGACGCCGAGCGCGTCGGCCACCTGCTCCCAGGACCAGCCCTGGGCGCGGGCGTTGGACACGTGCACGGCCTCCAGCTCCTCCAGCAGGACCCGGAGCGCGGCGACGGCGGCGAGGCCGGTGCCGGGGTCGCGATCACCCGCCGCCTCGGCGAGTTCGGTGACTCTCATGGCGTCAGCATGCGCTGACAAGCACCCGCTTGTCAACACGTGCTGACAGTCGGAGCCGGCCGCGCCCGATCAGGCCCGCACAGTGGTATGCACAGTGGTGTGCACAGTGGTGTGCATGGTGAGCTCCTGCTCCCCCAGGGCCAGCTCGACCGTGACCTCGCCCAGGTCGGCGGCTGAGCGCACGTGCGTGCCGCCGCACGGGATCGACGCCTCCCCTTCGGGCAGCGCGCAGTGCCAGGTCCGGCGGGCGGTGAGCTCCGGCCCCGGCACGTCGAGCCGCACCGGCGCACCGGAGGCCACCCAGCCCTTGAGCCGTTCGTTCGCCTCGGCCGCCACCTGATCGGTGTCCAGCCCTTCGGCGGTGAACCCCTTCTTGCGCAGCGACTTGCCCAGCCGGTAGACGTCCACGCTGCCGTACGGGGTGATCCGCGAGGAGGTGATGGCGCTCTGGTCGAAGTCGGGGTGCCCGAGCCCGTCGGCGGCGACGTCCTTGCGCCACCGCCCGGCCAGCGCGGCGTTGAGCGCGAGCGCGGCCAGGTGGCAGGCGGTGTGCCCGGCCGAGAGCCCGGCCCGGTGCGCGGCGTCGGCCACCAGGTCCACCTCGGCGCCGAGCGCCACCGGCTCCTCGGTCACGTGCACGACCAGCCACTCCCAGCCCGCCGTGCCGCGCCGCACCGGGATGTCCGGCCCGAGGAAGACCTCGCCGCCGGCGGAGAGCGCGCCGGTCACGCAGTCCACGACGACCAGCCCGCCGAGGGTCCCCCGGTCGGCGGGCTGGTCGGGCCAGGTGTGGTCCAGCGGGTGGAAGGGCGTCTCGGTCGTGACGAGGCCGTGCCGCTCCCCCACCGGCACGGCCCCGACGATCGTGGAACGGCCACTGACATGACCGTGCGGGAAGGTGACTACTGTCGAATTCACACCGTCATCCTGGCAGAGCGCTCGTCCTCCAGATACCGGTTGCGCCCCGCGTACAGGCCGCTCACCAGCTGGACGACGAGCACGCCCAGGATCATCGTGTACGGCAGCGCCCAGCCCCCGCCGGTCTCGCGGAGCACCCCGACGAGCAGCGGGCCGGCGCCGGAGATGAGGTAGCCGACGCTCTGCCCGAACGCCGACAGCGCGCCGGTGGTCTCCGACGTGCGGGTGCGCAGCGCCAGCATGGTGAGCGCGAGCGGGAAGGAGCCCATGCCGATCGCCACGAACACCACCCAGACCATCGCGGTCGAGGCGGGCGCGAACCACAGCCCGAGGAAGCCGATGGCGTAGGCGACGACCAGCCCGATCACGACCGGCCGCTGGTCACGGAAGCGCGAGGCGACGACGGGGACCAGGACGGAGACGGGGATGTTCAGCGCGGTGAACACGCCGAGCATCATCCCGGCCTGCCCGGTGGTGTAGCCGCTGTCGGTGAGGATGGTGGCGAGCCAGCCGAACATGATGTAGGCGATCATCGACTGGGTGCCGAAGTAGACGGCGATGGTCCAGGCCAGTTTGCTCCTGGCCATGCTGCGCAGGCCGGCGCCGGCCCCGCCGGTGGCGCGCTCCGGCTCGCTGCGCAGCAGCGCCAGCCACGGGATGGCGGCGACGGCGGCGAACGCGGCCCACACGCCGAGCGCGACGTGCCAGTCGCCGGAGGCGCGCTCGATCGGCACGGTGGCCGCGGCGGCGAGCATGGTGCCCGCGGCCAGCGCGGTGGTGTAGACGGTGGTCATGACCCCGGTGCGGGCCGGGAAGTGGCGCTTGATCAGCGACGGGATGAGCACGTTGCCGACGGCGCCGCCGGAGAGCGCCACGGCGCTGCTCAGCAGGAAGACCGGGGCGGAGCCCACGAGCGACCTGATCAGCATGCCCACGCCGAGGGTGACGAGCGCGAGCAGCAGCAGCCGGTGCTCGCCGACGCGGCGGGCCAGCGTGGGCGTGATCGCGCCGACCGTGGCGAAGGCCAGCACGGGCAGCGTGGTGAGCAGGCCGGTGCCGACGCTGGTCATGCCGAGGCCGGTGGAGAGCTGGTCGAGCAGCGGGCCGACACTGGTGACGGCGGTACGCAGGTTGAGGGCCGCGAGGACGATTCCCAGCACGAGGAGCCAGGCGAGGGAGTTGGTTCTGCCTCTGGACTCGGGGGCGAGCACAGTCATGCCGGGTCTGGTCCTCCACTCATCAAATCTCCACTCATCAAATCATGGGATGAATCACCATGCTAACAGCCCCCAAAAGTACATCTATTCCCGGACACGGCAAAGCCCCCGGTCAAGCCGGGGGCTTTCGGTTGCCTACAGGACCGGTCGCGGTCCCTGCGGGGGATCGTCGCGGGTGCCGCCCAGCGGACCGGGAGGCGGGAGCGGAGGGCTGTCCGGCGGATAGTGGTCGCCGCCGACCGTGCCGGGCGGCATCGGCCGGTCGCCCGTGCCGAGGCTGGAGCCGTGCTGGTGCGGGCCGGGCACGTCGCCGCGCCAGGCGCCGGTCTCTCCGCCGCGCGACTCGATGAACGTCTTGAAGCGTTCCATGTCGCCGCGGATCCGGAGCTTGACGATCTGCAGCCAGTCTCCGGCGGTCTCCACGAACCCCTGCGGGTCGTACTCCATCTGGAGCTTGACCCTGGTCGTGTCGGCGTCGAGCCGGTGGAAGGTGACCACGCCGGACTGGCTCGGCTTGTCGATCGACCGCCAGGCGATGCGCTCGTCCGGGTGCTGCTCCGTGATCTCGGCCTCGAACTCGCGCTTGACGCCCGCGATCTCGGTGATCCAGTGCGTGCGCGTGTCGGTGAGCTGTTTGATGGCTTCGACGCCCTCCATGAACTCGGGGAAGCTCTCGAACTGGGTCCACTGGTCGTAGGCGACCCTGACGGGAACGTTGACGTCTACGGAGTGTTCGATCGTACTCATGGGTCTCGTTGCTGCCCGCCGAGACGGGCGGCTAACGCCTGCGCAGCAGCCAGTAGAGGCCGACCAGGGGCAACACCAGCGGAATGTACAGGTAGCCCCTGCCGAAACCGGACCAGACGGTGGCGTCGGGGAAGGCGGCCGGGTCGAGCAGGCTGGCCGCGCCGATGACGAGCACCCCGGCCAGTTCCACGCCCAGCGCGGCCAGCGCGAGCCGCCGGGCGCCGCGCAGCAGGGCGACGGTGAGCAGCAGGTAGACGAGGGCGGCGAACGCCGACAGCGAGTAGGCCAGCGGCGCCTCGCCGAACCGGGTGGCGATCTGCACGCCGGCCCGCGCGCCCGCGGCCAGCGCGAACAGCCCGTACAGGGCGACCAGCGCGCGGCCGGGCCCCGCGCCGATCGGGGCGGGGCTCATGCGACGCCCTGCCAGATCTGCAGCAGCCGCCCGGTCATCACCGCGATCGCGAACCCGGCCACGACCAGGATCGCCGGCCCCCACCGGCTGCGCTCGGCCAGCGCCAGGAACACCCCGGCCGGCGGGATGAGCACCATGCCACCGAGGTAGCCGAAGAGCGTGACCTTGTCGCCCGGCCCCGCCCCGCCGGCCACCGCCGCGATCACGATGCCCAGGTGCACGAGCACGGCCACTTCGAGGACGGCGAAGCCGACCAGCAGGACCATGCCCATGGGCCGGTCACGGACGGCGGTGATCAGGCTCGCCAGCGCGAGCAGCAGCGAGCCGGCGATGACGATCGTGGCGACGGTGGTGTTCATCGGGGGCAAGGCTATCGCCCGGGCAGGTCGCCCTCGATTCCGTCCAGCACCCAGCCGAGGCCGCGCTCGAAGTTGTCGTCGGCGCCGCGCACGCCCTGCTCGATCATGGGGGCGAGCCTCGGGAACTCACCCCCGGCGACGAGCTCGCGGATGTACGGCTCGGCGAGGGCGGCGCGCTCGGCGTCGCTGATGCCCTCGGCGCGGGGGCGGCCGCGCTCGGCGCTCTCGCGGACGACGAAGCCGGTCACGTAGTCGACGACCGCCGCCATCGCGCGCCAGGCCTGCAGCCGGTCCAGGCCGAGCCCGTCGAACGCCGAAAGCCTGCGCTCGACGTGCCGCAGCCCGTTGGGACCGACGGCGACGTGCTGGGAGATCAGCTCGACCCGCCAGGGGTGGCGGCGCACCAGCTCGCGCTCGCCCCTGGCCAGCTGGAGCAGCGCCTCCCGCCAGTCGCCGGGCAGCGGCTCGCCGGTGTCGAGCTCGGCTGCGATCTCGTCGAGCATGAGCGCGAGCAGGTCCTCCTTGCGCTCGATGTAGGTGTAGAGGCTCATCGCACGCGCGCCGAGCTCGGCGGCGACGCGGCGGATGGAGACCGCGGCCAGCCCTTCGGCGTCGGCGAGCGCGACCGCGGCGGCCACGATCGCCTCCCGGGTCAGCGCGGGGCGCCGCTGCGGCGCGGGGCGCGACCAGACAGAACTCACGGGCCCATCCTAAGCCAGCCGCTACAGTGTACGGAAGTGATACGCTGTACGGTATGCGATACGATGTACGGACGACCGGGCTGGTGGTGCTGCTCGGCGTCGTCATGACGATGCTCGACACGACGATCGTCAACGTGGCGCTCGCGCCCCTGGCCGGCGAGTTCGGCGCGAGCCTGGCCGACACGCAGTGGGTGGCGACCGGCTACCTGCTGGCCCTGGTGGTGACCGTGCCCGTCTCCGGCTGGGCGGTCGGCCGGTTCGGCGCCAGGAAGGTGTGGCTGGTCTCCCTTCTGCTGTTCGGCGCCGGGTCGGCGCTCAGCGCGGCCGCCTGGTCGGTCGGCGGCCTGGTGGCCTTCCGCGCGGTGCAGGGCCTCGGCGGCGGACTGCTGCTCCCGGTCGGGCAGGCGATGCTCGCCGGGGCGGCGGGCCGCGAGCGGATGGGCCGGGCGATGGCGCTGATCTCCGTCCCGGCGATGCTGGCGCCCGTGGTGGAGCCGGTGCTCGGCGGCGTCCTCCTCGACGGTCCCGGCTGGCGCTGGCTGTTCCTGGTCAACCTGCCCGTCTGCGCGGCCGCGCTGCTGGCGGCGGTGCTGCTCCTGCCCCGCGACGAGCCCGCCGGGGCGCGCGGGCTGGACGCGATCGGCCTGGCCCTGCTGTCCCCGGGGCTGGCGGCGCTGGTCTACGGCCTGTCGGAGGTCGGCGACGGTGCCTCGCCCGCGCATCCGGCGCTGTGGATCGGGGCGGCGCTGATGGCGGGGTTCGTGGTGCGGGCGCTGCGAATGCCGGGGACACCGGTGGACCTGCGGCTGTTCGGCGACCGCTCGTTCGCGTCGGCGGTGGCGGCCCTGTCCTGCTATTCGGCGGCCGCGTTCGGCGTGACCGTGCTCATCCCGCTGCGCAGCCAGCTCGCCCAGGGCGGCAGCGCGCTCGACGCGGGGCTGCTGCTTGCGCCGTTGGGGGTGGGCGCGGCGATCACCATGCCGATCGCGGGCAAGCTCACCGACAGCCGCGGCCCGCGCGGGGTCGCCGCTGCCGGGGTGGTGCTGGTGGTGGCGGGGATCGCCGGCTTCGCGGCGTTCGGCGGCGCGCTGCCGGTGCTCGTGCTGGGGCTCGGGCACGGGCTGGTGTCGCCGTCGGTGATGGCGGCCGCGTTCCGGACGCTGGACCGCGCCGCGATCCCGGCAGCGACCACGCTCAGCACCATCGCGGTACGGGTGGCCTCGCCGGTGGGGGTCGCGCTGGTGGCCGTGCTGGTGCAGGTGTTCGGCCGGGCGGGCGCGGCACAGCCGTTCACCTGGGCCTTCGGGTGCGTGCTGGCGCTGGCCGCGGTCTCGCTCGCCCCGATCGCGCTCATAGGATCGAAGGCGTGGAGAGGATCCTGGTCAGCGCGTGCCTGATGGGCCGGCGGGTGCGCTACGACGGCGGCGCCAAGACCAGCTCGGACGAGCGGCTGGCCGCCTGGTGGCGGGAGGGGCGGCTGGTCCCGTTCTGCCCGGAGGTCGAGGGCGGGCTGGCGATCCCGCGCCCGGCCGCCGAGATCGAGGGCGGCGCGGGCGGCGCGGCGGTGCTGGCCGGGACGGCCCGGGTGCTCGCCGCCGACGGCTCCGACGTCACCGCGGAGTTCGTGGCCGGCGCGCGGGCCGCGCTGGCGGCGGCGCGCGACGCCGGGGCGCGGCTGGCGGTGCTCAAGGAGGGCAGCCCGTCCTGCGGCGCGCTGGCGATCTACGACGGCACCTTCGCCGGGCACCGGGTCGCCGGCCGGGGCGTGACCACGGCGCTGCTGGAGGAGCACGGCATCAGGGTCTTCACCGAGGACCAGGTCGCCGAGGCGGCCGGCTACCTGCGCACCCTGGAGACGTAGAAGGCGCCGCCCAGGCCGAGCGCGAGCAGCACGGCGGCCGAGCGGTGATACCAGTCGAGCAGCGCCGTCGACTCGCCCGGGCCGAGCGCGACGGCCAGGATGCCCAGCAGCACCCCCGACAGCGCGGCGGCGTGCGCGTAGATGAGCCCGTCCCACGCCCATCGGCGCCGGGTCAGCGCGCCGTGGCCGCCGGCGAACATCGCTCCGGCGCAGAGCGTCTCCACGATCGCGGCCCAGACGTTCACGGGCTGACCCGGCGGCACCACCACGACCCCGGCGTGCAGCAGTGCGGCCACGCCGAAGACCACCCCGTACACCAGGCATGCGGCGCCCAGCGCCGTCCGCAACGCGTCCATGCCCCCAACGCTGCCATCCGCGCGCGGGCGCCGAATCCTCCCTGAGGCTGGGGGCCGGATACACCCCTCGGGGTAGCCCGCGGGGATCGGGAAATCAGAAAGTCCTCTTCCCGGAAACCTTCCGCCCACCACGGGAGTCCATACAGGTAGGGGCCCGGGCACGAACACCATTCGCAACGGGGAGAGGACTCGGCAATGCCAGTCGACCTGATCAACGAACAGCCCTTGGCCTGGGATTCGGCCACGCTCGACGCGGACACCAGGGCGATGCTGGACAACCTCCAGCCGAACATCCTGCGCGCGCACGTCCGTGAGCACCTCACCGTGCTGTTCGTCCGCTTCAACGACGTCGCCGAGGGCCGGCGCTACCTGAAGAAGATCGCCGTCACGAGGATGAAGTCCGCCCGCCAGCACCTGGAGGAGGTGCGCGACCACGCGCGCGACCGGCGGCGGGGCACCCCCTACGTGGGCATCGGGCTGAGCAAGGCCGGCTATCGCGACCTCGGCCACTCGGTCGAGGACATGCGCAGGTTCGGCGACGTGGTGTTCCGCGACGGGATGAAGCGGCGCGTCGCCGAGGTGAACGACCCGCCGGTCGAGGAGTGGGAGAACTGCTACCAGCGGGAGATCCACGCGGTCATCCTCATCGGCGACTCCGAGCCGGAGCCGGTGGCGGCGCTGCGTGCCCAGTTCCTGCGCGACCTGCCCGCGAGCGCCCGGCTGCTGGGCGAGGAGAGCGGGCAGGGCAGGCGCAACCCGGCGGGCGACGGCATCGAGCACTTCGGTTACGTCGACGGCCGCAGCCAGCCGCTGTTCGTCAAGGACGAGGTGGACAAGGAGCCCAGGAAGCACTGGAACCCGGCGTTCCCGCTGGGCAGCGTCCTGGTCCCCGACCCGCTCGCGCCCGACCCGGACCGGCACTTCGGCAGCTACTTCGTCTTCCGCAAGCTGGAGCAGAACGTCCGCGCGTTCAAGGAGATCGAGCAGGAACTGGCCGACAGCCTGGGCCTGACGGGCGCCGACCGCGACCGGGCCGGGGCGATGCTCGTCGGCCGGTTCAGGGACGGCACCCCGCTCACGCTCAAGCCCAAGGCGGGCGGCGGCCCGGTGGTCAACGACTTCACCTTCGACGCCGACCCCGACGGCGCCAAGTGCCCGTTCAGCGGGCACATCAGGAAGACGAACCCGCGCTCGTTCGGCCGGGAGGTGCTCATGGCTCGGCGCGGCCAGACCTACGGGGAGCGCGCGGACGACCCGTGGGACGACGCGCCGCCGCACACGCGCCCGAGCGGCGAGGTGGGCCTGCTGTTCATGGCCTTCAACAGCAGCCTGCTCGACCAGTTCGAGTTCACCCAGCAGAGCTGGGCCGACAACCCGGACTTCGAGCGGCCGGCCACCGGCCACGACCCGGTGATCGGCCAGGGGCCGCGGGACGTCAAGGTCACCTTCCCCAAGGTGTGGGGGAGGCCCGAGCAGTCGCCCCCGCACCAGCAGGTGGCCCAGACGGTCACGATGAAGGGCGGCGAATACTTCTTCATGCCGTCGCTGGCCTACCTGCGCCGGCTCTGACCGTTTCTGATCGTCGCTGATCGTGAGGGGAGCGGCCCGGCGCCGCTCCCCTCACCCGGTCAGCGGGTGGCCAGCACCTGCGCCGTCACCGCGCCCGCCTTGGCCGAGACCGTCCGCGCGCCGCCGGCGCCCGGCAGGGTCCTGTCGTAGGCGTACGTGACGGCCGAGTGCACGATCGCCCCGGTGTTCACCAGCAGCGCCTTGGTGCTGACGTTGGCGATCGTGTCGCAGGACTGGTGGTAGCACGGGTCGTACGGCTCACCCGCGGTGCCGCCGAACAGCGTCTGCTCCTGTGCCGTCTTGACGCCCTCGGCGCCGGTGAACAGGCCGCCCGACGGGATCCCGGCCGCGATGAACGGCCCGTAGTCCGAGCGCCCGTCGAAGTCGGTGCCGACGTGGCCCAGGCGGAGCGTGTCGAAGTAGCGCGCGAAGGTCTGCTCGATCTCGCCGGAGCCGGGCGGGCCGGCCGGCGCGCCGGTGGCGTCGGAGTCGTCACCGTCGTAGATCTTGTACGCGAAGTTCGGCGAGCCGATCATGTCGAAGTTCAGGTACAGCTTGATCTTCGCCAGTTGGTCGGGCGTCAGGCCGGCGACGTAGTGCTCCGAGCCGAGCAGGTTCAGCTCCTCGGCGCCCCACCAGGCGAACCGCATCTTGTTGATCGTCGGCAGCCGGGACATGAGCAGGGCGGTCTCCAGGATGCCCGCGCTGCCGGTGCCGTTGTCGTTGATGCCGGGGCCGGGCACCACGCTGTCGAGGTGGGCGCCGAGCATGACGACGTTGTCCGGGTCGCCGCCGCGCGACTCGGCGATCACGTTGTGCGTGACGCGGATCTCGCTCTCGGTGTCGGTCGCCACGCGCATCACGGTGCCCGCGGTGCCCGCCAGCTCCTGGCCGACGGCGAAGCTCGTACCGACGACGGGGATCGTCACGGGCACGCCCAGCGTGCCCTGGAGGGTGTCGGTGCGGCCGGGCTGGCCCTCGTTGAAGACGATCACCGCGACCGCGCCGGCGGCCTGCGCGTTCTCCGCCTTGACCCGGAAGTCGCAGGAGCCGCGCTGGACGAGCGCGATGTTGCCCGGCGTGAAGCCGGCGAAGTCGGCGGCCTCGCAGCCGGAGGTGGAGCCGGGCGCGGGCGGCGGCGGGAGCTGCAGGTCGACGTTCTGCAGGGTGGCGGTGACGTCGCCGGAGCCCGAGTAGGTCATGGTCGCGAACTCGCCGACCGAGCTGCCGTCCGGCGGCGTCGGCGTGAACGTGCGCGGGCCGGGCGAGATCCGCTGCATGGTCGCGGTGGAGTTCTCCTGGAAGAACGGGAAGTCGAACGGCTGCAACGTCACCTGGTAGCCGGCGCGGCGCAGCTGACTCGCCACGTAGTCACGGGAGGCGTCGTAGCCCGGGGTGCCGGAGGCCCTGGTGCCGCCGTTGGCGTCGGCGATCCGCTGGAACGCCTCCAGGTGCCGGGTGACGAGCTGCGCCTTGACGGACCTGGAGAGCGAGGACGGGCTCGGGTCCGCCTGGGCCGGGGTGACCAGCGCGAGCGGGAGGGCGAGGGCCACTGCCAGGGTGCCGGCTCGGGCCACGCCCTTGGGGAGGTGGAAGCGCATATGGCTCCTCCGCAAGAGTAAGGATGTCGATGTCTTCCCCCGATTCATGCGCGCTGTTGGAACGTAACGAGCCCATCGCATCCTGAAAAGACCCACAAAGTTGGGGTCACTCGACGACGTCGTCGCGGGCGCCCTCCAGGTGTCCCTTGAGCTCCTCCATCACCTGGGCGTAGCCGAGGTGGCTGTAACGCTCGGCCGCGTGCCACGGGTAGACCTGGCCGGCCTTGACCGCGGGCAGCCCGATCACGTCGGCCGCGTACTTGTCGGCGTTCTCCCAGCTCAGCACCTCCCAGAAGCCGCCTTCGCTCTCGGTGGGCCGCTCGGGGGAGACGATGCCGAGCCCAAGCCCGCTCCAGTAGGTGATGTCGGGATGGTCCGGCATGTACGCCACGTACAGGGCGTCGGGGGTCGCGGTGACGACCATGACCTTCAGGTCCGGCCTGGCGGCGGCGAGGGTCTTGAGCGCGGCGCCGGCGGCCTCGAATCGGGCCCTGGCCTCGGCCACCGGGGGTGCGTCCGGGTCGGCGCCGAGTGCCGCGGCCAGTTCGCCGTAGCGCTCGATGATCTCCACCAGCGGCTTGCCGCTGAGCTGCACGCCCACCGAGGGCGCGATCTGGCCGACGGCCTCGGCCGACTCCTCGGGCACGTACCAGAGCGTGTTCTCCTGGTACATGCCCGCGACCAGCAGGTCGGGCCGCAGGGAGGCGTACTTCTCGACGTTGAACTCGCCCCACACGTTGCCGATCGACTCGACGGTCGCGATGTCCACCTCGCCCACCTCGGGATCACGTGAGCCGTCCTTCAGCCGGTGCGGGCCGAACACCGCGACCGGGCGCACGCCGAAGTCCCACAGCGCGGCCGCCGCCGCCGACTGGGCCACGACGCGCTTCGGCACGCCCGGCAGCGAGATCCGCCTGCCGCGGTCGTCGGTCCAGGTCCACGCACCGGCCGCCGGGCTCGACGGGACGGTCGGGGCGGGCGCCGCCGGGGTCGTGCCGCCGCAGGCGCTGACACCGATCAGGGCGGCGAAGGCGATCACGGCGCGCCGCGAGACTGCGGACATGCTCTCTCCCCGGGTCTTTACTCTTTTGGCTTGCATATTAGATTAGCCTTACCTAACTCGGAAGCGCCTCCGGAGATCATGACCTTGGGGGGTCGGGGCATGCTGCGGGCATTTCTGAGGACCGAGGCGGGCGGCACCACCGTGCTGCTCGCCGCCACGGTGCTGGCGCTGCTGTGGGCGAACTCGCCCTGGGGCGACAGCTACGAGGCGTTCTGGCACACCCCGATGGGCCTGTCGTTCGGCGACGCCACGTTCTCCCTCGACCTGCGGCACTGGGTGAACGACGGGCTGATGACGATCTTCTTCTTCGTCATCGGGCTGGAGATCTCCTACGAGGCGCGGCTGGGCCAGCTCACCGACCGGCGGCTGATCGCCGTGCCCGCGATCGCGGCGTTCGGCGGCATGATCGTTCCCGCGGCCGTCTACCTGGCCTTCAACGCGGGCGGGCCGGGCGCGGCCGGGTGGGGCGTGCCGATCGCCACCGACACCGCGTTCGTGCTCGGGCTGCTCGCCGTGGTGGGGGCTCGGTGCCCGTACCCGCTGCGGGCGTTCCTGCTGACGCTGGCCATCGTGGACGACGTCCTGGCCATCATGATCATCGCGATCTTCTACACGGCGGCGCTGGTGGTCCCGGCGCTGGTCACCGCCGTCCTGCTGCTGGCCGCGATCGTGACCCTGCGCTGGCTGAGGATCTGGCGGGCGCCGGCCTACATCGTGCTCGGCTTCGCGCTGTGGGTGGCGACGCTGGAGAGCGGCGTGCACCCGACCCTGGTCGGCATCGCGCTCGGCGTGCTCGTGTTCGTGTACGCGCCCAGCGACCACAAGCTGCTGCGGGCCGGCGAGGCCGTGCAGGAGTTCACCTCCTCCCCCAGCCCGCGGGCGGCCGAGCGGGCCACCCGGCTGGTGCGCCGGGCGGTGTCGGTCAACGAGCGGCTGCAACTGCGGCTGCACCCGTGGAGCAGCTACGTGATCGTGCCGATCTTCGCCCTGGCCAACGCCGGGGTCCGGCTCGACGGCGAGACGCTGCGGGCCGCCGCGACCTCGCCCATCGCGCTCGGCGTCGCGCTCGGGCTGCTCCTGGGCAAGATCGCCGGGATCACGCTCGGCACCTGGCTGCCGCTCCGGCTCAACTGGGGAGTGCTGCCGGGCAACCTGGTGTGGGGTCAGCTCCTGGGCGGCGCGGCGGTGTCGGGCATCGGGTTCACGGTCGCGCTGTTCATCGTGGACCTGGCCTTCGAGGACCCGCTCGTGCACAGCGAGGCGAAGATCGGCATCCTGGCGGGGTCGATGCTGTCGGCGCTGCTCGGCTGGGTGATCTTCAAGCTGGCCTGGGACCGGGGCGGCGTGTGCGCACCGCCCGAGACGGAGCCGGAGGAGGAACCGCCGGTCCTGCTCAGCGAGCCCGTCGGGCCGGACGACCACGTGCGGGGCCCCCGGGACGCGGCGGTGACCCTCGTGGAGTACGGCGACTTCGAATGCCCCTACTGCGGCCGCCTCCACCCGGTGCTCCAGGAACTGCGCCGCCGCCATCCGGACCTGCGGGTCGTCTTCCGGCACTACCCGCTGCGCACCGTGCACCCGCGCGCCATGGCCGCCGCGCTGGCCGCGGAGGGCGCGGCCGCCGGGGGCCGGTTCTGGGAGATGCACGACCTCCTGTTCCGCAACCAGCGCCACCTCACCGACGAGGACCTGGCCCGCTACGCCGCCGGGCTCGGCGTGGACCCGTGGCCGGACATCACCGCCCAGACCGCCCGCATCGCCCGGGACGAGGTGTCGGGCCATGACAGCGGCGTCCGCGGGACGCCGACCGTCTTCGTCAACGGCCTGCGCCACCAGGGCGCCTTCGACCTGGAGTCCCTGAGCGAGGCGGTGGATCTCGCGCGCGTCACCCCGTAACGTCTCTACGCGGACGTCCCCTCAACGGGCTGGAGACCTGAACCGCATGTCGAACTTCTTCGGAAACTTCATCGGGATCGGCACCACCGGGCTGCTCTGCGTGCTGCTGCTGGTGGGCACCGTGCTGCTGGGCATGAACCGGCGCACCCACGGGCGTGCGGCGACCCTGGGAATGCTCGGCTGCCTCGCGCTGTTCCTCGACGCCGTCCTGCGGCTAGGGCAGTCGCTGTCGCTGGAGCTCCTGCTCAGATCCGTGGGCCCCGGCGGCATCGACGTGGCGTTCCTGATCATCAACCTGCTCTCCTTCGTGCTCACCGTGGCGGGTGTCGGGCTGCTGATCGGCGCCGTGCTCGCCCGGCGCAACGGGCCCACGTCCCCGGCCGGCCCGCAGCCCCAGCCCCAGCCCCAGCCCTGGCAGTCCCCGCAGGGTCCGCAGGGTCCGCAGGGTCCGCAGGGGCAGTACGGGCAGCAGGGGCAGTACGGTCCTCAAGGTCACTACGGTCCTCAAGGTCAGTACGGACCTCAGGGTTCGCAGCCCGGCTGGCCGCAGCAGCCGCCCGCGCAGCAGCCCCCGGCCGGTCCGCAGCCGGGGTGGCAGCCTCCCGCCGACGGGCCCGCCTGAGCCGTGCACCGCACAGGCTCCGCAGATGTGACAATGTTGGGAAAATCCGGCTCTGCCCGAGCGTCGAGGACATCATGAATCCAGAGCAGCCCGGCCAGCCCGACCCCGACGTGACGATCCGGCGCCGCTGGCCCCAGCAGCCCACCGGCCCGCAC